>DATCEH010000076.1:0-26187 GCA_036510225.1 Solirubrobacteraceae bacterium | reverse complement strand
CGATCTGGCGATCCATCCGCAACAGAACCTCGATGACGACCTCGCGCCCCGCGTCATAAATCGCCGCTGCATCCGCCCGCTCCACACCCCGGGATTCGACGCTGGCGAGTTATGTCCCCCTGACCCCTCTGAACGCCTACCGAAAGATGCCGATTTGCAGGCGAATCTCGCGCCAGAAACCGGGCCACAACGAGGGCAACAGCGCCGGCTACTGGACTTGGTCGTAGACCTTGAACAGAGGGAGGTACATCGCGATCACGATGAAGCCGACCATCCCACCGATCACGCAGATCATGATCGGCTCGAGGATCGACGTCAGCGCCTTGACCGACGCGGCGACCCGGTCCTCGTAGAACTCGGCGATCTTCGTCAGCATCGTGTCGAGCTCACCCGTCGACTCGCCGACGCCGACCATGTGGCTGACCATCGTCGGGAAGACCGGCGCGTCCTTGAGCGGCGCGGCGATCGTCCCGCCGGCCTTGACCGAGACGATCACGTCCGACATCGCCTTGGTCACGACCGCGTTGCCCGCGCTCTTGCCCGTGATGTCGAGCGCCTCGAGCAGCGGCACGCCGGCCGAGGTCAGCGCCGAGAAGGTCCGTGCCCACCGGGCGATCGCGATCTTCTGGACGATGTCGCCGATCTTGAACGGGATCCGCAGCCGCAGGCGATCCCACTGGACGCGTCCGGTCTTCGACTTCTTCCACTTGATGAAGGCCGTGACCGTCGCGGCGATCGCGATGATGAAGACGTACCAGTAGCCGATGATGTCGTGTGAGAAGTCGACCGTGACCTGCGTCATCAGCGGCAGCTTCGCCCCCGACGCCGTCGTCGCGAACTGCTTGAGCACGCCCGCGAAGACCGGCACGACGTAGACCACAAGTGCGATCATCACGATCAGCGCGACGCTGACCACGACGCTCGGGTAGACCATCGCCGAGCGGACCTGCCGGTTCAGCGCGTCCTCCTTCTCGAGCTGGTCGGCGATCCGCAGCAGGGAGTCCTCGAGCACACCGCCGATCTCCCCGGCCCGGACCATCGATACGAACAGCGGGCTGAAGATCTTCGGGTGACGGGCGAGCGCCTGGCTGAGCGCCAGCCCGGCCTCGACGTCCTTGCGCACGGCGACCAGCGTCGCCAGCAGCTTCTTGTTCTCGGTCTGCTCCTCGAGCACGAAGAGCGCCCGGAGGATCGTCATTCCCGAGGAGACCATCGTCGCCAGCTGCCGAGACATCACGGCCAGGTCGCTCAGCGTGACCCGCTCGAAGACGGTCAGGTTGAGCTCGCGCGAGACGTGCTTCTCGGCGATCTCGAGCACGACCAGCCCGCGCGCCTTGAGCTGGTCTGAGACCGCCTGCTTGGTTTCGGCCTCGACATTGCCGCGCATCGGCGCGCCGGCCATGTCCATCGCCTTGAAGAGATACGTGCTCATTGCGGTCTCCTATGCAGCCAGAACCGTCGCGCCGAGCAGGCGCTTGAGCTCCTCGGGGGTGGACGAACGACTCTCGGCGAGCTTCTGCGTGATCGTGCCCGCCCGCACCAGGCTGGCCAGCGCCCCGTCCATCGTCTGCATCCCGGCTGCCGAGCCGGTCTGCATGAAGGACGTGATCTGGTGGATCTTGCCCTCGCGGATCAGGTTGCGGATCCCCGGCGTCGGGATCAGCACCTCGCAGGCGGCGACCCGGCCGGCCCCGTCGGCCGTCGGCAGAAGCTGCTGCGTGATCACGCCCTGGAGGGCGACCGACAGCTGGACGCGAATCTGGTTCTGCTGCTCGGCCGGGAAGACGTCGATGATCCGGTCGATCGTCTGCGGCGCGTCCGAGGTGTGCAGCGTCGCGAACACCAGGTGGCCGGTCTCGGCCGCGGTCAGCGCCGTCGCGATCGTGTCGAGGTCGCGCATCTCGCCGACCAGGATCACGTCCGGGTCCTGGCGCAGGGCCGACTTGAGGGCCGAGGCGAAGCTCGTCGCATCCGTCCCCAGCTCCCGCTGGTTGACGATGCACCGCTTGTGACTGTGGAGGAACTCGATCGGGTCCTCGATCGTCATGATGTGCTCTTCGCGAGTCGCGTTGATCTCGTCGATCATCGCCGCCAGCGAGGTCGACTTGCCGGAGCCGGTCGGCCCGGTCACGAGGACGATGCCGCGTGGCTTGCGGGTCAGCTCGTGGACGACCGGCGGCAGACCGAGATCGTCGATCGAGGTCAGGTCGGTCGGGATCAGGCGAAACGCCGCACCCAGCGCCGAGCGCTGGAAGTACGCGTTGACGCGGAACCGGGCCTGATCGGGGATCACGTAGGCGAAGTCGAGCTGGAGGTCGTTCTCCAGCCGCCGGCGCTGCTCGCCCGAGAGGATCGAGTAGACGATCTCCCGGGTGTCCTCCGGCGAGAGGACCGGGAAGTCGGTCAGCGCGACGAGGTGGCCACGGACGCGGACAGTCGGCCGCGCGCCGGCGGCAATGTGCAGATCGGACGCACGGCGGCCGATCACCTCCATCAGTACATCAGCAAAGTCAATTGACATCTCAACCCCTCTATCGGCAGGCTCGTGAACAAAATGAAGCGGCAATCAACCGGCCAGGCCCGTGCCGCAGACCCGCGCGACCTCGGCAATCGACGTGCGGCCCTGCTTGACCTTCTCGAGACCGTCGTCCTTCAGGCGACGCATTCCCTGGGAGCTCGCCATCTCCCCGATCTCGTCCGTCGATCGCCGCTCGATCGTCAGCGAGCGGACCTCTGAGGTGACGCTCATCACCTCGTAGATCCCGGTCCGGCCCTTGTAGCCCGACTGGCCGCAGTGCTTGCAGCCGACCGGCTCGTACGCCTCGACGTCGAAGGCCGCGTGGTAGCCGTACTCCCGCAGCGTCTCGGCCGGCAGGATGATCCGCCGCTTGCAGTGGGCGCAGAGCGTCCTGACCAGACGCTGGGCGACGACGCAGTCGATCGCCGACGCCACGAGGAAGGGCTCGATCCCCATCTCGACGAGCCGGGTGAGCGCCGTCGGGGCATCGTTGGTGTGGAGCGTCGAGAGCACGAGGTGGCCGGTCAGGGCCGACTCGATCGCGATGTGCGCGGTCTCCCGGTCACGGATCTCGCCGACCATGATCACGTCCGGGTCCGCCCGGACCATCGACCGCAGACCGGTCGCGAAGGTCAGGCCGGACCTCGCGTTGACCTGGATCTGGGTCACACCCGAGAGCTCGTACTCGACGGGATCCTCGATCGTGATGACGTTCTTCTCCTTCGTGTTCAGCGTCGTCAGCGCCGCGTACAGCGACGTCGACTTGCCCGAGCCGGTCGGCCCGGTCACCAGCACACAGCCGTACGCCTGCCTGAAGGCCCGCTCGAAGCGCTCCCGCTCGCCCGTCGCCATGCCGAGCGTCTCCATGTCCATGACGACCGCGTCCTTGTCGAGGATCCGCATCACGACGCCCTCGCCGTGGACGGTCGGCAGCGTGACGATCCGCAGGTCGACGTGGTGCCCGTCGACGGTCAGGCCGACCCGCCCGTCCTGGGGGATCCGCCGCTCGGCGATGTCCAGCTCGGCCATGATCTTGATCCGCGAGACGACGCCGGCCGTCATCCGCCGCGGGATCGTCGTCAGCTCTGAGAGGACGCCGTCGATGCGCAGGCGCACGCGAAGGTCCTGGCCGTCGGGCGCGAGGTGCAGGTCGGAGGCCCCGGCCTCGACGGCCTGGCCGACGAGCTGGTGGACGAGGCGCACGATCGGCGCGTCGTCGGCCGACTCCCGCAGGTCGACGACCTCGACCGCTTCATCGGCGTCCGCCGACGACTGGACGACATCGCCGAAGCGCGAGAGCCGCGAGATCACCGACTGGATGTCCTCGTGTGTCGCGACCGCCTGGCGCACCTCGTAGCCGGTCATGATCGAGATGTCGTCGATCGCGACCACGTTCGCCGGGTCGGCCATCGCGACGAGGAGGGTCCGCTGGTCGACGAACCCGACCGGCAGCGCCTCGTAGCGCTTGGCCGCCGTGATGTTGACGAGGTTGGCCGCCGTCATGTCGACGCTGAACACGCTCAGGTCGATGAAATCCAGGCCGTAGCGCTCGGCGACTGCCCGCGCGAGGCCGTCCGGCGTGAGGGCCGCCCCCGCGACGAGGACCTGCTCCGGCGTCGTCCCGGCCCGTTTGGCCGCGCCGATCGCCTCGTCCACGCGCTCGCGGCTGCACAGACCGAGCTCGACGATCACATCCGTCAGGAAGCGGTTCGAGCTTCCCCGCCTGGTCGGGGCGATCACGCCGTTCCAGGCCTGGTCCTCCTCGAGGGCCAGCGCCCCCTCGAGCGGGGCGCCGTCCGCCGGCACCGCCCTCAGACGGCCCTGGCGCTCATATGTGATCCTTCCCTCGTTCATCTCTGGCTCCCCTGCGCATCGCCGCGAGCGGCGCGTCTATCCCTGTCCATATGCGGAAGCTCCGTGCGCCCTGGCGGACGAGGATCTCGAGCCCGTCGACCGTCTCCAGGCCGCGCTCCTCGGCGGCTCGCACGAGCGGCGTTGGACGTTTGCTGTATACGAGGTCGACCACGTAGCCATACTCGGACAGTTCATCGGCCGCGACGGGCAAATTCCTGAGCCCATTCGAGTCCTTGATCGAACACGCGTCCAGACCGACCGTCGTGCAGTTGACGAGCAGATCGGCCGGGAGCGCGCGATCGACGGCCCGCACATCGAGCTCGGCCGCCAGCTCGCGGGCCCGCGCGGGCGTCCGATTCCACACCGACACGCTCGCCCCGGCCTCCCGCAGCGCCCAGACCACCGCCCGGGCGCTCCCCCCCGCCCCCATCACCAGCGCCGACATCCCAGCCGGGTCGCGCCCGAGCGCGTCGAGCACGCCGGGGGCATCGGTGTTCTCCGCGGTGATCTCCCCTTCCCGGCTGAAGCTCAGCGTGTTCGCCGCCCCGATCGCCCGCGCCGCCGGACTCGCCCGGTCGGCCACGGCCAGCGCGCGGGCCTTGTGGGGCACGGTCACGTTGGCGCCGACGAACCCCGCGCCGCCGAGCGCCCGGACCGTCTCCGAGAACTGGTCCGGCGCGACCGGAAGCAGCTGGTAGGACCATCCCTCGAGGCCCAGCGCCGCGAACGCCGCCCGGTGCATCGCCGGCGAGCGGCTGTGGGCGACGGGCCAGCCGAGCACGCCCAGGCGCCTGGGCGCCACGACCGCCTGCCGGGCACCCGGCCCGGGGCTATCCACTACACGTCGTCGGAGACCGGCCGTTGTCGGCGTTCCGGGCGTTGTTGTACCTGGCCGAGTCCTTCTCGAACTGCGCGAACGTGCTCGAGAAGGCGTCCTCTCCGCAGGTTCCCGGCTTGACCACGTAGTACAGGTAGGAGACCTTCGCCGGGTGCGCCGCCGCCTGCAGCGCGGCGAGGCCCGGGTTGCCGATCGGCGTCGGCGGAAGGCCCCGGTGGAGGCGGGTGTTGTACGGCGAGTTGCGAGCCAGCTGTGAGGCGGTCAGCGGCTTGGTGAAGTCGTTGAGCGCGTAGCGGAGCGTCGCGTCGATTCCCAGCGGCATGTTCGCCTTCAAGCGGTTGTAGATCACCGCCGCGATCAGCGGCCGCTCCCGCGGGACCTGCGCCTCACGCTCGACCATCGATGCGATCGTCACGACGTCGTAGGTCGACAGGTTCACGTGCCTGGCTGCCGCCAGGTTGACCTTCGCGATGTTCTGCTTGAACGCGACGAGCTGCTCGTTGACGAGCTTGCTGACCGGGTCGCCCGGCAGCAGGTCGTAGGTGTCCGGGAAGAGGAAGCCCTCGAGCGAGTGGACCGAGGACTTCGCGCCGAAGCTCGTCGGCTTGAGGACGTGTGAGTGGGCAGACGCCGCGACGTAGTCGCCGAGCACTCCTGCCGTCTTGGCCACCGCGGCGATCTCGACCCGCGAGAAGCCCTCTGGGATCGTCACCTTCAGCGTCACCGCCGGCTGGGCCGCCGCGCCGGTCAGCGCGCTGAGCGCCGCGCCGTAGCTCATCCCCTGGCGGAGCACGTACCGCCCCGACTCGAGCTTGCCGCGCTTGCCCGAGAGCTCCGCGCGAAGCTTGAAGAAGAAGGCCGAGGAGATCACGTGGTCCTTGGCCAGCAGCGATCCGATCGCGCTCGTCCCGGCGCCCGCCGGGATCACGACGTCGACCTGCCCGTGCCCGCTCCCCTTCAGCGGCTGGAACAGCGAGAAGAGGAACCACAGCACGACCACGACGCCGATCAGCGCCGCGATCGCACCGATCCGCCCGCGTGGACTGCGCGGCAGGCCGGCTCTGCGATCTGTCGATCTGCGGTCGGACATCGGGCTCCGTCGTGGGGTTCTCCGGTCAAGCGACTCGCGCAGGCTACCGGCGCGGCTGGCCGAGGTCCCGCCCGCCGTGGGCACGCGCCGGCGCAACGGGGCTCGCGGCGTCGCACCCCGGGCAATCGGGGTTCGCCGCGCTGAGCTCGACCGCTCGCGGTCGACAGGCTCCTCCGTCCCGGCCTCGTCCGGATCCGCGGCTCTCCGCCCGCCGCGAAGCCCCGACAGGCGTCCGCCGAGTCCGTTGACCCCGCCCAGCTTGAGCCCCTGCGGCAGCGACGGCCGACCGGCCGGCACCGAAATCGACGGAAGTCTTCCTGCCAGGCCGCGTCGCCCACCACGTCCCGCGGACGACCGGCCCGGTTCGTGGCCCGGGTCCGGCTCCCCGACATCCGGTCCGGCGTAGCCTGGGTGCGGCTCGGCTGCGTGCGCGACGTAGTCTTGGCCCGGCTGATGGGCGGCCTGTTCGTCGTAGGCCACGTGGGGGTCGTGAGGGGCGCCCTCGTCATCCGGGGCGTAGGCGGCATGCGGGTCGTACGCCGCCTGCGGGTCGTACGCGGCGTGCGGGTCGTACGCGGCGTGCGGGTCGTAGGCGGGGCCCGGAACCTCGAGGGGCCAGTTGACGTCGGGCTGTGGCGAGAGCCGCGGGTCGAGCACCGACGCGACAGGCGGGGCGGCCATCGGCCAGTCGAGGTCCGGCGGTCGCGACACGGTCGGGTCGAAGTCCGACGCGAGGATGTCGAAATGCCCTTCGTCGCCCGCGCCGCCGCCTCCCTCGCGTCGCGCGCGCCGCCGCTCCCGCTCACGCCGATCGCGCTCGCGCTGCTCGGCCGTGCGGCTGCCCCCGGGATCTCCCTTGCGTGACGGACTCATGGCAGGTCGCGGGTCGCGCTGCCCGCTCGCCGTCAGCCTAGACCATCCCTGCTCCTTGCGGGAATCGAGTGCTCCCGCTCAGCGCTCGACCGGGCGCTGGGCCTGGAGCCAGCTCTGCAGGAGGTGAGCCGCCGCCCGTGAGTCCTCGCTCGCCCGCGAGCTCGGGTCCCGCTGTGCCAGCCGGGTCGTCAGCCGCTCGTCGTAGAGCTCGACCGCCACACCCTCCCCCAGCCGCTTTGCCAGGCGCGCGGCGAACTCCCGGGCCTCGACCGTCTGCGCGCTGTCGCCGCCGCGCAGGGACAGCGGCAGCCCGACGACGACACGATCGACCTCCCGCACACCGACGAGCTCCGCGATCCTCGCCAGCCCCCGCCGGGTGCCCGGGGCGAGTATGTGCTCGATCGGCGTGACGATCGTCTGCGTCGGGTCGCACACCGCGCACCCGCAGCGGGCGCTCCCATAGTCCAGCGCGAGAACCCGCACCCGCTGCTACGCCGCGCCCGCGAGGGCCGCCCGGACCGCCGCCCGGGCGGCGTCGATCGCCGCGCCGACCTTCGCCCCGTCGCGTCCTCCGGCCCGCGCCATCGTGTCCCGGCCGCCACCGCCGCCGCCGGCCAGCTGCGCGGCCACCTTGACGATCGCGCCGGCCTTCACGCCGCGTTCGACCAGGCTCGGCGAGACGCTCGCCACGAAGAGCGCCCGGCCGCCGCTCTCGGCGCCCAGCACGATCGCCGCGTCCCCGAGCTTCGGCTTGACCCGATCGAGGATCCCGAGCAGCGCCTTCTCGTCCGCGGCGACCACCACGCTCGCCAGGACGCCGGCGCCGTCGACCTGCTCGACCCGACCCGCGAGCTCCTCGACATCGACCCGGCCTGCGCTCCCACCTCCCGACCGCGCGGCCTGGGCCAGCGCACGCCGCTCGGTCTCCCGCGCTCGCAATGCGTCGAGCGCGCCCTCCGGGCGGGCTCGCAGCTCTCCCGCGAGCTCGTGGAGGAGCTCGTCGTGGCGGCGCAGCAACGCCACCCCCGGCGGCCCGCTCAACGCCTCGATCCGCCTGACGTTCGCCGCGCTCGACGTCTCCGAGACGATTCGCAGGACGCCGATCTCCCCGGTCGAGCGGACATGCGTCCCGCCGCAGAGCTCCCGGCTGAAGTCCCCGTCCCCGACCTCGACCATCCGCACGATCTCCCCGTACTTCTCACCGAACAGCGCCATCGCCCCCAGCGCCTTCGCCTCCTTCAGCGTCGTCGAGATCGGCCGGACCCGGTGGTTCTCGGAGATCCACGTGTTGACCTGGTCCTCGACGTCCCGCAACTCCTCCACCGTCAGGCCCTGCGAGTGGCTGAAGTCGAAGCGCAGCTTGTCGGGCCCGACGTAGGAGCCCATCTGGTGCACGTGACTCCCCAGCCGCCGCCGCAACGCCGCCTGGAGCAGGTGGGTCGACGTGTGGTTGCACTCCGTCGCATGCCGCGCGACCCGGTCGACCCGCGCGACGACGCGCTCGCCCGCGTGCAGCTCGCCCTGCTCGAGGACCGCCACGACCGCCTGGTCCTCGCCGAGGCGGATCACCTCCGCGACGCTCGCCCGGCAGTCCCCCTCGACGCACTCGATCACCCCGCCGTCTGAGACCTGCCCCCCGCCGGCCGCGTAGAACGGCGAGTCCGCCAGCTTGATCAGAACGCCCGTCCGGCCGTTTCCCGACGGCGCGTCGACCGCCCCGACCGTCGTCGACTGCTCGAGCGTCTGGTAGCCGACGAAGTTCGTCGCGAAGTCCGTCGCCCCCGAGAACGCCAGTGCTGCCGCCCGCGGATCCCCGCCCGAGTCCCGCGCCCCTGCGCGTGAGCGCCTGCGTTGGTCTGCCATGAACTGGTCAAACTCGTCCTCGTCAACTGCCAATCCCTCTTCCGCGAGCAGCTCCTTCGTCAGCTCGAACGGGAAGCCGAACGTGTCGTGCAGGCGGAACGCCTCGCCCGCCGGGACCGCCCCCGACTCCCGCCCCCGCTCGATCAGCTCACCCAGGGTCCGCATGCCCTGGTCGAGCGTCCGCCCGAAGCTCTCCTCCTCGGACGCCAGCCACTTGTCGATCGACGCCCGCTGCTCGATCAGCTCCGGGTAGATCCCCCCCATCTGCTCGCGTACGACGTCCGCGTAGCCCGCCAGGAAGCCCGGCTCGAGGCCCAGCGTCCGGCCCTGGTGGATCGCCCGGCGCATCACCCGCCGCAGCACGTAGCCCCGCTCCTCGTTCGACGGCACGACCCCGTCCGCGATCAGGAAGTTCATCCCCCGCGAATGGTCGGCCAGGATCCGCAGCGCCCGGTCGGTCGGCTGGTCGACCCCGTACGCGCGGCCCGACAGCGACTCTCCCAGCTCGATCAGCGGCCTGAGCTGATCCGTCTCGAAGACCGACGGGACGTTCTGCATGATCGCCGCCATCCGCTCGAGCCCGAGGCCCGTATCGATGTTCTTCGCCGGCAGCGGCGTCAGCCTGTCGACCGGATTCTGGTCAAACTGCATGAAGACGAGGTTCCAGTACTCCAGGAACCGCTCGTTCTCCCCGCCCGGGAGGTCCTCGGGCAGGCCGAACTCGACGCCCCGGTCCAGGTAGAGCTCAGAGCACGGACCGCATGGCCCCGTCGGCCCCGCCTGCCAGAAGTTCTCGCTGCGTGGGCACGCGACGATCCGCTCGCGCGGGACGCCGACGCCGAGCCACGCGTCGATCGCCTCCTCGTCGGCGTCGATACCCAGCCCCTCGTCACCCTCGAAGACCGTGATCCAGATCCGCTCGGGGTCGAGGCCGAAGCCGTTCAGCGAGAGCTCCCACGCGAACTCGACCGCCCCCTGCTTGAAGTAGTCACCGACCGAGAAGTTCCCCAGCATCTCGAAGAACGTCAGGTGTCGGGCGGTCGTGCCGACGACGTCGATGTCCACCGTCCGGAAGCACTTCTGCGCGCTCGTCAGCCGCTTGCCGGGCGGCTGCTCCTGGCCGAGGAAGTACGGCTTGAGCGGCTGCATCCCGGCCGTCGTGAGGAGGACCGACGGGTCGTGGGCCACCGGAACGAGCGACCCTGACGGGATCAGCAGGTGGCCGCGCTCCACGAAGAACTCGTGGAAACGCTGGCGGATCTCGTCGGTGCGCATGGCTGGAGGTTAGCTGCGAGTCGGGCGGGTCGGCCAAGGGAGGAGGACGCTCCGCGGGGGGTCGGGTGCGGGCGCGGGCGCGGGGCGGGTGCGGGCGCGGGCGCGGGCGCGGGTGCGGGGCGGGTGCGGGGCGGGTGCGGGCGCGGTGCGAGCGGTGGAGGATGGGGGGCCTCTCGAGGAAAGTGGTTGACTGACTCACGAGTGTGCCGGTCGGGGCGGGCACCCAAGCGAGCGTGGGGAGAGTGTGGCGGTCGTGGCGGCCAGACGAACGGCGTTCGTAAACGAACAGCGTTCGTGTTCGTTTTTCGCGCGCACACACACCTCGATCGCGGCGATCCGGCCGGGCTGCCGTGCAACGCGCTCCGGCGCACCGCCGTCCCGGCGGACCTGCCGGAGAACCCCCGACCCCCCAACGTGCTCGCGCTCCACGTGGACGATGTCGGCGCCGCGCGGGCCGAGCTCGAGGCCAAGGACATCCAGTTCTCCGGAGAGACGTTCGATACGGGCGTCTGCCACACGGCCTTCTTCACCGACCCCGACGGCAACGACCTGATGCTTCACTGCCGGTACGCCCCCCGGCCGTAGCACCCCCGGAAAGGGGGCCAGGACCCGGCCGGCCGCGTGCGGACAGGCGGGGCGAATTCCCCGCCTGGCGTATCCGGTACGGCGGCCTGCTCGAGGACTAGTTCGTCGCGACCCAGGTGACGACGCCGCTGTCGCAGCTGTCGACCGTCGCGCCGGTGGTTCCGTCGGTGATGATGACTGTCACGCGGAACGTCCCGGCCGCTCTGAGCGGATTGGTGAACTTGCCGTAGAGCTTGGTGACGAAGGCACCCTTGTCGCCGTTGCTGAAGGCCTTGGAGAACGTGCTGGTGTCCGTGAAGACGCCCTTGGTGATCTTCTTGTTCAGGGTGACCGACAGGCCGCCGTAGGAACCCTGTCCGCCGGTGCCCTGGCAGGTCGAAGTCCATTCGATGTCGAAGCGGCCCATCGTCGTGCCGGTCGGTGAGACGCGGAGGTCGAGGGGGAGGCCGAGGTTGCCGGACTTCTGCGTGCTCGTGCCGACGAAGGCCGCGCCCTTCTTGGGGACAACCGTCTTCGCGGCGGCGACGGCCGCCGGCGCGACGCCGATCCCGAGTGCGGCGCCGAGCGCCAGGCACTTGGTTGCGTTGCGTTTCAGATCCTTCATCAACTACCGCCTCCGTCCGTTTTGTTTCGACTCGACCCCCAAACACCGTCGTCCCGCGGGAGTTGCGGGCCGGTGGGTCGCGTTGGGGTCGACCAAATATGCCGTCGGACGATAGCTCGCCGACCGGCCATCAGGCTATCGTCCCGTGACCGACCACGAGATCACCGGCCATCAGGCAGCCGAGCTGTCCGGGCGCCGCGCCGGATGCCGGCTCGAGCAGGTCGAGTTCGAGCAGGCCGGCCTCGTCGGGTCCACACCGAACCCGGCAGGCCAGCGGGCGCTGGCGGTAGCGGAGCCTGACCGAATCGAACACCGGCCGGTGGAGGACGGTGTCGCGAAGCGTGACCCGCCGGGTCTCGAGCTCTGCCCGGCGGCCGACGACGACCGTGTCGGCGATCTTCTCGAGCACGTAGAGCGGCTCCCCCCCGCCGACGCCGAGCCCCCGCCGCTGGCCGACCGTGTACTCGCGCTGGCCCCGATGGCGGCCGACCCGGCGACCTGAGCGGTCGACGATCGGGCCGGGACGGGCGGCGTCGATGCCGTGCTTGGCGAGAAAGGCCGCGCGTCCGGTCCCGGCGAGAAAGCACAGATCCTGTGAGTCGGGCTTGCGGGCGACCGGCAGGCCCGCGTCGTGGGCCAGCTCGCGGACGGCGTCCTTGCGCAGCGCGCCGAGCGGAAAGTCGAGGCGGGCGATCGAGTCGGTCGCCAGGCCGGCCAGCATGTAGCTCTGATCCTTGGTCGGGTCGACCGCCACCCTGAGCAGGCCGTCCTGGATCCGGGCGTAGTGGCCGGTGGCGAGGCGGCCGGCGCCGAGGCGGCCGGCCAGGTCGAGCATCTCGTCGAGGCGGACGTCGCCGTTACAGCGGACGCACGGGTTCGGAGTCAGCCCGGCCGCGTGATCGGCCAGCCACGGGTCGACGACTCCGGCGCGGAACTCGGCCCGGAGGTCGAGCGAGAAGTGCGGCAGGCCGATGCCGTGGGCGAGCTCGCGGGCACCACGGACGGCCTGCGGCGAGCAGCAGCTCCGCTCGCCGTCGTTCGCCGGGTCAGACCACAGCTCGAGCGTGACGGCGACGGCCGCCGGACCGGCGAGCAGGGCGGCGACGGCGCTGTCGACGCCGCCGCTCATCGCGACCAGCGTCCGGTCGGGATCCGCCGGCAGGCGGGCGTCGGCCCGCGCGGCGGCGCCGAGCGCCCGGTGGAGGGCGTCGGCCGCGAGGTCGGCCGCGTGGCGCTTGGCCGGCGACAGGCCGCCGAGCTCCGCGGCGATCTGGTCGGGTCCGATCCGGGCGCCGTCGAGCAGGGGACGCCCGGAGACCAGGCTGACGACGGCGCTGCCGGCGGCGATCGCCGAGCCACACCCGGACGCGTCGAAGCCCGCGGCGGTGATCAGGTTGCCGGTCACCGTCAAAGAGATCCTGATGACGTCTCCGCAGGCCGCCCCACCGGCCGCGCCGGTGTGCGAGCGATCTGGAATCAGGCCGCGGCCGCGGGGGTGGTTGACGTGGTCGGCGAGCGTCACGACTCGGGCACGCCGTCGACGGCGAGTGTCCGGTTGGCGTAGCGGTGGTCGTCGGTCAGCTCCCGGCCGAACCAATCCGGCGGGTGGAACTCGTGGCTGGCGGCCTCGGAGTCGAACTCGACCTCGGCGACCGTCAGGCCGGCGAGGTCGCCGGTGTAGACGTCGAGCTCGATCGTCAGGCCGCCGTCGGCCGGCAGCCGGTAGCGGGTCTTGGCGACCCGGCGGCCGTCGCTGAGCGGCCAGAGGGAGGCGAAGCGGCGCTCGTCGATCTCGAACTCCTCCTCGACGCGAACCCGGCCGGCGCCGGCCTTGACGGTCAGCAGGGTCCGGCCGTCCCGCCGGCGGACACGAACCTCGGATGGCCCCTCGACGACGATGTAGCCCTGCTCGATCTGCTCGGACGGGTGCCTGTCGAAACCGTCGGGGGGTTCGTGGACGAGGAACTTCCGCTCGATCTCGCGGCCGTCGGCCATCCCGGTCAGACGCCCGCGTCGCGCGCGGCCTCAGCCTCGGCGCAGCGGAGGTAGACCTGGATCCGGGTGGTGAAGGCCGCTCCGGTCTCGGCGTAGATCCGGCGGCCGAGCCGGCGAGCGTCGCGGAGGTGCTCGGCGCGGGCCTCACCGACAAGCTCGAGGAACGCCGCATCGCCGTCGCCGGCGACTCGCTCGGCGAGGACGCCGAGGTCGTGGTCGTCGCCGAGCAGCTCTGACAGGCGGTGGGCCTCCTCGGCCAGGACGCCGACCACGTCGGGCCAGGCGTCGACGAGCAGCCGGTGGTGATACCAGAGGTCCTTGACGCGCTTGCGCCAGTCGTGGAGATTGTCGGTCGTCGGATCGACGTCGGCCTCGACGAAGGCGTCCCGGCCGCGCTTGTACGCGCGCGAGATCCCCCGGCCGATCGTCGACCATTCGCAGTCCAGCGGCCAGCCGTCGATCCGGCCGATCACGTCCGTGAGGGCTTCGATGACGAGGGCTGGGGCGCCGCCGTCGGACTTCGGGCCGTCCGGCGGATCCCCGCCCGGCCGTGCCGGCGCGTCGGGTCGATGGTCGTCGAGCCGGGACCGGAGGTCGGCGAAGTCGTCGGCGCTGACGCGGGAGTCGTCGCGCTTGGCGAGCAGGTCGACCGTCTGGACCATGACGTCGGCGTCGCGGGCACCCGAGATCAGCCGGGCCGCGTCGCGAATCGCCGAGTTCTCCTGCCGGTAGACGGCCTTGTCGAGTCCGGGTCGTGCCAGTCTGAGGAGGGCGCGCGTCTTCTTGAGGTTCTTGCGGGCCTCGTGGACCGCGGTCACCGGATCGTCGGGATAGTCGTCACGCAACAGGCGGACCGCCTCGGCCAGTTCGTCCCTCGCCGTCTGCCGGAGTGAGTCGTTGAGATCGCGGTCGAACGGCAGACGGAAGGCCATCCCAGATTAGTAGCAGCTCAGGCCGTCGTCGCAGGGGCGCAGCCGGTTCGATCGGGGGCCGGCGCGGCGCGACTGCGCGAGGCCTGGCGAGCGTGGTCCGGGTCACCGAGGTCGACGGCGGGCGCCGGGGCCGGCGTGTTGCCGGTCGGCCGGGTCGGCGGCGGTGATCGCCGAGGTCAACCGGCACTTGGAGGAGTGCGGGGACTCGTCGTGGAGAAGTGGAGAAGTGGAGAAGTGGAGAAGTGGACTCTCCAACGAAAGTAGTTGACTGACTCAGTCAGCTACTTTCGCGAAGAAGGTCTCCCATCCACCTCCGCCGCCCGGGACGACCCCGGTCCATCACATGCCCCGCCCCCCGACCGACTCCGGCCGACCGACTCCGACCCACGCGCGCGCCCACTCGCGCGCCCGCGTTGAGCGCGCGGAGCGACCATCCCCAGAGGCCGACCGTGGAGCCCTACGGCCCGGCTGAGGTGCCCGACGCCCGAGCGGCGTCACGCTGGCTCGTCGCGACCGCGCCGCGAGCGTCCTGGATCGCGCGCTGTAGACCGGCGATGCCGGGGGCGTCGGAGGCAGGGGCGACGGGAGAGGCCGGTGGGCCGCCGCACGCGGCGGCGGCCCCGGTCACGGCCAGGAGGGCGATCAGGGAGAACGTTCTCCGCATCACTGCCCTGATCGGCAGCCGGCCAGGCCGGCATTAGCAGCTGCGTGGCTCCGCGTCAGCGGGCGGACGGCGGCCTGCGAGACGACGATCGTCCCGCCGACCTTTGACCTGAACGGTGGCCGGCCCCACCCGACCCGACCCCACCCGACCCGACCCCACCCGACCCGACCCGACCCGACCCGCCCAGGAGGCCGTCAGCCGGCCGGCCGAACCGGGGCGGTGGGGGCGAGCCGGATCCCGAGCTCGGTGAGCTGCTTCTCGTCGACGGGTGCGGGCGCGCCGGTGAGGGGATCGGAGCCGCTGGCGGTCTTGGGAAAGGCGATCACCTCGCGGATCGAGTCGTGGCCGGCGATGATCGCGACGATCCGGTCGACACCGAAGGCGATGCCGCCGTGGGGTGGGGCTCCGTAGCGGAGGGCTTCGAGGAGGAAGCCGAAGCGGGATTCGGCCTCGGCCTCGTCCATCCCGATCGCGGCGAAGACCTGACTCTGGATCTCGGGGGTGTGGGTACGAATCGACCCGCCGCCGAGCTCGACGCCGTCGACGACGAGGTCGTAGCCGCGGGAGCGGAGACGCCCGGGGTCGGCGAAGGACAGGTCGGTCTCGCCGTGGGCGGGCGCGGGCGCGGTGAACGGGTGGTGGAGGGCGTCCCAGCGGCGTTCGGCGTCGTTGTAGCCGAACATCGGGAAGTCGACGATCCAGAGGATGTCGTGGCGACCGGCGGGGATCAGGTCGAAGCGGGCGCCGAGCTCGAGCCGGAGGGCGCCGAGCGAGGCGGCGACGACGGGCTGGGTGTCGGCGACGAACAGGAGGAGGTCGCCGGGCTTGGCGTCGAGCTTCTCGTTGACGGCGGCGACCTGGTCCGGAGAGAAGAACTTCTCGAGGTTGGAGCGCCAGCCGGTCGCCGAGACGTAGATCGGGGCGACGGCGCGGGCGCCGTGGCGGGCGACGATCGGGTTGAGGGCGTCCTGCTCGGCGCGGGAGAGCTCGCGGGGACCGGCGTTCAGGGCGCGGACGACGCCGCCGCCGTCGATCACCCGCTCGAAGACCTTGAACTGGCTGCCGCGGACGAGGTCGGTCACATCGACGATCTCGAGGCCGAAGCGGGTGTCGGGCTTGTCGGAGCCGAAGCGGAGCATGGCGTCGTCGTAGGCGAGCCGGGGCCAGGGGGCCGGGGGGACCGGGAACTGGCCGACGGCGAAGACGTGTGTCATCAGGCCCTCGATCAGGTCGATGATGTCGTCCTCGGAGACGAAGGAGAGCTCGATGTCGAGCTGGGTGAACTCGAGCTGGCGATCGGCGCGGAGGTCCTCGTCGCGGAAGCAGCGGGCGATCTGGAAGTAGCGCTCGTAGCCGGCGATCATCAGGAGCTGCTTGAAGAGCTGGGGCGACTGCGGGAGGGCGTAGAAGGAGCCGGGTGTCATGCGGGCGGGGACGAGGAAGTCGCGGGCGCCCTCGGGGGTCGAGCGGGTGAGGATGGGGGTCTCGATCTCGAGGAAGTCGCGGGCGTCGAGGTGGGCGCGCATCGCGGCGACGAGGGCGTGGCGGAGCTCGACGGATGTGCGCATGGAGTCGCGGCGGAGGTCGAGGTAGCGGTGGCGGAGGCGGAGCGTCTCGTCGAGGGGACCGTCCTCGTCGAGCGGGAAGGGTGGGGTCTGGGCGGCGGCGAGGTGGTCGAGCGACGAGACGGCGAGCTCGACCAGACCGGTCGGGAGGGCTGGGTTGACGTTCTCGGGGGTGCGGAGGACGACAGTGCCGGAGACGCTGATGACGTGCTCGGAGCGAAGCTGATGGGCGGTGGCGTGGGCGTCGGGGGCGGTGTCGGGATGGAAGACGAGCTGGACGAGGCCGGAGCGGTCGCGGAGGTCGACGAAGACGACGCCGCCGTGGTCGCGGCGGGTGTTGACCCAGCCGGCGAGGCGGACGTGGGTGCCGACGTCGGCGGCTGAGAGCTGGCCGGACCAGTGGTCGCGGTAGGCGTTCGGGCGGGGTGGCGCCTTCAAGAGGGGACCTCGGCTTGGAGGAGGGCGATCAGTTGGGCGGAGTCGACGGGCTCCTGGGTTCCCGAGCGGGGGTCGCGGAGCTGGAGGCCGTCGTCGTCGACCACGGCCACGAAGCGGGCGCCGAGGCGGTCGGCGTGCTTGAGCTGGCCCTTGAGCGAGCGGCCGGTCAGCTCCATCTGGGCGCGAAGTCCATGGTGGCGGGCGTCGAGCATCGTCTGGAAGGCCTGGCGGCGGTCGGTCTCGTAGGCGACGAAGAGATCGACGCCGACCGGCGGGGAGGGTTGGCGGCCGGCGCTGAGGAGGATCCGCTCGACGCCGGCGGCCCAGCCGATGCCGGGGGTCGGGGGTCCGCCGAGCTGGGCGACGAGGCCGTCGTAGCGACCGCCGCCGCCGACGCCGCTCTGGGCGCCGAGGGCGTCGCTTGAGAACTCGAAGAGCGTCCGCGTGTAGTAGTCGAGCCCGCGAACGAGGGTGGAGTCGATCTCGTAGGGGACGCCGGCCGCGGCGAGGAGGGCCTTGACCTCGTCGAAATGCTCGGCATCCTCGGGGGAGAGGCGATCGAGCAGGCGGGGCGCGCCGGCCATCACACGGCGGGTTCCGGGGTCATCGGAATCGAACGCACGAAGTGGGTTGAGGTCGATTCGCGCACGCACCTGGGGGGAGAGTTCGTCTGATTTGTCGCGCAGATGGGTCTTCAGGTCAGCGGTGTAGGCGGACCGCGTAGCAGGGCTGCCGAGGCTTGCGAGGCGGAGGCGCAGGCCGCGGGCGCCGAGGCGGTCGAGGAGGGTGTGGGCGAGGACGATGGATTCGGCGTCGGTCGCGGGGTCGTGGGATCCGAGGACCTCGGCGCCGACCTGCCAGAACTGGCGGTAGCGGCCTTCCTGGGGCTTCTCGGAGCGGAAGAAGTTCGAGAAGTAGTAGAGCTTCACGGGGGCGGGAAGCTTGTGCATGCCGTGCTCGACGTAGGCCCGGCAGACGGGGGCGGTGCCCTCGGGGCGGAGGGTGAGGGAGCGGTGGCCGGAGTCCTCGAAGGTGTACATCTCCTTCTGGACGATGTCGGTCGACTGGCCGACGCCTCGGGAGAAGAGCTCTGTGGATTCGAAGGCGGGGGTCTCGATCCGGCCGTAGCCGGCGGCCTCGAGGAGCTCGGCGGCGGTCTGCTCGACTTCGGCGCGGAGGACGGCAAGGTCGGGGAGGACGTCGTAGGTGCCGCGGGGAGCCCGGATCGTCGGGGAGCTCACGCGAGCTCGCGGAGGAACGGGTTCGTGGCACGCTCTGCGCCGAGCGTGGTGAGCCCCATGTGGCCGGGGTGGACGGTCGCCTCGTCGGGGTGGCGGTCGAGCAGGAGGGCGATCGACTCGAGCAGGGTCGGAAGGTGGCCGCCGGGGAGGTCGGTCCGGCCGATCGAGCCGGCGAAGAGGACGTCGCCGGCGAAGAGGGCGTGGTCGGCGGGGATCGAGAAGGTCAGGTGGCCGGGGCTGTGGCCGGGGGTGAAGATCACGTCGATGTCGAGCCCGGCGAGGTGGAGGGTCTCGCCTCCGGAGATCAGATGGTCGGCGTCGTAGCTCTCGAAGGGGCCGAAGCCCGGCCAGGGGACGTAGGCGTTGATGTCGGCGAGAACCTCGCGCTCGAGCTCGGGGCACCAGACGGGAGCCCCGGTGTGGGCGGCGAGGGGGGCGACGGCGCCGATGTGGTCGAAGTGGGTGTGGGTGAGGAGGATCGCGTCGATCGTGAGACCGAGGCGGTCGATCGCGTCGATCAGGCGGGGGGCTTCTTCGCCGGGGTCGATCAGGACGGCGTGAGTCGAGCCGGCGGGCCCGACGATGTAGCAGTTCTCCTGGACGGGGCCGACGGTGAAGCTGTGGACGTCGAGCACGGGCGGCTCAGGAGGCCTTCTGGCGCTGGCGGCGGCGGTAGAGGAAGAGGTCGGTGTAGTAGCCGAGGGGTATGTAGGCGGCGAGGACGACGGGGAGGAGCTCGACCATCTTGGAGACGGCGTAGTGGAAGGCGACGACGGAGATCGCGGCGACGGCGACGGCGGCGATCACGGCGCGGGTGAACGCGCTGCGCCAGGTCGGCTGGATGTCGCGGCGGGCGTCGGCGGCGGCCTTCTTCTTCTCGGCGGGGGTCGCCTTGCCGCCCTTCTCGACGCCGGTCGGCTTGCGGCCGGTGCGGCCGCGGGCCTCGATCTGACCGGCGGCGTTACCGCGGTGCTTGCTGGAGCGCTTGCGCTTGGTCTGGGCCATCCGGGTGAAGCCTAGATGGTTGGGGATTCGTGCGCCGACGGGCTGGCCGGGTGTTCGGGCGGGGCGGAGAGGGCGTTCTCGAGGATGTGACGGGCGGGGTCGAACCCGGGCATCGAGAGCTCCCAGGGGAAGCCTTCGAAGGCGTGTTGGGGGGCTAGGCCGACGAGCTCGCCGGCGGCGATCGAGGCGTATTCGAGGATCGCGAAGATCAGCCGGGCGAGGGGCACGGCGTGGGTGTCCTCGACGTTGCAGGAGATCTGGATCAGGCGGTCGCGGGAGTCGAGCTGGATGGCGATCGCGCGTACGCCGGGAAGGCCCTTCGGGCCGCCCTCGCGGATCAGGCCGGCGATCTTGCGGGCCTCGTCGAAGGTCGTCGGCGGGGCGAGCTCGAGGTTGAAGGCGACGAGGAGGGGCCGGGCGCCGACGAGGACGGCGCCGGCGGTCGGGTGGACGTTGTGGGGGCCGAAGTCCGGACGGAGTCGGCCGTCGGCGATCCGGCGGGTGAGCTCGGCGAGGCCGCCGCGGCGGATCTCGGCGCGGGTGCGGCCGACGGCGGCGATCTCGCCGTAGAGGAAGACGGGGAGGTCGAGTTGGTCGGAGAGCAGCTCGGCGGTGACGAGGGCCTCGGCGATCGCGGGGCCGCGCATCGACGGGTCGAGGTAGACGAGCGGGACGACATCGATCGCGCCGACGTGGGGATGGACGCCGCGGGGATCACCGAGGTCGACCAGCTCGACGGCGGCCCGGGCGCCTTCGAGCAGGGCGCCCGACAGGCTGCCGGGAGCTCCGGCGAGGGTGAAGACCGCCCGATGGTGGTCGGTGTCGGCATGCCGGTCGAGCAGGCGGGCGCCGCCGGCGACGAAGGCCCGGCCGATCGCGTCGAGCGTGTCGAGCCGGCGGCCTTCGGAGACGTTGGGAACCGACATCAGCGGCAGCGTGGTCGGGAGTGTCGGCAACTTTGGCAGCGGTTCGTCGGTCGGATCGGGTCGCACGGCGTGCCCGCGAGCCTAGCCGACCGGTCGAGGACGGCTCGCGTGTATCCAGGTGCTGGATCGATGCTGCGGCCGGAGGGCCCGGGTCGAACTACGCGACGGCGTGGCCGGCGAGCTCGCGGTATGCCCGCCGCCAGTAGAGCAGGGGTGGCCGATCGTGAGTCGTTGCGCGATCGACCCGTCCGATCGCGATCGTGTGGTCGCCGGCCTCGACGATCCGCTCGCGAGCGCACAGCAGCCAGCCGAGTGCGCCGGGGATCGCCGGGAGGCCTTCGAAATCGACGAGGTCCTCGGCGAAGCGGTCGGCCCCGCGTTCGGCAAAGAGGCGCGCGACGGCTTCCTGTCCCTGGGCGAGCAGGCTGACGCAGTAGCGGTCGGCGTCGCACAACGCGGCGTGAGCGCCCGCGGTGCGGGCGATGCTGAAGAGCAGCAGGGGCGGCGTCAGCGACAGCGCCGAGAGTGAGCCGATCGTCATGCCGTGGGGTTGGCCGGCCTCGTCGACCGACGTTACGACGGCGACGGACGTCGGCACTGCGGAGAACGTCGTGCGGAAGCGCTGCGCGTCAAGCGGCACGGCGGAACCTCGAACGGAGGATCGCGTCGAGTGCGCCCGAACGTTCGGGGTCGAGCTCGGCGAGTGCGCGGATGTCGTCGGCTGCGCTGGTCAGCCGGCCGAGCTCGATCAGAGCGCTCGCGCGGTGGGCGATCAGCTCCTGGCGATCGGCGTCCGGGAGGGCGAGCGCGCGCGTGAAGTCGTCGACCGCGTCTTCGAAGCGGCGGGCGTGCTCGAGCACGAAGCCGCGGTTGAAGAGGACGTCGGCATTCTCGCCGCCGAGCTCGAGCGCTCGTGTCAGATCATCCAGGGCCAGGTCGGTCTGCCCGACTTCGAACGCGAGGACCGCTCGATCGAGGAGCGCCGGCATGAACCCCGGGTCGACTTGGAGGGCGCCGGCGAACGATTCGAGTGCGTCGGCGTTCGACCCGGCCGCCTGCTGGACGAGCGCGAGCTGGCTGAGCAGGCGCGGGTCGTGCGGGTCGACATCGAGCCCTGCGCGGACGTCGTGATCGGCGCCGTGCGGGTCGCCGGCGGCTAACCGCAGCGTGGAGCGCAGCAGGCGGCCGGGGACGAAGTCCGGCTCCATGTCGAGGAGAGCCTCGAGATCGGCCATCGCTCCTTCGGCGTCGCCGATCTGGGCGCGAAGGTCCGCTCGCGTGCAGTAGACCTCGGGCAGGGGCGGCGCGACTGCGATCGCCCGGTCGATGTCTGCCAGGGCCGCGACGAGGTCGCCGAGCCGGATCGAGAGATTTGCTCGGTCGGTGTGGTACTCGAAGTAGTTCGGGTCCCAATCGATCAGCCGCGTCCACTCGGCGTAGGCGTCGTCCAGGCGGCCGAGGGCCAGCAGGAGGCGGGCTCTGTTGTGGAGGAGCTGGGACCGGTGGACGAGGTAGCGATCGGCCGGGAGGTCACGGTCGAGTCGCTCGACACCTCGATCGATGAGCTCGAGTGCACGATCGAGGTTGCCGCGATGCATTTCGATCAGTGCGAGACCGTTGTCCTGGAAGACCTGGAAGTACGGGCCGTCGACGGGATCGTCCTCCATGCTCGCCAGGGCCCGGGCGTTGTTGGCCCACTCGAGGGCGGTCTCGTGGTCGCGGGGCCGGAGGAACCGGGTGTGGAGGATGGCGATCGCGTAGCTGCAGGTCATCTGCACGCGCGGCAGGGCGTACCGGCGCCGAAGCTCGTGGTAGAGCTCCGCGCATTCGGCCGGCCGGCCGAGTGGGACGAGCGCGCTGGCTGCCTTGGCCGTGAAGTGGCAGTAGTCCTGCTGGTGGATGACGGGGTCGCACAGGACTCGACCGCGCATGCCGAAGTCGACGATGGCGGCCGAGTAGCCGGCGGCCAGGCAGATCTCGAGCGCCGCGCGAAGCGCGTGCCGGCCGGCCCCGGTCGGGTCGGTGCCGCGCTCGCGGTGATAGGGAATGGCTCCGAGGCGCAGTCCCTGGTCGGCCTCTGCGTCGAGTGCGGCGGCCCGCTCGTCGTGCAGCCGGCCGCGGAGCTCGTGGCCGGCCGCTTCGTACGCGGATATCTCGGCGGGGTCGTCGCTGGTTCCGTCGGCCAGGACGTAGTCGCTGGTCAGCTCGGCCGGTGTTCGGTGATCGTCGGCGGGTGCCGGGGCCGGGGCGTCCACGTGCTGGGCCGACCGCCGGAGAGTCGCTTGGAGATCGGCCGGGAGCGGGGTCTGCCCGGCGCCGACGACGACCCGCAGGACGGCGGGATCGGCTCGGCGGACAACGAGGCCGGCCAGCTCCTGCTCGGTGAACTCGGCTGCGTCGATGTCGTCGAGCGCGATCGTCAACGGCCCGTCGTCGGCGTCGCGCGATCTGCGGGCGTAGGCGATCAGGAAGGTGACGATGCCCTGTGACATGGCCCGGACGAGCCCGTGGCCGGCGTAGCGGGTGCGCTCCTCGTGCGGCGTGATCGACACGAGCGACTCGGGGCCCGGACCGATGATCGCCGCGAGCTCTGGAACGGCGAAGAGGAGCTCGATGCGGTGTGTGTCGACCAGCTCGGGCCACCGGCGATGCGCGTCTGGTACGACCGTCGCGAGGATGTCCCCGACGCCCGAGTAGGGCCCGCGGCGGCGGGCATGGCAGCTCACGGTGAGCTTCGCAGCGGCCAGCGCGCCGAACGTGTCCCGGCGCGCGGCCCGCGTCGTCGCGGTGACAAAGAGATGTGGAGCCGATCGGGTCATGAGAGCTCTCCTCGGAGCGATGGGGTGGTTGTGCGGGCCTTGCTGCGCACCTGGAGGCGCGTGCGGCATGACAGGTAGGCGAGGAAGGAGAACTGCGCGAGGTTCAGGCTGATGAACACGACGGCGTCCCAGAACCGCGGGCTCGAGCTGCCCTGGGCGAGCGCGACCCGGGCCAGCCGGGCGATCTCGGTCAGCACGGGGATGATCGCGAACACGCCGACTGTGATGATCACGGCCACGCCGGCGGCGAAGAAGGGCGCGTATGAGCGAGCGACACGCCGATCCTGGTCGGTCCAGGCATCCAGGCTCTGGATCCGGTCGGGCCGGCGCAGGACGCGCCAGATCCGGTTGGCGACGATCGCCTTGGTCGCCGCGTGGAGGTCGTAGCAGCCGAGTGCGGTGGCCACGACGTAGTAGACGTCGGTCTCGAGGAAGAGCAGAAACTGGTAGGCGAACCGCGTGCAGATCGGGAACGCCATGGCCAGCGCGACGGCGCCGAGCGTGTTCCACCGGCCACCGGCGAGATGCGTCGCGTACGCGAGCAGGCCGAGGCCGCTGATCGCGACGACGTCGAGCAGCATGCCGGCGACGAACGCGAGGTACCGCTGGCGGCGCGGGACGCTCAGGAGGCTGGGCATCCGGGTCTCGAAGACGACGAAGTACAGGCGCGTGCCGAAGCCGAGCCGGCTGGGCAGGCCGACGCGGCGGCCGGCGAGGACGTGGGCCGCCTCGTGGAGGGCGAGCCACGGGAGCTGGCCGAAGACGACGAGAAGCTCGACCAGGGCGAGGGAGTCGGTGACGAAGATGTGCTTGGGATTCGGGGCGAGCTGCGGATCGGCGAGCACGGACGCGAGGTATCCGAGAAGGACGGCGGCGTAGAGGACGAACGCCGGGACGGAGAAGACGACTGCGGCGAGTCGCTGCAGGCCGACGGGTGCCGCCGCTGGGACCGGGTCCTGGCCGTCTTGACGCAGAAATCCGAGGTCGGCGAGGGTGACGATGAAGTCGTGGATGTCGAGCGTCTGCCCGTAGGTCGCCTCGTACCATGCGGCCGCGTCCGCCGGTGACATGCCGCCCGTCATCCGGTTGAGCAACTCGGCGCCGTCGGACGGCAGCACGGCGTAGGAGTCGCTGGCGGGACGCCCGACGAGGACGTCTGGGCCCTCGGGGACGAACGACAGCGGGTGGAATGCCAGCGGCAGGTCGAGTGCGGGGTTGGAAGGTGTGTCAGTGGTCATCGGAGAAGAAGCACAGAGGATGGAATGGGAGGCGAAGCGTGGTGGATGGAATGTGACGAAGCGCGGTGGATGGAATGTGACGAAGCGCCAGGGGATGGGTTAACGTGCGGGTGCGCGGCCGAGGCCGCGCACCAGCCGGGATGCTAGAAGTGAAACGAGTGGTAGCCGCCGGTACACACGGCGGTCAGCCGGATCGCAGCAGCCTTGCGAATGGAGATCTTCTTCATGTCACACCTCCTTCCGGAGTAGTAGGGAGCTCCATTGTGGGGCCGGGCGACGCGGCCGTGTGTGAGGTTGGACACACTTGCGTGTGTCTCTCCCGCAGGCCAGCCTGCAAGGCCGGCCGGCGCGGCCGTGACGATCTCAGCCGCCGAGCAGGCGGCCTGCAAGGCCGGGCCGCGCAGCCGTGACGATCTCAGCCGCCGAGCTGCCCGCCGGTGAGGGCCGGGCGTCCACCACCGGCCAGCAGCGATCGGACGTTCCCGGTCACGGACTTCGGGGATCGCGACGCCGAGCGGGCTCGTCAGGCCGTAGTCCTCGTCGTTGCGCGGACTCGCACCGGGGGGTCCTGACCCTCCGGCGCACGAGCCGTGAGGCAATGTCACGCGGCCGGCGGACCGCCGATCCCCGGAGGGGCGGCTCCGGTGCCCGGGCTGTTCGGCGCCGCGTCGACGGCCGTGAAGGCCATGGCGAGGGCGATCACCCAGCCGAGGAACGTCCAGCCGAGGAAGACGTTGACGATCAGGATCGCCGGCAACTGATGATGCGCCCGCTTGACGGCGACGGCCGTCGGGACGAAGTAGAGGAAGAGCAGCACGACGACGAGGCCGGAGCCGCCGGGGATCAGCGCGGGGACGGATGGGAGCAGCATCGGAGAGACCTCCAGTGGTCAACTCGGACGTCTGGCATCCGAGTGCGTTGACGGCGTATACCCGGTTGTTCCGACTCGCCGGCCGAAACGGGACACCAGCGTCTCGGAAGTCGAGACCTGGGGTGTCTCAACGCGCAGTGGTGGACGCTCGCGTCGACGCCAGTCGCGTCGAGGACCAGGTCGTCTTCAGCGACTGGTCGTAGAGTCGCGGAGCGGGCCGACCCGGGAAAGGTGTGCTCGAGCGCGCGTCGGCGACCGTGGAGCTCAGTGACGACCGACGCGTCGGGTTGGGCTTGGCCGCGTCGACGTGGGTTGATTCCGGCGACGTAGTTCGTCGCATCGTCGACCACCTGCGGACCGTGGCGTCGTAGAGCCTCGGCAGATCGTCGACCTGGCGGTGGAGGTCGGCCTCGGTGTAGGGGCGTCGATGAACACGCTCTGGTCTATCACCCGAATCCCGGCCGACCCGCCCGCGAACCGCGCGAGCTGGCCGCGACCGGCGTGGCGAACGGCATCCATCTCCAAGAGGCGGTCCTCCGCCGCGGCGAACCCCGCCCCGAACCCAGTTCCCGCCTTGGAAGGCGAGATCAGCAGATGGCGACGAAGCCGGCGCACACGACGGCCGGGCCGGCGCGAAAGGCCTTTCGGGCGACGGCGCGTCTTGGACCAGACACCCGGCGTCCTCGGTTCCGACACGAGCCCATCCCAAGTCCGCGGGGCGTTAGGGCCGGCTAGACTGCCGGCCCCCGCCGGAGTAGCTCAGCTGGTTAGAGCAGCGGAATCATAATCCGCGTGTCGGGGGTTCGAGTCCCTCCTCCGGCATCACGAAACGCCTGCATATCGGCGGTATTTGGTAGGCGTTCAGAGGGGTCAGGGGGACATAACTCGCCAGCGTCGAATCCCGGGGTGTGGAGCGGGCGGATGCAGCGGCGATTTATGACGCGGGGCGCGAGGTCGTCATCGAGGTTCTGTTGCGGATGGATCGCCAGATCG
>DATCEH010000075.1:0-22232 GCA_036510225.1 Solirubrobacteraceae bacterium | reverse complement strand
TCCTGATGGACCGCCGCTCGGCTTGGCGGGCCAACGTCCGCTTGGCGAGCCGGACGTTCCCGGCGGGAGCTCAGCAGAGTGGAACGACCGGCCGAGCCGTGCCGGTGTTCACCCAGACGTCGGGGACGAAGCCGATCGTAGGGTCGCCGGTCTCGTGGCGGACGTCGTCCCACACCGGCGACGTGATCGAGCCGCCGCTGAGGGTCGGCCCGGTGACCGCCTGTCCGATCGCGGTGCAGGCGACGTAGACCGAGGCGAGATTGGTCAGGTGGCCGACGACCGCTGAAGTCAGCTTCGGCTGACGCTGGATCGCGAGACCCGCGACGCCCTGGATGACAGCGTGGAACGGGGGCGGCCGCGGTCCCCGGGCTGGGGTGCAGGGCGGCGCCACCGGCGCCGAGGTCCCGGTCTCGACCCGGGCGTCCGGGACGTAGCCGACGGCGCTCGCCGCCCCGTCCGGGCGAACCCTGTCCCAGACGGGTGTCGTGATCGGCGGCACCTTGCCGACCCGCGGCGAGATCACCGGATCACCGATCGTCGTACAGACGACGTAGACGACGTCCCGGTAGGGCAGCTGCCCGGTCGACGGTGCCGAGACCGTCGGTGACTGGCGGACGGCGGCGCCCGGTTGTTGGAGGATGAAGGCCCGGAAGCCCGGCCGCCCAGCGCCGACTGACGGCGTGTGACCTGTTGCGAATCGGATGACCCCGAGGATCCCCACGACGAGGACGGCTGCCGCGGCCACCCTGAGCGGCGTGGACCACAGCCTGCCCCGGCGCCCCGGAGTGCTCGCGGGCGGGCTCGGAAGCGGGGTCGGGGGCGGCGGGCTCGGGGGAACGCGACGGGTCCTGCGCAACGTCGGCGTGGGGACCTCGTGCGTCGCCCCGGTCGCGGCACCACTCCTGTCGCCGGCCTGGGGGGAATCCTCAGCTGCGACGACCGTCTCCCGTGTCTGTGCGGAGAGCCTCGCCGCCGCGAGCGCCGCGCGGCCGAGATCTCCGGCCGACGGATACCGATCGCCCGGGTCCGTTGCCATCGCGCGGGCGACCACCGCGTCAAATGCCTGGGGGATACCCGGGACGCGCTGGGAGACCGACGGACGGAGCTGAGTTCCGTGCGCGTAGAGCTTGTCGAGGTCGGTCTCGAGCGGGAACGGAACCGTCCCGGACAGGGCGTGGAAGAGGACGCAACCGAGTGAATACACGTCGGTGCGGGCATCGACTCGCCCACCCCGCGCCTGCTCCGGCGCGACGTAGTCGATCGTTCCGAGGAACGCACCCGTGCGGGTCACGCCCTGGCCTCCGTCGACGGGACGGGAGAGGCCGAAGTCGGTGAGGTACACGTGATCCCGACCACCCGCGCTCGAGAGGAGGATGTTCGCGGGCTTGACGTCGCGGTGAACGAGCCCGTGGCCGTGGGCCGCGTCGAGAGCCTGGGCAACCTGGTCGACGATCGACGCGGCGCGGTGCGGGTCGAGTGGCGCCGCTTCGGTGATCAGCGACCGGAGGTCGATGCCCGCGACGAAGCGCATCGCGATGAACAGGACGCCCCGGTCGTCGCCGACGGCATGCACGGGGATCACGTTCGGATGCTCGATCTGGGCCGCGATCGTCGACTCCCTCTCGAACCGCGCGCGGAAGTCCGGATCCTCGGCGAGCCCGGGGGCGATCACCTTCAGCGCGACGACGCGATCCGGCTTCTCCTGGCGAGCCCGGTAGACGACGCCCATGCCGCCTCGCCCGGCGACGGCCTCGATCACGTAGCCGCCCACCACATCGCCCGGTTCGATCCGACCCACCCCCGGTTCGCTCATCCTGCGCCACCGTACACCAGCCGCCCAGGCGCGTGACTCTGCCTCGCCCGATCCTCGCGCG
Source organism: Solirubrobacteraceae bacterium (assembly GCA_036510225.1). Lineage (GTDB taxonomy): Bacteria > Actinomycetota > Thermoleophilia > Solirubrobacterales > Solirubrobacteraceae > Palsa-513. The sequence continues at coordinate 20,358 of DATCEH010000075.1, read as the reverse complement.
ACCTCTCGGGAGGGCCTGGTCGTCGCGACCGGCGCTTCAGGAATCGCGCCGCCGTGTGGCCGCGGGGCACCGGCTCCGGGGGTGGAACGGAATTCGCCTGGACGCGGGCCTGTCAGGTTCTGGTCAGGCTCACGAGCACGACTGGCCGACGGAGGTCAGGGCGCCGCGCAGCGCCGAGAGCATTGCGGTGACGCCGGCCGGCGCGGTCGTGAGGCCGGGATCGTCGTCCGGCGGCTGGTCGTACGGGTGGACGGCAACGGCGAACGCCAGAGGCTGACCACCCGGCAACGTGACCACTCCCAACTGACTTCCCAGCCAGGGGATGTGCGCGGCCGCTCCGCCCCAGCCCGCCTTCCAGGCCACGCGCCAGCACGGCGCTGAGAAGGCCTCGCCCGCTCCCCAGTCGAGTGGGGCCGTCAGCGCTCCGGCACCGGGCTCGATGCTCGACTCCTTGGCGTGGCGCATGAGCGCGAGCACCTTGGCGGACGCCGTCGCCGCGGGCGTCCCGGCGTTCGTCGAAACGGTCAACGAACGTGCGAACCTCACCGCGTCGGTGATCGTCCACGTTGCGGTGCCGACGAGCAGCGCCCGGCGGGGAACGTAGCTCGTAGGGAGACCCGCATACGAGCTCGATACGCACGCGCTGCCGAGCGTGTCCGTCTGCGCGTGGCTGACGTCCAGCTCGCCGCCGTCGCTCCTGAGGGTCTGCGCCAAGCTTAGAGCGGCCGACGTGATACCCCCGGTCGCGTCCTGCAAGCGGAGCGTGAGGTAGCGCTGGGCGCAGTTGTCGGAGCGGTCCAGCGAGCGCTCGAGGTACGGCGCAAGACCCGCGTCATCGGCGCCCGCCGTCGCATCGGCCCTCAGCAGCGTAAACGCGACGAGCGGCTTGCTCAGGCTCCACAGCCGCATCTCCAGCCGCAGGTCCTGACCGGCGAGCAGCGGCGCCGGGGAGCCCGGCAGCCACACGGCGACCTGCACCGTTCCGTACTGGGCCGCCACCCTGACCGCCTCACCGGCGAGCGCTCTCTGGATGACCCCGGCCGAGCCAGGCCGCAACGCGACCCTCGACGCGTCGCCGTGCGGCCCGGCGCTGAGGACCCTCAGCGCGGCCCGGGTCGGCGACGAGCGGCCGGTCAGGGCCCGCCCGACCGGCGCGATGGCGACCCCCGTGTTCGACTGCCTCACGACGAGCACGCAGGCAATCACCGCACCGGCCACGCCGGCGAACGCGGCCGCCCGCGTCAGTCTTCGCATGAGCTCCCGAGCAGCTCCCCGGCGCGCGGCTGCCACTCGGCGCGCCGCTGCGGGGTCAATGAATAGCCTGGCTCGTAGTACCACTGGCCGTCGACGTTCGCGACCCACGTGATGCCCTCCCAGTAGGTGCACGGAGCATCGGGCGCGTTCCAACGCATTCCGGTCACATCCACGGTCGCCACCTTGGCGGCGGCGTTCCAGCTGACGATCGACACCTGGATCCCCGAGGGGTCGAGGTATGCCTGCAGGGTGTGCTGGTTGGTGACCCACTTCGCATACCCGCCCGGGTCGGCGAGCTTCTGGTTTCGATAGCGCTGACTGGTGAGGGCCCACGCCGCCGCGAAGTTTCCCTGGACGATGTCCTGGTGGTGCTCGAGCAGCATGCTCTGGATCTGTCCGACCTCCTGCTGCGGATCGATTACCGGACCGCCACTGCTCGTCGACCCGGTGGGGTTGGGGTTCGCGGCCGGGTTCGTGCCGGGATCGACGATGATCGTCGGCTTGCCCGCGACCAGGCGGTGAGCCGCGCCCGCGTGGGTACCGGTCGTGAGGAGCGCGACGGCAGTGCCCACGCCGACGGCGAGGGCGAGCACGACAGCTACCGCGAGCACGACCCGGCGCGGCACCCCGAGCGCAGCCGAGGACACGCCGACCGGGGCCGCGGGCAGCTCGGCTCCGACCGGGATCCGCGGGGCGACCCGCGCGGCGGGCTCGGTGACCGGCTCGGCCGCGGGACGGATCGGTGCTCCGCAGGTGCGGCAGAACCTGCTGCCCGCAGGGTTCTGGTCACCGCATTCGCGACAATCGCCCGAAGGCCGCGTGACCGACGGACCCGCAGCGGGGGCACTCGCCGGTGATGATGGGCCGCGGCCGCTCGGCGTTCCGCACGTCTTGCAGAACTTCGCCCCGGGTCGTAGCTCGGCACCGCATTGCCAGCAGGTCGCGTCGGAGGTCATTGGGTACCCGCGGAATCGATCGACGTGACGACCGGATCGGCGAGGATGAACTGGTCGACCTCATCCGGCTCGCTGGCTGAGTTCTCGCTCCAGACGAAGACGAGGTCCGTCGCGCCCTGAGTGTCGAAGTTCATCGGATGCGTACCACTCGGGCCCGTGAACGTCTGGTGGTAGAGGACCGTGGCGGTAGGGCTGTCCGCGGTGTTCTTGTAGATGCTCAGCTTGAAGGTGGCCGACGCCGACGCGGTCGTCTCGAGCCCGGTGATCGTGGAGGCGAAGTGGCTGAATCCGGCGATCGGGACCTGGTAGCTCGCCGTGTTGTCGGCCGGGTCTGCCGGGACGTCGAAGGCGACCGCGTGCCGGTAGGTCTCTCCGTTGAGATCCAGGGTCGTCGGATTCGTGTCGAAGGTGACGTTCGTCGCCTGCTGGTCGAGCTGGTCGGTGTCCTGCGTTGCCATGTAGTCGGCGAAGAAGTCCTGCTGAGGCCCGGCCGAGCCGGAACCGCCGCCCGAACCAGAGGCCCCGGTCGGGTTCGATGTCGCCGCCCCCGGGCCAGCCGCACCCGTCGCGCCCGCTGACTGCCCGCCTGCGGTGGACGTCGAGCCGCCGGAGTGACCTGTCGACGCCCTGACCGCGACCCGGTGCACCACGGTGACGGTCCGCGTGTCGACTGTGGTCTTCTCGTGGCCGAGCTCAGCGCCGACCGCGAGGCCGGCGGCCGCGACGACCAGCGCGCCGAGGAGACTCGCGAGCCAGTTCACAGCTTGCGTCCCACGAGATACGCGCCGGCCCACAGCGGTGCGTAGACCGCCACGTGGAAGAGGGCCCGCGTGAAGAACGAGGCAACCGGGGCTGGTGCCGGCGCGGCCGCGATCGGCGGGGTCCGCGGCGGCGCCACGACTGTCGTGGCCTCCCTCGGGCCCCCGTCCTCGGTTGGCGACTCGTCGGTCATCGCCGGGGCGAGCGCCGGCGGGTTGGCGAGCTGCTCGGCCGCCCACCGCATCAGCGCCCCGGTCGACCCGGCGCGCTTCGACCGGTCCTTCTCCATCGCCCGCTTCACCACGACGTCCAGGGCCGGCGGGATCCCGTGGACGGCGTGGCTCGGTACGGGCACCGGGGCGTTCGCGTGGGCCATCAGCGTCGCCATCCTCGAATCCCGCTTGTAGGGAAGCTCGCCGGTCAGGCAGCGATAGACCATGCAGCCGAACGCGTAGACGTCGGCACGACCGTCGAGTGGCTCGCCGTTGATCTGCTCGGGCGCCATGTAGTCCACCGTTCCGAGCAGCTCACCGGTGACCGTGTGCAGGTCGCGATCGTCGCGCGGCTTGGCAAGACCGAAGTCCGTCAGGTAGGCCCGCCAGCCGTGTTCGCGCGGCTCCAGCATCACGTTCGCGGGCTTGACGTCCCGGTGGACGAGTCCATGCCGGTGAGCCGCATCGAGTGCGTCACCGATCTGGCCGAGGATCGTCACTGCCTGCTCGGGGCTGAGCGGACCGCACTCGCGCAGGAAGCTGTTCAGGTCGGGCCCGTCGACGAATCTCATCGCCAGGAAGAGGAGTCCGTCTTCGAGCTCGACGGCCTCGTACACGGGAAGGATGTTGGGGTGGTCGATGGCCGCGGCCGACCGGGCCTCCCGGCGAAAGCGCTCCCTGAACCGCTCGTCGCTGCCGATCCGGTCGGAGATCAGCTTCAGAGCGACGCGGCGGTCAAGCGACAGCTGCGTGGCTTCGTAGACGGCGCCCATCCCGCCCTGAGAGACGAACCTGTCGATCCGGTATCCGGCGAGCTCGGTGCCGGCCTCGAGCGGCGTGCCGGCCATCACGCCAACCTCGAGGCGACTGGCGGGACAGGACGCGCGACGCCCTGGCTTGCGAGGAAGCCGCCGACGGCGCCGGCGAGGCCGCCAACCAGCAGGAACATGCCGAACACGCTGCCGCCGACGGCGTCCCCGAAGAACTCCGGTTTGGCGATCAGCGCGCCGACGATCGCGAGGGTGATCGCCCACACCGGGCCCACGAGCAGGCCCCACGCTGCGCCGATCAGGGGAGTCGGCGCCCGCTGGACGCGCGCCGCGCCGAATCCGGCAGCGAGCGCCAACAGCAGGGGGATGGCGATCACGAAGAGGAGCAGGGGGATGAACGTGTAGGCGGGGATCGCCTTGCCGTAGTCGAAGATCCGGAACGCACCGGAGCCGTTGGCCTGCACCAGCGACGGGTCGCTGATCGGGACGGGTGACCCGCCGGACTTGAACTGGGCGAGGCCGCCGAGCTCCGTCCACTGGAGGCCGTGCTCGACCGAGTAGGCGACACTGTCGACCACCCCTCCGACGAGCGAGCCGCCGCCGAGTCCGTCGCCCGTTCGGCCTCCCGTGACCACCGTGTCGACGCTCCAGACCAGCGTCGCGGCGATCGACATGGTCGCCAGCGCCACCGCCAGTGGCCGCAGAATCACGAACGCCGTTCGACCGATCTGCCGGGAGTCGGGCGGGAGCAGCGGTGCGAGGAAGGCGGGCCCCAACTCACGACGGAGTACCCACCACGTCCCCAGGAGCCCTCCCGTGGCGCCCCACAACATGCCGAGCAGGACGGCCGCGCCGATGTTCGGGGTCGGCAGCGGACCGCCGTCCTCCCCCAGCAGGCCGCCGGCCGACACGGCCGGAATGAGCATCAGAAGACCAAAGACAAGGCCGACGCCGGCCCCACTGGCCATCCGCAGCGATGGCTTCAGCCCGACTGTGCGGCCGGTCTGGGTGGCGGCCGAGAATGCGCACGCACCAATCGGGAACGCCAGGAACAGTGCCGGCCCCCATTTGCTCGAGGCCGTATCCACCGAGAAACCGGCCTGCAGGAAGTTCAGCATCTGCGCAAAGCCGCCGGTGACGATCCCCTTGCCAAAGCCGACGCGTCCGATCAGCCAGTCGTGCGGCAACACGACGGCCAGGACGACTCCGATCCCGAAGACGATCGCCGCGGCGAGAGCGCCAGCTGCGACGGCCGCGGCAACGGCGGGCGTGCGGAACTGCTCCGCGAGCTGTGAGGCGAGCTCAGTCGCGCCGGGTGTGAGCTCTTCGATCCTCTCGCGGGCCTGCCGAGACGCGGCTCGCTCCCACGGTTCGGAGCGTCCTCGCCAGTCGTCGGCCGGCCCGCCGGACGTTGGCGCGGCCGGCTCGCCGCAGTCCTCGCAGAATCGTGCGCCGATCTCCGTCGCCTGGCCGCATCGCCGGCAGTGGACCGGTCCCGCAGCCGAAGCCGGAGTGTGCGAGGCGCGGTCGTCATACGGATCGAAGGAGCCCTCCGGGGCGAGGTTGACAGGTTGGTTGGGGCTTGGTGGCCACATCGTGCCGGGTCGCGCTCGAGTTGCGGCCGGGCCGGGGGCGAAGGCCGCTCCGGAGGCTGGCGACGTGGCGCCGTCAGCGCGCACCACATAGGTGTTGGCGAGCTTGTCATGCAGCGACTGGTTGTTCTCATCCCGGAGCGGCCACAGGTAGTCGACGAGGATGCCGATGCCGACCGTCAGGAGGTAGAACAGGCCGATCACGCTGTGGCGCATGAGTACGGTGCCGAAGCCGACCGGCTGACCGTCCGCGCGCACAATGCGAATCCCGAAAGCACGTTTTCCGATCGTCTGGCCGTTGTGCTCACCGACCCGGCAGAGCTGCCAGACATAGAACGCGAAGCTGACCAGCGGCGCCAGCAGGTACGTGGCGAACAAGAGGACGAACCCGGCCGCCGCGGCGCCGTTGCCGGCCACGATGAGGCCGATCGCGATCGCGTACATCAACGCCGTCATGACGAACCCGATGACGCTGTCGATGAGAACGGCTCCGGCGCGTTGTGACCAGTCGGCGAGCGCACCGGCCGGTGCTTCGAGGTGCGTACGGGTTCCGGGTGGCGGCGCAGCCGGCCGCGGGCGGGAGTTCGGGCGAGGCCTGGGGACGGCCGGCGGCAGCGTTGTGGGAGGCCGGGGCGGCGCCGTCAGACCGGGCGCCGCTTTGCGAGCCGACATCTGACCGGGCGCCGCTTTGCGGGGGACCGCCTGGCGGGGTGACGTCGGGTGAGGCAACGCCGCCTGAGCCGTCGAAGCCGCCACGGCGCCGTCCGGGTCGGCTACGGCGACGTCGGTCCCGCATGACTGGCAGAACAGCGACGCCGCGCCGATCGGCGTCCCGCACTCGTCACAGAACATGAAGGCGCTCCCCGATTGACCTCGCAGTACCCATCTGACGTCCCCCTCCTCGACCTTGGCATGTGTCTGCGACTCCCAACTCGACGGCGAGCGTAACGCCACGACTGGCAAGCGGAAGCTCACCAAGGTGTCGCCCTGCCCACCCGCTCATGCGGAGCGCGTGGCCGCGGCACAGCCGGGGCAGAGCTTCCGGCCTCCCGTCACGGCGGCGCCGCACACACTGCAGTCGGCGGTGAGGGCCGGGGTGCGCTCGGCCGGCGTCAGCGCGCCGCCGCAATGACGGCAGAAGCCGGCCCATGACTCGACCGCGCCGCCGCAATCGGCGCAGTGCCTGGACTTCGTCGGCAAAACGACGACGATCGCGGCGTCAGGCTCGACGTTGAGCCCACATGACCGGCAGAACCGCGCGCCGGCGGCGAGCGGCTCGCCACAACCGAGGCAGGTGGGCCCGGCAGCTCGTGCGGGCGTCCGCGCGGCGGGTGAGCCGGCGGCCGCCAGCGTCGCCTGATCGTCCTGTCCACGTCTGACGCGGGGCGCGGTCCGCGCCGGCTCGTGGCGCCCGGTCGGGACAGCCTCGGGTTGGCGCACACGTTGCGGTGTGGGGAGCTGATGGCCCGCCAACAGGATGGTCGCGTCAGGCTGGTCCGCGGCGGCTACGTCGGCGGCCCGGTCGCTCGGGCTCGCGCCCGACGCGATGGCGGCCCGAGCGCCTTCGAGTTGGGCGGCGAGTTGGCCACGGTCGATGATGACGGTCGGCGCTGAGGACCCGGACGCGGGGATCGCCGCGCGCCGGGCGGGCTGTTCGACCGGGACGCCACAGTGACGACAGAAGCGAGCTTCCTTCTTGAGCGCGCCGCCGCATGCCGAACAAGCATGTGAATCCGCCGGCGGGCTGGGCCGGCCGGGCGGGCCGGGCGGGCTGGGCGGGCCGGGCGGGGAGGCCTGAGCGGCCGCGCGGCACTCGTGGCGCGACCAGGTTTCCCCGCCGAGCACCTCCCCGCAGCCGGCGCAGATGACCGAGACACTCCGCGTCAGCGCCGGCTCGGGCGGCGCCTGTCTGGGCGGCGCCCGCTCGGGCAGCGCCGGCATCGAGGGCATCCGCGTGGGGGGCATCGGCGTGAGCGGCGCCGAGGCCGGCGGTTCAGGCCCGACGCGGGCCGCCCCGACGGTTGGCCGTGCCACCTCGGTCGGCGCCGCTTCGGGGAGGACGGGTGTCCCACACTCGCGGCAGAAGCGGGCCGTCGGCCTGAGCTCGCTTCGACAGCTCGAGCAGCTGTGCATTACAGGTCCTTCTCGGACACGAGACCCCACTGGAACGCGCACTCGACAAGGCGTGTCCGCTTCTGGTTCTGCGGAAGGTCGCCGATCTCGAAACGTCGAAACAGCTTGCGCAGATGGTCCTTGACGGCGTCGAGGCTGAGGAACACCTCGCTGGCGATGACGTTGTTCGTCGCCGGCGTGGCGTAGGCCTCACCACGCTTGTAAGGCCGGCAGAGCGCGACGAGGATCTTCAGCTGGGTTTCGGTCAGGCTGTCAACGGTCGGGATGTACGCGGCCGACGAGGTCATCGCGGTCGATCCCTGGCTCGGGCACCGATACTCGAGGACTGTCTTACCGAGGCGGATCGTGTCCCCGTCGCTGAGTCGCTTGCGACCAGAGATGCGAGCTGCGTTGACAAATGTTCCGTTGCGCGACAAGCCATCGTCTGAGACCGCCCACTCACCTCCGATTCGCTCGAGCTCGGCATGGAGTCGCGAGACCTCACCATCGTCTCCGAGGACGGCGCCGCACGAGCTCCCCCGGCCGAGTGTCAGCCGGTCGACGGCGTCGAGTCGGAGAATCCGCTGCTCGCCGCCGGCGTCGCGCCACAGAAGGAATGGTGACCCGGCGCGCTCAGCTTCGATTATTGCCTTGACCTCACCGCCCGACCGCGGGTGCGGCGCTACGTGGACTGCGATCTTCCCCTCCTCATCGGTCGCATACGTGACCTGACGGTCGCGCACGGAACTCGCCCCTCCAGCACCTTCGAGCGCGACTTCTACCATGCCCGACACGGCCCGTCAATCGGCCGGTCGGCCGGCCGCCGCGATCTCGAAGTCTTCGGACCTGCAAGCGACGGGAAAAGCCGGCCCCCGACGGTCGCCGACACGATGAGTCTTCGACGGCTCACGATTTCCCCGCCCGATCCCGGCGACGGCGTTCGCCGCGACGGAGCCCGATGACCGATCCGTGCCGGTTCGGGCGAGTTGACATGCAATGGGCGATCACCGACCACACCCGGGACACAGGACTAGAAGGCGATGTTCCCGAGCCGCTGCTGCGGGTTCTCGCCGCAGACGTACTCGATGTTCAAGACGGCGTTGGCGGCGCCGCCGGCGCTCCCCGTCGCACCGGGATAGCGCTGGCCGTAGAGCTGAACGATCGCCTGCTCGCGCGTCGACTCGTCAGCCTTCATCAGGCTCGCGCAACTCGACGACGCGGTCAGGGCCGCGCCGGGAATCGTGCAGCCGGACGCGAACATCGCGATCGCGAGGGCGGCTCCGGTGGCGATCCGCTTCGATGACGTGCCCATCACCAGATCCAGACCACGACGCGACCGCCGTTGTAGAGGTAGCGGGAGTACAGCCCGCAGAGGACGGCCACGACGAGCGCTGCCGGGTGCGCGGGCGCAGTGATCACCGAGAAGACGGCGAGAACCAGGTAGTACACCCAGGCCACTGAGCGCCTGCGGCGCCGGACGATTCCGGGCGGTGGTGGGGTTGACATCTGCTTCCTCTCCATTCGTTGTTCGGGGGATCCGGTGGGCGGACTCGACGGACGGCCGTTTGAGTCTTCGGTGGCCGGGTCGTCGGGGCGGGGCTGGCTTACGGGGACGAGTATCTGGCCGAGGTGAGGCAGCAGAAAGGCAACCTAGGGGTAGGCGCGTTACACCTCTGAGCCGTGCGGGCCGGGCCGCCGGGCGGGCGCGGACTCGGAGGGAGACTCGCCACGATCCGCGGAAGGCGCCCGAGCCGAGCGCCGGACCCGGGAACCACAACTGCGTGAGTGATGTGCCCGCCGGCGGGCATCCGAAGGCGCGACGAGCATGGCCGAGGCCATGCCACAGGGCCATGTAGCCTGCGACCATGCGGCGAGGATCGCTCGGAGGAGGGTGGCCCCGGCAGTCGTCGCGGGTGCATGCGCGGATCGTTGGCCGGGCCGGGAGACAGGGCGAACCCAGCGATGATGCACGGGTCGTCGGCGCGGACGAGTCAGCGACCGAGGCGACTCAACGGGCGTCGACCCTGACCGCAGTCGGTCCGGGTGAGCCCAGCCGCGTCGAATCGGAGGGCTCCCGCCATGCGTGGCGTCGTCAGGTGGGTCATCGCCGGAAGGCCGACGGCGGCCTGGCGAAACTGGAGCGTCGGCGAACGCCGATCGCATTCGTCGCGATCGCGGCCGTCGCCGGCACGTGCGGCACGGCGATCGAACTGTCGGGTGCTTTCGGGTCGGTTGAGCGAGGTCTCGTATCCACGCGGTTTGCCCTGCGCCCCAACCAGCCGCCCCCCAGCGACATCGTGCTCGTCACGGTCGACAGGCAATACGTGCTCAAGCACAGCTATGTCGGCCAGGTCCCGCCTCGCGACGTCCTCGCCCGAGCGGTCGACATCCTGAAGGCGGACGGAGCGAAGATCATAGTTCTGGACTTCGACCTGTCGGCCGGGTCCCAGCCGCCCGCCGACCTCGCCCTGGCAAGCGCGATTCAGCAGGCCGGGAACGTCGTGTACGGCTTCGCCGACGTGCAGGCGTCCGGCCCGCACGCGGGGGACTTCCTGATGTTCGGAAGCCAATGGGGAACGTCGCTCGCGCCGCGACTCAACCTGACCAGTGGCAGCGATCTGAACACCGAGCCGATCGCTGATGTGCCGTTCACCGTCGCCTACGGCACGACGCCGCCGCGTGTCTGGCCTGGGCTGGCGGAAGCCGCGGTGGCAAGACTCCGGGGACGCCCCGTCCCCCACGCGTCGTTCGCCGATGGCGCCTGGGTCGACTACTACGGGCCGCCGGGAACCGTGCCCCACGTCCGATTCCCAGATCTGCTCGCCGGCCGCACGTCGGCAGCCGAGTTCGCCGGCAAGGTCGTCCTGGTCGGCGTCGACAACCCGCTGATCGATCAACACTCGACGCTGGAGTCCAGCACCAACCGGATGGCCGGCGTGGAGGTGCTGGCCAACGAGGTCGGGACGGTCCTCCGTGGGTTTCCGCTTCGGTCGACCTCGCCGCTCCAGGACGCGCTCTGGATATTCCTGCTCGCGGCTCTGTTCCCACTCGTGGCATGGCGGCGCGGCGTCCGCCCGGCTGTCGCGGTGACGAGCCTCGCCGCTGTCGCCTATGCGGTGTTTGCTCAGCTGGACTTCGACGCCGGACACATCCTGCCGCTGGCCGGCCCGGCGGTCGGGCTGCTCGGCTCGGCGGGCCTGACGATCGCCGAGCACTTCCATCGCGTCTCGGGCGATCGGCAGCGTCTCCGGCGGCTGTTCGCGGCGATCGATCCACTCGTCGTCGGCTCCGTCCTGCGTGACGGCGGAACGCGCGAGCCGATGATCGCCCCGACCGCCGTGATCGCCGGCTACCGGCTCGACTCGCGCCTCGCAGTTGGCGGGATGGGCGCTGTCTATCGGGCCAATCAGCTCGCGCTCAACCGCACGGTTGCACTCAAGCTGATCCGCCCGGAGTACGCCGAGGATGACAGCTACCGTGAGCGCTTCGTCCGCGAATCGATCGCCGCAGCGTCGATCGAGCACCCCAACGTGATCCCGATCTACGAGGCCGGCGACGCCGAAGGCATCCTCTTCATCGCGATGCGCTACGTCGACGGGTCCGATCTCGAGAGCCGGCTGCGGCGCGATGGGCCGCTCGACGCGGAGTCCGCCGTGGCGGCGGTCTGTCAACTCGCGGCGGCGGTCCAGGCGGCCCACGACAAAGGGCTCGTGCACCGCGACATCAAGCCGGCGAACGCCCTGCTCACACTCGACGAGCCACCCCACGTGTACCTCACGGACTTCGGCGTCGCCCGCCTCGGGCAGGACCTGACCGGGACCGCCGACGGCAAGATCGTCGGGTCCGCCGGCTACATGGCACCCGAGCAGATCCTCGGGGGGACGCTGACGCCCGCGGCGGACGTCTACGCGCTCGGCGGGCTGCTGTTCGCGGTCCTGACCGGACAGGCTCCGTACACGCGGGAGTCGTCGATGGCCACGATGTGGGCTCACGTGCATGCCGACCCGCCGCGGCCGACCGATCACGCCACCGGCCTACCGCCAGCCTTCGACGCGGTCGTCGCGCGTGCGATGGCCAAGGACCAGGCCGATCGGTTCGCCTCGGCACACGATTTCGCAGACGCCCTCCGGGCGGCGCTTCGCGACGAATCGGTGGTTCGATAGTAGATGGGCCGCGTCGGCCGCCCAGCGATCCTGATCACGGTCGGGCTGCTGCTCTGCGGCGCGGGGCGCTCGGGCGCCGCGGTGGCCCGCAGCGGCCGCCACCCGTCGCCGCCTCCGAGGCACCACAAGACCCGATACGTCCCGCGGCCACTTCCCTACGACCCGGGCGCCCCGCCCACCTACACGTCGTACACGCCGCCCGGAGACGTGCCGCTGACGGCTCCGGGCAACTCGGCGTCACCGTGCGGGGCCTCGTTGATCACGACTCGAGGACCACTGCCGGGACGCGTGCTCAACTGGTCTCTGGACTACTACTTCACGAGCTCGTCGCCTTCCGCAGCCAGCGGTGCGCAGGCATTCAAGCTGGCGCACGCGATGTGCGGAAGGCTCGGACCGCTGCTGAGCGCCCTGGCAGCCGCGAAGGCCGTGCGCGGCCAGGTCCTTCCCAACGGCTTCGCCTTCCGAGAATGGAAGTGCGTCACCCTGACGCGCGACTACGAGTGCGTCAGCCCACGAATCCGTGGGGAGTACGTGCTCAGCGTGAGGCGAGCGTCACTCGTCGTAGACGGTCCGGTCCACCCCGGCACCCGCGTCCCCGGCGGCCCGGCACCACCAGGGATGAGCAACTACGCCAGCACGGACTACTACTCGGTCTACGCGGGGGACGTCGTCGGGCCGTTCGTTCCTGCGCTCCCGGTAGCGCCCAGGTACTTCATCGTCGTCGGCCGGCACTCGTGCGAAGTCTCGGCAGGTGCGACCGAAGACGCGATGGCCAAGTCCGGCGGGATCATCCTCGCCGTCGGATCGAGCTCGGCCCGGATCGCCTCGCAGCCGTTCTACCTGCGCCTGCCCTCGAGCCCGGACTACCGGGTCTGCGCATTCATCCAGAGCTCGGGATCCGCACCCCTCGCCACGGGCCTGATCAAGGCCAACTTCTGACGCTACCCGGCGGGCGAGATGTAGCGGGCGAACGCGTCGCGGAACGCCCCATCACGAGCAATGCGCAGGTCCGGACTCGCCGTTGCGGCAGCCCGTGAGCTGAACTGACCCGCGTACACCACCCAGTAGCCCTTCAAGAGCTCGGTGTAGCCGTCGGAATGCAGTACGCCGCCGTCGCGGCGGGACACTCCCTCATCGAGCAGCATCGACAGGCCGTCGCGGGCATCCTGGTAGACGCGAAACGACGCGACCTGGATCGTCCACGCGGAGACGCCCTGCGGCCACGTGTCGCCGGCGGCCGCCGCCGCGGGCGGCGGACGGACGTCGGTGACCACGTTGGGATGCGACCCCGAGCCGCCTCTCCCGGAGTCCTGGTGCCCGGTGAGAAGCAGCAGCGCGATTCCCGCCAGCGCGACGGCAAGGCCGGCCGCGAGTGCCGCCACGAGAACCCTCGACCGGCGGCCGGCCGGGGGTGGTGCCGAGCCCGGCATGCGCTCGGGTGACCCGAGCCTCAGTGCGTCGGGCGACCTGAACATGACCTGGTCGGGTGACTCGAACCTCACCGGCTCTGGGGGGCGCGGTGCCTGCCCCGGCTGACCAGGCGGCACGGCCGATACGACCGGCCCAAGGGCAGCGCCGCAGGCGCGACAGAACCGGCTTCCGCCCGGGCTGTGATGGTGACAGGCGCCACACCGAAGCGAGCTGTCGGGCTCGGGGCCGTCGACCCCGCGCGTCGGGCTGGGCGCCCCGCACGCTCGGCAGAACCTTGCACCGGCGCTCAGGCTGCGCCCGCAGGTCAGACATGTCTCGGTCATCTGGAGACCCACCTGATGACCACGAGCGGACGATACCGACAAAGGTTGGTAGGCCGGCGTCTGAAGTCGGGCGCCGCGACCGACCGCGAGTAGCCTGCTCGCATGCGAGGTGGATCACTTGAAGGCGCCCGGCGGACGAGAACCGCCCCTCCGGGGCCTCTGTGGCTGGTGAGTCTCCTGACGACAATCGGGCTGCTCGTCTGCGGGTGCTCGCTGACAAGCGGTGCGTCGGCCGGAAGTCAGCACGGTGCGACCGCCCGAAGCGGCCACCGTACCCGCGCGCCGAAGCGGGGGAAGGCCCACTACGTGACACGCCCGCTGCCCTACGATCCGGGCGAGCCGCCGACGTTCACTTCGTACACGCCGCCGGGGACGGCGCCCCTCGTGTCGCCAGCGCCGCCGCTCGAATCCGCGCCGCCGTGCTCCGACAGCTTTATTGCCGGCGCCGGCACGGCGCCGGGACGAGAGCTCAATTGGGCGCTGGACTATTCGTTCACCAGCCGGTCGCCGTCGGCCGCCCGCGTCGAGCAGGTCGGTCGACTGTCGGCCGCCAAATGCAGAGCGTTGCTCCCGCTCCTGACCGCGCTCGCGTCGTCTCCATCCTCACCCGGCAAGGGCCTACCCGACGGATTGACGTTCGAGGACTGGCGATGTGGCTTCGGCGCGGGCGGCTTCCGGTGCAGGAGCGAGCTGACCGACGGGGCATTCGTCCTGACCGTGCGCCCGGCGCAGCTGGCGGTCAGCGCGGTGCGCGCCGGGGCTCTCATCACCCAACTCCCCTACGGCAAGAGCGAGTTCGCGCGGACTGACTACTACGTCGTCTCGACCGAAGGGCTCTCGAAACCGTCCGCGCCGGCCCCTCCCGGGACACTCCGGTACTTCATGGTGGTCGGCGAGCACGCCTGCGGCGCCTCAGCCGGAGTGACGGAGCGCGAGATGGTCGATGCCGGCGGGGGGGTATTCGCGATCGTCCGGGCGTCGGCCGACCTCCTGAGCGGACCGTTCTACCTCCGCCTCTCACCCGGACGGCGCTACCACGCGTGTGTGTTCCTGCAACCGTCCGCGTCGTCGGCCGTCGCCGCGGCCCTGGTCAGCGCGGCGTTCTGAGTCCGCCCAGGGCCTGGCCCGACGGAGGTGGCCGAGCCTGACCCCAAGGGTGCCTGGAAGCGGCGCCGACCGGCCCGCAGACTCGGCGCAGGCGCCGTGACAACGGGTCGCGGCCGAGTCCCGAGGAGCTGCACAGATGAACCGTGGCGAACGTCTCCAGCCGACCCGAGGCTCTCACGTGGTGCGTCGCCGGGCGGCGATCGTGATCTCGAGCCTGACGATCGTCGGCGCGGTGCAGGCCGCGAGCGCGGCGGTGCCGGTCGCGAGCGCGTCGGTGCCGGCGTCATCGCACGCGTACTCGGTCGGCTCAGTCGCCGACGCCGAAGCCCTGGACGCGCGGCCGGATGCCGACGGCGGTCTCCTCGTGCTGTCGGCGATCAACCGGCTGGGTCAGACGTCGATCGTCCTCTCGCGACTCGAGACCAACGGCAGACTGGACCCGAGCTTTGGACGTGGCAACGCGACGATCGGAAGTCTCGCGGCCGAGCTTCCGCAGACCGCGCGGGTCGTCACGCTCACCTCGGGTGGCAGCTTCGCCGTCTGGCAGACGCAGGCGCCGGTTGGGTCCGGTGGGGCCGAGCTCCACGCCGTCCGGGTTCTCATGGACGGTCAGATAGACCCCCACTGGGGTCGGGCGGGTCGGCTGACGATCCCGCTCCACGACACCTCGCTCGCCGAGTCGGCGGTCGACCCTACGGGTCGTCTCGTGCTCGGTGGTGTGAGCGCCAGTCACGCGGTCGTGCTCCGCGTCACGGCGAGCGGTCGCGTCGATCACGCGTTCGCCGGTGGCATGTGGGTCGATCCGACGTCGGGCACGGCCGTCACGTCACTCTCCGTGGACTTCCGGTCGCGACCGGTCGTCGCCGAGACCGAGATCGTCACAACCACCAGTGAGAGCGACGGGACTCCGGAACGCGCGATGGCCGCGAAGGTCACCCGGCTCGGGAAGACCGGCGCGCCGGACCCCACGTTCGGGGTCGGCGGCGCGGTCGCACTCGGGCTGCCGCAACCGCCGGCCGGCGAGATCGCTCCGAAGGCGTCGATCGGTCCACGGAATCGGATCCTCGTCGCCTACAGCGACACCGCCGGAGCCCACTTCTCCCGGCTCACGCCGAGGGGAGCGCTGGACGACGACTTCGGAGCGGGCGGGACCGTTCTCGTCAGGGCAGTGTCGGCCTGCTTGGCGACTGCGTTCGATGACCTGGCTGCGACGAACGACGACGGTGCGCTGGCGATCGTCCATCAGGTGAGCACGTGCCCGGTCCTCGTCGAGGACGAGGCGCAACGCGATCGGGCCGCGTCGTGTGGGATCAACCCGTGCCGGACCGCCACGATCGCCGTCAATGGGCACGGCGCGCCGCTCGAGGATCCAGCACGGAATCTGAGCGCTCCCGACTACGTCGGCGGTGTGAGAGTCGAGTCGACGGTCCCACTCGCGGACGGCGGCGTGATCAGCGTCGGCTCGCGGGTCGTTCCGACTGGCGGGGCGGGGGGGCAGGTGGGTCTCGAGGCGCGCGTCGAGGAGGTCGACGCGGACGCCAGCCACCGGGCGAGCCTGGGTGGCCGCGGGGAGGTCGACCTCGAGCTCGGCGGCGTCCCGGATGACTCGGTTGCGGGAGTGGCGGTGCTCGGCGGCGACCGGGCGATGATCGTCGGGAGCGCGTTCACAGCTGACGGCCAGTCGTTGACGGTCGCCCCGATCGATCGATCGGGGCGCGAGCTCGCCCCACCCGAGGTCCTACGGGCGATTCGGCCAGAGCAGGGCCACGACCTCGAGATCCAGAGCGCGACGGCGGTCGGCAAGCGTGTCGTCGTCGGGGTGCTCGAGCGCTGCTCGACGGCCGCCGTCCAGCCGGCCCACTGCCCGGCAAGCCATGAGAAGTCGATCCTCGTTGGGCTGACCGCGGCCGGCAGGCTCGACGAACGCTTCGGCCGGCGGGGGCAGGTCGACCTGCCCGGCGGGGGAGACCAGCGTCTCGACGTGATCGCCACTCGGCATGGACTGATGGCCTTACGCACGAGTGAGGAAGGATCGTCGGAGGTCGTTCTCCTCAGCAGCAGATCCGGCCGGCTCGTGCGCGACTTCGGCAGCGGCGGAGCGGTCGAGCTCGGCCGGTGCGACAGCCTCACGCCGGCAGCCTCCTGGCTGCCGCGAGCCGAGCGGCTGGTCGTCGCTCTCAACTGCGATGGGTCTCGGTCGACGGTCGTCAGCTTCGACGCCACGGGGCATCACGTCGTCCGGCGGGATCTCGCGAGCGGGAACCTCGACACCCGGGTGACACCCGGCGGCCGGCCCGGCGACGCGGCCTTCGCGACGCTCGACGGAGGCCTCGTTCTGATCGACTCGCAAGCCAGGCTTCGGGCACTCGCGCCGGCAGGGACGCTCCAGCGCGTCGTGCTCGACCAGGGCGGGTTCGCGTCGGGACTGGCCTGGAGCCGGGGTCACCTGCTCGTCGCCGGCACCTCTGAGAGCGACTACAACGAGTACCGCGCGGTCGTCGGGACGCTCGCCGTCACCGGGACGACCGCACGCGTCCTGGGGACCACCGCCGGCCCTGCCAACAGCCAACCGATCGGCGGCCCGGCAGTGTCGGAAAGTGGGCGCTGGCTGCTCGGCGGGACGGAGTACGTCCCGTCGCTGCCGACACCACCCGGCCAGCCGGCCGCCTTCCTCGCAATGGCCGGTCGCTAGCAGCTAGCCCCGGCGGCTGACTGACGGGCCCGGGTACCTTGCGAACGCGGTGGGGGCCTTCGAGGCGGGGCTCGCGAGGATCGCCAGCCTGGGACGGAGGCCGATCACCGGGCTCGGGAGGTCAGAGGCGGGCGAGCGCTCTGCGGGGGACTGGGCCGTGGAGAAGTGGACTCTCCAACGAAAGTAGTTGACTGACTCAGTCAGCTACTTTCGCGACGAAGGTCTCGCATCCACCTCCACCGCCCGGGAGGGGCCCGGTCGATCACATCCGACACCCCCCGTGCCCGACCCGCGTGAGCATCGCCCCGGCGGAATGTCACCCGGAACGGGACCCACCCCCAAAGGCCCGTGGGGAATCGCCGATGTCGGGCACGCACGGGCTGTCGCCGGCCCAGAAACCGCGAAAGCCGACCAGCCAAAGCAACCACGACGAAATCATCCGCGTTCGCAGGGGCCCCCGGGGGCCGGGCCCGGCCGGGCTCTGTGACCGATCGCACACAGCGTCGCGACGTGCTGGGTTACCTTGGATTCGACTCCAGGGGCCCATGATGTTCGGTCCAGATTGGACCCACGCCGACCGATCGGCTGGACCGCCGGGAGTGCTGGGGCTCGGCGCGCGATCACGCCTGTTCGGGGCGGGGCTGCCGGCTGCCCCGGAACGGATTTCCACTCACCGATCCGCCGGAACGGCGGGACAAAGGACGATCTTCATCATGGCTGAGCTGACAGGAGTCCACCCGATCGCGGGTGTCGAGAACGTTGCGATCACGCAGGCAGAGGCCGCGGCACACGTGATGCGCCCGGCGAACGTCGTAAACGTGATCAGCAGCCGGGGCCTGCAGGAGGGCGTAGTCCAGACGACGCCGCACTTTCCGCCGCTGACGACGTACGAGTTCGACGTCGCCGGGTTTGGAACGGCACTGCACGCGGCGCTGAAGAGCGAGGTCGTCGGCTACACGATGCGTCTGCGGCAGAACTCGACGACGATCTACACACTCGAGTGGAACTGGGCGAAGACGCCGGCCGACGGGAGCGAGGGGTGGACGCCTGACGTGCGGATGCACATCGCGAGCGCGAGCAAGCTGGTCACGGGAATCGCGATGACGAAGCTGCTCAACGACAAGGGAATCTCCTACGACGCGCCGATCGTCGACCACCTGCCGAAGTACTGGGTCAAGGGGAACGATGTCGCGAACATCACATTCCGCGAGCTGATGACGCAGACGTCGGGCCTCAACTATGGGGTGGACACGTCGGCGTCGGACTACGAGACGATGAAGGCCGTGATCGCCGGCGGGGTCACCCACCGGGGGCAGTACCACTACCAGAACCTGAACTTCGGCCTCTGTCGGATCCTGATCGCGACGATCAACGGGAACGTGTCGCCGAGCACGAATTTCAACATCCCGCTGATTCCGAACTCCAACGATCTCTTCTGGGATGCCGTGACGATCAAGGCGTACGTCCAGTACGTCCAGCAGCATGTCTTCCAGCCGTCCGGGGTCTCCGGGCCGAGCCTCGACCACCCGGCGCCCGACGCCCTCGCCTACACGTTCCCGGCCGGCAGCCACGGCTGGGATTCGGGTGACCTGACCACGATGAGCGGGGGTGCCGGCTGGCACATGTCGGTCGACGAGCTGCTCGCGATCATGGGCACGTTCCGGCGGAGCGCGTCGATCATGAGCGTCGGGCAGGCGCAGACGATGCTCGACGACGGGTTCGGGATCGATCTCCAGGTGTCGACGCCGCTGGGCAAGCTGTACAACAAGAACGGCCTGTGGGAGGACGGCGCCGGCCAGGTCGAGCAGAGCCTGGCGTACTTCCTGCCGGAGAACATGGAGCTCGTCCTGCTGACGAACTCCCCGGTCGGCTCGCCGGGCCAGTTCTTCCGGGACGTGGTGACGAACATCTACCTGGCGAACATCAAGGCCGTGCCGGTCGTCCTCAGGCCGCTGGCGGCCCAGAAGGCCTGACGCAGCAGCTGTGAAATCAGTCTGAGCGGAGGCGCGCGGCCTCCGCTCAGCTGAGCGTCTTCCCCTCGTGGAGCATCTCGAGCGCCCGGGCGATCCTTCGCAGGCGGGTCTCGTCCCGCTTGGCCTCGTCGATCCAGCGGGCGTACTCCTTGCGATGGGTGAAGGCCAGCCCGACGAACGCCGCCGCGGCGATCGGGTCGCCGGCGAGAGCCTCGGACAGGGCCTCGGGGACGTCGACCTCACGGGGGGCGGTGTCGAGCGCGAGCTCGACCTCGACGGTGTCCCCCGCGTCAACGCCGGCCGCTTCGCGGACGGCGCGACTCAGGCCGAGGAGGAACTCGCCGCGCATCCGAGTGATCGTCGTGCGCCAGACGTAACCGTTCACGGTCGCCCGAACCGGGAAGCGCTTGGCGCCCTCGCCGACGACGGCGACCTGGTCGTCGTCGAGGACGACGGCGGCCGCCGGGCCGCGGGTGGCGAGCGTTGCGCTGAAGGCGATCGAACCCATCGCCGGGGAATTCTCGCAGGGCTGGTGGCGGACGCGGCGTAGGCTTTGACGGGTGCGGATCCCGCGGTTCTCGAAAGGCCGGACGACGAAGGAGCCGGGCGTGGCGATCGGGGACCCGCGGCTCGAGGACTGGGAGACCGTCAGCACGTTCGAGGACCAGACGACCGCGCTGGCGTGGCGGGACGAGCTGCGGGGCATGGGAATCGAGGCGAGTTGCGCGGCCGATCACCCGCTCGACCGGTTCGGCCGTGGCGACATCTACCTTGTCGTCCGGCCGGAGGACTGGTCGCGGGCGACCGAGGTGATCGACAACCTCGAGTGACTCTCCTGGCGAGCCTCGCCGGTCGCCGGTCGCCGGTCGCCGGTCGCCGGTCGGCAGCTGGCGGAGAGCATGCGTGTGTCTGTTCAGGAAACTGGTTGACTGACTCAGTCAGCTACTTCCAATCGCAAGTACGAACACCTACTCGGTCGCGCCAGCTTCGTCGCTGATCCCCCTCCCCTCCCCT
>DATCEH010000074.1:0-11789 GCA_036510225.1 Solirubrobacteraceae bacterium | reverse complement strand
AGCCGGGGGCGATCCTCGTCAACACCTGCCGGGGCGGCGTCCTCGACACGGCCGCCCTGGTCGACGCCCTCCGCGGCGGACGGCTGGCCGGGGCCGGGCTCGACGTCTACGAGAACGAGCCGGACGTCCCGGCGGAGCTCGTCCGGCTCCCGAACACCGTGCTCGTCCCCCACATCGGCTCGGCCACCCGGTCGACCCGGGACGCGATGGCCCGGCTGTGCGCGGAGAACGTGATCGCCGTGCTCGAGGGCCGAGAGCCGCCGACACCGGTCGTCTGAGACGCGTCGCGGGAACCATGCGCCCGACCTTTGGCGACCGATTTCGCGGACGGCTTTCGCGCTGGGAAGAGACGATCTCCGGCCTCGCCCTGCTCGTGGTCATCCTGATCTCGTTCACCGCCACGGTGTCCGTGATCCAAGCCGTCCACGGCCACTGGATCGGCGACACCGGCGGCGTCCATCGCACGGGCGCCGGGTGGGTCGCCTGCGACATCGTCCTCGCATTCGTCCTCGCCGCGGTCGCCCTGGTCAGCTGGGACGGCCTGGTCGGCGTGGAACGCCGCCGGCCGCCGACGAGGTCCGAGCTTCTCGCCCGAGCCTACGCCGCCCTGCTCGCACTGCTCACGATCAATCTCGGGATCTTCTCGGTGTCGGTGTTCGCGAACGCCGCCGCCGGCACGGGCGCCTTCGACACCGCCAGGGAGACCGGCGTTTCATGGATCGCCGTCGACCTGATCACCGGCCTGGCCTTTGTGCTCGGTGCGAGGGTCGCCTGGCTGGCGATGCGCGACCAGCAACGCCGGTGCCTGCTGCTGGTCAGCCGGCACGACCGGGCCCACGCGGTCGCGTGCGGCCTCGGCTGCGAGGCATCCGGCGAACGGGCCCGGCGACGACTGTCCCCCGAGCGGCGAGCGGCACTCGACAAGGCCGCTCGGCTGACCGCCGAGATCCGTGCGTCGTTGGCCCGGCTGGCCGGCGAGTACACGCGTGCCCGCCTCTCGGACGGTCCCGATCACTCACGCCGGGCCTGGGAGCGCCTCGAGGCGATCGCCGACCAGTCGCGGGAGGCCGACGAGCTGAATCTCGATCTGTTGTACGGCGACGATTTCCTCTTGGCCGAAGAGCTCGCCCTGCTGGGTGCCCTCGAGGACTCGATCGTCCTCGGCCGCTCGGACGAGGACGCCCGCCGTCGGCTGCGCGTCGAGCCGCGCGAGGTGATCGACCGAATGGCGTTCGTCGTCGACTGGGGCGGGTACGACACAGCCTGGGACGAGTCGTGGGACGCGGTCGCCGCGGGCGTCCGCGCGGGCGCCACGGACGACGTCGACGCTGGCTCCCTCGATACCGCGCTGGCCGGACTGATCGACGCGCTGGAGATCGGCCGGGGCGAGCAGACCACCCGGACGTCGCTCGTCTCCGCTCGCAGCCTGAAGATCCGCCGGCCGTTTCGCCGACGTCAACCGGCCGCCTCGTTGGAAGGCCCGCTCGACGAGCTCCGCCAGAGCATCGTCACCGTCCACGAGGTGTACCTGCGGCTCTCGCCCGACGGACGCGCCCAGAAGGCCGAGAAGCAAGTCGCCGCGGCCGAGGCGCTCGAGGTCGAGGCGACGCACCTGCGGATGCTGGACACCCTGCGCGTGCAGGTCGCCCTCGACGACCGCGAGCTCCTCACGACGTGGGTCGCCGCGGCATACCCCGTCAGGCACAACCTGATCCTCGCCATCTCCGCCGACCCGCGCCGGCGGGCGAGGGCCGCATCCCCGGACGACCTGGCCGATCAACTGCGGACCCGCGACCAGAAGCTCGCCCGCCTCGCCGCTCGCCGCCGACGCCGGCCGTGACGGCCGGGCTTGAACCGATCCGCCTGATCCACGTCCGGCCGCGGGTCGGTCACGCTTCGTGGCGGTCGTGGAAGTGCGTCGACCCTGGAGATCCGGTCGCGTTCGAGAAGTGGATGGCAGACTTCGACCGCCGGCCGCGCAGCGAGCAGGAGGCGATCGTCGGCGGACCCGCCGACCAGCTGCTCGGCCGGGCTCATCCTGCGGGCGGAACACCAAAGGGCAGGCGGTCGAAGCAGGCCGCCCAGCGCAGGTCACAGCGCGCCGTCCGGAAGCGCAACCGCCGCCGCTGACTCCGTTCTTCCGAGGCCGGGTGAGCGCCGTTGCGGCCGGGAGCGCTCGCTCGACCTCCTTTTGCGCCGATCGTCGGTGTCGTCGTTGTGTCGGTGCCGGTCGCTGCGGTCCGACCGTCCGATGCCCAGGGTATAAGTGGCCGAGTGACCGACGATGAACTCTTGGCCGCGGTCCGCGAGCTCCGGGCGACTGGTCGCTCGCCCAAGGAGATCGCCCGCGCGCTCGGCGTACGTCCGGCCGCGGTGGCCGACCTCGTGCGGCGGATCGCGATCGCACGGGCGGCCGTCGAGCCCGCCCGGTTGACCTGCCTGGTCAGCCCTGGCTGGGACATCGGGCTCTCCTACGACGGTCACGCGGATTGGCCGTCCGACAACGCTGCGTCACCGCCCGACAGCGGGCTGGTCGCCGTCTTGGTCAGCAGCGAGGACCGCAACCAGGGCGTGTCGGTCTGCGGGTACCTGCTCGACGTCTACTGCCTTGGCGTCAAGAACGTCCTCGGACCACGCCGGATGCCCCGTCACGAGCTCCGCAGGTTCGCGGCAAACTTCTTCGCCGCCTGGGACGGCCAGGGCCAGCCAATTCCAGTCGACCTCGCCCGCCACCTCGTCTTCGGCGCCGCCGACTACGCCGGCAGTCTCGGATTCGCCCCGCATTCGGACTTCGCCGACGGACGGACGATGCTCGAGCCGTGGGACGGGCCGAGCGCAATTCGGTTCGGCCGAGACGGCAAGCCCTCTTACACCGAAGGACCGTACGACGACGCGCGGGGCGTGATCAGGACGCTCGACGCCTCGGTCGGCCGGGGCAACTACCATTTCACGGTGTCGACGCTCGACGCGTTCGACAACGCGGGTCCCGCCCCGCCACGGCGGACTGCGGAGCGCGACGCAGCCTAGGCACAGCCCAACCCGGTCGGCCGGGACGGCCTCGCTCGGATGACTACGCCAACCGAATTGGCAGCGCGACGGTGGGAGGATGTCGTACATGACCGAGACGCTCGCCGATCGCGCTGACGGAGCTCCGCCGTGTCCGCGTCGCCCGAGCGGCGTGTCCGAGCTGGGGTTCGTGCGCAGGCCGATGGTGCGCTGGTTCGATCCGCACCAGCTCGTCGATACGGCCGTGCGGGTTCTGCTCTCGGGCATGTTCAGCTCCTACGCCGACAGCCGGGAGTTGCAGACGCGGGAGCCGGCCGAGGTCCCGGATCTATCTGGGCGGGGGGATCTGTGGCTTGATTACGTGGCCGACCTCGGCGACGGGTGGAACTCGACGTACACGATCGCTCGGCTCCTGGCGACCGAAGCGCTCGACCTCGAGCGAGATGGCGAGAGCCACCATACCGAGCGGGGACGGATCCTCGTCATGGGAGGCGACGCCGTGTACCCGGTGCCAAAGGCGGGGGAGTACGAGAATCGCATGCTCGGCCCCTACCGGTCCGCGCTTCCGTGCGCGCCGAAAGACGCTCCCGAGCTGTTCGCGATTCCCGGAAGCCACGACTGGTATGACGGGCTCGTCAACTTCACCAGCATCTTCTGTCGCAGCCGCTGGATCGGCGGATGGAAAACTCGGCAGCGACGCAGCTACTTCGCTCTGAAGCTCCCCCACGGCTGGTGGCTGTGGGGTATCGACATCCAGTTCGGAGCGTCCGTCGACGAGGTTCAGCTGCAGTACTTCGCCGACGTCGCCGCCCAACAGATGAAGCCCGGCGACCGCGTCATCCTGTGCATCGCCAAGGAGGTCGACAGCGGCCGAAAGCAGGGCGAGGTCCACTCAGGTCACGATCTCGAGTACATCGAACGCGAGATCATCCGGCCGAGCGGGGCGCATCTACTGCTGTACCTCAAGAGCGGCAAGCACTACTACTCGCGCTACGAGCAGCAGGACGGTCCGCGCCACCACATCGAGTCGGGCGGCGGCGGGGCCTTCTCGCACCCCACGCACAACCTGCCCGAACGCGCCGACTGGCCCGGAGCAGACGGACCCGCCGCGTACCGCAGAGCATGCATCTACCCGTCAGCTTCCCTGTCGAAGCGGCTACGCAAGCGGATCTGGCTGATGCCCGCCTACAACCTTCCCCTCGCCGCGGTGTTCGGCACCGTCCAGGTCCTGCTGGCGTTCATGCTGGGACTGAATCTCGGCAACCATCACGTATCGCTCAGCATCAACGACCTGCTACGGGCGATGTGGCAGAGCCCGACGGCCTTTCTGCTCAGCCTGCTCGTACTGGCGTCGCTGGTCGGGATGGTGCGCTTCGCCCACGAAGCCAGCGGCATCGGCCGAATACTGCTCGGGTTGGCCCATTCAACGCTGCAAGTCGCGAGCGTCTCCGGAGTCCTGATTGCCGCCTCCTACCTCTCGACGACCTTCGGGCTTCACGGCGTGGGGTCCCTGCTCGCCTTTCTCGGCCTCGTATGGCTGCTGGGCGGCATTTCGGGAATGCTGGGCATGGCGGGCTACCTGTGGGTCACCGGCTACCTTGGCCTACACGGCACTGAGGCCTACGCACCCCTACACCACCAAGACCAGAAACATTTTCTGCGTCTGCACATCCAAGCCGACGGCAACCTCACGATCTACCCGATCGGCGTCGACCGCGTCGGCCGCAAATGGACACTGCGCCCCGACGCGCCCGCGCATGCCCCCTGGTTCGCCCCCGACGGGCCGCAGCCCGAGCCGCATCTCATCGAAGCACCAATCCGGATCGGAAAACCAGACGGATCCGGCCCAGGCCGGCAGCGGCCCTCCACTTCCCGCGCATCCTCGTGAGCGGGGTCCGCATTCTGCGCGGACTCGACGTGGACGCCGCTGGCGATGCCGTCCTGGACTTGGCGCTCTCTCCCGGCCGACATCGGCGCGCTGCGACTGGGCGTCGGACGTGTTGCCGACCTCCGTCCGTCGATCGTGCGAACATGTGTTCGTATGATCGTCTGCGTCCTCCTCCCCCGCTTCGAGCTGGCCGTCGCAGCCGGCGGCCTCCAGTCCCTCGTCGGCCGGGCGGTTGCGATCGCCCCGGATGGGAGCGCTCCCGCCGGGCGGGCTGGGATCGGCGAGGTCTCCGGAGCCGCCCAGGCGCTCGGCCTGCGCCCGGGAATGGCGCTCGGCGAGGCGCTCACCCGCTGCCCTGAGCTCGAGCTCGTCGCCGGTGACCCGATCGCCGTGACCGCCGCCTGGGAGCGGGCGCTCCAGGCCCTCGAGGGGATCGGCGCCGCGGTCGAATCCCAGCGTCCCGGGCTCGCGTGCTTCGAAGCCGCCGGCCTCCGCGGCCTCTACGGCGGGTCCGAGGAGCTCGTGATCGGAGCCGCCCGCCGGGCACTCGGGACCCCGGCCCGCCTCGGCGGCGCACCCACCCGGTTCTGCGCGCTCGCCGCCGCCCTGACGACCCGCCCCCGCCGGACGACGATCGTCCGCGAGGCCGCCCGCGATCATCTGCGCAACCTCCCCGTCTCGATGCTCCGCTCCCGGTCATCGACCGCTCCTCTCGTGCAGATGCTCGAGCGGCTGGGGATCGCGACGCTCGGCGAGCTCGCCGCGATGCCCCGGGCCGCCCTGACCGACCGCTTCGGCGCGGCCGGCGCCGAGGCTCACCGGCTGGCCAGCGGCGAGGACGACCCACCGACCCCCCGCCGCCCGGTCGAGTTGCTCGCCGAGTCGCTCGAGCTGCACGAATCCGCGTCCGGGCCGGCCCTCGAGCACGCCCTCGGCATCCTGATCGATCGCCTGCTCGCCCGGCCCGAGCGCCGCGGCCGGACCCTGCGGGGCGCCACGCTGACGGCCCGCCTCGTCGATGCCCACGGACGAGGGACGGGGGGAGGGAGCTGGCGGGTCCCGATCACCTTCCGTGAGTCGACGGCCGACCCCCAGCGGATACGCCTCGCCCTGATCCCCCGGCTGACCCTCCTCCCCGCCCCGGCCCTTGCCCTCGGCCTCGCGGCCGACCGCCTCGGCCCGCCCGAGGGTAACCAGCAGGCCCTTCTCCCGGAGGCGATCGAGCTCCGCCGGGACCGCCTCCACGAAGCCGTCCGACAGGCCCGCGTCGCCGCCGGGCCAAACGCCGCCCTGCGGGTCGTCGGCGTCGACACCGCCTCCCGGATACCCGAGCGGCGGATGATGCTCGCCCCCTTCGAGTCATGAGTCAGACAGTGCTCGCCACGCCCGAGTCATGAGTCCCAAACCCAAGGACAGCGGGCTCAGCGCAACGCGGCGACTCGGCGATCCACGAACCGCCGATGTGCGAGTCGACGGCGACGGCACGCCGGTCGAGATCGACGGCCAACCGGTCGCCCACATCCGCGAATCCTGGCTGATCGAGGATCGCTGGTGGACCGACCAGCCGCTACGCCGCCGCTACTGGGAGCTCGTCAGCCAGTCCGGTCGAGACATCGTCGTCTTCCGCGACCTGCTCGGCGGCAGCTGGTCTCGCCACCGATGAGCTTGCAAGCGGCGTATGAGCAACCCCCGGTCAGCACACCGATGACTTCGCCGACACGATTTGGTATGTCGAGCTTCAGCGGCTCTCAGCCGGCCAGGAGTTGCTGGACGCGCTGGTGGGACAGACCGAGCACTTCCGCCGCGTCGCGCATCGAAAGATGCGCTTCCCCAATCAGCGCCCGAGCGGCTGGCGTTCTGGCCTGCGAGGCCCGGGCGGCCGCGTCGTCGGCTTCGTCGCGCGCCGCCTCAGCCTCTTGCAGGGCAAGCAGCACCGGACCGGGCAACTGCGGCGTGCGGAATACAAGATGGCCTCGTACGGCTGTGACCGGTACGTCCAGATGCACAGCAAGCGCCTCGTGTGCGTACTGCTTGACCTTGCCCAGCGTCCGGCCCCACGTATGGACTGGGAGGCCTTCGATGTCAGCCATCCACTGCCTCGAACGCGGGTCCAACTCCAAGGCTGCGTAGTAAGTGTCATTGATCAGCGCAACCTCCCCTCCCCAGGCAAGGCTCAAGGTCTCGTTCAATCTTTCGCAAGGTCCCGATCGGGATATCACCCGTACGCACGCCAACCGTCGTCACGCACTCACCACAGCGGACGAACAGATGTGAACCTGACTGCCGCACCTCCACACAGCCAGACCGGCGAAGAATTCGGCGCGGGCTCCGCGCAGTCATCTACGTCTAGCGCTTTAGACATTTACCGTCTAGCAAGTCGTCAACGCTCATGCCATCGGCTGACGAGCCAAGAGCACGCGGGAACACCTGTTCGTATATTCCCAAACCTACCGGACAGATCGCAATGAGTAGCGCGACGAACACCGGCTACGTCGAGCTCCACTGCCACTCGGCCTACTCCTTCCTCGACGGCGCTTCGATGCCCGACGAGCTGGTCGGTGCGGCCGTCGACCTCGGCCACGAGGCCCTCGCCCTGACCGACCACAACGGCGTCTGGGGATCGATGGAGTTCGCCCATGCCGCCCGCGGCCTCGGCCTCCGGCCGATCCACGGGGCCGAGCTGACGCTCGACGACGACCGCCACGTCACGCTCCTCGTCGCCTCGTCAACCGGCTGGACCAACCTCTGCCGGCTGTTGACGATCGCCCACGCCCACACCAGGGACCCGCCCACACGAACCTCGACGACTCGCCTGCCAGGCTCGCCTGAGCGGACCTCGACGGCCCGACTCCCGCCGACCCAGCCCCCCCACGCCAGCCTCGACGCCCTCCGCGACCACGCCGAAGGCCTCGTCTGCCTGACCGGCTGCGCCGAACACGGTGTCCACGACGAGCCGACTGTCCGCCTCCTGCTCGACGCGTTCGGCCCCGACCGCCTCCGCGTCGAGCTCCAGCGGCCATTTCTGGTCGACGACCGTGCCCGAAACCGGATGCTCGAATCCCTTGCCGGGCGCCTTGACCTCCGCTGCGTGGCCACAGGAAACATCCACGCCCACGCCCGGTCGCGCGCCCACCTCCAGGACGCCTTCGTCGCCCTGCGCCACAATCTCACGCTCGAGTCCAGCGAACCCCTCCGGCGGGCCAACGCAGCCCATGTCCTCGCCGCGCCGACCGCGATGGCCGCCCGCTTCCGCGAGCACCCGGCCGCCGTCGCCGAGACCGTCGCCGTCGCCGAGCAGCTCGACTTCGACCTGACCTCCGATCTCGGCTACCGGTATCCCGGCGTCGAGGACGAGACCGCCGAGCGGCGGCTCTCCGAGCTATGCCAGGCCCGCCTGCACGACCTCTACGGAGGCGACGGCCTGGCCGCGGCCGGCACACGTCTCGACCAGGAGCTGCGCGTGATCGCAACACTCGGGCTCCCGGGATTCTTTCTCCTCCACCACGACATGCTCGAGCTCGCCCGCGAGGTCGCGGTCGAGGTCCGCGGACCCGACACCGCCCGCGCCCTGCTGCCTCCCGGACGCGGTCGGGGGTCGTCGGTCTCGTCAATCGTCTGCTACCTGACCGGCCTCTCCCACATCGACCCGATCTCCAGCGGCCTGTCGATGGGCCGCTTCCTCAACGCCGAGCTCAGCTCCGTCCCCGACATCGACCTCGATTTCCCCCGCGACATCCGCGAGGTCCTGATCCGCCGGGTTCACGACCGCTACGGCCGCGATCGGGCCGCCCTCGTCGCGACCTTCCCGAGCTTCCGCTCACGCGCGGCGATCCGCGAGCTCGGCAAGGTCCTCGGCCTCCCGCCGGCCGAGATCGAACGCGTCGCCCGCGGAGCCGACGGCTTCTCCCGGCGGATCGAACGCGACATCGAGACCGCGCTCGGGCCCAACCGCAGCCGCACCGGCCGGTGGGCCTGGCTGGAATCCCTCTCCCGCGAGGCCTACGGTCTCCCCCGCCACGTCTCCCAGCACCCCGGCGGGATGGTGATCGCCACCAGGCCACTGATCGACTGCGTCCCGATCGTCCCCGCCGCGATGGACGGCCGCCAGCTCGTCCAGTGGGACAAGGACTCCTGCGCCGACGCCGGCTTTCTGAAGATCGACCTGCTCGGCCTGGGCATGCTCTCGGCCGTCGAGCGGTGCGTCGAGACGATCGCCAAGACCCGCGACCTGCGGATCGACCTCTCGCGGATCCCCTTCGACGACCCGGCGACCTACACGGCGATCCAGGATGCCGAGACGACCGGCGTCTTCCAGATCGAGAGTCGCGCCCAGATGCAGTCGCTCCGCCGGACACGACCGGCCAACCTCGACGAGCTGACGATCCAGGTCGCGATCATCCGGCCCGGACCGATTCAGGGCGGCGCGGTCAATCCCTACATCGAGCGCCGCCGACGCCTCCGCGAGGATCCCGGCTACAAGCCGCCGTGCCTCCACCCGTCGCTCGAGCCGGCGCTCCGCGAGACGCTCGGGACGATCATCTTCCAGGACCAGGTGATCGAGGTCGCCCAGGCCTTCTGCGGCTTCTCACCAGGCGAGGCCGACGGCCTCCGCCGGGCGATGAGCCGCAAGCGCTCCGACGCGGCGATCGCCCGCTACCGCGACCGCTTCATCGCCGGCGCGGCCGATCACGTCGGCGCCGAGAAGCCGCTCGCCCAGACGGTCTGGGAGATGGTCGCCGGGTTCGCCGGCTTCGGCTTCCCCAAGGCCCACAGCGCAGCCTTCGGCCTGCTCGCCTACCAGTCGACCTGGCTGCGCGTCCACTACGGCCCGGAATTCCTCTGCGCCCTGCTCAACGAGCAGCCGATGGGCTTCTATCCACCCGACAGCCTCGTCCACGAAGCCCAGCGGCGGGGCATCGAGCTGCTCGCCGTCGACATCAACTCGTCGGCGGCCGAGTGCACGGTCGAAGCCGGCGGCGGCGTCCGGATCGGGCTCGGATACGTCAGCGGCGTCCGCGCCGAGGAGATCGCCGCCCTGGTCCTCGCCAGGGAGCAGACCGGCGCCTTCAGGAACCTCGCCGAGCTCGCCGGCGCTGCCAGCGCGTGCCAGCCGTCGCTCGAGCAGCTTGCCTGGTCGGGCGCCTGCGACGCCCTCGCCGGGGATCGCCGCCGGGCGCTCTGGGAGCTCGGCATCGCCGCCCCCGGCCGACGGGTGCCCGGCGGCGTCCAGCTTGCCCTGGGGCTCGAGACCGGCGACGTGCCGGCACTCCGGGAGCTCGGCCGGTGGGAGGTACTGCTCGCCGACTACGCGACGACCGGGGTCAGCGTCGGCGACCACGCGATGGCGATCCTCCGGCCCCACCTTGCGGGAGTCACGACGAGCCTCGAGCTGAGCGAGCTCCCCCACGGGTCGAGCGTCACGGTAGCCGGGATCGTCGTCGCCCGCCAGCGGCCGGAGACGGCGAGCGGCGTCGTCTTCATGCTGATCGAGGACGAGCTCGGCACGGTCAACCTGATCGTGCCGCCGCCCGTCTACGAGCGCCACCGCCACATCGTGCGGGCCGAGCCACTGGTCCTCGTCCACGGCCGCCTCGAGCGTCCGGCCAAGGGCGGGGGGACGATCAACGTCCTCGTCCGCACCCTCCGCTCGCTCGAGCCCGAGCACCTCGAACGGGCCGGCCCGGCGGTCGCCCGGCTGCCCGATCTCAGGCAGGACGACGCTCC
Source organism: Solirubrobacteraceae bacterium (assembly GCA_036510225.1). Lineage (GTDB taxonomy): Bacteria > Actinomycetota > Thermoleophilia > Solirubrobacterales > Solirubrobacteraceae > Palsa-513. The sequence continues at coordinate 1,171 of DATCEH010000074.1, read as the reverse complement.
GGACGGCGAGGCCCACATCGAGCCCGAGCGGATCGCCGCGGCCGGCGGTCTGCGGGCCGTCGCCCCACCCGTCCAGAGCTTCGGGTCCGGCCGGCGGCGGTAGCTGCTCCCTTGCGCATCTCCGAGAAAAGTGATATCAATTAGATAACAATTTCCGGAGACTTCCCGAGGGGGAATCATGAACGCCGATTCGCTGCTGAAGCTTGCGACTCCATACTCGTACAGGCACCCGCGGCTCGTCGCCCGCGTGCGCGTAGCTGTCGGTGTCTGGCTGCTGATCCTCACGGCCATTCTGTACGCCTCCGACCGCAGCGGCTGGTGGGGACTGCTGCTGGTGGCAGCCGGGCTGCACTTCTACCTCGCCTTTCGCCTGCCACGAGCAATCAGCCCAAGGACGACTTCGACGGACGCGAAATGACTGTCGCGCGGAGCTGCCGACCGCGTGTCACTTTTGAGAAGGCGCTACACGAGGAGGAATCATGAGCCAGGACATTCAGGAATACCGCCAGCCCGAGGCGACGCCGGTCGGGCACACGGGCAGCCGCGTCAATATCCAGGAGCGTCCGGCCTGGGCGATCACCGGCTGGGCCGGCGTGGCCATTCTCGCCGCCTGCATCGCCGCCGCCGTCCTGCTCGCCGGCTCGGCGTGGATCATCGCACCGATCGTGATCGGTTTCCTCATCGCCACCTCACTTGTCATCGTCCAACCCGGACATACCAAGGTCGTGCGGTTCTTCGGGAGCTACGTCGGCACCGTGCGTCATACCGGCCTGTGGTGGATCGTGCCGCTGGCAGACCGACGCAGCCTGAGCATTCGCGTCAGGAACTTCGAGACCAACCACCTGAAGGTCAACGACGCCGACGGCAACCCCGTCGAGATCGCCGCCATCGTCGTCTGGCAGGTCGTCGACACGGCCAAGTCGACCTACGCCGTCGAGAGCTACACCAACTTCGTGTCGGTGCAGGCCGAGTCGGCCCTGCGCCACGTGGCGACGACCCACCCCTACGACGACACGACCGAGACGGGCACCTCTCTGCGCGGGTCCACCGACGTGGTGGCGGGGGAGCTGGCCCAAGAGGTGGCGAATCGCGTGGCGATTGCCGGGGTCGAGATCGTCGAGGTGCGCATCTCTCATCTCGCCTACGCCCAGGAGATTGCCCAAGCCATGCT
>DATCEH010000073.1:0-16847 GCA_036510225.1 Solirubrobacteraceae bacterium | reverse complement strand
CAGCCGCCGGCTCCCGCCAGCCGCCGGCTCCCGCCGGCTGACCGGCCCGGCCCGGCCCGGCTGGAGGGCCCGACCCGTCGTGGAGGATCTGCGCGGCATTCGATCGGCTGCGGCGTTCACGTGTCTGAGGCGGCGCAACCGCCTGAACAACTCGATCCGGGGGCCGGGAGATGCGCACGTCTGGGGCAAGGCTGCTGTTCGGAGCGCTCGTCGTCGCCGGCACGCTCGGCGCGTGCCCGGCACTCGCCGTGACAGCGCCGCCGGCCAACGACCTGCGGGTCGACGCGCAGGTCCTCTCCTCGCTCCCGGCCTCGGTCGACGGGACGACGGTCGGCGCGACGATCGACGCCAACGAGCCGGCGTCGGGGTGCACCGGCCCGCAGACGGCATCGGTCTGGTACTCGGTCACCGCACCGGCGAAGGAGCGGGTCGCGGTCAGCCTGGCGGCCGGGGGCGATCTCGACGCGACCGTCGACGTGTATCTGGCCCAGCGCTCGCAGCTCCAGGAGGTCGCCTGCGACGGGACCGACGCCCAGGGCATGGCGGCGACGAGCTTCACGGCGGCCGCCGGGATGACCTACCTGATCCGGGTCGCGCCGCTCGGCAACTCCGCGCCGGGAACCTTCGCGCTGGATGTCTTCGTCCCGCAGAAGGCCGCCGTGCCGCCCGGACCCGCCCTCCCGCCGGCCGGCGCCGGCGGGACGCTCGACCGGATCCAGGACACGACGAAGGCGTACTCGACGGTCTTGAAGGCGGGCACGAGCTACCGGATCAACCTCGCCGACGAGACGACCGGCGCCTGCGTCAGCGCCGGTCTCTACCCGCCCGGGACGTCGTCGTTCGACGATGGCAGCGCCGTGCTGCGGATCCACTGCGGCGGATACCTGCTGTTCACGCCGACGGTCGGGACGAGTGGGCGCTACAGCTTCCTGGTCAACTCGTCGGCCGGCTTCAGCGGATCCCAGCACTACTACCTGCAGGTCGCCCCGGCCGGACCGAAGGACACCGCGCCGGGTCAGTTCATCGGCAACTACGCGAAGGTGTCCGGGAGGCTCGACGGCAACCGCGTCGACGCGCTGCGCCTGTTGCGCTTCGACGTCGTCGCGCGCAGCAACCTGACGCTGGTCCTCGACGCCCCGCAGGCCGAGAGCTTCGACCTCAAGCTCCTCAACGAGAAGGGCCGGGAGATCTCGTGCGAGTGCGGTGACGGAGGCCCGGAGACCCTCAACCAGCAGCTCAAGCCGGGGCGCTTCTACGCGGTGGTCGAGGCGAACGCCAACTCCCACGGCCGCTTCACGCTGACCCGGCAGTCGCGCACGATCACCACGACCAGGATCACGATCGCCGGCCACCGCCAGGGCCAGGCGGCCCCGGGGCAGACGGTGCCGATCGGGGTCAGCGTCGCGCCGAAGGCGGCCGGGCCGGTGACGGTCACGATCGAGCGCTTCGACCCGGTCAGCGGATGGCAGTACTTCCGCACCGACCACCTGCGGGCGAGCGGTGGAACGGCCGGCGCCGGGTTCCTCCCGCCGGCATCCGGCCGCTGGCGGGCGAGCGCCTCGTTCGACGGGACGCGGTCGGCCAGCCCGAGCGCCAGCGGCTTCGCGACGCTGCTCGTCGGCGGGCCCCTGCACCAGTAGAAGATCCTCAGGGACCCCGGTTCACACCGTAGCCCGGGACGGGCGGGGCGTCAGACGGCGACGATCGCGTCGATCTCGACGTCGGCGCCCTTCGGCAGGGCGGCGACGCCGATCGTCACACGGGCCGGCGGCTCGTCGGTGAAGAACTCCCCGTAGACCGCGTTGACGGCGGCGAAGGCCGCCAGATCGGTCATGTAGATCGTCATCCGCACCGCACGGTCCAGGGACGTCCCGGCGGCCGCGCAGACGATCGCCAGGTTCTCGAGGCAGCGCCGCGCCTGCTCGCCCGCGGTCTCGCCGACCAGCTCCCCACTCGCCGGATCGAGCGGCGTCTGGCCCGAGCAGTAGAGGAGTCCGCCGGTGATCACACCGTGGCTGTACGGGCCGATCGCCGCCGGCGCGTCGGCTGCGTTGACGACCCGTCGCATGCGTCTCAAAGCCTACCCACGGCGATCCGCTAACGTCGGCCGGATGCCAGGTGAGGCGACCCGATGAGCAACGCCCTCGCCGGGGAGACGTCCCCCTACCTGCGCCAGCACAGCGACAACCCCGTCGACTGGCTGCCGTGGGGTCCGCAGGCGCTGGGCCGAGCCGTCGAGCTCGACCGCCCGCTGCTCGTGTCGATCGGCTACTCGGCGTGCCACTGGTGCCACGTGATGGCGCACGAGTCCTTCGAGGACCCGGCGACCGCCGCCCTGATGAACGCGAACTTCGTCTGCGTGAAGGTCGACCGCGAAGAGCGCCCGGACGTCGACGCGATCTACATGGAGGCCGTCCAGAACATGACCGGCCAGGGCGGCTGGCCGCTCAACGTCTTCCTGACGCCGGACCAGACGCCCTTCTACGGGGGCACCTACTTCCCGCCGGCTCCCCGCCACGGCCTGCCGAGCTGGCCGCAGCTGCTCGAGGCGATCGCCCGGACCTGGCGCGAGCGACGCGACGACGCGGTCGCGACCGGAGCCCAGCTCGCCCAGCGCGTCGTCGGCGGCGCCAGGCTCGAGCCGGCCGCCGACCCGATCGACACGTCGACGCTCGAGCAGGCCGTCGCGAACCTCCGTCGCAGCTACGACGCCCGGCGCGGCGGCTTCGGCCGGGCGCCGAAGTTCCCGCCGGCCTCAACGATCGACTTCCTGCTCGGCCACGGCGAGACCGAGATGTCCCTGCACACGCTCCGGGCGATGGCCACCGGCGGGATCAACGATCAGATCGGCGGCGGCTTCGCCCGGTATGCGGTCGACGCGACGTGGACGGTGCCCCACTTCGAGAAGATGCTCTACGACAACGCCCTCCTCGCCCGCGCCTACCTCCACGGCTGGCAGTGCTCGGGTGACGAGCTGCTCCTGCGGACCTGCCGGGAGACGCTCGACTTCTGCCTGCGCGAGCTCCGCGCCCCCGAGGGCGGCTTCTACGCCGCGCTGGACGCCGACTCCGAGGGCGTCGAGGGACGCTTCTACGTCTGGAGCGTCGACGAGCTCGAGGACGTCCTCGGCGACCTGGCCGGCGAGGCGATCGCCTACTTCGGCGCCAGCCGTGACGGGAACTTCGAGGGCACCAACGTGCTCGAAGGCCGCGGGCCCGAGCCCGAACCGGCGCGGCGCGAGCGAATCCGGGAGCTGCTCCTGGCGCGGCGGACCGGGCGCGTGCGCCCGGAGCTCGACGACAAGCGCCTGACATCCTGGAACGCGCTGATCATCGCCGCGCTGGCCGAGGCCGGCGCCGTGCTCGAGGAGCCCCGCTATCTCGACGCGGCGACCGCCTGCGCCGACTTCATCCTCGGCGTGCTGCGCGACGACGACGGCCGCCTCCTGCGGACCTTCAATGCCGGCCAGGCCCGGCTCGGCGCGTACCTCGAGGATCACGCGTTCCTGCTCGAGGCTCTCGTGATCCTCTACGAGGCCACCTTCGACGAGCGCTACTTCGTCGAAGCCCACGGACTCGCCGACCAGATCATCGCCCGCTTCGCCGACACCGAACGCGGCGGTTTCTTCTCGACGCCGACCGACCACGAGAGCCTGATCGCCCGGCGCAAGGACCTCGAGGACACGCCCATCCCATCGGGTTCGTCGAGCGCGGCCCTCGGCCTCCTGCGACTCGCCGCCCTTACCGGGGAGCACGCCTACGAGGACGCGGCCGCCGGCGCCCTCCAGATCGTCCACCGGATCGCCGCCGATCACCCGAACGGCTTCGGCCACCTCCTCCAGGCGGTCGAGTTCATCACCGGACCCGTCCGCGAGGTCGCCGTCGTCGGCGAGCCGCTCGAGCCGCTCGTCCGGGTCATCCGGCGTGCCCTGCGCCCGAGCCTCGTGCTCGCGGGGTCGCCCGGCGACACCGACGCGACCGCCGTCCCCCTGCTCGACGGCCGCACGCCGGTCGACGGGGCGGCCGCGGCATACGTCTGCGAGAGCTTCGCCTGCCGGGCGCCCGTCACGACGCCGGCCGAGCTCTCCGCCCTGCTCGACAGCTGAGCGCCGGCCGCAGAAACGCCGTCGGCGATCCGACCGGGCGACTCGATGTCGCCCGCGACGACCGGTGCGCCCGGTCGCGCGAGCGGCCGTCGCAGCCCCGTGCGGGCTGGGTTTAGGGTCGAACATCCGTCGGAATTGGGATTAACGGTTAAGGCGATCGGCCACTCGGACGATGGGGTGGGTGCCCGCTTCAGCTCCGGCTCATTCCGGGAGGCGGCCGGGGACCAGTCGAACCGACGACGGGACTCGATCAGCGCAGGCATCGGCCAGTCAGTCCCACCTCAAGGAGATGCAAATGAGCCTGTCCGTCAGTCGTCGCCTCCGCGGCGTCGCCTCCTCCGCTGCCGTTTGCACCCTCGCCCTCGGCGGCTTCGCGGCGTCGCAGGCCGAGGCCAGCGTGATCAACCTCGGCGCCTGCGACAGCTCGTCGCTCAGCCAACCGTTTCTCGCCTGGGGCGACTCGAGTTCCTACAAGCTGGCCCCCGGCGGCGACTTCGAAGGCCCGACGACCGACTGGTCGCTCGGTGGAGCGGCCGCCGTCGTCGCCGGAAGCGAGCCGGACGGCGTCACCGGGTCGGTCGGCTCGTCGTCGCTCTCCCTGCCGGCCGGATCCTCGGCCCAGTCGCCGACGACCTGCGTCGACGCCGCCTACCCGACCTTCCGCTTCTTCGCCCGGACCGACAAGCCCGGTTCGGTGCTCGCCGTCTCCGCCGTCTACCAGACCCTGCTCGGCCCGACGGCCGTACCGGTCGGCCTCGTCACGCTCAGCGGGACCTGGTCGCCGACACTGCCGATGCTGACGGGCTCCGCGGTCGGAGGCCTGCTCAGCAACGGGACGGCCCCGCTCGCCCTCCGCTTCACCGAGCTGACCGGAACCTCGCAGATCGACGACGTCTTCGTCGATCCGCACACGATGCACTGAGCCGTCGCGCCCGCGCGGCCCGATCCATGCAGGCCGGCCGGACCCGGGTGCCCAGCAGTGGCAAGCGGGCCGGCCGACCCCGGAGCCGCCCCCCGACCCGAGTGCTCGGCGATGGCCGCCGGGGGCCGGCCGACACGGCGCCCGCGTGGTCCGGGCGCCGCGCCCGGACCGCCGGGCTGGTCGACGCGAGGACCGCCTGGTTCGGGCTTGCGGCCCTGACCCGTCGGGCGCTCCCGCGCGAGGCCAACGGTAACCGGGGGACGCGCCGCTAAGATGGGGGCGGACTGGGTCTGACCCGATGGACATCGACTCATACGAGAGCGCCGAGGCCGAGGCCCTGCTGCGCGCGGCCGAGACCCGGCGCGAGCGGCGACTGGCCCTCGACAACGAGGCTCTGACACACGGGCTGGCGGTCGGGGGATTCGTCCTCGCCGCGGTCAGCCTCGCCGTGTTCGCCCCGTGGACCCGGTCGCTGTCCTTCTCCTCGGTGGTCGTGCTCACCGCGACCTACGTCGTCGCCGCCAGCGTCCGCTTCCCGGTCGGCAGCGTGTGGGCAAATCCGACCCAGCTCGTCTTCGTCCCGATGCTCTTCGTCCTGCCGACGCCGATCGTCCCCGCCGTGGTCGGAGTCGCCCTGATGCTCACGCGCACGCCCGACCTCTCGCGCCAGCGGATCACCCTGCCCCGGGTGGTCGCGATGCTCGGCGACTGCTGGTACACGCTCGGACCCGCCCTCGTCCTCGTCGCGGCCGGGTCGCCGGGTTTCGCCTGGTCGCGCTGGCCGCTCTACGTCGGGGCGTTCGCCGCGCAGGTCGCCTTCGACGGCGCGTCGACGGTCTCGCGCCTCTGGCTCGCCGAGCGGATCTCCCCCCGCGACCAGCTCCCGCCGATGGTCTGGACCTTCGGCGTCGATTGCGCCCTGTCGAGCGCCGGCCTCCTGATCGCGGCCGCGGCCGTCGTCCGGCCCGGCCTCGTGCTGCTCGCCCTCCCGCTGATCGGGCTCCTCGAGCTGTTCGCGCGGGAGCGCAACGAGCGACTCGATCAGGTGCTGACGCTCAGCTCCGCCTACCGCGGCACAGCGCTGCTCCTGGCCGATGTCGTCGACGCCGACGACCATTACACCGGCGAGCACAGCCGGGGCGTGCTCAAGCTGTCGCTCGACGTGTCCGACGCGCTCGGCCTGGACGCGAACCACCGGCGGGTCGTCGAGTTCGCCGCGCTGCTCCACGACGTCGGCAAGATCCGAGTCCCCAAGGAGATCATCACGAAGCCCGGCCCGCTCGACGAGAACGAGTGGGCGATCGTCCGCCGCCACACGATCGACGGCGAGGCGATGCTCTGCCAGGTCGGCGGCGCTCTCGTCGAGGTCGGGCGGATCGTCCGGGCGTCTCACGAACGCTACGACGGCGGCGGCTATCCCGACGGCCTGGTCGGTGAGGACATCCCCCTCGAGGCGCGGATCGTCACAGCCTGCGACTCCTACAGCGCGATGACGACCGACCGCTCCTACCGCCAGGGTCGCTCACCGGCCGAGGCCGTCGCCGAGCTCGAGCGCTGCTCCGGCAGCCAGTTCGACCCGCGCGTGGTCGCCACCCTCCGCGGGCTGCTTCCCGCCGATCCGGCCGAGCTCGCGCTCAGCCCGGCCGGACTGCCGACCCGACCGGCCGCCGCCGGCCGCTCTGTGCCCGCCGGCGGATCCTCGAACTGACGGGTCGGCCAGCCGCGCAGGACGCGGGCCGGCGGCCTGCCCGGCTATCTGAACGTGGAGACCCGCCGCCAGAGCTTGACAACGAGATCGTCGAGCGCCTGCAGCGGCGTCCCCGGCCGAGCGGCCGGGTCGCTCGACGCCGGCGGCAGCTCGCGGCACTCGGCGGCGCTGAGGTGGAGGATCACGGCTCGCTCATGGATCGATGCGACCTGCTCGGCCCCGATGACCCGGTCGCCGGACGGCCCGTCGAGCAGAATGCCGTGAAAGACATCCTGCGCCTGAGCCGCGAGAACTCGCCTGACTCGCCCAACCGTCACGCCGTCCCCGGCGATCACTCGAGTCCCCCGCCGCAGGGTCAGATAGGAGACAGCAGGTCCGTGTTCGTCCATTGCTGATCCCCCACATGTCGGCTCGGGCGTGCGTCCTGCGGCCACGAGTTTAACCCGCCGGCCGTCGTCGTCGGCGCGACGGCCAGGCGAACCCCGGCCGGCGTGGGGTCAGCCATCGGGCGCGCGCAGGCCGTCGGTCCCGGCTTGGGTTTCCGACGGCCCGCTCCCCACGCCCTAGGGCGTCAGCTCGAGGATCAGCGCAGCCGCGCCGTCTCGATCAGGCTGTCCACGGTTGGCCGCCTTCGGCCGGACCGGCCAGCGGTCGTCACGCCCCGCCGAAGCCGGCGTAGTACTGGGCGAAGGTGTCGATCCGCAGCGCGAAGGCTCCCTCCCCCGGCAGCGTGAGTCCCTGCCAGGTTCCCGCCAGGGCGTTGAGCGAGCCCTCGTGGAAGCCCCACGGGTTGCGCAGGACGACGTAGTTGTGGCCGCCGGAGGTCTCTGTGCCGAGGATCGAGTAGGCGTGGTTGGCGACGATGCCGCTCCCGTCGTAGCTGACGGTTGCGGACCCCGTTCCATACGTCCAGGCCGTCATCGGCTGGGTTGCCCGGCCGTTCGTGCACCGGGCGCTGATCGCCGCCCAGGCGTCCGCCGCGTTCGCGTTGTGGTACCACGGCGGCCGGCCGACGAGCGACGCCACCGCCCAAGCGGCGTCCCCGTAGTTCAGCTCGTCGTAGTTCGTGCTCGACGGCTCGCCGAAGCCGGTCGCTCCGCGCATTCCGATGAACGCCTTCTCGAGGTTCGCCGGCCACGTCTCGCCGGCGACGGCCGATCGCGCGTAGATGTACTGGCCGCTGGACTGGGGCACGTCATCCCTGACGGAGACCGCCTTCCCGGCGCTCCAGTTGGCCGACGCGTAGAACGTGAACTCGTAGTCGGCACCGCCGGCCTGCACGACCCCCGAACCGTCCTTGAGCGTGCGCTCGGAGATCGAGTCGGAATGGCACCACGCGACCGAGGCCATCGCCGAGATCAGCCAGCAGTCGGCGAGGGCGCCCTGGACGGGGGCCGTCGCGGTCGGCGCGTCGACGATGAACGCGCCGGGCACGGCGTAGGTCAAGTCGGTCAGGACGATCGGCCACCAGATCGGGCGAAGCACCGACATCTCCTGGAGGATGACCGGCGAGATCCTGGCCCCGCCAGCCGCGACAGCCGGGACTGCCCCCACAGCCGCGGCGACTGGGCCGCCGCTCGACGGCCTGGCGATCGTCTCGGTCGCAATCGTCTTGCCCTCGACCGCCGGCTGCACAGCCGGCGCCGGCTCCCCGACCGGGGCGGCCAGGACATGTGAGATCCCGACGAAGACCGGCGAGCCGAACTTCGGATCGAACAGCTGCTCGTACGGCTTCTCGAGCGCCTCGGCCAGCGTCTGCTGGAAATCCGCGGCATTTGGGTCGAGGCTTCGTCCGAGCCTCAACTCGGCGATCGCCTTCGGGTTGGCCGCGCCGATCGTCCCAGCCGACCCGTTTCCGGCCGCCGCAACAACCCTCGCCGCGGCCTCGCTTGCCAACGCCTGCCGCGCAATCTCGCTCGTCGCCATGTTCATCGGTCCTTTCCGAGTCTGGACTTCGAGTGCTCGACACTACGCCCTATTGTGTGACGATTGTTACATGCCGTGGTCGAACATTCGTCCAGGTTTGCGTGGGCTCGCTCAAGTCCCGTGGAGCCCGCGCCGTCAGGCGCTCAGGCCCGGCCCAGCGTCTCCGAGCGCGAGGAGCGGCTCCGCCAGCCCGCCGAGCACGGCCCCCGGCTCGACGCGCGCCGACGCCGGCAGGCGGACCCCAGGTCCGATCGCCGCCCGCAGCCCGACCTCGACCGCCGGGCCCAGCACGACCCCCGCGACGTACAGCGCCTGGCTGCGGATCGGCCGCTCGGAGTCGATCGGCGCCGGGCCGAAGTCGAGGATGCTGACGCCGTCGCCGAGCCGGCTACCAGCGCCGATCGTGATCTCCCGCCTGGCGATCAGCGTGCACCCCTCGCCGAGCGCGCTCCCCGCCCCCAGCTCGATCCCGCCCGAGCACACGACGAGCCGGCACCCGTCGGCCAGCCGGCAGCCGCGGCCGACCCGCAGCCACCCGCCCGGGGCGACCGAGATCCGAACCCCACGGCCGATCCGCGCGGCGCCGGCGACGTGGACGCTGCCCCCCCATGACCGAGACGCGACGATCCCCCGGAGTCGACCCAGTCCGATCAAGCCGGCCCCCAAGCCGGCCCGGCCACCGATCGCGCGGCGCTCCAGGTCCGGGCCGGCTCGCTCGACGCTCGGGCCCGCTCACCCGACGCTCGGCCCGCGCCGATCACCGCTCGGCCAGCCGCCGCCGGCCGTCGCGCCCGACGGCCGCCGCGTGCGTCGTCAGGGCATAGCGGACGTGGGCCCGCAGGCTGTCGTGCGGATCGGCCAGGTCGGCCGGGTCCCGCCCGACTCCGAGTGCCCGGGCGGCCAGCCCGGCGACGCGGAGCTGGCCGAGCGCCGTCAGGTGGACCGCGTCGGGGAGGACGAGCGTCCACCCCCGCAGCGACCGCAGGTCGACGACCGTCGCCCCCCGCTCCCCCGCCAGCCGCTCGATCGCCGCGTCGCACGCCGCGATCCGCTCCGGCGGAGCCGGCGGCCGACCCAGCTCGAGCGGGACCGTCGCGACCAGGACCCGTTCCGCCTGCCGCCCGACCCCGTCGAGCACGTCGCCGAGGGCCTCGGCGAACGGGTCGAGCTCGAAGCCCGGGTTGCGCACGTCGTTGACGCCCAGGTAGACGCACGCCAGGTCATAGGGCCCCCGCAGCCGCGGCAGCTGGTCGGCCCGCGCCTGTCCGGCGACCGCCCCGTTCACCGCGAGACCCGTGTACGGCAGCTCGAGCGCGCTCGCCAGCCACAGCGCCCACGACTGGCAGCGCACACCCAGCATCGGCTGGCCCTCGCCGTTGGTGATGCTGTCGCCCAGGGCGACCAGCCCGCGTCGGAGCGGCCCGGTCACCCCAGCGCTCCCGCGTCCGGCCGGCTCGGTCGGCGCAGCGCCCCCGCGTCCGGTCGGCTCGTTCAACGCAGCCGCCCCGCGTCGGCCGTGGCCGCCCGCAGCCGGCGTGCCAGGGCCGGGGTCAGCATGCCGTCGGAGAGGCGCCAGCGCCAGTTGCCGGTCGCCGTCCCGGGAACGTTCATCCGGGCCTCGCTCCCCAGGCCGAGGATGTCCTGCGCCTGGACCATCGCGAGTTCCGACTCCGACGCGAGTGCCAGGCCGATCAGCGGCCACTCGATCCGGTCGTCCAAGGCCAGGCCCTGCCGGGCCAACGCGTCACGGACGTTGGCGCGCGTCCGATCGTCGATCGTCCGCCACCAGCCGACGACCGTGTCCTGGTCGTGCGTCCCTGTGTAGGTCACGCTGTTGGCCCGGTGCGGCTGGCCGCCCCCGTGGCCGAAGTCGAACTGGAGAATCACCATCCCCGGGTAGCCGAGGTCGTCGCGCAGCCGGTGCACCGGCTCGGTGATCACGCCGAGGTCCTCGGCGATCAGCGACAGCGGCCCGAGCTCACGCTCGACTGCCCGGAACGGCGCCGCCCCCGGACCCCGGCGCCAGCCGCCGAAGGTCGCATCCGGCGCGCCCGACGGAATCGACCAGTAGGCGACGAAGCCGCGGAAGTGGTCGATCCGGACGAGGTCGAACAGCTCGAAGCTCCGCCGGAGCCGCTGCGTCCACCAGCCGTAGCCCCGCCGCTGGAGGGCCGGCCAGTCATACAGCGGGTTGCCCCAGTGCTGGCCCTTCGGCGCAAAGCGATCAGGCGGCGCGCCCGCGACGGCCGAGGTCTGGAAGAACTCCGGGTGGCTGACGTGGTCGACGCTCCCCGGCGCGACGTAGATCGGCAGGTCGCCGATCAGCGCGACCCCCTGGTCGGCGGCGTACCGGCGCAGGCGACTCCACTCGCGGTCGAAGCGGACCTGGTCGCGCAGCGCCCGTCGGCCGCCGGCCAACCGCTCCCAGTCGAGCACCCAGTCGGCCTGCCGCTCGCGGAAGTCGTCCTCCTCGCCGACGCTCACCCCCGCGGCCGGGTCGGCCAGCAGCCCGCTCCAGCAGGCGAAGGCCGAACGCGCCTTGTAGGGTGAACGCGACCGGTCAGGTGGGCCGAGTGGGAGGACCTGCCACCATGATTGACCGGCAGCACCAAGCCAGTCGACGAACCGGTAGGCATCCGCCCCCAGGCGCCCCGAAGCGAGCGAAGTCGGGTGCAGCTGGACGCCGCTGGATCGCGAGATGTTCATAGGAACCGATTGGAAATCGCCAAACTGGAGCAGAAGCCTGTCATGTCAGCTCTACTCACGCGCGATCCGCCGGCCCACGTGCGGATCGACCAACTGACCGAGCCGCCGCCGCGGATCATCATCGAGGACCTCGCTCCGGACGTCGACTGCGGCCGCTTCCGGGCCAAGCGCTGCCTCGGCGATCTCCTCACCGTCGGTGCGACGATCTTCCGCGACGGTCACGACGTGATCCGGGCCGTCGCCCGCTACAGCCCGCCCGGCGCCGACGAGTGGACCGAGGTCGAGATGGAGCGGGCCACGCCCGACCACGGCAACGACCGCTGGAGCGCGCCGGTCCCGCTCGACCGGCTCGGTCGCTGGCGCTGGACCGTCGAGGCCTTCTCAGACGTCTTCGCGACCTGGCGCCGCGAGCTCGAGCGCAAGGTCGCCGGCGGCCAGGAGGATCTCGGGTCCGAGCTCAGCGAGGGACTCGTCCTGCTCCGCCAGACGCTCGCCCGGGTCGACACCGATCGGGACGACGACGCGACGGCGGTCCTCACAGCGGCGATCACCGTCCTCGCCGACACCAGCGCGCCGCCCGAGCAACGCCGCGCAGTCGCCCTTGCCCCGGACCTCGCGGCAACCTGCGCCGGCCATCCAGATCGAGATCGGGCGACCCGCCTGGACCGCATCCTCGAGCTCGACGTCGAGCGTCGCCGGGCCGCGGTCGGCGCCTGGTACGAGCTGTTTCCCCGTTCGTGGGGCGGCTTCACCGGCGTTCGCGAAGAGCTCCCCAAGCTGGCGGCGCTCGGCTTCGACGTCATCTACCTCCCCCCGATCCACCCGATCGGTCTGACCAATCGCAAGGGACGCAACGACGCGATCGCCGCCGCCCCAGGCGATCCCGGCAGCCCCTGGGCGATCGGCTCGGCCGACGGCGGTCACACCGCCGTCCACGCGGAGCTCGGCACGATCGACGACTTCGACGGGCTCGTCGCGGCCGCCGTCGAGCACGGCCTCGAGATCGCGATCGACTTCGCGATCCAGTGCTCGGCCGACCATCCCTGGCTGACCGACCACCCCGACTGGTTCCACAAACGCCCCGACGGCACGCTCAAGTACGCCGAGAACCCGCCCAAGCGCTACCAGGACATCTACAACGTCGACTTCGACTGCGCCGACTGGCGAAACCTCTGGTCCGCCCTGCGGGACGTCGTGCTGTTCTGGATCGGCCACGGCGTCGAGATCTTCCGGGTCGACAACCCCCACACCAAACCCGTCGCCTTCTGGGAGTGGCTGATCGAGGACGTCCGCGAGACCCATCCGGGAGTGATCTTCCTCGCCGAGGCGTTCACCCGCGCGCCGATGATGCGCGAGCTCGCGAAGATCGGCTTCAGCCAGTCGTACACCTATTTCACGTGGAAGAACTCGCGTGCCGAGCTCAGCCAGTACGTCGCCGAGCTCGCCGCCCCGCCGATGTCCGACCACTTCCGCCCGAACTTCTTCGTCAACACGCCCGACATCCTCAGCGACTACCTCCAGACCGGCGGCAAGCCGGCATTCGCCGCGCGACTCACGCTCGCCGCGACGCTCTCGCCGACCTACGGGATCTACTCGGGCTTCGAGAGCTTCGAGCACACCCCCCGGCACGCCGGCTCCGAGGAATACCTCAACTCCGAGAAGTACGAGATCAAGCAGCGCCGGCTCGACGGCCAGCTGCTTCCGTTCATCTCGGTGGTCAACACCCTCCGCCGTGACCACGCCGCCCTCCAGCGACTCGATAACGTCCGCTTCCTCGAGACCGAGAACGACCAGCTGATCGCCTACGTCAAGCAGACGCCCGACGAGACGCTGATCATCGTCGTCGTGCTCGATCCCCACAACGCCCAGGAGGGTGTGACCGTCGTGCCCCACGATTGTGGCCTCCCCCCGGCCTTCACGGCGATCGACCTGCTCAGCGGCGAGTCCTTCGACTGGCGCCTCGGCCGCAACTATGTCCGCCTCGACCCGAGCCGGCAGGTCGCCCATATCCTCGAGGTCGTCCGCCCCTGATGGCCACCGGCCCGACGACATCCACGCCGGCCAGCCCCCAGTGGTTCGAGTCCAACCCGCTCTGGTTCAAGACCGCGATCTTCTACGAGATCCACGTCCGCGGCTTCTTCGACGGCGACGCCGACGGTTCCGGCGACTTCCGCGGCCTGACCGAGAAGCTCGACTACCTCGAGTGGCTGGGGATCGACTGCGTCTGGCTGCTCCCGATGTACGGATCACCCCTGCGCGACGGCGGGTACGACATCGCCGACTACAAGAAGATCCACCCCGACTACGGGACCCTCGAGGACGTCCGGCTGTTCATCGACGCCGCCCACAAGCGCGGCATCCGCGTGATCGCCGACCTCGTCATGAACCACACGTCCTCCGACCACCCCTGGTTCCAGGAGTCCCGCTCGAGCCGTGACTCGCTGAAGCGCAACTGGTACGTCTGGTCTGACACGGCCGACCGCTACCGCGACGCGCGGATCATCTTCCTCGACACCGAGGCCTCCAACTGGGCATGGGACGACGCCACCGGTGAGTACTACTGGCATCGCTTCTTCTCCCACCAGCCCGACCTCAACTACGAGGAGCCGCAGGTTCAGGAGGCGATGCTCGACGTACTGCGCTTCTGGCTCGACCTCGGCCTCGACGGCTTCCGCCTGGACGCCGTGCCCTACCTCTACGAGCGCGAGGGCACCAACTGCGAGAACCTGCCCGAAACCCACGAGTTCCTGCGCAAGGTCCGCGCCACGGTCGACGCCGAGTACCCCGACCGCGTCCTGCTCGCCGAGGCCAACCAGTGGCCGGCCGATGTCGTCGAGTACTTCGGCGACGGCGACGAGTGTCACATGGCCTTCCACTTCCCCGTCATGCCGCGGATGTTCATGGCCCTCCGTCGCGAGGAGGCCGCCCCGATCATCGAGACGCTCGAGAACACGCCGAGCATCCCCGAGAACTGCCAGTGGGGCCTGTTCCTGCGTAACCACGACGAGCTGACGCTCGAGATGGTCTCCGACGAGGAGCGTGACTACATGTACGCCGAGTACGCCAAGGACCCCCGGATGAAGCTCAACCTCGGGATCCGCCGGCGGCTCGCCCCCCTGCTCGACAACGGACGCGACGAGATCCAGTTGATGACCGCGATCCTCTTCTCGCTGCCCGGCAGCCCGGTGATCTACTACGGCGACGAGATCGCGATGGGCGACAACGTCTACCTCGGCGACCGGGACGGCGTCCGCACGCCGATGCAGTGGACCGGCGACCGCAACGGCGGCTTCTCCCGCGCCGACTGGGCCCAGCTGTACGCCCCGCCGCTGATGGACCCGGTCTATGGCTTCCAGGCCGTCAACGTCGAGGCCCAGCTCCGCACGCCGTCGTCCCTGCTGCGCTGGCTGCGGCGTTTCGTCGGCCTGCGCAAGGACCACCCCGTCTTCGGCCTGGGCACCTACGAAGCCCTGCCGACGTCGAACACGCGGATCTTCGCCCACGTCCGCAGCTACGAGAACGACGTCGTGCTCTGCGTTCACAACCTCGCCCGTTCGGCCCAGGCCGTCGAGCTCGACCTCTCGGCCTACGAGGGCCGCTACCCCGAGGAGATGTTCGGGCGGACGCGGTTCCCGCGGATCGGGGGACTCCCCTACCTGCTGACACTCGCCCCACGCGGCTTCTTCTGGTTCCTCCTAGTGGAAGGTGAAGATCATGGCGACGCGTGATCTCGGCTCGCGGCTCGCCGTCTCCGACGAGGTCCTCACCGACTGGATCAGCTCGCAGCGCTGGTTCGGCGCGAAGGCCCGCGATGTCGCCCAGTTCAACGTGCTCGATGTCGTCGTCCTTCGCGAGGAGGCCCCCGCCCTCGCCCTGACGATCGTCGAGGCCCGCTTCGGGGCCGGCACGCACGAGCTCTACCACGTGCCGATCGGCGTTCGCCCGGCCGACGCGAGCTGGGATCGCGGCCTGATCTGCGAGGCCGACGGCTTCACGGCCTACGACGCGCTCAGCGATCCGGTCCAGACGGCCCTGCTCGCCCGGCTGCTCGGCAGCGGGGCGGAGATTCGACGCGGCGAGAGCGTCGTGCGCTTCCAGTGGGTCGGCGGTCCGCCGGTCGAGCCCGACACGCCGTCGCGCGGCGCCGGCGTCGAGCAGTCGAACACGTCGATCATCTACGACGAGCGCCTCGTCCTCAAGGTCTTCCGCCGGCTCGAGCCCGGAGTCAATCCCGAGCTCGAGATGCTCCGCTTCCTCGCGGCCCACGGCTTCGCGAACATCGCCGCCCTCGAGGGCTGGTTCGACTACTCCGGCGAGCTGATGGAAGCCACCTTGGGCGTCATGCAGCGCTTCATCGTCGACGCCGTCGACGGCTGGGCGCTCACGCTCGACGCCCTCAAGACCGGCGAGACCCACTTCTTCGACCGGCTCGAGGAGCTCGGCGGCGCGACCGGGGGGATGCACGTCGCCCTGGCCAGCGACCAGAACGACCCCGACTTCGCGCCCGAGGCCCCGTCTGACGAGAACGTCTCGCTGCTGACGGCGACGATCGACGAGCAGATCGAGCGCGTCTTCCTCGAGCTGCCCGACGACCCGGTCGTCGCGCCGATCGCCGGCCGCGGCGAGGAGCTCCGGGATCTCCTGCGAACGCTCTCGCACATCGGCATCGGCGGCCGCCTGATTCGCTGCCACGGCGACTACCACCTCGGCCAGACCGTGCTCGGCCCCGACGGCTGGGTGATCCTCGACTTCGAGGGTGAGCCCGGCCGGCCGCTGCGCGAGCGACGCCGCAAGCACTCGCCCCTGCGCGACGTCGCCGGCATGCTCCGGTCGATCTCCAACGCCGCCCTCGCGGGTGAGCTGCTCCACCACATGCCGGCCGCGTCGATCGACTGGGAAGCCGGCGCCCGCGCGAAGTTTCTCGACGGATACCTCGCCGAGGTCGACCCCGCCCTCCTGCCGGCCGGTCAGCAGGCGATCGGCAAGCTGCTGGCGATCTTCGAGCTCGAGAAGCTGCTCTACGAGCTGCGCTACGAGCTCAACAACAGGCCTGACTGGCTGATCGTCCCGGTCACGGCGATCGCCCGCATGCTCGAGGAGCCGCCGGCGTGAGCGTCCGCGACGAAGTCGACCTCCTGAGCGCCCGCGAGCACGCCGATCCCCACCACCTGCTGGGTCCCCACCCCTCCCGCAAGGGTGTCCGGATCCGCGTCTGGCGACCCGAGGCCAAGAGCGTCGTCGCCCGGGTCGACGGACCGGACGGCGGGGTCTTCCGCCTCAAGCCGGCACACGCTCCCGGCCTCTTCCAGGTCACGATCCCCGACTCCGGATTCCCGATCGAATACGAGCTGGACGTCGCCTACCCGGACGGGAACAGCTTCAGCCTGCGCGACCCGTATGCCTTCCCGCCGACGCTCGGCGAGCTCGACCTCCACCTCGTCGCCGAGGGACGCCACGAACAGCTCTACGAACGGCTCGGC
>DATCEH010000072.1:0-9246 GCA_036510225.1 Solirubrobacteraceae bacterium | reverse complement strand
TCTTCCCCCACGCGGCGTTGCTGCGTCACGCTTTCGCGCATTGCGCAAGATTCCCCACTGCTGCCTCCCGTAGGAGTCTGGGCCGTGTCTCAGTCCCAGTGTGGCTGATCGTCCTCTCAGACCAGCTACCCATCGTCGCCTTGGTAGGCCATTACCCCACCAACTAGCTAATGGGCCGCGGGCCGATCCCGATGCGGAGGCCGAAGCTTCCTTTCCTCGAGTCCATCACGGACACGAGCACATTTGGTATTAGCCCGAGTTTCCTCGGGTTGTCCCAATCATCGGGGCACGTAACCCACGTGTTACTCACCCGTTCGCGGCTCTGCCCCAGGGCAAGCCCTGGTTCGTCGCTCCACTTGCATGTGTTAAGCACGCCGCCAGCGTTCGTCCTGAGCCAGGATCAAACTCTCCGTGAAGAGAGTGTCATGGATTGTCCGGGGCCCATACACAATGGCCCCGACCATGACGGGGTACTACTATTCTTGACTCGTTTACCGCGACTCGGTAGCACAAGTGCTCCCGATCGCGGGTCGAACCTGGACGCACACCGAAACGGCCATCGGGCCGGATCTCGGTGCGTATGCTGTTGAGTTTTCAAAGACCGTCGCGCCCCCACGCCGGGGTCATTCCGGCGTGAGTCGCCATTGTCCGGGCACCAAAAACCAGGCCCGAACAGCGGACGAAGGAGTATAGCGATCCTCGGCGGGGATGTCGCGTGGTCTGCCCCGGCCGGTCCAGGCCGGCCGGCGGGTCTAGCTGAGGACGTGGATCGCGACGGTCCGCTCGCGCGGGCGGTCGTCGAAGTCGACGAGGACGATCTGCTGCCAGGTGCCGAGGCCGAGCCGGCCGGCGGTGACCGGGACGGTGATCGACGGACCGACGATCGACGCGCGGACGCGGGCGTAGGCGTTGGTCCTGTTGTCCCGGCGGGTCTGCTCGTAGTCGGCGGACATCGGGACGAGGCGCTCGAGAACGGCCTGGACGTCGGCGACGACCGCCGGGTCGAACTCCATCGTTGTCACGGCGGCGGTCGACCCGCCGACGAACACGCTGACCAGACCGTCGTCGACCTGCGACGTGCGCAGGACCGAGCGGACGCCGTCAGTGAGGTCGACGATCTCACCGCGGCCGTCGGTGTGAATCCGCAGGTGGCCGGTCTGAGTGG
Organism: Solirubrobacteraceae bacterium; assembly: GCA_036510225.1. GTDB lineage: Bacteria > Actinomycetota > Thermoleophilia > Solirubrobacterales > Solirubrobacteraceae > Palsa-513. Next base: position 8,081 of record DATCEH010000072.1, on the reverse strand, counting down.
TCATCGGGCGACCCGAAGCCGGCGGAAGTGGCGCCTGCCGACGCGGAGCACGCGCCCGTCGATCCGCTCCGGGTCGACGTCGAGATCGTCGAGCCGGCCGCCGGCGAGGTGGACGGCGCCCTGGGAAAGCAGGCGTCGGGCCTCCGAGCGGGAGATCCCGAAGGCGTCGGCGATCACGGCGGGCATGTGGACGACGCCATCCTCGTCGGGGACGACCGGGAAGTCGTCGATCTCGTCGGGTTCGCCGCCGCCGACGTGGACCCGGTCGAACTCGGCCTCGGCCAGGTCGGCCGCGTCGGGCGAGTGGAAGCGCGCTACGAGCTCGCGCGCGAGCAACCGCTTCGCGTCCCGGGCAACGAGATCGCCGGGTGGTGGGCGTCCGAGCAGCAGGCGGTAGTACTCGTCGAGCGCGGTGTCCGGCACGCTCAGCGTCTTGCCGTACATCTCACCGGGCGGGTCGGTGACGCCGATCTGGTTGCCGAGCGACTTCGACATCTTCCGCCGGCCGTCGGTCCCGACGAGGATCGGCATCGTCAGGATCGCCTGCTCCGGCATGCCGTACGCGCGCTGGATGTCGCGGCCGAGCAGGAGGTTGAACTTCTGGTCGGTCCCGCCGAGCTCGACGTCGGACCGGACGGCCACCGAGTCGTAGCCCTGCATCAACGGGTAGAGCAGCTCGAGCATCGAGATCGGGACCTGGGCGGCCCGCCGCCTGGCGAAGTCGTCGCGCTCGAGCAGGGCGCCGACGGTGGTCGTGCGGAGCAGGGCGAAGAGCTCGTGCATCTTCATGTCGAGCCATTCGCTGTTGTGGCGGAGCTCGACCCGGTCGGGGTCGAGCACCTTGAAGGCCTGCTCCTGGAAGGTTCTCGCGTTCGCGTCGATCTGCTCGTCGGAGAGCTGCGGCCGGGTCGACGAGCGGCCGCTGGGGTCGCCCACGCGCGCGGTGTAGTCGCCGATGATCAGGACGACCGTGTGACCGGCGTCCTGGAAGGCCCGCAGCTTGGTGAGCACGACGGTGTGGCCGAGATGGATGTCGGGCGCGGTCGGGTCGATGCCCAGCTTCACACGGAGGGGTCGGCCGATCGCGAGCATCCGGGCGAGCTCGCCCGCCGGTAGGCAGTCGACCGCGTCGCGGGCGAGCTCCTCGGCTGCAATTGCGACTTGTGACACGAGGCCTGATGCTAGACTCTCGGCGGCAGTGAGGCCGTCAGCCGCCGTGCCTCTGCTGCTCCGACAGGCCGCTTTTTCGCCGCTATGTTCGATCCCGAGAGGGACGCCGCATGTGCCCTGCACGGGTGCACCCCCCGATGAGCGAGGACGACCGCCCCCCCACGTACGAGGAGTCGCCTTCTACCGGCGTCGACCCGAACCGCGCCACGACGACGGCCGACGGCACGCCCGCCGGCGATCAGGCCCGGCGCCGTCCAGATCCGCCGGCCGTCGACCCTGAGGGCCCGGCCCGACCGAACGGGGGCCACCCCGACGATGGCCGCGGGGGGCGCCCGACGCAGCCGACCGGCGGGCTTGCGCCCCGGCCGACCGGCGGGCCGCCGGCCCGGCCGAACGGCGAGTTTCCGGCGTACGACCACTACACGGCGCGACCGGTCTACCGGCCTCCGGCGAACGGCGGGCCGGCCGAGTACGCGGCGCCGCCGGTCGAGCCGGTCGCCTTGGATCGGGGGTTGCGACAGGAGGCCCCGGCCGCGGCACGCCGCCGGCGGAGCGCGGACGCCGGCCGACCACCGCGGCCGCCGCGGGTCCCGCGGGGTCGTCGACTGCGAGATGGCGGGGGCGGAGACCGGCCGCGGGTCAAGAAGCTCCGCCTGCTGATCGTGCTGGTCCCGCTCGGACTGCTGGCGATCGTGTCGGCCTTCTTCGGCATGGTGATGTCGATCACGTCGGACCTCCAGGGCCTCGAGAAGAGCTACATCCAGGACAGCAGCTCGACCAACTCGAAGCTCCTGGCGCTCGACGGCGAGCAGCTCGGACTGCTGACCGACAACACCAACCGGGTCCTGGTCACGGGAGCCCAGATCCCCCGGGAGATGAAGTGGGCGATCGTCTCGGTCGAGGACAAGCGGTTCTACACGAACTCGGGCGTCGATCTGAAGGGCATCGCGCGGGCCTTCCTGGCGGACCTCCTCCACCAGCAGGCCCAGCAGGGGGCGTCGACGATCACCCAGCAGTTCGTCAAGAACGCGCTGGCGGCACAGGGCAAGCGGACGGTCTTCGAGAAGCTCCGGGAGGCCGCGCTCGCGTACCACCTGACGCGGCAGTGGTCGAAGGACAAGATCCTCACGGAGTACCTCAACTCGATCTACTTCGGCAACGGCGCCTACGGGATCGAGTCGGCCGCGCGTACGTACTTCGGCAACGACCCGACGAGCAGCAACTTCAACTGCGGGACGACCGGCCAGCCGCTGTGCGTTCAGAGCGCGCTCAACGACCCGGCGAACGCGGCGCTGATCGCCGGCATCGTCGCGTCGCCGACGGCGTTCGACCCGGTGACCCACCACGACGCGGCGCTCAGCCGGCGGAACCTCGTCCTGAAGGACATGTACGCGCAGGGATACATCAGCTACTCGCAGTACCAGTCGGCCCTCACCGAGGCCCTGCCGACGGCCCGCTACGTCGAGCCGCCCCAGCCGAAGGTCAAGGAGCCGGGTGCCGCGTACTTCACGACCTGGGTCCGCCAGCAGGTGATCGATCGCTACGGCGCGGAGAAGGCGTTCGACGGGGGTCTGACGATCCACACGACGCTCGACCTGCAGCTGCAGAACGCCGCCCAGAACGCGGTCAACGACTACCTGGCAAACCCGGACGGGCCGTCGGCGGCGGTGGTGGCGATCGACAACGCGACCGGCGAGGTCCGGGCGATGGTCGGCGGGCGGGACTACAGCACGACGCCGTTCAACCTGGCGACGCAGGGCGAGCGACAACCCGGGTCGGCGTTCAAGCCGTTCGTGCTGGCCCGGGCCCTCGAGGACGGGATCTCGCCGGGGTCGGTCTGGCCGTCGGAGAAACGGACGTTCATCGTCCCGAACACGCGCGGGCAGGAGAAGTTCGTCGTCAACAACGACGACTCGAACTACGCGGGCTCGCGGTCGCTGGCGCAGGCCCTGACGTACTCGGACAACTCTGTGTTCGCTGCCGTGGGAATCCAGGTCGGCACGAAGAAGATCGCGTCGGTTGCGAAGTCCGCGGGGATCCGGACGCCGGTCTCGACCAACTATGCGATCACGCTCGGCGGCCTGCGGACGGGGGTGACGCCGATCGACATGGCACACGCGTACGAGACGCTGGCCCACGGCGGACAGCGGGTCTACGGGTCGCTCGGTACCGACCGGGAGGGGCCGGTCGGGATCCGGTCGGTGAAGATCCCGGGGCAGTCGACGCAGGTCAACCACACCCACCTGCGGCGGGTGATCCCGTCGGGCGTTGCGACGACCGAGGACGGGATCATGCACACGGTCCTCACCCAGGGCACGGGGACGGCCGCCCAGTTCGGCGTCTACGCGGCCGGCAAGACGGGGACGACTTCGAACTACGGGGACGCGTGGTTCGTCGGCTTCACGAGCAAGATGACCGTCGCGGTGTGGGTCGGCTACCCGAACAACCTGAAGTCGATGAGCACGGACTTCGAGGGCGGACCGGTGTCCGGCGGGACCTACCCGGCGCTGATCTGGCACGACTTCATGGTCCAGGCATACAACATCTTCAACACGCGGGCTGCGCAGGCAGCGGCGAAGAACGGCAATGGGACGACGGGCCAGACGTCCACCGACCAGTCGGCACCGTCGCAGGCGAGCGGAGCGCAGAGCGACACGGGGGCGACGGCCGGCGGTGGGACGAATGGCGCCGGGCCGAATGCGGCCAACGCGACCGGGACCGGCGACGGGGCGGCCAACCAGACGGCGCCGGCCAACCAGACGGGTACGGCGAACGGCACGGCCGACGGGACCGGCCAGGCGAACGGGACGGGGACGGGGAATCCGGCCGGGGACGGAACCGGCGCGGCGACGCCGACCCCAACGCCGGCTCCGACTCCGGGCAACCCGACACCGGCCACGCCTGCGACACCGCCGACCGGGACGCCGAACCCGGGCGCCGGGGCGAGCGGCGGTGCGTCGGCGCCGAGCGGCTAGATACTGGGCCCGGTGGTGTGCTGAACGCGGAGCGTGCCGGGGCCGGCGATGCGTGATCGGGCGGGGGCCGGCGGTTGCGGCCGGTCGTGAGGCGCGTGACGGGGCGAGGGGGTCGCGATCTTGATTCTGCGGGCCGCGTGCGGGCGGTTGCGGGCCGGGAGGGGAGCCGGCAGGGGTTTGGGGTCGGGCAGCCGTGGCCAGCCGGGCGCCCGGGCCCGGGAGGGCAGAGGCGGCCGAGCGCTCTGCGAGGGACCGGGTCGTAGAGAAGTGGACTCTCCAACGAAAGTAGTTGACTGACTCAGTCAGCTACTTTCGCGACGAAGGTCTCGCATCCACGTCCGTCCGTCCGTCCGGGAGGGCCCCGGTCGATCACATCCCCCACCGCGCGCCCGACCCGGCGTGCAGCAGGCCGAGCGAAACGGCGAACCCCGAGTGCGTCAGGCAACTCGGTTTCCCGACAGGGACCAACAGGCAGCCGCTTCTAGGCCGGCCAGCCGGGCGGGCGGGGCCGGGAGACGTGGGGATTGCCGGCGGCCGAGAAGCGCCAGGGCAGCTCGATCGCCTTGGTGATCCCGATCCGGGTCGATGCGATCGTCGGCGGATCGCGCCAGGCCGCCGGCCGCGGCTCGATCGTGAGTGGTCCGGAGTCGAGGTCGAGGCCGTTCTGCGCGAGGTCGATGCCGAGCGCCTGGGTCAGCTTGCCCGGGCCGGAGCAGAGCTGGTCGACCCGGTGGAGACCCCGCCTGGCGCGCATCCGGTCGAGGCCGTCGAGCGGCTGGAGTGCGCGGATCAGGGCGGCCGCGCCGACGCCCTCGGGCTCGGCGACGGCGTTCAGGAGGGCGTGAATCCCGTAGGAGCGGTAGACGTAGGAGAAGCCCGGCGGACCGAACAGGATCCGCGTGCGGGGGGTCAGCCCGACGAAGGCGTGACACGCGGGTTCGGAGTCGTGGTAGGCCTCGGTCTCGACGATCACGCCGGCGGCCGACCCGAAGCGCACGACACAGCCGATCAGATCGCGGGCGACGTCGAGCACGCCGCGTGCGTAGAAGTCTCGCGTCACGCCCCGGCGGCGAGCGCCTGACGGGCGGCGGCGAGCTGCTCGCGAAGGCGAGCGCCGGCCGTTCCGCCGACCGAGATCTTCGACTCGAGCCAGGAGCTCTGCGATAGGACGGCGTAGTACTCGTCGTCCAATTCCTCGGAGCGCGAGTGGAGCTCGTCGGGCTCCAGGTCGGAAAGGCGACGTCCGGTGTCCTCGGCCAGGCGGACGAGGCTGCCGACGATGCCGTGCGCCTCGCGGAAGGGCATCCCGCGGCGGACGAGGAGGTCGGCGACATCGACGGCGGCGATCATCTCATCCGATGCGGCCGCGGCGAGCCGGTCGCGGTCGAAGACGGCGCCGTCGAGCATGCCGCGGGCGGCGGCCAGGCAGAGCTCGAGCGTGTCGGCGGCGTCGAAGAGGTGCTCCTTGTCCTCCTGGAGATCCTTGTTGTAGGTCAGCGGGAGGCCGTGGAGGAGGCCGTGCATCGCGAGCAGGTGGCCGGCGACGCGGGGCGCCTTCGCCCGGAGCAGCTCGGCGGCGTCGGGGTTTCGCTTCTGGGGCATGATCGACGAGCCGGAGCTCCAGGCGTCGGGGAGCGCGCAGAAGCCGAACTCGGCGGTCGACCAGATCACGAGCTCGGCGCCGAGACGGGAGAGGTGGGTCGTGGCGGTCGCGGCGGCGGCGAGGTAGTCGAGCACGAAGTCGCGGTTGGCGACCGCGTCGATCGAGTTGGGGGCGACGCCGGCGAAACCGAGGTCGCGGGCGACGCGGCTGCGGTCGGTCGGGAAGTTCACGCCGGCGAGTGCGCCGGCCCCGAGCGGGAGGAGCTCGCAGGCCTCGAGCACGTGATCGAAGCGGCGGCGGTCGCGGAGGGCCATCCAGAAGTAGGCGAGCAGGTGGTGGCCGAGGTAGACCGGCTGCGCCCGCTGGAGGTGGGTGTAACCGGGCATGGGCCAGTCGATGTGGCGCTCTGCGGCGGCCAGCAGCGTCTCCATCAGGCCACCGAGCAGCTCGCGTGCGCGGCCGGCCTGGTCGCGGGTGTAGAGGATCACGTCGGTCGCGACCTGGTCGTTGCGGGAGCGCGCGGTGTGGAGACGGCCGCCGACCGGTCCGGCAAGCTCGGTCAGGCGACGCTCGATCGCCATGTGGATGTCCTCGTCGTCCTCCCGGAACGGGAAGCTCCCACCGGCGAGCTCGGTCTCGACCGCGTCGAGCCCGGCGAGCAGCTGGTCGCAGTCGGGCGCGGCGATGATCCCGCTGGCCGCGAGCATGCGGGCGTGGGCGCGGGACTGGGCGACGTCGTAGGGCCAGAGGCGTCGGTCGAATCCGAGCGAGGTGTTCATCGCCTGGAAGTCGGGATGCTGTGGCTGTGTGAAGCGGCTCACGCGCCGCAAGTCTAGGCCGGACGGAGATCTCGAAGCCGGGGGACGAGCGGGCGGCCGTGATACGCGGACGAGCGGCGACCGTAGGAATCTGTGTGGCGTCAACCGGACAAAGCAGACCGAACGCGCGAGAGGCATGGCGCACAGTTGCGGCGATCAGCCTTCCGGCCCGATATCCGATCGTCCAGTTCCCCAACCCGCCGCTGATCGTCTCGTTGGGAGCGGGCGTCGTGGCCGGGTGGCTGAGCGGTGAGGCCGCGCGGACGGCGAACGCCGTGTCGAGCGTGGCCCTGGTCGTCTGGGCCTACGAGGAGCTGGCCCACGGGGTCAACGTGTTTCGCCGGGGCCTCGGGCTGGCGTTCCTCGTGATCGCGGTCGTCGGGATCGCCGATCGGATGCGGCACTGAACGCGGCAGAGAGCTTTTTCTCCGCAACCTCCCAACCCCTGAGGGGTTGAGGGGGTCATGGCGATATATGGCCTCGAACGATCGCGACTCACGCGGCCGGCGGATGCTCGCCGGGCTGCGCCCGACGGGCAGGACCCGGAGCGTCGCGGCCGACGCGGCGAGTCGCGCCAGTCGCCGACCGACCAGGCCCTCGTCCGGCGGCTGCGGGCCGGTGACCGGGCGGCGTTCGAGACGATCTTCCGTCGTTACGAGCCGCGGCTGCTGTCGTACTGCCGGCACATGCTCGGCAACCGCGACGAGGCCGAGGACGCACTCCAGCAGACGTTCATCCGGGCCCACCGTGCTCTCGTGTCGGCGTCACCGCCACGGGAGCTGCGACCGTGGCTGTACACGATCGCCCGCAACTGCGCTCACTCGGCGATGTCGGCTCGGCGGCCGTCGGCTGAGCTCGAAGGCCACGAGCCGTCATTCGACGGCCTGGCGGCGGTCGTCCAGGACCGGGCCGACCTGCGGGAGCTGGTCGGGGATCTGCAGACGCTGCCTGAGGATCAACGAAGCGCGCTGTTGCTGGCCGAGCTCGGCGACCTGTCGCACGAGGAGATCGCCGGCGTGGTCGGGTGTGCGCCGAAGAAGGTCAAGGCGCTTGTACATCAGGCGCGAACGACCTTGATCGCCCAGCGTGATGCGCGGGCGGCGTCGTGCGAGGAGATCCGCATGCAGCTGTCGGTCGCCCGGGCCGGCGAGCTCCGGCGGGGTCCGCTGCGCCGCCACCTCGGCGTCTGCCCGGGCTGCCGGGACTTCGCAGCCGCCGTCGGTGCGCAGCGAACCTCGCTGGCCGTCGTCCTGCCAGTCCTGCCGACCGCCGGCCTGGCCCTGCGGATCCTCGGCCACACGGCAGCCGGCGCGGCGTCGGCGGGCGCCGGCGGTGTCGGCCTCGTGGGCGGTGGCCACGCGGCGGCGGCAGCCGTGACGGGAGGCGGGTCGGCATCCGCCGGCGCGTCGGGAGCCGGAGCGGCCTCGGGGGTCTCGGCCGCCGGGGCGTCCGCTGGCGGCGCGACAGCGGCCGGCGGCGTGACCGCGGCCGCCGGCACGGCAACAGGCGCCGGCG
>DATCEH010000071.1:0-7870 GCA_036510225.1 Solirubrobacteraceae bacterium | reverse complement strand
GCACGCCGGCAGCGAGCCGGTCCAGGTCGTCGAGCTGCCGGGGCTGTGGGTCGCGAACATCGACCCCGAGCAGGCCGCTGCCGCGTACCGCGAACGCGCGCTCGCGCCGTACCGCGGCGTCCTCCCGGACAGCGCGCTGGCGAGCATGGAGGAGCAGCTCTCCGGCGCGTGCACCGTCGAGATCGCGGCGTTCAACGAGTTCACGAGCATCCTCACCAGCGACAACGGATCGGCCTACGACCGCGTGCTGTTCGACACCGCCCCGACCGGCCACACCCTGCGGCTGCTCACCCTGCCCAGCGCATGGAGCGGAGACGCAGCAGACAACCCTGCCGGCGCGAGCTGCCTCGGCCCGCTCGCCGGCCTTGAGAACCAACGCCGCCAATACCAGGATGCCGTCAGCACCCTCGCCGACCCCGAACGCACCCGCCTCGTGCTCGTCGCCCGCGCCGACCCCGGCGCGCTACGCGAAGCCGCGCGCGCCAGCGTCGAGCTCGGCGACGTCGGCGTCCAAAACCAGCAACTCGTCATCAACGGCGTCCTGCGCGACCCCGGCGACGACCCGACCGCGCTCGCCTTCGCCAGCCGCCAGGACGCAGCGCTCGACGGCGCCCCCGAGGCACTCGACGATCTCCCCGTCGCCGCGATCGACCTCGTCGCCGGCGAGCTGACCGGGATTCAAGCCCTTCGACAACTCGCAAACGGGCACCTGCCCGCACCGCGGACCACGAACAGCCCTAACAGTGAACAGCCCGAGTTCCATGACCTCGAGTCACTGATCGACGACCTCGACAACGCCGGCCACGGCGTCGTCATGACAATGGGCAAGGGCGGCGTCGGAAAGACGACGATCGCCGCCGCGCTCGCGGTCGCGCTCGCCGACCGCGGCCACCACGTCACGCTCTCGACAACGGACCCGGCCGCGCACCTCGCCGCAACACTCACAGGCGGCGCGCCCGAAGGACTGCGTGTCGAGCGGATCGACCCGGCCGCCGAGACCGCGCTTTACAGCGCCCAGGTCCTCGCGGCCGCCAAGGGCCTCGACGCCGAAGGGCTCGCGCTGCTCGCGGAGGACCTCCGCTCGCCATGCACCGAGGAGATCGCGGTCTTCCACGCCTTCGCGCGGACCGTCGCCGAGGCTGACGACCGGATCGTCGTGCTGGACACGGCACCGACCGGGCACACCCTGCTGCTGCTCGACGCGGCCGAGAGCTACCACCGCGAAGTCCAGCGCACCAACGCAACCGTCCCCCCAGCCGTCCGCGACCTAGCCGATCGGCTGCGTGACCCCGACTACGCCCGCATGATCATCGTCACCCTCGCCGAATCCACGCCGGTCCACGAAGCCGAGCGCCTCCAAGACGACCTGCGACGCGCCACCATCGAACCCTACGGCTGGCTCGTCAACGCGTCACTCGCCCAAACCCCGACCGCAAACCCGACGCTCGCGGCCCGTGCCGCCGGCGAGCTGCCGCACCTCGCGAAGATCGACCGGCTCTCCGCCGCCAGGACGTGGTCGGTGCCCTGGCAGCCAGCGCCACCGATCGGTGCCGCCGCCCTGCGCGAGCTCGCCCGGCCGACGCACGCGACGCGATGAGCAGATCCGGGGACCAACCGGTCGACCTGTCCCCCGCCCTGCTGTGGCGTTCGCTCCTGGCCGAGTGGATGGGCAGCGCCTTTCTCGCGGCGATCGTCGTCGGGTCGGGGATCGCCGCGCAGCAGCTCTCCCCAGGGAACATCGGCCTCGAGCTGCTCGAGAACGCCGCCGCGACCGCGGCCGGGCTGTACGCGATCATCCTCATCTTCGGGCCCGTCTCCGGCGCGCACTTCAACCCGGTCGTCTCGTTCGTCGACGCCGCGTTCGGGGGCCTGCGCTGGCGCACCGCGGCCGCGTATCTCCCGGCACAGGTCGCGGGGTGCGTGACCGGCGCGATCGCGGCGAACGTCATGTACGGCCACACCGCGATCAGCATCTCCACTCACCACCGCGTCACCGGCGGCCACCTGCTCTCCGAGGTGATCGCCACGCTCGGCCTGCTCCTCGTCATCTTCGCGCTGACCCGCACCCAGCGCGGCGCGTCCGCCGCAGCCGCGGTCGGCGCGTACATCGGCGCCGCCTACTTCTTCACCAGCTCCGCCAGCTTCGCCAACCCCGCGATCACGATCGGCCGCATGTTCTCCGACAGCTTCGCCGGCATCGCCCCCGCCTCGGCCCCGGCCTACATCGCCGCCCAGGCGATCGGCGGGCTCGTCGCGATCGCCGCCATCAAGGCGCTCTACCCCGCGCTCACCCCGGCCGACGCGGCGGGCATCGTCGTCGCCCACCCACGCGACTCAGCCGCGCGGCGCTGACCCAGCCCGGCCGACGGCGGGGGCCGGAGAGCAGACGGGGCGGTGATCGCGGCTAACGGCCCCGGTTCGTGCCCTCAGGCCGGCAACTTCGCGAAGCCCTGGCCGCGGCAGGAAATTTTCATTCGACCGGTTTTTGGGCTCGACTTCGATCAAAGAAGCATGCGGCTCAGATAAACCGGTCGAGGTCGAGGTCGAGTTGCAGCGCAAGCCGCGGGCCCCGGCTCCGCGGCATCCTCAGCATGTACGAGGCGCTCGCGACCTGCGAGCCACCGCGGTTCGGCGGAGTGTTCTACGGGACCGGCGCGTCCGACATCGCAAGCGGAGTGATGCGCGCAGCGAAGGACGTTGGCCTCGGCAAAGGGATGCTGACGATGCGTGCCTACGCGGAAGTCATCGAGCGCGCGCGGGCGGCCGCGGCGGCCCTCTGAAGCAGCCGTCCCGTTGCTACCGCGGCCACTCGAGCCGCGCTAGCGGTGGCATCATCCGCTGCTCCCGCCGGAGAACCTCCATGGCGTCGCTGCCAGTTCTGCGCGAGCGCTGGGTCGACCGGCGCAGGTCACGTGAGGAGCTTCTCGGCCAGGAGGACCGTGCCCAGTGCGGTCAGCGCCACCCCCGCAAGTCGCTCGGCTCCCTCCCGCACACGCTCGCTGAGACGGCCGCCGATGCACAGCCCGAGCTGGGCGACGATGAACGCCTGTAGGGCAATGAGGACGACGACAGGGACGGTGGGCAAGTGCAGCAGGCCGAGCGTGAAGCCGATCGCGAGCTCATCGAGGCTGACACTGACGCCGAGCACGATCGCGCCCAACCGCCGATCTGGCCGAAGAGGTCGAGCTTCTCGGCCTCGCCGGCGTCCGACGACAGCAGCATGAATAGACCCAAGCGAGCAGACACCGATCGCGGCGTAGTCCGCCGCTCCGCCGATGGCGTCTCCGAGTGGCGCGCCGAGAGCAAGCCCGACGAGTGGCATCCCGCCCTCGAACGCCGTGAACAGCACGCAAACGCGCAGCCGCTGCGAAGGCGAGCCGTCACGCAGGCCGAGCGCCGCGGCAACCGCGAAGGTGTCGAGACCGAGCGGGAGGACAGCGCTGCGAGCTTCGTGACCACGCGACGAGCCTACGCGCCACGACCTCGCGGCCAGGCCCTCCCGCGGGAGTCCTTGGGCTTGGCGATCCGTCAAGGGCTCTGCCGACAACGCGCCGGCAGAATTGAGAGGATGGCCGCGGTGACCGCTGAGGCGCTCCTGCGCCGCGGTCTGACGCTCGAATATCTGACGCTTGCCTGGAACGTCGTCGGGACCGTGGTGCTGGGCTACGCGGCCCTCGCGGCGGGTTCGGTTGCGCTCGCCGGCTTCGGACTTGACTTGCTCATCGAGATTGCGGCGTCGACCGTAGTTGTGTGGCAACTCAAAGACATCGGGGCGAGCCGCGAACGCCCGGCGCTGCGCCTGATCGGCGTCGCATTTGTGACGCTGGCGCTCTACATAGCCGCCGAGGCCGCGTTCACACTCATCGCCGGCCACCAGCCCGGCCATTCAACCCTCGGGATCGCGTGGACCGGGGTCACCTGCGCGCTCATGCTCGCGCTCGCGGCTGGCAAAGCCCGCATCGGCGAAGCGCTCGACAACCGCGTCCTCCAGACCGAGGGCCGCGTCACCCTGATCGACGCGTACCTCGCCGCCGCAGTCCTGATCGGCCTCGTCTTCAACGCTGCACTTGGCTGGTGGTGGGCCGACCCGCTCGCGGGCCTCGTCATCGTCTACTTCGGGCTACGCGAAGGAGTCGACGCTCTCCGCCCGACGCGCTGACCCTCCATCAACCCCCGCGCGACACGCTCGGAGACCGGTCAAGCAGTGGTCGACAAAGTGCATGGGTGGAGCAGAACGTCGCGAGCCATCTGAGCGCTCAGGCGTGCGCCTTGTCGGCAAACCGCTGTCTTGCTGCCTGACGGGATACGCCGAGGGCTACCGCGATCTGATTCCACGACCTACCCTGCGCCCTCGCCGCAGCGACGGACTCGCGAAGCCGAGCCTCATCTGCGCGCACCGCCTCCGAGACCGCGGCGATCTGACTCAAGTCGTCGGTTTGCTCGACTCTGACGTTCGGGGGATCGAGCTCGTCGGCCAGCTGCTCGAACCTCCGCCCGGCACGCTCGATCTCCTCATCCGTGTGCCCCATCGCGATCAACTCCTTCATCCGAGAAACCTCTGGAACTTCGGCCGCAGCGCCATCGCGTGGACGACGACCGGGTCGTCTCCGTCGAGATCGAGAACGCCGATCTCGAGCAGCGCGCCGTCGGAAGCGGGTCCGATCAGCATCGTGAGATCGTCGTCCATCGCGACCCGGCGCATTGCAGTTCGGACGGCATGCAAGATGTCCATGTCGGCCACGCCGTGCTTGCGCGCTGGCTCACCGATCCGCACGTAGACAACATAGCTTGTCTAGCGTAGCGCATCGCGATCGGCCGGTCGAACGCCGGCCACGCCGGCCAGCGTGGCCATTTTGTGGGTTCCTGGGGAACACGAGTTGGGAACACGGGCAATTTCGAGGGTCTCGCAGGGTGGGCCGATAGCCGCGTTTTTCCCTGCCAATCAACACAATGCGGGCGAAGGGACTCGAACCCCCAAGGGCTTTCGCCCACCGGCTCCTAAGGCCGGCGTGTCTACCAATTCCACCACGCCCGCTGGCCGGATCCGAACCTGATCGCGATCAGCCGCCCCGATTCTACGTCTATAGTCCGGGCCCCCCGCGGCGGTGGAGGAACGGCAGACTCGGAGCGCTCAAAACGCTTTGCCCGCAAGGGCGTGTGGGTTCGAATCCCACCCGCCGCACTTCGCTGGTCGTCCACTCCGGTCGGCGACGGGATCCGAGGGTCAGATCACCAGGTCGTGGAGCTCCCCGGCGAGTGCCGGCGGGGCCACGAGGATCCCGTAGGGCAGCGTCTGCGTCGCCGGCATGTCCCGCAGCTCGAGTCCCGCGCTGCGACAGAGAATCTCCCCGGCTGCGACATCCCACGGCTTGACGCCCCGCTCGTAGTACGCGTCGTACCGACCGGCCGCCGTCCACGCCATGTCGAGGGCCGCCGATCCGAACCGGCGGATGTCGCGGACCCGGTCGATCAGCCCGGCGACGACCCTGCCCTGGGCGACCCGGATCTCCGCGTCGTAGCCGAACCCGGTCGCGACCATCGCCATCCGCAGGTCGGTCGCCGACCGGGGGACCATGATCGACCCGTTGAGCCGTGGCCGGTCGCCCCTGACGCCGGCGAACGTCTCCCCTCGCATCGGGTCGAAGACGACCCCGGCCAGGCCGCCGTCGGAGTCGCAGACCGCGACACTCACGCACCACTGGGGAATTCCGAAGAGGAAGTTCACCGTCCCGTCAAGCGGGTCGACGATCCACCGCAAGCCGCTCTCGCCCTTCGCGTCGCCGCCCTCCTCCCCGAGGAATCCGTCACCCGGACGCCGCTCGTCCAGCAGCCCGCGGATCGCCCGCTGGGCCGTGAGATCAGCCTCGCTGACAAGGTCCGTCGGCGTCGACTTCGTCGCCAGTGTCCGCTCCCCGCCCGCCTCGAAGCGCTCCCGCAGGAGTCCGCCGGCCAGCTCGGCCGCAGCCACCGCGACCGCGAGCAGCTCGGTTGACAGCGCACTCGCCGATGCCGTCTGGTCGGGATTCATCCTGACCGAGAAACTACCGGTCCTCCGGCGGCCAGCCGGTCCTCGCAGACCCGACCGACCCGTCAGCCGGGGACTCGACCCGTCCGTGCCGGCAGGCGGACCACCGTCGAGACGCCGGCCGGCGTCTCGATCCGCGAAGCCTCCTGGACGCCGAGCTCGCCCATCCGCCGGGCGCTGACCAGGAGACGGCTCTCGAACGACCCGACCGCCAGGTTGTGGGCGGCCACGGCCTGCTCCAGAGCCGCTCCCTGCTTCGCCAGGTGGCCGGCCACCCCGCCGAGGCGGGAGACCAACTCGGACGCCAGGCCGCGAATCCGCTCGGCGTGCTCGGACATTGACGCCTCCCGCCAGCCGAGTCCGACGATCTGGAGAAGCGCGAGCATCGTCGACGGCGTCGCGATCACCACGCGCATCCGGGCCGCGTCCTCCAGGATCCCGCCGTCCTGCTGGAGCGCCGCGGCGAAGGCGGCCTCGCTCGGCATGAACAGGATCACCATCTCCGGAGACCGCTCGAACCGCTCCCAGTAGGCCTTCCCCGACAGCTCGCGCACCTTCGCCCGAAGGGCCTTCGCGTGGAGCACGAGATGCTGGGCCTGGTGCCGGGGATCGTCGACCTGGCAGGCATCGAGATACGCGTCGAGCGTGACCTTCGCATCCACCGGGACGTGACCCCCACCCGGCAGCCGGAGCACGAGATCCGGGCGGGCCGCCGCCTCCCCGACCCCGCCGGGGACGTGGACCTGGAGATCGAAGTCGACGTGCTCGGCCAGGCCGGCGGCCTCGACCACGTTGTGGAGCGTCAGCTCGCCCCACCGTCCCCGGACTCCCGGCCGCCGCAGGGCCTCGGCGAGCTGGCCGGTCTGGCGCAGGACGGTCGCCTGATGCTCGCCGAGTGACTGCATCCGCTCGCCGAGCGCCGCCGCGCTCGCCTTCTGGTCGCCCTCGAACCGGAACAGCTCGGCCCGGAACGCCTCGAGCATCCCGTCGTCCCCGGGCCCCGTCCGCCGGCGGGCCAACTCGAAGACGACCGCCACGGAGAACCCGCCGGCGACGAAGGCGATCAGCAATCCCATCGCCGCCGACCATACGGACGGCTTGGGACGCCTTGCAAGTCTCCTTGCGGACCGGTCCCGTTCGACTTCCGTGCGCCTCGTGCCGGCTCACGCAGTGCACGGTGACGGCGCTTCACGGATAGTAGCTGCCGGAGTCGATGACCCAGTCGGGTTTCGCGGTTTGCGGCCGTCGGCGGCCCGGGTGCGTTGGACGCCGGCGATTTCGGTGGTCTTCGGGTCAGGGCCCCGTTCCGGGTGATACTCCGCGGCGGCTGTGCTCACGCGGCGGGAGCTTGGCGAGCGTGCCGTCGAGGATCGTTCGGGCCTGGCGGGGGAGGCCAGAGGCCGGCGAGCGCTCTGCGGGGACCGAGTCGTGGAGCAGTGGACTCTCCAACGAAAGTAGTTGACTGACTCAGGCAGCGATTTTCGCGATGAAGGTCTCGCATCCACCTCCGCCGCCCCGGACGCGCCTGGTCGGTCACATGCCACACCCCCGCACCCGGCCCGCCCGCCGCCTCCGTTCGGGCTCAGCCCCCGCGCCGCCCCGGCCGCCCTCCACGCCCGCTCCGCTCAGCGCCGACCCCGGCCCCCGGCCCCTGTCCAGGCCCCCCGCTCCACGCCCGCTCCGCTCAGCCCCGGCCCCGGCCCCGGCCCCGGCCCCCGGCCCCGGCCCCCGGCCCCGGCCTCTCCGGCCCCACCGCCCGGCTCTCCGCCCTCCCCCGCCAGGCCCGAACGATCCTCGACGGCACGCTCGCCAAGCTCCCGCCGCGTGAGCACAGCCGCCGCGGAG
>DATCEH010000070.1:0-83483 GCA_036510225.1 Solirubrobacteraceae bacterium | reverse complement strand
CTCCCAAACTCCCCCGCTCAGACCCCTAAACCAGGGCCCGGGAGCACCCCCCAAGACCACTCACCGGCCACCCCCGCAGATCGCCGCGGCCAACAACACGACCGAAAAGTGCGAAACCCCAGTGACTCAGTCAGCTACTTTCGCGACGAAGGTCTCGCATCCACCTCCGCGGCCGGGAGGAGCCCGGTCGATCACACCTCCGCCGCCCGAGGAGGCGTCCGGCCCGCCCGTCGCCCTCAGTAGAAGACGCACCGGCACCTGTGCCGTGGAACTGACTTGTACCGCGGTTCCTGCCCCCGGTTCCAGAGCCAGTTGTCGAGCACGCGGGCCGGGACGCCCAGCGACGCGGCCAGCAGCTCGCAGGCGTGGACCGCGCACGCGCGGATCTCCCGCTCGTCCTGGCCGACCGGCAGCGGCACGCCGGCGTCGATCCGGGCGGCGAGCCGGCCGTCGTAGCGGAGCACCCCGTCACATCGCAGGACATGGGGTACGAGGTTGTCGGCGAAGATCGTCAGCCGGTCGAGGTCGTCGAACTCGGCAACCCCGGCCAGCGCCAGGTCCGCGGCGAGGATCTGGGCCCGCTTGTAGAAGCCCCGGTCGGCGAACATCGGCATCCCGGCCGCGAGCGTCTCGGCCAGCCGCTCGGCGCTCCCGCCGGACGACGCCACCAGCGAGAGCGGCGTCCGGTCGCCGAGGTAGCGCCCGAGCCCGCGGAGGGCCTGGGCGTAGAGGGCGATCAGCTCGTGGTCGGCCGGCTGTCCCAGCACGTCGGCCAGCTGGGGAACCCCGATCGTCCGCAGCTCGGCGTTCGTGTACGGACCCTCTGCCCGGAAGCGGTCGGCCAGGGCCCAGGCGATCGTCGTGTACCCGCTGCAACCAGCCCGCCTGCGGATCGTCGGGAACCAGCCGGACCCGAAGTTGATCGAGTCGAGCACCAACAGATACGCGGCGACGTCGGCCGGATCGCCCTCGACGTAGTGGCAGGCCGGATCGAGCACCGGCGGCGGGCCAGGCTGGATGCTCGCGAACGCGGCGGTGTCGATCGTCACCGATTCCGCCCGGCCGGCCAGCTCGGCGCAGTGGCGGCGGACGTCGTCGCAGAGGCCCATCCCCCCACGATAGGGCCGCCGGTCGCGCCTCTATCCTGAAGGTGATGGAGGAGACTGTTCAGGACGAGCGAATCGAGGCGCTGCTCGAAGGTCTGAACACACCCCAGCGGGAAGCCGTCATCCACGGCGACGGGCCGCTCCTGATCCTGGCGGGAGCCGGCAGCGGCAAGACGCGGGTCCTGACCCACCGGATCGCCTACCTCGTCCACTCGGGGCAGGTCCGGGCGGACGAGATCCTGGCGATCACGTTCACGAACAAGGCGGCCCAGGAGATGCGCGAGCGGGTCGGGCTGCTGCTCGGCCGGAGCACGCGGGCGATGTGGGTGATGACCTTCCACGCGGCCTGCTGCCGGATCCTCCGGTCAGAGGCCCACCGGCTCGGCTATACGCGGCAGTTCACGATCTACGACCAGGCCGACTCCCGTCGCCTGGTCAAGCGGTGTCTCGACGAGCTCAACGTCGACCCGAAGCGGTTCGCCCCCGCGGGCATCCACAACCAGATCTCGAGTGCGAAGAACCTGCTGCAGAGCGCGGCCGGCTACCGGGAGATCGTCGGGTCGCTGTTCGAGCAGACGGTGGCCGACGCGTACGAGCTCTACGAGGCCCAGCTGCGCAAGAACAACGCGATGGACTTCGACGACCTCCTGTTCCGGGCGGTCGACCTCCTGCGGACCTTCGAGGAGGTCCGCGAGCGCTACCAGACGTCGTTCCGCCACGTCCTCGTCGACGAGTACCAGGACACCAACCACGCCCAGTACGTCTGGCTGACGCTGCTCGCCGGGGCGGGCGCCCGCGGGCAGGAGGGCTCGCCGACCGGGCACCGGAACCTGGCCGTCGTCGGCGATGACTCCCAGTCGATCTACGGCTTCCGGGGAGCGGACATCCGCAACATCCTCGACTTCCAGGACGACTTTCCGGACACGAGGGTGGTCAAGCTCGAGCAGAACTACCGGTCGACACAGACGATCCTCTCGGCGGCGAACGCGGTGATCGCGAACAACCGGGGGGCGATGCGCAAGGCCCTGTGGACCGAGTTGGGCGAGGGCGACCCGATCAAGCTGCGCGTGCTGGCCGACGAGCACGCCGAGGCCCGGTATGTGCTCGGCGAGATCGAGCGGCTGGTCGACGAGGGCGTCAGCCGGTCGGAGGTCGCGATCTTCTACCGGACGAACGGTCAGTCGAGGGTGCTCGAGGACACGCTGGTGCGGGGGGAGATCCCCTATCAGGTGATCGGCGGGACGAAGTTCTACGAGCGGGCGGAGATCAAGGACGCGATCGCCTACCTGTCCCTGCTGGCCAACCCGGCCGACCAGATCAGCTTCATGCGCGTGTCGAACTCCCCCCGCCGGGGGATCGGCCAGACGTCGCTCTCGCGGGTCCTCGGGCACGCCCAGACCGTCGACATCAGCGTTTGGGACGCGGCGGCCGAGCCTGCGGCCGTCCCGGGTTTGGGGAAGGCTGCTGTGACCGCGCTCGGCAGGTTCATGGACACGATGACAGAGCTTCGTGAACGGGCTCGGGCAGGGACGCGGGTAGGCGACCTGCTGGAGGCGACGCTCCATCAGAGCGGCTACATCGAGGCGCTCGAGGCCGAGCGGACGTTCGAGGCGCAGGGTCGCCTCGAGAACCTCGAGGAGCTCGTCGGCCTGGCCCGGGAGTTCGAGGCGCAGGCGGCGGCGGGCGAGGCGACGCTCGACCAGTTCCTCCAGCAGGTCGCCCTCGTCGCCGACGCCGACACCCGCCAGGACGACGCGGGCATGGTCACGCTGATGACGCTCCACAACGCCAAGGGCCTCGAGTACCCGATCGTCTTCGTGATCGGCTGCGAGGAGGGCGTCTTCCCGCATTCGCGGTCGATCGACGAGGGGTCACTCGAGGAGGAGCGCAGGCTCTGCTACGTCGGCATCACCCGGGCGATGCGCGACCTCACGCTGACCTACGCCCGTCGGCGCGTGCTGTTCGGGGCCGAGAGCTACGGCCTGCGCAGTCGCTTCCTCGACGAGATCCCCGCCAAGCTGACCGACGAGCGCTCGCAGGAGGGCAGCCGCAGCCGGGGGCGCTCGGCGACGCTCGCCGAGACGACGTGGGCCGGCTCGGACTCGGGCGCCGGGGGGATCCGGGCCTACGCGTCCGGCGGTGGGCGGCGCCCGCCGGCTGGCGGGGCGAGCTGGCTACCGAGCGGGGGGCAGGGACGCGGGGGACAGGGACGCGGAGGGTCGGGCGAGCCAGCCGCGATGGAGTTCCGGATCGGCGACGACGTCAGGCACGTGTCCTTCGGCGAGGGCGTCGTGACCGGGACCGACCCTGCGGGCGGAACGATCGCCGTGCGGTTCGCATCGGGCAGCGAGAAGCGCCTGATCGCCGACCACACGGCCGTGTCGCGGCTGACCGGTCGCCGATGACGACCCGGCGCATCCGATGAGCGAGGGCCCGGGCCGGTGAGCGCGACGGTGATCGACGGGAGGGCCGTCGCGGCCGCCCTGCGCGAGGAGACCCGGCTCGGGGTCGACGCGTTCGTCGCGGAGCTCGACCGGCCGCCCGGCCTGGCGACCGTGCTGGTCGGCGGGGACCCCGGGTCGGCCGTCTACGTCGGCGCGAAGCAGCGGGCTTGCGCCGAGGCAGGGATCGTCGGCTTCGACCACCGCCTGGATGCCGACACGCCACACGAGACGGTGTCCGCCCTGCTCGAGGCGCTCAACGCGGATCCGTCCGTCAACGGGATCCTCCTCCAGCTGCCGGTCCCCGACCAGCTCGACGGCGCAACGCTGACCGCCGTGATCGACCCGGCGAAGGACGTCGACGGCCTGACGCCGGTCAACGCCGGCCGCCTGTCGCAGGGCCTGCCCGGCCTGCGTCCGTGCACGCCGTCGGGCGTGCTCGACCTGCTCGCGAGCGTCGAGACCCGGATCGAGGGGGCCGAGGCCGTCGTGCTCGGACGTTCGAACCTGTTCGGCAAGCCGATGGGCCAGCTCCTGCTCGCGGGGAACGCCACCGTCACGATGTGCCATTCGCGGACCCGCGACCTCGCCGGCGTGTGTGCTCGGGCCGACATCCTGATCGCAGCCGTCGGCCAGCCCGAGCTCGTCCGGGCCGACTGGGTCAAGCCGGGCGCCGTCGTGATCGACGTCGGCGTGAATCGGCTCGAATCCGGCCTGGTCGGAGACGTCGACTTCGCCGGCGTGGCCGAGGTCGCCCGGGCGATCACGCCGGTGCCCGGCGGCGTCGGGCCGATGACGATCGCCTGCCTGCTGCGCAACACGCTGACCGCCGCCCGCTCGCACCACGCCTAGGGCGAGCGCACAGCACAGCCTTCTCAAGCAGGGCAGGGCAGGGCAGGGCAGGGCAGGGCAGGGCGGACCATCCCATAGTCCCGACGCCGTCGGCCGCAAACCGACGGCGATCGCGCGCCTGGTGCGTCGCGGACGCAGAGCCACGAGCATCCCGGGCGTTCCTCACCCGCGGGCAGCACACTGACCGCCGCCCACCCGCCCCCGGGTCCGGCCGACCGGCGGCTGACCGTACGAGCACGGGTCACCGGTCGAGCAGCCCGGCCAGCCACGGCTCGACGGCGGCCAACCAGGCAGTCGGCTGATCGCGGTGGGCGAAGTGGCCGGCTCCGGGGAGCAGTCTGACCTCCCAGGCCGGGTGGCGGGCGGCCGCGGCCAGGGCGAAGGTCACCGGGACGTGATGGTCGCGATCGCCGTGGACGACCAGGACCGGACAGGCGATCCGGTCGGCAAGCGCGTGGAAGGCAGTCGGCCGCAGACCGTACCGTCCGAGAGCCGCCAGGCCGGCGACGCGCGTGCGCCGATCGAGCTTGGGAATTCCGTCCGCCTGCGGCCGCCGGCGTCCGGCCGCGTCGGCCGCGAACAGAGCGCGGTGGCTGGCATAGTCGGCGAGCGTGACGACGAGCGACCGGCCGTTGCGCGCGGCCGGGACGAACGCCGACGCCAGCACCAGCCCGGCCAGGCGATCGCCGGCTCGCGCGGCCACCAGCATGCCGGCGAGCCCGCCCATCGAGTGGCCGATCACCGCCGACCCCGGGGGCGCGCCGGCCAGGACGCGGTCGACGGCGTCGACAGCCGCGTCGAGCGGACCGCCCCGGCCGGCCGGGGTCGGTCCGGAGGCGACCCCGGCGGCGACCACCATGCCGTGCCGGCCAAGGCCCAGCCGCACCGGGTTCCACTCGTCGGCGGTGCCGCCCAAGCCGGCGATGCACACCACGCGGCGCGCTGGCGCCCCCGTCGCCGGGGAGACGACGGCGGGGTCCGCGGATGCCCGAGCGGGTCGCACCGGCTAGAGGATGACGGTGCCGGGACGGTAGAGTTTTCCGGCCGATGACCGTCGACTTCAACCGCATCCGGCCGGCCGAGCTCGTCGCCGGGTTCGGCGGGCTGGTGCTCGCCGTCGCGATGTTCCTGCCGTGGTTCGAGTTCTCCTCGGGAAATCTCGACGCCTGGAGCGCGTTCACCGTGATCGACGTCCTGCTCGCCCTGACCGCCCTGTCCGGCGTCGGGGTGTTCTGGGTCACGCTGACCCGGTCGGGCCCGGCGATCCCGGTCGCGGCCGGCGTCTGGACGACGACGATCGGCCTGGTCTCGACGCTGTGTGTCGGTCTGCGCCTGGTCGACCGCCCGGCCGGGTCCTTCGACACGTGCGTCGGCGTCTGGCTGGGTCTCGCCGGTGCCCTGCTCGTCCTGATCGGAGCCTGGGTCGGTCTCAACGACGAGCGCCCTTCCCGCCGCAGCCCGGCGACCCCCGCACGATGATCGACCGACGATCGGCCCGCACGATGATCGACCGCCGACGGCCGGCCGGATGATCGACCGCGAGGACGTCCTCCACGTCGCCCGCCTCGCCCGCCTCGAGCTGACCGAGGCCGAGGTCATGCAGATGACCGGCGAGCTGGGCAAGGTGCTCGAGCACATCGCCCGGATCGGTGAGCTCGACCTCGATGGGGTCCCGCCGACGTCGCACGTCGTCGAGCTCGGTAACGCCCTGCGACCCGACGTGCCCCGCCCGTCGCTGGACCCCGAGGCCGCCCTCGCCTCGGCTCCGGCGGTCGCCGACGGCGGCTTCGCCGTGCCGAGTCCCCAGGCGTGAGCGGCGTGGCCACGGCGCCTGTCACGTGCCACACGTGCCACATGCATCGCGGCAGGCGCATCGTCGACTGCTCGACTGGGTCGGCATGAGCCGCCAGACCGACGAGCTCACGGCTCTCTCGGCGCTCGACGCGTCCCGCCGGCTCGGGACAGGCGAACTCGACCCGGGCGATCTGTTCGACGCCTACCGCGAGCGGGCCGCGGCCGACGAGTTGAACGCGTTCACCTGGGTCGCCGACGCCGCCCCGCCCGAGACCGCCGCCGGGACGCCACTCGGCGGGGTGCCGCTCGCCGTCAAGGACCTCTTCTGCACGAAGGGCGTCCCCAGCCAGGCCGGCTCGCGGATCCTCGAGGGGTACCGGCCGCCGTACACGGCAACCGTCGTCGACCGCCTCGCCGCCGCCGGCGCGCCCCTGCTGGGGAAGACCAATCAGGACGAGTTCGCGATGGGCTCGTCCAACGAGAACTCCGCCTTCGGGCCGGTCCTCAACCCGTGGGACCACAGCCGCGTGCCCGGGGGATCCTCCGGCGGGAGCGCCGCCGCCGTGGCCGCCGGCCTCGCCCCGTGGGCACTGGGCACCGACACCGGCGGGTCGATCCGCCAGCCGGCCGCCCTCTGCGGGATCGTCGGCCTCAAGCCGACCTACGGGGCCGTCTCCCGCTACGGGATGATCGCCTTCGCCTCCTCGCTCGACCAGGCCGGCCCGCTCACTCGGGATGTCTCCGACGCGGCGCTGCTCTTCCGGCACATGGTCGGCGACCGTGACTGCTGCGACTCGACCTCGGTCGCCTATCCGGCCCAGGTCGACCTGCCGACCGCCAGCCGGCTCGACGGGATCCGCCTGGGCGTCCCGGCCGAGCTCGCCGGCGACGGGATCGAGCCGGGCGTGCTCGCGGCCTTCGAGGCGACGCTCGAGCTCGCCCGGAGTCTCGGTGCGAGCGTCGAGACCTGTCGCCTTCCGCATGCGCCGCATGCCCTCTCGGCCTACTACGTGATCGCGCCGGCCGAGTGCTCGTCCAACCTCGCTAGGTTCGACGGGGTTCGTTTCGGACTGCGTGCTCCGGAATCCACAGATCTCATCTCCATGTACACGAGAACCCGCCACGACGGCTTCGGAGGAGAGGTCAAGCGGCGGATCATGCTCGGGACGTACGCGCTCTCCAGCGGGTACTACGACGCCTACTACGGCCGGGCCCAGCGTGTCCGCACGAAGATCGCCGACGACTTCCGGGCCGTCTTCGGCGACTTCGACTTCGTCGTCACCCCGACCAGCCCGACCGTGGCCTTCGAGCTCGGCGCGAAGACCGGCGACCCGCTCTCGATGTACCTCAACGACTTCTGCACGGTCCCGATGTCGCTCGCCGGGATCCCGGCGATCTCGATTCCCAACGGCCTGGCCCGGCCGCCGGCCGGCGGGGACGAGCTGCCGACCGGCTTCCAGATCGCCGGGCCGGCATTCTCGGAGAACCGCATCCTCGACGCCGCCCACGCGCTCGAGCGGGAACTCGGCTTCGACTCGACGAGGGTTCGCCCGTGAGCGGGTTGGTCGGGGCCGAGTCGACCGGCGCGAGGGTCGAGCTCGAGCCGGTGATCGGCCTCGAGATCCACGTCCAGCTGCTCACCCGGACGAAGATGTTCTGCTCGTGCGCCCTGTCGTTCGGCGAGCCGCCGAACACGCGGACCTGCCCGGTCTGCCTCGGCCTGCCCGGATCGCTCCCGGTCGTCAACGAGCGGGCGATCCACTACGGCCTGATGATCGGCATGGCGCTCGGGTCCGAGCTCGCCCCCAGGTCGATCTTCCACCGCAAGAACTACTTCTATCCCGACCTGCCCAAGGGCTACCAGATCTCCCAGTACGACGAGCCCCTCTGCCTGGGTGGGGATCTCGACGGCGTGCGGATCCATCGCGTCCATCTCGAGGAGGACGCTGCCAAGCTGACCCATGTCGGGTCGACCGGCCGGATCCAGGGCTCATCGCGGAGCGTCGTCGACTTCAACCGCGGCGGGACACCCCTCGCGGAGATCGTCACCGAGCCGGACATCCGCACGGCCGAGCAGGCGTCCGACTGGCTCAAGCTGCTCCGGGCGACGCTTCGCCGGCTGGGCGTCAGCAACGTGAACATGGACGAGGGGTCCCTGCGCTGCGACGCGAACATCTCCCTGCGGCCGGCCGGGACGACGACCCTGGGGACGAAGACCGAGCTCAAGAACATGAACTCCTTCCGCTTCATCGAGCGCGGCATCAACGCCGAGATCGCCCGCCAGCGGGGGCTGATCGAGTCGGGCGGGAAGGTCGTCCAGGAGACCCTCCACTTCGACCCGGCCTCAGACCGGATCACGTCGCTGCGCTCGAAGGAGGAGGCCCACGACTACCGGTACTTCCCCGACCCCGACCTGATTCCCGTGGCGATCACCCCGGACATGCTCGAGGCCGCCCGGGCGGCGATGCCAGAGCTCCCGGCCGCCCGGGCCGAGCGCTTCGAGCGCGAGCTCGGGCTCAGCGCGGACACCGCCCATCAGCTGGCCTTCCGCGGCGAGCTCGGTGACTTCTTCGAGGCCGGCCTCCCGCACACCGAGCACGTCCAGCAGCTGGGGATCTGGGTGACCGGTGAGCTCGTCCGCCACCTCGGCGACGCCGATCCCGCCTCCAGCCGGCTGCGCCCGGCCGCACTGGCCGCCCTGGTCGAGCTGGTCGCCGCTCGGAAGGTCACCCAGACGGCCGCGAAGGACGTGCTCGGCGAGCTCGTCGACGCCGGCGGGGACCCGGCAGCCGTGATCGCCGCCCGCGGGCTCGGCGCGATCGACGACGCTGGCGAGCTGACCGGGATCGTCGCCGCCGCGGTCGCCGCCAACCCCGACGCGGCCGAGAAGATCCGCGCCGGCAACCGCAAGGCGATCGGCGCGATCATCGGCCAGGTCATGCGCCAGACCAAGGGCCGTGCCGACGGAGGCGAGATCACCCGGCTCGTCCTCGAGCAGCTCGGTCTCGACGGCTGAGACCCAGGTCGGGTGGCGCCCGACCCAGCGGCCGTCGATAATCCTCGGATGAGGCGATTGCCCCGTGCGGCGCTGCTGGCGATCGGGCTGGGCCTGACATCGACTTGCGCGTTCGCGGCGCCCGCGCCCGCGCTCGCCGACGATCCCGTGCTCGCCCTGACGAGCGCCGCCCAGCTCGTCCGCTTCGACGCCGGCAGCCCGAATGCGATCCCGACCCCCGTCACTCCGAGCGGACTCGAGTCCGGCGACGAGTTGATCGCGGTGGGCAACACCGGCGGCCTGGTCCAGGCCCTCGGCAGCTCCGGGCAGATCTACGGGGTCGACCTCGAGACCGACGCCGTGGTTCCCGTGTCCAGCCTGCTGGCCCCGGGTGCGCTCAGCTCGGGCGTCGGGCTCGCCTTCGGCGCGGTCGTGCCCTCCGAGGTCGTGCTCGCCGACGGCTCGCTCTGCTACGAGTACTCCGGCAACTGCGAGGCTCCGACCGACGATCCCGCGACAGGTCAACCCCCGGACGTGGTCGCCGAGGCGCTCACGCCGGTCACCGCGGCGCCCAGCCCGACGCTCTTCGACCCGCCGGTCTACATGATCGACGGCGCCACCGACGGCCTGCTGTCCCGCGACCAGGCCCCGTACGGCCCCGACCTCCAGGTCGACGGTCCGCTGGGCGTGCCGCTCGCCGGGCCGACCGCGCTCGCGATCTCCCGCGACGCGTCCCGCGGCTTCCTCGTGACCGGCGCACCGACCCAGGTCGAGTACTCGGTGGATCTTGCGACCGGCGCGACGACCCCGATCGGCCCGGTCGGGTCGAGCGCGGCGATCCGCAGCATGACGACGATCCCGCCAGCGGCGATCACCCAGGCCGACCCGGTCACGGGGATCTACCCGACTCCCGGGCCGGGCGCCGTCATCACCGGGCTCGACGGGTTGCCCGACCCGGCGCTCGAGGGTCGCGACAAGGCGCTCACGGTCCCGGTCAACCGCATCGGCGACCCGACCGGGCCGGTCTCGGTCGACTACGCGACGGCCGGCGAGGACTCTTACCCAGCCGTCCCGGGGGTCGACTACGTCCCGGTGTCCGGGACCCTCCACTTCGCTCCTGGCCAGCAGTACAGCTCGTTCGCCGTCCCGCTCCTCGCCGGACCCGCGGTTCCCAGCGGGCCCGGATACGTGTACCTCGGCCTGGCGCTCGCCAACGCCGTCGGCGCGATTCACGTGGGTCTGTCGGTCAACGCCGGCGAGAGCGGCTCGACCGTGATCGTCCAGTCGGGTCATGCCGGCCCGAGCGCTTCGCTCGCGCCGACCCCGACCCCGCTCCTGCTTGCCGGCCTCCCGGGTACCCAGACGATCAGCACGGTCCTCGCCCACGGGATCGGCGTGCCGGTGACCTGCACGATCACCTGCACGGTCGAGCTGACCGCGACCGCGACGGCCGCGCCCGGGAAGACCGGCCACGCCGGCGCGGCGTCGACCACGAAGCTCGCGTCCCGGAAGGTTCATTTCACCAAGCCCGGGAGACACACGGTGCATCTCCGGCTGACGAGTCGCGGCCGGCGTTCGGTGCGCGGGGCCGATCGGGCCACGGTCTCCCTGGTCGGCCAGGCGCGCTTCCCGTCCGGCGCCCGGATCTCAGATCGGGTCCGTCTCACGCTCGTCAAGAGATCGCGCCGCGCGTCCTGAGGATCCTCGGCCGGCGATCAGGTTGATCGACCGGTCCGCCCGAGGCGTACCATCCTTGGAGGTGGTCTTCCCACCGGCAAAGACGTCCCAACCGAGGAGGCAGCCGTGGCAAGGCTCGTGCGCATGGATCAGACCGGCCACACCACGCTGGCCGAGTGGACCACCGACGACGACGCCGCCGTCGCGGCGGCGACGATCGCCTTCGACCAGCAGCTCCAGCGCGGCTACTTCGGGATCGTCTCGACCGGCGAGGGTCACGCCGAGCAGGTCCGAGCGCTCCCGGTCGACGCCGACCTCGTGATCCTCCGGCTGCCGATCGCCGGCGGGTAGTCGACTTGGAGGTCCTCGGCGAGCCGACCCGCGCGGACGTGCTCCCGGAGCTCGCGTCGGTCCACTGGCGCCCGCTCGCCGACGAGCGTCAGCTCCGCCGGTCGGGGCGGATCTGGACGGCGACGACGGTCGCCCACACCGTCCCGTTCATCGGCGCCGCCGCCGGCCTGATGGCGCTCCAGCCGCTCTCGGCCCCGGTTGCCCTGATGGCCATCGCACACGCCTGGGTGATCCCTGAGCTCTACGCCCGACGCGGGGCCAACGTCGTCGGGCGCAAGCCGCCCGCCGGCGACGCGGCCGAGCGGCGAGCTCTCGGTCTGCTCGGCGATCTGCTCGACCACGACGCCCGCGACCTCTACGGTCAGACCGGCCTGGTCCTCGAACGAGGCAGGCTCGGCGTCTGGCTGGTCGGCGCGGCCGGCGCCCTGCTGGTCCGCGACCGCGGCCGGCGGGTTCACTGCTACTGCGTGCGCGTCAACGAGCCCAGCCTCCCGACCGGTGACCGGGTCGCCCACCTCCTGCTCGCCCTCCGCTCTGACGAGGCCGGCTTCGCGACGGTCGCCAACCTCAGCTTCTCCGGCGCCCGCTGGCGGATCCGCCGGCGGATCGACGCTGACATGCGCCCGGCGCTCGATGCCGCCGCGCGGACCACGCGTCCGCGGCTCGTCGCAAGGACCCCCGGTCCACGACACTCGGCCTGAGCTTGGCCAGCCGGCCAAAGACTTGGCGTGTGCGGCCTGCAACGATCCGCACATGAGCAATTCTCCGATCTCCTCCAACCCCCGCCTCCTCCTCTTCCCGCAAGTCGAACGCACGGATCCGCAGGGACAGCGGCCGAAGGTCCGCCGCTACACCCTGACGCTGCTCTCCGGAGCCGGCACCGCTCCGCCGAAGGCCGCCCGCCCGTCGGCGCGCGGTCTGACCACCGTCTGATCGAGGCACCGCCCGATCGGGGCACCGTCTGATCGGGGTGCCGCCCGATCGGGGTGCCGTCTGATGGGGGTGCGTCTGATCGAGGCGCGGGCGTCGGTCACGCGGCCCGCGCCCGTGAGGTAGCCCGTGAGGCGGTCTCGCCACATCCCGGTCCGCGGCCGGCCCGGTGGGTCTGACACCCGGACGCTGACCGAACGTCGTTCTACGACACACGGTGTTGTCGCGGACCGGGCTGGCCTGATAGCGTCGACTGACACAGACACCATGGCTCATCGTGAGCCTTACTCGACGGGCCTGTGCGGAGGCTGCTTGTGGGTAACACGTCAGGTGACGATTCCGACGCCACCCCGCGCCGTGCGGATGAGTCGGAGGATGTCACGGCGACTTCGGACGCCGCTCAACCACAGCACCGTCAGTCGCCGGGTGACGCGGATCGCACCAGCACGTTTGACGTCCAGCGGGCCGCCGCCGATCGAGATCAGGCCGCGTCTGACCGTGACCAGGCCGCGAGCGATCAGGACTTCGTCCGCGGCGGCGACTTTGAACTGCACGAGCAGACGCGGGCCCTGCGCGACCGTGGAACCGGCGAGCGGCGCGGGACCGCCAACCTGCGCTGGGAGGCGGTTGGCGCGCGGGACGAGATCGCCCAGGCACGCGCCCTGATCGCCGCGGCGCGGACCCAGGCGGCCGGGCTCGTGCACCGCGAGCTGAAGGCCCGCGAGGCCGTCGCGATGGCCCAGGCCCGGCTCGCCCAGCTCGCGACCGCCGAGATCGACGTGGCGACGGACGTGCGCAATCCTGCGACTGGCCTCCGGGATCTCGCGCGGGAGCTCGACCGCACGGACCGGACGACGGGCCGGATGGCGGTCGTCTACGTCGACATGCTCGGCGGACCTCCGCCGGTCGTCGACGCGGCCGAGTGGGCGATGCGCCAGATCAGAGGTCGCCTGCGGTCCTACGACCTGATCGTGCGGGTCGGCGAGGGCCGCCTGCTCTGTGCGATGCCCGACGCGACGATCGACGTCGCCCGCGAGCGCTTCGACACGATCCGGACGACCCTTTCCGGCGAGGACCGCCGCTGCATGATCAGGGCCCGCTGTGTCGCGGTGCAACCCGGTGAGACCGCGACCGAGCTGCTCCGCTCGCCTCACGGCTGACCGTCCCGCATGCGGACGTGCGAGTCGGCTTCGACTCACACGATCACGCCGGACACGACGCATACCCGCGCCGCGGTCGTGGTGTCGTCGGCGACGCGCCGGGGTTGGCACACACGACCAGGCAGGCCGGTGGCGAGCGCGGCCGGACGGGCGACTCGTACGGGCGACTCGTAGGGTCCGCCCTTCGGCCGACCGACCGACCGGCCCGACCGGCCCGACCGGCCCGACCGACCGGATCGGCAGGCGAGGAGACCCAGCCGACCCGCCGGCCCAGCCGTCGCCCGATTCGGCGATCGGCACCCGTCGTGGCGGCCGGGCGGCAGCTGTAAGCTAGGTGGATGAGTCAAATCACCAGTGGTTCCTCTGGCCTCCCCGACCAGCCCCCCCGCACGTCGCTCGCCCGCCGGGCCGTCGCCCTCGTCGTCCTCCTCGTAGCCGCATGGCTCGTGCTGACCTTCGTGATCCACGTCGTACTCGCGATCGCGACCGGCGTGCTGGTCGTCGTCGCGATCGTTGCGGCGATCTGGGCGGCCCGCGTCCTGTTCTAGGGCCGTGGAGTACCTGTTCATCGCCGTCGGCTTCGCCTTCGCCGGCGGCTTCGTCGGTCGGGCGAAGGGCAGCTCGTTCTGGGTCTGGTTCGTGATCTCGGGAGTTGTCCCCGTGATCGGGTTGATCACGGCGTACGCCTATCGCCACGAGACCGACGTCGCTCTGCGGCGCTGCCCCGGGTGCGGCCGGAGCCGGCGGATCTACGACGCAATCTGCACGATCTGCGGGACCGAGCTCGAATATCCCGACGACGACGAGATCATCGAGCCGACGCCGACCCTCCGCGTCCCGGCACGGCTCTAGGCGGGGCTGAGCCCGGTGACCTCCCGAACGCGCGGGAGTCGCGGTGGGGGTGGCCGGTTGCCGGTGGGGAGGGGAGGCGGCACGGGTTGGGGGGTCGGGTGGCCGGGTGCGGCCGGGCTCGGTTTCCCGAGGGTGGAGCGGCAGGTCGACCGGGCTCCTCCCGGGCGGTGGAGGTGGATGGGAACCTTCGTCGCGAAAGTAGCTGACTGAGTCAGTCAACTACTTTCCTTGGAGAGTCCACTTCTCCTCGGCCCAGTCCCCCGCAGAGAGCTTGCCCCGCGTATGACCGCGTTGACGCCGGCCCCCGAATGATCCCTCGACGGCATGCTCGCCAAGCCCTCGCCGCGTGAGCATGACCGCCGCGGAATGTCACCCGGAACCAGACTGACACGAAGGCCAGCGAAGTCGCCGGCGTCCAAGGCAACTGCCTGCTCCCGCCCGGCGGATCCCCGCGCCGCAACCCCGGCGCGCTATTCTGGGGACAACGAGGCTGGCCCGGGTCAGCCCCGTTTTTCGTGGGCAGCTGACGGAAGGTCGGAACGATGCGTGCAGTCGAAGCTCTGATGGAGTGCCTGAAGGCCGAAGGGGTCGATGTCGTCTTCGGCCTGCCGGGGGGTGCCAATCTCCCGACCTACGACGCGTTCTACGACGCTGGGATCAAGCACGTCCTCGTTCGTCACGAGGCCGGCGGCGGACACGCGGCTGAGGGCTACGCGAAGGCGACCGGCCGGGTCGGCGTCTCGCTCGGGACCTCAGGTCCCGGAGCGACGAACCTCGTGACGCCGATCATGGACGCGATGATGGACTCCGTCCCGGTCGTCTTCATCACCGGCCAGGTCCGCACGGACCTGCTGGGGACGGACGGCTTCCAGGAGGCCGACACGATCGGCATCACGATGCCCGCCGTCAAGCACTCGATCATGATCCAGAACCCGCTGGAGATCCCCCGGGCGATCCACGAGGCCTTCCATATCGCGCGGACCGGCCGGCCCGGCCCGGTCGTCGTCGACATCCCGACCGACCTCTCCCGCGCGGAGATCCCCTACGAGCCGGTCACCGACGTCCATCTTCCCGGGTATCAACCGACGATCGAGGGCAACCAGAAGCAGATCCGTCAGGCCGCGAAGGCCCTCGCCAGCGCGCGGCGCCCGGTGATCTACGCCGGCGGCGGGGTCGTCAACGCGAACGCGGCTGCCGAGCTGACCGAGTTCTGCGTCGCCGGCCGCTTCCCGGTGACCTGCACCCTGATGGGCCTCGGAGCGTTCTCCGGGACCCACGCCCAGTGGCTGGGGATGCTCGGCATGCACGGGACGCGGGCGGCCAACTATGCGATGGACGAGGCCGACCTGATCTGCGCGGTCGGCGCCCGCTTCGACGACCGGATCACCGGCAAGCTGACGGAGTTCGCCCCCCGGGCGAAGTTCATCCACATCGACGTCGACCCGGCCGAGATCTCGAAGAACGTTCCGGCGCACATCCCGATCGTCGGCGACGCCAGGAACATCCTCGCTCGCCTCGTCGTCGAGTACCGGGCGCTCGAGACCGACGCGTCGCGTCTGGAGGAGTGGTGGACGCGGATCGCCGGCTGGCAGGAGCGCCATCCCCTGCGCTACGACGACTCGACCGACGCGGAGATCAAGCCCCAGTTCATGATCCAGGCGCTCTACGAGGCGACCGGCGGAGACGCGATCATCACAAGCGACGTCGGTCAGCACCAGATGTGGACGGCCCAGTACTACAACTTCGAGAAACCCCGCCGGTGGATCAACTCCGGTGGCCTCGGGACGATGGGCTTCGGCCTGCCGGCCGCGATGGGCGCCCAGGTCGGCTGTCCCGACGCCCTGGTCTGCTGCGTCTCGGGCGACGGCTCGATCCAGATGAACGCCCAGGAGCTGGCGACCTGCGCGGAGAACGGGATCCCGGTGAAGGTCTTCATCCTCAACAATGGCTATCTCGGCATGGTCCGCCAGTGGCAGGAGCTGTTCTGGGATCGCCGCTACAGCCACGTCGACATGGGCTCGTTCCCGGATTTCGTCAAGTTGGCCGAGGCCTACGGGGCGACGGGGCTGCGCTTCGAGAGCAAGCACACCCTCCTCGAGGACATCCGCAAGGCGATCGCGACGCCCGGGCCGGTCGTCGTCGACGTCAGGGTGACCCGCGAGGAGAACACCTACCCGATGATCTCGCCGGGCGCTGCCGCCCGGGACATGGTCGGATGATGGGCGATCCGCACGGCAGGGGCCGATGATGGGCGATCCGGGCACCAAGGACCAGCTCCTCAGCCTCGAGGATCTCGAGGCCGTCAGCGGTCTGCGCACGGGTCGCAAGCACGTCCTGTCGATCCTCGTCGAGAACAAGCCGGGTGTCCTGACGAGGGTCGCCGGACTGTTCGCCCGCCGCGGCTTCAACATCGAGACGCTGACCGTCGGGCCGACCGACGACGAGCAGATCTCGCGGATCACATTGACCGTCGACGGCGCGCTCCACCCGATCGACCAGGTCACCAAGCAGCTGCACAAGCTGATCAACGTCCTGAAGATCCGCGATCTCGAGCCCAACGAGACGGTCACCCGTGAGCTGGCGATGTTCAAGGTCGCCGTCGAGGGGCCCCAGCGGGGTGAGGTGATGCAGTTCTGCGAGATCTTCCGCGGGCATGTCGTCGACGTCACGAAGCGGTCTGTGACCGTCGAGATCACCGGCCCGACGAGCAAGATCGAGGCCTTCGAGCGGATGGTTCGCCCATACGGGCTGATCGAGATGATGCGGACCGGCGAGATCGCGATGTCGCGGGGGCGCGGGGAGACCTGACCCGACCAGTGGGGCCACTCGCCGGAGAGCGCTCGCCGCCTGTGCCCCGGGATGGGGTGTTCATTCTGCGTGAGCCCCAGCGGCTCACCCAGCGGCTCGAGCGGGCGGTGCGACGCGCCCGCCGCAAGGGCGAGTGCCTGGTCGGGATGACCTGGCGGCTGCCGTCCGACGTCGACCCGAGCGCCGTCGCGTTCGCCTCGCGCCGGCCCGGAGAGCAGTGGCTCTGCCTCGAGCAACCTGATCGAGACCGGCACGCCCTGGCCGCGCTTGGCGCCGTCACGGTGCTCGAGGATCACGGCGACGGCCGCTTCGAGCGGGTTGCCAGGCGGTGGCGGGCACTCGCGGCGGAGGCCCTCGCCGATCCGCCCGACGGCCCGGCCGGATCCGGGCTGATCGCGTGCGGCGGCTTCGCGTTCGCCCCGGACGGCGGCGGATCCCCGCAGTGGTCGGGTTTTCGGCCGGCTTCCCTCGTCATTCCACAGCTTGCGATCGCCCGCCACGCAGACGACGTCCGGCTCACCGTCGCTGCGTTCGTCGGGCCCGACGACACGCCGGCGGACCTGCTCGCCGGGATCGAGCGCCGTCTAGCAGAGCTCCGGGCGCCCCCGCTGCCCCTGCTCGACCCTCACCCGACCGGCCGCTACCGGGTCGCCGGGGCGATGGCGCCCGAGCACTACGAGTCGGCCGTCGCCCGGGCGGTCGAGCGGATCCGGGCCGGCGAGCTGTCGAAGATCGTGCTGGCCCGCGAGGTCGACGTCCACGCCCCGGTCGACCACGACGTCGGCGCGGTGTTCGGCGTCCTGCGCGAAGCCTTCGGCGCATGCTTCGTGTTCTGCGCCGGTCGCGGCGACGCCGCCTTCATCGCCGCCAGCCCCGAGCTTCTGATCCGCCGGGAGGGCATGCGCGCCAGCACCCTGGCCCTCGCCGGCTCGGCCCGCCGCTCCGCCGACCCGGCGGTCGACGATCATCTCGGCGAGCAGCTCCTCCACTCGGCCAAGGACCGCTCCGAGCACGCGATCGTCAGCGCCCGGATCGAGCGGGCCCTCCGCCCGCACTCGGTCTGGGTCACGCTGCCGGAGGAGCCGGTCGTCGTCACGATCGCCAACATCCAGCACCTCGCGACCCCGGTCAGGGCGCAGCTGCGAAACCCGGTCGGCGTCGTCGAGCTGGCCGGCCTGCTGCATCCGACCCCCGCCGTCGGGGGCGAGCCGCACGCGATCGCGGCACGCATGATCCCGGCGCTCGAGGGCATCGACCGTGGGTGGTACGCCGGTCCGATCGGCTGGACCGACGCCAACGAGGACGGCGAGTTCTGCGTCGCGCTCCGCTGCGCCCTGGTCGAGGGGCGCCTGGCCCGCTGCTACGCAGGAGTCGGCGTCGTCGGCGGCTCCGATCCGGCGGAGGAGCTCGCCGAGACCGAGATCAAGCTGGCCGCGCTGCTCCCCGTGCTCGCCGGCTGACGGTCGTCCCGGCCGAGCCGGACGACGACGCGGGGGGCCCTCGTCGCGACGGCGTGTGATCAGACGCCGGGATCGCCGTAGTCTGGTTGTGAGGCTGCGTTGCGAATCCGGCACCCGATGATCAGCGCGATCTCGCCACCCCGGGCGCCGGTGACGGCCGACGCCGGCTGGTTCGAGGAGCTCTACCGGTCGAGCCTCGCCGATGTCCACGCGTACGTCGGCTCACTGCTGAGGGACGCCGCCGCCGCCGAGGACATCACGGCGGTCGCCTTCGAGCGGGCCTACCGCCGCCGGGTGATCTTCAATCCCGCCCGCGGCAGCGCGCGGGCGTGGCTGTTCGGGATCGCCCGCAACGCCGCGCTCGACGAGCTCCGCCGCCGCCGGCGGAGCGCCAGTCTGCTCGGTGAGATCGCGGCCGACGAGCCGGCCGTCGACGACGAGGAGCAGCGCATGCGACACGACACCGTCAGAGCCGGGCTCGAGCGGCTGGAGCCTGCCCAGCGCGAGCTGATCCTGCTGAAGTTCCACGCCCAGCTCTCGAACGCCGAGCTCGCGAAGGTCCTCGGTTGCAGCGTCTCGAACGCGGGGACGCGCCTCTGCCGGGCCCTCGAGCGATTGCGGGAGGCCTGCGATGTCACCGCGTGACCGGCGCGCCGCCCGACGCGCCGCCCGACCGTCGGACGCCCAGACCCGTGAGCTCGACGCGCTCGACGCGGCCCTCGCCCGCGGGAACGCGGCCCTCGCCCGCGGGGAGGCTCCCCAGGCGGGGGCGGACGCCGAGCTCGCCCGCCTGGTTCTCGCCGTTCGCGAAGACCACCCGCCGCTGCGACCGGCGTTCGCCGACGAGCTCGGCATCCGGGTCGCCGCCGGCTTCCCGCGCCGGTCGGGACGGCGCGCTCCGGACGCGTCCGGCCTGTCTGGTCGTGCTGGCCACGGCGGCAGGCTCGCACGCGGCAGGACGACCTCCGGCCCGGGGCAGGGGTGGGGTGCCAGGCGCCAGTGGCTGGTCGGCCTCGGGGCGGCCGCTTCACTTGCCGTCGGCGTGGTCGTCGTTGCCGGCGTGCCGTCGTCGGCGCCCTCGTCGGGCTCGTCCGGCCACGCCAGGTCGTCGCCACCCGCCGTCGGCTCGGCCGCGAACACCCCGTCTGGAGCGCTCTCCAGCTCGCCGGGCGGGCCGGCCGCGTCCCCCGAGGCCCCGGCCGGTGGACCTGCGTCGGCGTCGTCGTCGACCGGTCAGGTGACGGCGCCGGCGACGGCCCAGTCGATCGCTCCGCCGCTCGCTCCGGCGCCCACCGGGGCGGCCGCCGCCAGGGCGGTCGAGAGCGACGCCAGCCTGTCGCTGCTCGCGCCGCGCGGCCAGGTCCAGCACGTCGCTGACGAGACGATCGCCGCGACCGACCGCCTGGGGGGTGTCGTCGAGAGCTCGCACGTATCGGTCGACGACGCCGGCGGCAGCCAGGCAACGCTGGCCCTCGAGGTGCCGAGCTCAGCACTCGACCGGACTCTCGCGGCGATCTCCTCGCTCGCGCACGTCAGCTCCCGCTCACAGGACACGCAGGACATCACCGACCCGACCGGCGCGGCTCGCCAGCGGCTCGCCGAGTCGCGCGACGAGCGCGTGGCCCTCCTGCGCCAGCTCGGCCGGGCGACGACGCCCAACCAGGTCGCCGCGATCCACGGCCAGCTCGGCCTCGTCGACGGCCGGATCGCGAAGGACCAGGCGAGTCTGAAGGCCCTCGTCGGGCGCGCGCAGAGCGCCTCGGTGAACGTGACGATCGCCGAGACCGCCCGACCGGGCACCGGCGGCAGTGGCCAGGCCGGGTCGTCGTGGCGGCCGGGACGCGCGGTCGACGACGCGCTCGGGGTGCTGGAGGCCTGCTTTGCCGTACTCGTGGTCGCGCTCGCCGGGCTCGTTCCGATCGCCGGCGTCGCCGGCTTCGGGTGGTGGGCGGCCCGGCTCGTCCGCCGCCGGCGCCGCCAGGGCGCGCTCGCGAACGCTGCCTGATCAGCCGGTCACCCTCGGGATCGCCCGCGCCGCCGGCGTGCCCGCGGTCGCCTCCGGCGCCAGGGGCGGGTCGGCTGGCCCGGCGGCCGCTCGTCGCAGAGCCCGAGGCGCGTTCGCCTCGTCGCCCTCCGGAGTGAACACGTACTCGGGTCGCTCGGATGCGACCAGCGCCGGGGCAGAGCGTCCACTCTGCATCGCCCCGGCGCCGGATCGACCGCTTGGCGGCCGGTCGGCCCGACTACCTGCCGGCGCTCGCCGACCGGGCGAGCGGTCCGCCGTCCCCGGCGCCGGGCAGGTCGCCGAACAGGCCGCCGAGCCCGGGGATCTCCGAGAGCAGGCCTCCGATTCCCGCGGGCAGGCCCGGGAGCGACAGGCCGCCCGGCTGGGTGCTGAGGACCTCGCCGGTCGCCGGGTCGAGGATCACCTTCGGTGCGGCGATGTGGACCGGCGTGAAGTTGAACATGTTGTCCAGCGTCCCCGCCGTCGCGTCGTTCGACCCTCCGCCGATCCGGCCGAGC
This sequence comes from Solirubrobacteraceae bacterium, assembly GCA_036510225.1. Classification (GTDB taxonomy): domain Bacteria; phylum Actinomycetota; class Thermoleophilia; order Solirubrobacterales; family Solirubrobacteraceae; genus Palsa-513. The sequence goes on along the minus strand of DATCEH010000070.1, from coordinate 62,534 downwards.
GACCAGTTGTCCTCGATGAAGCGGACGACCGAGCTCTGGTCGGTCAGCGTGTGGTCGACGTAGTTGACCTTCGCGTACGGCGAGATCACGAGCAGCGGCAACCGCGGGCCGAGCCCGCAGCGGTCGTTCTCGAAGCTCGCCGGCAGTGGACTCGGGACGGTCCCGCACTTCCCGGTACCCGTCAGCGCGTCGCTCGGCCCGTCGGACGGGCTTGTCAGCGGGCTGAACACGTGGTCGTACCACCCGTCCGAGTCGTCGTAGGCGATCACGATCGCGGTGCTCGACCAGTCCGCCGACTGCTCGACCGCGTTGATCGTGTCTGCCAGGAAGCGCTGCTCGTCGAGCGGATCCGAGTACCCGGCGTGACCGTCCTCGTAGGCCGGGGCCTTGAGGTAGGAGACACTTGGGAGGTTGCCGGCGTTCAGGGCGCTGTAGAAGTACGAGAGGTCGTACTGGTGGTTGGCCTGGTCCTGGTGGCCGACCGCGGCGACCGATGTCGGCGGGAGGTGGTGGGGGTTGGCTGTCGATGCGTAGTACTGGAACGGCTCGTGATGCTGGATGTAGTCGCCGCCGTCGGACGCCCCGATGACGTTGTTGTGGGCCGTCCCGCAGACCGCCTTGCCGGCGACCACGCTGCTCGGCGTGAAGCCGCCCTCGAACCAGCCCCAGGTGATCCCCTTGGCGTTGAGCAGGTCACCGACGTTCCTGCCGGTCATCGCGACGTGGGTCGCCGCGCTGCAGTCATCGTAGGTCGGGTCGGCGTCGTTGATCAGGGTGTCGTTCTCGACCGCCGTCGTAGCCGTGCTGTTGGTCAGATCGACGCCGCCCGTGTCACCGCTGATCACGTTGAGCGCGCCCGGCGACGACGGTCCGTAGTTCGTGTCGAACGAGTTGTCGCTGAGCGCATAGTGCTGGGCGTAGTTCCACAGTCCGGTAACCGTGTTGCCGTCGTAGTAGTCCATCACGATCGCCTTGTCGGAGCACCCGCCGCCGCCGGTGAACTGGGGGAACCTGTCCATCAGGCCGCCGTCGGCCGCCTTCTGTTCCGGCGAGTAGCTGTGACCCTGGTCGCACGTCACGACCTGGGAGGGACTGGCGCTGCCGGTGTTGTCAAGGCGCTGGGGGTTCGCCGTCGGCGCTCCCGGCGTCGTGTCCCTGTTCGGGTTGGCGGTGAGCAGGGCCGGCGTCAGCCCGTTGACCCTGGGCGTGGCGGGTGCCGCGTGGAAGGCCGGCTCGCCGGCGGGATTCGTGGCGTTCGGGTAGGTCCCGAAGTAGTGATCGAACGAGACGTTCTCGTCGAAGATCACAACGACGTGCTTGATCGGCGTAGTCGTCGGCGTCGCGGCCGGTGACGCGTTCGGCGCGGCGGCTCCGGCCATCGTCAGGCTGGCGGCGACCGCCGCCGACGCCACGAGACCGACGCCAACCCCGGCGAGGATCCTTGGATTGCGCAACCTGCATCTCCTCGTGTCGGATGAACGGCAAGACGCCCCGCCCGATGCCGTGACACCGTGCTCGGGACCCGAATCGTCGGCGCCCGGCGGCCGTCTGGTGTTGCGTAGCTGTGATAACGGAGTTACCGACCTGGTAGGGCCGGCGCGGCGTGCACGAGTCGGTAACAACACGTGCGCAGGCCGTCCGTAGGCTTCTCGATTCGTCTCTCTCGGCCGGCCTCGAGCCCGTCCGGGCCGGCTCGCGGGCCGGCCGGCCTCCGCGTAGGACATGCCCACTCTGACCGTTGACCCACGCCGCCCCGGACGTCGCCTGATCCCGGTCTGTGCCGGGCTCTTCAGCGCGGTCGCCGGCTTCTTCGCGCTGACCGCGCTCGGCGTCGGCGGCGGCGGCGGGCCGGCGAGTCCGCCGGCAGCGGCCTCCGCCGGTGCGCGCGCGTTGACCGCGCTGCAGGCCTACTCCCAGGAGGCCGCCAGGCGGGAGGGGCTCGGCAACACCGCGGGAGCCCGGCCGGTCTCCGAGCTGGTCCCGGTCCCGCCCGCGGCATTCGACCGGCCGATCGCCGAGTCCCGCATCCATGCCGAGGCCGAACTCCGGGCGATGGCGCTCGACGTCCACCGCCTGATCGGTCAGCTCGCCTTGGGAGACCGCGCCCGGTCGAGGGCGATCTGGCTGAGTGCGTACGGGCGGTACCTGCGGCTCGGGGCGGTCTACGGGGAGTTCGGCGAGCTCGACACGGCGATCGACGGGAGCGCCGGCGGCCTCGCCGGCGGCCCGGCCAACCCCGGCTTCACCGGGCTCCACCGGATCGAGTTCGGCCTCTGGACCAATCAGGATCCACGCGGTCTGGAAACCGCGGCGCGGGTGCTCGCGACGAACATCCGCCGACTCGAGAAGCTCGTTCCGACTGTCGCGATCACGCCGCTCGACTACGCGACCCGGGCCCACGAGATCCTCGAGGACGCCCAGCGCGACTTCCTCAGCGGGGCGGACGTCCCGTGGAGCGGGGAGGGCGTCTTCGCGACGGCGACCGGGCTCGCCGCCACCGAGCAGGTGCTGGACACGCTCCGCCCGCTGCTCGACGGCCGGGAGAGCGTGATCGAGCAGGTCGACTACGGCCTGTCCCGGCTGCGGACCGTGCTCGCCGAGGTCCGCCTGGCGCACGCCGGCCGGTGGCCGGCGCTGGCCGAGCTGAGCCAGCTCGAGTCCGAGCGCCTCGACGGGGCGCTGGGCTTTGCGCTCGAGCAGCTGGCCGGAGTCCCCGGGGACCTCGAGACCCAGCTGCCGCCGGCGATCCCGGCGCTCGGAGGGCGGCGATGACCCGGCTCGACCGCCGCCGGTTCGTCACGCGCGCGGCCGTGCTGCTCGGTGCCGCGGCGGCCGGCGCGGGCGCTGACGCGGCGATCGATCGTCCGGGCACCGGCCGGCTGCCGGCGGTCGGGCCGGGGCTGCTCGATGACGACGGACAGCGGGCGGCCCTGTCGATCGCCGTGCCGTTCACCGGCGCGCACCAGCCAGGCGTCCTCACGCCGGCACAGGCACAGGCGACGTTCGTCTCGCTCGATGCGATCGCCGCGGATCGGCTGACCCTGCGGGAGGCGCTGATGGCGCTCGGCACGAGGGCCAACCAGCTGGCGAGCGGCAACGTCAACCCACTGCTCGAGATCGACGACCCGCCGGCCGATTCGGGGATCCTCGGACCGACCAACGCCCCGGACGGGCTGACCGTGACAGTCGGCTTCGGCGCGTCCCTGTTCGACGACCGCTACGGCCTCGGCGGGCGGCGTCCGCTCCACCTGACGAGGATGCCGAGCTTCGCGGTCGACGACCTCGACCCGACCCAGACCGACGGTGACGTGATGGTCCAGATCGGGGCGAACCAGCGGGACACGGTCGTCCACGCCCTGCGCGAGCTGCTCCGGGTCACCCGTGGCTCACTCGCGGTCCGCTGGACGATCGACGGCTTCAGGGCGGCCGACCGCGGTCCGTCGCCGCGCAACAGCCCGCGCAACCTGTTTGCCTTTCGCGACGGGACGGCCAATCCCGACGTCGACGACGGCCGGTTGATGGACCGCCTCGTCTGGGTTCGGGCCGGTGCCGGCGAGCCGGTGTGGACTGCGGGCGGCTCCTACCAGGTCGTGCGGATCATCCGCCAGCACGTGGAGTTCTGGGATCGGGTCGGACTGAACGAGCAGCAGAACATGATCGGCCGGGTGCGCGACACCGGGGCGCCGCTGGGCGGGACCGCCGAGTTCGAGGATCCGCGCTTCGACCTCGATCCGACCGGCGTGCGGATCCCACTCGACGCCCACATCAGACTGGCAAACCCGCGGACCCCACCGACCGCCGGCCAGCGGATCCTGCGCCGGGGATTCAACTACCACCGGGGCTTCGACCGCGCCGGCCAGCTCGACCAGGGCCTCGTCTTCGTGGCCTTCAACCAGAACCCGGCCCGCCAGTTCGCGGCGATCCAGACCCGGCTGGCGAGCGAGCCGATGATCGACTACATCACGCCGGTCGGTGGCGGCTACTTCTTCGTGCCGCCGGGCGTCAGCGGGCCGAACGACTGGGCCGGGTCAGGGCTGTTCGCCGGCTGACCCGGGGGTCACGGCCTGCTCGTTGCCCCGCGCAGCTCAGAGCGGCAGCCGCGCAGCGTCGTGGTCGGGCAGCCGCCAGCCGACCGGCTGGGCGAGCTCGACCGCGGCCTGGGGACCCCACGAGCCGACGGCGTAGGGCAGCGGGGCGGGCGGGTCGGCAAGGATCGGCGCGGCGCAGGTCCACAGCCGTTCGACCTCGTCGGAGCGGGCGAACAGCAGCTGATCGCCGAGCATCGCGTCGCGGAGGAGACGCTCGTAGGCCTCGAGCCCCTGATCTCCGGTCGCCCGCTCGACGTCGAGCGTCAGCGGCGCCCGGGTGACCGTGGACGTCGGGCCGGGCACCTTGACGCGGACCTCGACGCCGATCAACGGGTCGTCGGCAAGCTCGAAGACGATCTCGTTCGGCCGCCTGATCTCCTCCGCCCGGCAGTCGAAGATCTGCTGGTCGGGCTCGCGGAGGGCGAGGCTGACGGTCCGGCGGGTCTCGGCCATCGCCTTGCCGGTTCGCAGGAGGAAGGGGACGCCGCGCCAGCGGTCGTTGTCGATCAGGACCCGGAGCGCGGCGAATGTCTCGGTGTTCGAGTCCGAGGCGACGCCGTCCTCGTCGCGGTAGCCGGCGAACTGGCCGAACACGGCGGCGGCCGGGTCGAACGGCAGGAGGTCCTCGAAGACGGCGGCCTTCGCGTCACGCAGCGCGCGGGCGTCGAGGCTCTCGGGTCGCTCCATCGCAACGAAGCCGAGGACCTGGCTGAGGTGGGTGACGACCATGTCGCGAAAGGCGCCGGTCTCCTCGTAGAACGAACCCCGGCCTTCGAGGCCGATCGACTCGGGGATGTCGATCTGGACGCCGGACACGTGGCGGCGATTCCAGATCGGCTCGAAGAGGCCGTTGGCGAAACGGAGCGAGAGGATGTCCTGGGCGGCCTCCTTGCCGAGGAAGTGGTCGATCCTGAAGACCGCGTCCTCGTCGAGATGGTCGTGGAGGGCTCGGTTGAGCGCCTTCGCGGACGGGAGATCCGCTCCGAACGGCTTCTCCATGACCAGTCTGGTCCGGGCGTCGACCGACATGCCGGTGGCCGCGACCATCTCCACCATCCCGGCCATCGCCGACGGTGGGACGGCGAGGTAGAGGAGCGTCCGCGAGTGCTCGCCGAGCTCGTCGCGGGCGGCCCGCACGGCGGCGGCGAGGTCGGCGCCGTCGTCGGCCGAGGACGCGACGAAGGACACCCGCGGCGCGAACGACTCCCAGCACGGCCCGCCGAGGTCCTCGCCGGCGTGCTCGGCCAGCGCGGCCCGGACCTCGTCGGAGAACTCGCCGTCGGGCCGGTGTCGTCCGGAGCCGACGATCCTGAAGTCCTCGGGCATCAGGCCGGCCGCCATCAGCCGGTAGATGCCGGGGAGGAGCTTGCGGCGGGCGAGGTCGCCCCGGGCGCCGAACAGGACGAGGACATGCGGATCGGGAGTCTGGGGTCCGGGGGTGGCGACGTCGTCTCGGTATCCGCTCGGGCCGCCGATCAAACGGAGTCTCGGTCTGGGTGGTGTACGCCGGTCGAACCGAAGCGGCACATAAGTGACCCGCAACTCTGCGGCGTGGGATGAGTTCCTTGGGGCATGACTCATCAATGAAAGGTTGTGTGATGCGACGTCTTACTCTTCTTCTCGGGCTCACCGGCCTGCTCGCGGCCGGAGTCCTGGCCGCGTCGGCCAGCGCCCTGCCTCTCACTGCGCCCGTCGTCACGACGGGCACCGCGACGACGCCGACCCAGACGGCGACCACGCTCAGCGGCACGGTCAATCCGGTCGGGCAGGCGACGACCTATCAATTCGACTACGGGACGACGACCTCCTACGGGACGTCGACCACGTCGACGTCGGCCGGCGCCGGGATCGCTGACGTGCCGGTGACGGCGAACCTGACCGGCCTGACGCCGGCGACGACGTACCACTTCCGCCTCGAGGCGACCAACGCCTCGGGACCGACCGACGGAACCGACGGGACGTTCACGACGGCGGGCGCGCCGGTCGTCGTGACGGGCGCTGCGACCGGTGTCACCGGGACGACGGCGACACTCGGCGGGACGGTCGACCCGACGGGGATCGCGGCGACATACGTCTTCCAGTACGGGCCGACGACGGCCTACGGCCAGACCACCGCGGCACAGTCAGCCGGGGCGGGAACGACCGCCATGGCCGCGTCGGCGGCGCTGACCGGCCTCGCGCCGGGGACCACCTACCACTATCGGCTCGCGGCGACCAACACGTACACGACGGTTCCGGGCGCTGACGCGACCTTCGTCACGCCGGGGGCGGCCGGCGCCAGCAAGCTGGCGGTCACGGTCAACCCGGCCGGCGGGAACGTGGACCTCAGCTCGACGCTGACGATCGGCAGCGACGCGGCCGGTACGCCGGCCGGCGCGGCAACGTCGATCACCGAGGCGATCTCCTCGCAGTTCGCAAACCAGCTGGCGTCCTTCGGGACGTGCGCGGCGGCGAGCTTCGAGAACGTCGGCGGCCCGACCGCGGCCGCCTGCCCGGATCGCTCGTCGATCCTCGGCAGCGGCAGCATCCTGACGCACCCGCAGACCGGGACCGACCTGGCCAGCGATCAGGGCTTCATCGTCAAGACGGCTGCCAACCAGGTCGTCTTCTGGTGGCACACCCCGGCAGTCGGCGCGACGCCGGCAGGCTTCGGTGTGGCGACGGGGACCGTCTCGCAGACGACCGGAACCTACGGTCCGATCGTGAGCTACGACCTCTCGGGCCTGCCGGCCGGTGTCCGGTTGAAGAGCCTGACGCTCGACTACCAGGACAGTGCGGTCAACGGGAAGGCGCCGTTCGCGGCATCGACCTGCACCGGCGGCTCCTGGGCGTTCGAGACGGGAATCCTCTACGCGGGCGGGGTGACACCCGAGCTGCCGACGGCGACGGTGCCGTGCGGCGTGGCTTCCCCGCAGCCGGCGAAGCTCCAGGTCTCGCGGGCGACGATCAGCAAGTCGTCGCGGACGATCGACATCCTCGCGCCGATCAGCCGCAGGGCGACCGGCACGGTCAAGCTGGACCTGTTCGCGGCCGGCCAGCACTATGACTGGACGGCGTCGATCGACTCAGCCGACGGCCGGATCCGGACGACCCACACGATCCCGACCGCCCAGGCGAACAAGGGCACGGGGATCCTGACGATCTCCTACGCCGGCAACGCGGCGACCAGGCCGCAGGTCGTGCGCCTGCGGGCGGCCGACGGCCACGCGAACCTCGACGCGTCGCGGCCGACCTATGCGGCCGGGGTGCTCCACGACCAGGGAACGGTCTCGACGTCGGCTCGCGGCATCGTCCGCGTCCAGCTCCAGTACTTCTCGGGCGGGACGACGACGACGCTGGAGTTCCACGCGCCGATCTCCAACGGCACGTGGAGCCTGAACACGACGCTGACCGCAGCACAGCAGCAGGCGATCGCGACGCGGTCGGGCACGCTCCACTCCTACATCCTCTTCACCGGCTACCTGCCGCAGAGGATGCGGGGCGAGATGGATTCCTACCAGGTGCTCGGCGCCCCGTAGTCCAGCTCAGCGACGCTCGGTCCGCCAGCAGCGGCTGACCAGAGGGACGTCGATCCCCGTGTCTCCTCGGAGTCGGGGATCGGCGTCCAGGTCGTCGCGCAGCCGGGCCAGCAGGGCGGTGCGGGCGTCCTGGGGGAGGACGATCACGGCACTGTAGGTTCCGGCCAGGCCGACCAGCTGGGCGCGCGTGAAGCGGCGGACGAAGCGAACCTCGTGGGGGCCTTCCGCCGCGCCGAGGGGCGCGTCGCCGGGCAGGTCGAAGGCGTGCGAGCGCCGGTGGGACCCTGATCCGGAGAGGCCGAGCCGGAGGCGGTCGTGGAGCTCGGCGACCCAGTCGACGTCGCGGTCGAGCCGGGTCCAGGCGACGCCGAACCGGCCGCCGGGCCGCAGGACGCGCGCGACCTCGGGAACGGCGCGGGCCGGGTCGGCCCAGTGCCACGCCGAGTGGGCGAGCACCGCGTCCTGGGAGGCGTCGTCAACCGGGAGCCGCTCGGCCACGCCGGCGAGGACGCTCGCCCGGGGGACCCGGTCGATCAGCGTCCGGCGCATCCGCGGATCCGGCTCGACCGCAGTCACGGTGAGGTCCCGGGCGACGAGCAGTCGGGTCAGTGCGCCGGTCCCCGCGCCGAGATCGAGGACGTCGCGCAGGCCGGGGCGCAACAGCCAGTCGACCGCGGCATCCGACGGGCCGGGCCGGAACTCGTCGTAGTGCTCGGAGACCTCCCCGAACGACGTCGCGCGTCCTTCGCTCATTGGTCAGGCCCGTTCGTCGACCGCGGCCCGCAGGACCGCGGCCATCCGCGTCGCCTGGAGCCGGGCGCCGTGGCGCTCGGCGACCGCGCGGGCGGCGTGGTTCGGGGATGGGAGGGCAGCGGCGGCGACGAGGGCATTGCGGAGCGCGCCGTGGTCTCCGGGAGCGACGAGCAGGCCCGCGTCCGGGGTCACGAACTCGGCCGGCCCGCCGTCGGCGGTCGCGACGACGGATCGCGCCATCGCCATCGCCTCGAGCGCGGCCTGGCCGAAGGGCTCGCGGACCGACGGCTGGCAGAGGACGTCGCAGGCGGCGATCCAACGGGCGACGTCGGCGTGGGGGATGCGGCCGACGAGCCTCACCCCCGGCCGGCCGTCGAGCTCCGGGCGCAGCGGCCCGTCGCCGACGAAGGCGAGGCTGCCGCGGCCGAGCTGGGCGAAGGCGTCGGCCAGGGCGACGACGTTCTTGCGGGGGATCAGCGACCCGACGCAGAGCAGGGCGGGCCCGTCCGCGCCCCAGCCGAGCTCACCGCGTGCCGGTGCGGCGGCGACCGGCCGGAAGCGGTCGAGGTCGACGCCGCAGTCGATCACGTGGGCCCGGGCGGCGCTCCCGGGGACGAAGGCGTCGAGCTGGCGGGCGAGCCAGGCCGAGTTGACGATCAGGCCGGACGCCCGGCGCAGGACGGCCCGCGTCAGCGTGGTGACGCCCGGGACCCGGCCGAGGTTGGCGACATCCGCGCCGTGGGCCATCACGACGAGCGGCGCCCGGCCGAGCATCGAGGCGGCGGCGCCGGCCAGCCCGGCGGGGAAGAGCATGTGCGCGAAGACGACGTCCGGCCGGTGGCGGCGGGCCATGCGGACGGCGTCGAGGCACAGCCTGGGGTACTTGCGCCGGGAGCCGCCGCGGTGGTTGATCACGGCGAGGTCGACCGTGTGTCCGAGGCCTTCGAGCTGACCGGCGATCGTCGCGACGAAGCCGCCGAGGTCGGGATCGGCCGGGCCCGGCCACATCTGGCTGACGATCAGGATCCGCACCGGCGCCATCTCAGCACACTCGAGTTGCGCCGGCTTCGGTCTGCGACCGGTCGGCCGACCCTGCGATGATCGGGCCGGTGGACGGAGGCTCGAGCCTGGACGGGCTGAACGCCGAGCTCGAAGGGTCCCTGGTCAGGCTCGAGCCGCTCGATGCCCGGCACGAGGCCGGGCTCGTCGAAGCGTCCCGGGACCCGGTGATCTGGAAGTGGCTGCTCCTGCCGGGGGCGCCGCCGACCCCCGCGGCGATCGCCGGCTGGCTCGAGCAGAGCCTGACCGACAGCGCGGCCGGGCGCGAGTGCGCGTTCGCGACGATCTGGCGGGCGACCGGGCGGGTGATCGGGAGCACACGATTCATGGCCCTGCGTCCCGAGCATCGAGGTCTCGAGATCGGCTGGACCTGGCTGGAGTCGGCCAGCTGGGGGACGGGCGCGAACGTCGAGGCCAAGCTCCTGATGCTCGATCACGCGTTCGGGCGGGTCGGCTGCATCCGCGTCGAGTTCAAGACCGACGCCCGCAACGAGCGCTCACGGGCTGCGCTGGGCGCCCTGCCGGCGAGCTTCGAGGGGATCCTCCGCAATCACATGGTGATGCCATACGGTCTGCGGGACTCGGCCTACTACAGCGTGATCCCGGACGACTGGCCGGCCGTGCGGGCCAACCTCCGCGACCGCCTCGAGCGCGCCGCCGCCCGTCACTCCTGAGTCGAGCGCCGGTCGGACTCGAGCTCGGCGGCTGCGGCCCGGGCCCTCGCGACGCGGACCTCCCGGCTGAGCGTCTGTTCGTCGTATGGTCCCTGGTGGCGGCGGCCGTTGACGAAGAAGGACGGCGTTCCCGAGACGCCGCTGGCGTCCGCGCTCGAGATGTCGGCGTTGACCCGGGGGGCGTGGCGGCGGCGGCGAAGGTCGTCGTCGAAGCGCTCGAGGTCGAACCCCAGCTCCGCGGCCCAGCGCCGCAGCGAGGCCGGATCGAGGGCGTCCTGGTGGGTGAAGAGGACGTCGTGCATGTCCCAGAAGCGGCCCTGCGCGCTGGCGGCCTCGGTCGCCTCGGCGGCGAGCTGGGCGTTCGGGTGGACGTCGGCGAGGGGGAGGTGCCGGAAGACGTAGCGGAGGTCGTCGTCCCATTCGGCGATCAGCTCGCGGATCATCGGCTCTGCCCGGCCGCAGTACTCGCACTCGAAGTTGGCGTACTCGACCAGCGTGACCCGGCCGTCGGGATCGCCGCGGATGTGGTCATAGGCGGGGTCGACGTCGTCTGCGAGGTCGACGATCTGGTCGGCGGTCCGGCCGAGCTGGCGGGCGCGCACGGCCTGGGGGAGGAGGCGGACGAGGCGAAACAGCGTGGCCGACACGAGCGTCGAGATTGCCGCCGCCGCGAGCACGCCGAGCTTCGCCTGGTCGAGCGTGGCACCCGTGAAGGCCAGGCTGGCGATCAACAGTGAGACCGTGAACGGGATGCCGGCGGCCGATCCGGTCCCGGCGAGGCCGGGGAAGGTGATCGCGAGCTTCGACCCGCCGAGGATCCGGCGCGTGCCGAGCCAGGAGGCCAGCATGATCCCGACCGGCTTGCCGACGACGTAGGCGACGACGATGCCGATCGTGACCCGCGAGTGGACGGCCTGGTCGAGCAGCGTCCCGTCGATCTTCAGGCCGGCGTTGGCGAGGGCGAAGACCGGGACGATCACGAAGCTCGTCCACGGATGGAGGCGGTACTGGAGGCGCTCGTTCGGCGAGATCGCCGACGCCAGGCTGCGCTGGGCGCTGGCGGCGAGCTGGGGGGTCGGCTGCTCGCGGAAGGACCGGGTCAGAGCCGTCGCCCGCTCGAGGTCCTCGCGGGCCGGGGGATAGGCACTCGTCACGAGGCCGATCGCCAGCCCGGCGATCACCGGGTCGATACCAGACTTGAACATCGCGATCCAGATCGACACGCCGACGACGGCGGCAGCCGGGCCCCTCCAGGGCCCGGCGTACCGCAGCGCGACGAGAACCCCGAACAGGCCGACGGCGACGGCGAGGGCGACGAACGAGATGTTGTGGGTGTAGGCGACGGCGATCGCGACGAGGCCGACGACGTCGTCGAAGATCGCGAGCGTCAGGAGGAAGACCCGCAGGCGGGTGGCGCCGGTCGGCCCGACGAGCGTGAGGACGCCAAGCGCGAGCGCGGTGTCGGTCGACAGCGCCGCGCCCCAGCCGCTGCGTCCGGCATGGCCGGCGTTGATCAGGAGGTATGTGCCGACCGCGCCGGCGACGCCGCCGAGCGCGGCGATCACCGGGATCGCGATCCGGGCGCGCTGGCGGAGCTCGCCGAGGTCGAACTCGCGCTTGGCCTCGAGCCCGACGACGAGGAAGAACAGGGCCATCAGCCCCTGGTCGACCCATTGGCGGAGGTCCGCGCTGAGGGCGTGGCTGCCGAGCCGGATCGACAGCTTCGTCGCCCATACGGTCTGGTAGGAGTCGGGCCACGGGGAGTTGGCCCAGACCAGGGCGGCGACGGCGCCGCCGATCAGGAGCAGGGCGCCGCCGGCCTCGGCGTGGAGGAACGCCCGCACCGGGGCGCCGAGGTTGCGCCCCCAGGCGGTGCGGCCGGTCGACGCGGCGGCGGTGGCTTCCATCGGCCAGCAGTATCGCCCGGCGGTGGGGTGCAGCGGACCCTGATCGAAGAACCGCCCTGCGCTGAAAGAAGGCCGGGCGTCCGCCCGTGGGTCGCCCCCGACCCGTCCACCCGCGGCCGCGACCGCCCCGCGCCGCGCCGCGAGGCTACGGGCAGATCAGGGCAAGGCCGGGCAGCTGGGCGCCGTAGCCGCCGGGATCGCGGGTCAGTAACGCCCGACCGGTGATCGCGGCATGGGCGGCGATGCAGAAGCCCGCGATCGTCGGTCGGCCGGGGCCCCCGCTCCGTCGGTGCTCGAGCAGGCACCTCCCGGCGAGGAAGGCTGCCTGCGGCGGCAGACTCTCGCGGCCCAATTCGTCCGGGAGGGCCGCGTCGAGTGCCTCGATATGCTCGAAGGCGACCGACAGCTCGGCGTAGACGAGCGGATTGATCACGACGCTACCGGCGTCGAAGGCCGCCGCCAGGCGGACGTTCGACCACCCGGCCCAAAGCGGATCGTCGGTGAAGATGTCGAGCAGGACACTCGAGTCGACGAGCACCCCGCCACGGCGGCCGTCAGGCATCGGTGCGCGTCAGCGCCATGATTTCGCGCGTGGTCATCGGGACTGTCGCCCGGCCGCGCATCCTCGCCGTGATCTCGCCTCCGACGCCCGAGCTGACGCGCACCAGCCGGGCGCCCTGCGCGTCGAGCTCGAACTCGACCTCGCTACCCGCGACGATCCCAAGGCGTTCGCGGACCCCCTGGGGGATCGTCACCTGACCCTTGCTGGTCACTCGCACGCGGCGAGCCTAGCAGGCAGTAATACCGACCATCCTTACTTCCGTCGCGGGCGCCGCCAAGCTTGCCGACTCGCGGCTCGCGGCCTGCCACGGATTCCGTCTGGAGCAGGTGTTATGGTGAGTCAAAGTAAGTAATACCGAGGGGTATTACTGGCCGGCTCCCCGAGCCTCGTCGGCCTCCTCCGAGTGCGGTGGTCGCTCCGCCGGAGGAACGACAGAGGGCCGGCATCTGCCGGCCCTCGGCCCTCAGGAAACGCCGACGCCTAGAAGCCGCTGCGGAGCTTCTGGGCCTCGTCGAGCGTCTGGAGCTTCTTGATCGACTGGTTCTCGATCTGGCGGATCCGCTCACGCGTGACGTTGAACGTCCGGCTGATCTCGTCCAGCGTCCGCGGGTGTCCGCCGCCGAGGCCGAAGCGCAGCTCGAGCACACGCCGCTCGCGGTAGGAGAGGTTCTCCAGGACATCCTGGAGGGCCTCCTTCGCGAGGACGTCGGCCGCCCGCTCGTATGGGGACTCGCTCTGCTCGTCGGCGATGAACTGGCCGAACTCAGACCCGTCGTCGTCGCCGACCGGCTTCTCGAGTGAGATCGGCGCCCGCGCCGATCGCTTGATCGAGTCGATCTCGGCCGGGTCGATGCCCGTGACCTCGGCGATCTCGCGGGTCGACGGGTCACGGCCGAGCTCGGTCACCAGGCGCCGCTCGGCCCGGTTGACCTGGTTGAGCTTCTCGACGATGTGGACGGGAATCCGGATCGTTCGCGACTTGTCGGCCAGGGCCCGGGCGATCGCCTGGCGAATCCACCAGGTCGCATAGGTCGAGAACTTGAAGCCCTTGCGGTAGTCGAACTTCTCGGCACCCCGGACCAGGCCGAGCGTGCCCTCCTGGATCAGGTCGAGGAACGGCAGGCCCTGGTTGCGGTAGTTCTTGGCGATCGAGACGACCAGCCGGAGGTTGGCCTCGACCATCCGCTGCTTGGCGTCGAGGTCGCCCCGCTCGATCCGCTTGGCCAGCTCGACCTCTTCGGGGGCGGTCAGCAGGCGAACCTTGCCGATCCCCTTGAGGAACAGCTGCAGCGAGTCGGTCGTCATGTCCGGCTTGAGGTCGAGCGCCGTCTTGGCCTTCCGCTGGCCCCGCTTGTCGGGGGCGCGCGAGACCTCGCTGCCGGCGACCGTGGCCGGGTCGATCTCCTCCACGAGCTCGATCGCCGAGCCCTCGAGGAAGGCGTGGAGCTCCTCCAGGTCGGCCTCGTCGAGATCGAACTCCGCGGTGGCCGTCGCGATCTCCGCGTAGGTGAGCACGCCGACCAACTGGCCCCTGGTCACCAGACCCCGGACCTCTTCAAGCTCATGCAGTTCTGCTACCGACATCTGCCTCCGTTCGCCGTCGCTCGACTAGTCAGCATGACAGCTCCGCCGGGCGGACCATCCTGACCAGGGGATGTCCCGCGCGGATCCAAATCGCCGTGGCGCACGGGGGCGCGTCCCCGCTGCGGCCGACCGACCGACTTGCTTCCGCGCCACCGGACCCGAGTCCCCGAGGAGCGTCTCTGACGACTTTAGCGCGCCGGACGGTCGAAAGCGACGATGACGGGTTTCGCCCAGCTCACAAAGGGCCCGGATTCCCCTGTCAGGACGGCGCATGTCGCCTCGTCGGGCCGGGTTGATTTCGCCGCCCGGCTCGGCCCGCCTGCCCGGATCCGCTTCGTCAGGCCGGGTTGGCGCCGCCGCCCGGGCCGGCTCGCCGGCCCGCCGGCTGGCCGGCGGTCAGACCGCGGGCGGCGAGGATCCCGCCGAGCGCGCCGCACAGGTGGTCCTGCCAGGAGACGCCGGCCCGCGGGATCAGGCTGTAGAGCAGCGTCAGTCCGAAGACCAGTCCGACGGCGACGCCGATCGCCAGCTGGACGAGCCGCCGGCTGAAGATCCCCCGGCCGACGAGGTATGTCGCGTAGCCGAAGACGATCCCGCTGGCCCCGACCGTCGTCACGCCGCCCGGGGATATCAGCCAGGTGCCGAGGCCGGCGACGAGGCCGACGACCACCGTCACCCAGGCCAGCCGCATGCCCTCGGTCAGGGCGATCGTCCCGCCGAGCACGACGAAGGGGATCGTGTTGCCGATCAGGTGGCTGAAGCTGGCGTGGAGGAACGGCGCGAAGACGACGCCGTCGAGGCCGGAGATCATCCGCGGGCGGATCCCCGCGGCGTCGAGGTGCTGGCCGTCGAGCGCGTTGACGACCTGGACGATCCACATCACGGCGACCATCGCGCCGAGCAGGCGTCCGGCCGACACCCGCTCGGACGGCCGGCCGCCCGCGGACCCGGCGGCCCGGTCGGTCACGCCCGTGCTCCAGGGGCAGCGTCGACCGCGGAGTCGACCGCTGCGCCGGCCGCCGAGTCGACGGCCGAGTCGACGGCTGCGTCCACGGCTGCGATCGCCCGGGCGTGCAGGCGGACGTTGGCGGCCCGGTCGCCGCGGACCTCGATCAGCGTCGAGTTCGGCCGGCCGAGCGCCCGGTCGAGCGCGGAGCGCAGGTCGTCCAGCGTCTCCGGCCGGTCGTGCCCCAATCCGTAGAGGGCCGCGGCGCGGGAGAAGTCGAGGCCGGTCGGCGTCGCGACGTGGTGCTCGAAGATGTCTTGCTCGCCGGCCACGGGTAGGAAGTCGAAGATACCGCCACCGGCGTTGTCGAGCAGGACGATCGTCAGCTTGAGCCCGAGCCTGCCGGCTGCGAGCAGGCCGCCGATGTCGTGTGCGAGGGCGACGTCGCCGATCAGCAGGACGACCGGGCCGGGAGTCGACGCGGCGACGCCGAAGGCGCTGGAGACGGTTCCGTCGATTCCGTTGGCCCCCCGGTTGGAGAGTACGCGCGGGCCGTCGGCGCGGACTGGCCAGAACGACTCGACGTCGCGGATCGGCATCGACGCGGCGACGAACACGGTCGCGCCGGGGCCGAGTTGCTCGCCGAGCGCCCAGGCGACGGCCGGCTCGGTCAGCTCGCCGGCGAACAGCTCGCCGAGCGCCCCGGCGGCGAGCCGGTCGGCGCTCCGCCAGCGCTCGAGCCAACCAGCCGGCGCGGGTGACGGGTCGGCGGTGGCGAGCGCGATCCGGGGGTCGGCGTGCAGCGACTCGCCGACGACGCCGTCCGGGTCCTGCCAGCTGCCGTCGGGGCTGATCGCGATCTGGCGGGCCGAGTCGAGCCCGGCCAGCCAGCTGCGCAGGGGCTTGGACGTCGGCAGGTCGCCAACCCGGATCACGAGCTCTGGCGCCGCGAAGCGCTGGGGCCGGCGCAGCAGGGCGTCGTAGTGGGCGATCGCCGCGGGGCCCGTCCGGGCGCCGGACAGCGGGTCGGCCAGGAGCGGATAGCCGGCCCGCGCGGCGAACGCGGCAAGCTCCGGCCCGGGCCGGCCGGCGCAGCGCCCGGCGACGACCACCCCGCGGACCCCGTCGGGCAACTCGAGCTCGCCGTCGCCCGCTGCGAGGCCCGACCGGCCGGGCCGCACGATCCACGGACGCCCGCCCAGCCGTCCGACGACCGACGCCGGCGGCAGCGGATCGCTCAGGACGAGCGGCTCGCGCAACGGCCAGTTGAGGTGGACCGGACCCGGACGCTCGCCGCACGCGGTCCACACGGCGCGACACGCGAGCCCGCGAATCCAACGCAGGCGAGCCGGCGTGGCGTCGTGGTTGCCGACCTCGAAGAACCAGCGGACGGCGTCGCCGTAGAGCTTGACCTGGTCGATCGTCTGGCCGGCGCCGACGCCGCGCAGCTCGGGCGGCCGATCGGCGGTCAGGACGATCAGCGGCAGGCGGGCCTCGTCGGCCTCGATCACGGCCGGCAGGAGGTTGGCGGCGGCCGTGCCCGACGTGCAGGTGACGGCGACCGGCCGGTCGGTGGCCTTGATCAGGCCGAGGGCGAAGAAGCCGGAAGAGCGCTCGTCGATGTGCGAGTACGCCCGCAGGCCTGGTGCGCGGGCGAGGGCCAGGACGACCGGCGTGGAGCGGGACCCGGGCGACGTACACGCGTCGGTCATCCCGCAGCGGACGAGCTCGTCGACGAAGGCCGCGAGCAGCAGGTGGGTGTCGGCGCCCGGAGGGTTCAAGTGGTCGTGAATGTCGGTGTGGAGGGTATCGGCCGGTGGCGCCGGAATCGATCCACCGGACGGGGCGACGGCGAGCCGGGTCAGCGCCACCAGGCCAGGTCGCCGGTCAACCCGGGTCCGCGTGGCGTGGCGATCGACCCGTCGTGCACCGTGAAGGGGTGGTTCATCAGCGAGAAGAGGTCCAGCGTCGCCAGGCCGCACGGCGGCAGGCGGCCGAGCGCGGCGGCGGCGTGCAGGCCGGCGGCGATCCCGAGCGGGCCGTCGAAGGTCGACGCGACGTAGGGCTCGGCACCCGAGGACCGGACGAGGGCGGCGTCGGCGAGCAGGCCGGTGATGCCGCCGCAGCGGCTGATCTTCAGGCAGACGGCGTCGGCCACGCCGCCGGCCAGGGCGCCCGGCTCGGTTGCCGTCTCGTCGATCGCGATCCGTACGGGCACGCGCTCGCGCAGGGCCCGCGTGGCCTCGAGGCCGCGGACCGGCTCCTCGACGAGCTCGAGGCCGGCCGGCGCGAGGACGTCGAGCATGCGCTCGGCCTCGTCGAGCGTCCAGCCGCCGTTGGCGTCGAGTCGCAGGTCGACGCTCGGCCCGACCGCCGCGCGGACCGCCGCGACGCGCCCGGCGTCGTCGAGCAGGCCGACCTTCAGCTTGACGCACTCGTACCCGGCGAGCGCGGCCGCCGCCGCCTGGCGGGCGGCTCCCTCGCGGTCGGGTGCCGTGATCGTCGCGTTGACCTTCACGCTGGTCGCCGGCGCCTCGCAGAGCAGCTCGCAGACCGGGCGGCCGGCCCGCCGGCCGGCGAGGTCCCACAGGGCGAGGTCGACGGCCGCCAGTGCCTGCGGCACGTCAGCGCGTTCCTGGCAGTCGCTCAGTACCTCACCCGGCCCGAGCTCGTCGGCCCGCTCGAGCACCGGGCGGAACGCCTCGAGGGCGGCGAGCACGTCGTCGACCGACACGCCGTCGTATGGAGCCAGCGGAGCTGCCTCGCCCCGGCCGACCATGCCGTCACCGCTCCGCAAAGCAAGCAGCACAATCTCCCGGGACGTGAGTTCCCCGTACGAGACGGCTACGGGAGCTGCGAAGCGGAGCGCGACGCGCTCGAGCGCGACCTCCATCAGCTGGCGAGGATACCGGTCAATCGCACCCGGCCGCGACGTCGAGCGCCGCGCAGAGCTCGGCAAGGCGGGCCGGCGGCAGGCGGGTGATGCGCTCGGTCAGGAGCGCTTTCGGCACCGTCAGGAGGTTGTCGAGGCTCAGCGCGCATTCGGCCGGCATGCCGTCCTGCGGGCCCAGCCGGACCTGGCTCGGGATCCCGCGGATCGTTCTCGTCGCCGGCGCCACGAGCAGGGCGTTGAGCACGGGGATGGCCGCCTGGCGCGTGAGGATGCAACCCGGCCGACGGCCGCTCTCCGGCAGCTCGTACCACCAGATCTCGCCCCGATTCACGACGGCTCGTCCCACGGCTCGGCCTCGATCGACTGGCGGGCCGCCCAGGACGCGCCGAAGTCGTCGTCGGGCGGAGTGCTCGTGTAGCTCTCGACGATCGCCGCGTCGACCGCCGCCGCCGGGTCGGCGGTCAGGTAACGCTCGATCGCTTCGCGGATCAGGTCCGACCGCGAGCGGTGCGCAGCGGCTGCGCGCGCGTCGAGCCGGCCGATCAGGTCTTCGCTGAGCTGGACGAGGGCCTGCGTGCGAGCCATCCCAATATGGTGGCATATTGGCGGGGCGGCGGTCAAGATGTCGGGGTGGGAGAGGACGTCGTGCTGCTGCACGGATTCGGCCAGACGCACCGCGCCTTCGACGGCGTGGTCGCCGGCCTCCCGGCCGGACGGTATCGCCCGCTGGTGCCGGATCTGCCCGGCCACGGGTCTGCCGGCGGTCGCCGGCCGATCAGCTTCGCGTCGTGCATCGCCGAGCTGGCCGCGGCCGCCCCGCCGAGCTTCGTGCTGTGCGGGTACTCCCAGGGCGGGCGGATCGCCCTCCACCTCGCGCTGGCCCACCCCGACCGGGTCACCCGGCTGGTCCTCGTCTCGACGACGGCCGGGATCGAGGACCCGGCGGCGCGGGCGGCCCGTCGCGCGGCCGACGAGGCGCTCGCCGGGCGGATCGAACGGGAGCCGCTGGGCGACTTCGTCGCCGCCTGGAACGACCAGACACTGTTCGCCGGCGAGACCGAGGGCGTCCGGCGGGCGGCGGTCGTCGACCAGCTGCGCAACACGCCGACTGGCCTCGCGGCGGCACTGCGCGGCCTCGGCACCGGGGCGATGCAGCCGGTCTGGGGGCGACTGGGGGAGCTTTCTGTGCCGGTGTCGGTTCTTGCGGGCGAGCGCGACCACAAGTTCGTGGGGCTCGGGCGGCGTCTTGCCGACGGCATCCCGGACGCGTCGTTCGACATCGTCGGCGGGGCCGGTCACCGCCTGCTGGCCGAAGCCCCGGGGGCGGTCGCCGCGGCGCTCGCGCCGCGGACCTGAGCGGCCGTCAGGGCGAGCCGGCCGGCGGGGTCATGCGGTCTGGCGCCGCTTTGTCCAGGAGGAGCTCCGTTGCCGTCTCCTGCTGGCTGGGGGCGAAGCGTGCCTCCACCCGCTCCAGCGCGATCTCGATCAGCTCGCGAGGATCCCCGCGGAGAGCAGCAGGCAGAAGGCCAGCTGGAGCTTGCCCGTCGCGGCGAGCGCCCCGTTCAGCGAGGGTCCGTCGGTCCGCTCGCGGACCGTCCGGATCACCGGCACGGCCAGCGGGAGCGCCAGCCAGCTCAGGGCGAGCCACGCGGTCAGCGACCCGGCGATCCAGGGCACGAGCGCGGCGACGAAGGCCCCGCCGACGATGCTCGCGTACAGCACCCGGGTCCGCTCCCGGCCGAGCCGGACCGCGAGCGTCCGCTTGCCGGCCCGCCGGTCGGTCTCGAGGTCGCGGATGTTGTTGACGACGAGGATCGCCGCCGCCAGGAGGCCGACCGGCACCGAGAGCACGAACGCCTGCCACGGGAGCTGCTGGATCTGCACGTAATAGGACCCGACGACGGCGACGACGCCGAAGAAGAGGAAGACGAACAGCTCGCCGAGACCCTCGTATCCGTACGGCTTCGGCCCGCCGGTGTAGGTCACGCCGGCGAGGATCGATGCCACACCCACGAGCAGCAGCTCCGGCCCGGCGACCGCGACCAGGTAGAGCCCGCACACGACGGCCATGCCGAACGTGATGTACGTCGCCAGGAGCACCTGCCGCGGCGGCGCCAGGCCGCCCGCGGTCACCCGCACCGGGCCGAGCCGGTCGTCGGTGTCAGCGCCCCGGCGGGCGTCCGAGTAGTCGTTGGCCAGGTTCGTCCCGACCTGGATGAAGATCGACCCGAGCAGGGCGGCGACGAACGAGACCGGGTGGAAGACGCCCTGCTCGATCGCCAGCGACGTCCCCACGAGGACCGGGGCGATCGCCGCCGGCAGCGTCCGCGGGCGCGCGGCCATCAGCCAGATCCGCATCCCTGCCGGCGCCTGATCGGGCACCAGGCTCGCGCTCCGGCTGGCCGGCGGCCCGGCGTCCGGCCTCGAGGTCCGCGGACCCGCCATCAGGCCCGCCGCGGGAAGCGCTCGAAGTCGGGGGGCCGCTTCTCGCGGTAGGCGTCCCGCCCCTCGCGGGCCTCGTCGCTCCCGTAGAACAGCAGATTCGAGTCGTGGGCCAGCTGCTGAATCCCGGCCAGGCCGTCCTCCTCGGCGTGGAAGCTCGCCTTCAGCAGGCGCAGTGCGAACGGCGACAGGGCGAGCATCTCCCGGCACCACGAGACCGTCTCCTGCTCGAGGCGGTCGAGTGGGACGACCGTGTTGACGAGACCCATCTCGTATGCTCGCTGCGCGTCGTACTGGCGGCACAGGAACCAGATCTCCTTGGCTCGCTTCTGTCCGATCTGGCGGGCCAGCAGGCTCGCGCCGAAGCCCCCATCGAACGACCCGACGCGCGGGCCGGTCTGCCCGAAGCGGGCGTTGTCCGCGGCGATCGTCAGGTCGCAGACGACGTGGAGGACCTGGCCGCCGCCGATCGCGTAGCCCGCGACCATCGCGACGACCGGCTTCGGTGTCCGGCGGATCTGCACGTGAAGGTCGGTGATGTGAAAGCGTCCGACCTGGGCCCCGTCCGCGACGTAGCCCGAGTCCCCCCGAACCCGCTGGTCCCCGCCCGAGCAGAACGCGTCGGGGCCCTCGCCGGTGAGGATGATCACGCCGACCTCGAGGTCCTCGCGGGCCCGTGTGAAGGCATCCGACAGTTCGATCACCGTCTGCGGGCGGAACGCGTTGCGAACCTCCGGGCGGTTGATCGTGATCTTGGCGATGCCGGGCACCGGGCTCGAGGTCTCGTACCTGATGTCCGAGTACTCGCCGGACGGGATCCACTCGTCGGGCACGGCTACGGAGCCTCCTCGTAGGTTTGCGGTGGGCCGGCCAAGGCTAGTCGAGACCGATGCTCTGCGCCGTCCGTCGTGTTGATCAGAACATGCCAACGATCGAAAGGAGCTGCCGATGTACCTCGGCTCGCTCAGACGTCCATTCGCCGCCGCCCTGGTCGCCGCCGTCCTGCTCGCCGGCGCCCTCGTGTCAGGCGCCGCCGCCGGCGCCACCGCCCCTTCGCTCTACGGCGCGTCGGTGATCAGCCGAGCCAAGGGCCCCGACCCAGGCGTGCTCTACCGGGCGACCGGCCTGCGACCGGCCGGTCGCTACGCCCTGCGTCTCGTGCGCCCGAAGACCGCCTCCCGCGAGCGGTGCGTCGCCTACCTCTCGGCTCCGCGGACTGCTTCCGGGACCGAGCGCTTCATCGGCAGCCTGCCGAGCGCGACGAACTGCGTCGGAGCAGGCGCGGTCACCCAGCACCCGATCGCCCGCGGCACCTATCAGGTCGAGGTCTGCGTGCCCGCCAGCACGTTCGGCGCGTGTCGCTCGACGTATTCGGTCGTGCGGAAGACCGTCCGGGTCGAGTAGGCGCGGGGAGCCGGGCCGGGGGGCCGGGGGCCGGGCCGGGGGCGGCGACGAGGCCGGGGGCCGGGGGCCGGGGGCCGGGGCGGCGGCCGGGGCCGGGGGCGGCGGCCGAGAAACATGAACACCAGGTGCGAGCCCTCTTGCCGAAAATAGCTGACTGACGCAGGCAACTGTTTTCGTGCAGGGGAGCCAACGTTGCCCCGGACGAGCAGGCGCACCGGACGAGGGTACACCGGGTATCCTCGCGGTCGATGGCGAAGGTCATGGTCTCGCTTCCGGATGAGCTCCTCCGCTCGATCGGCCGTGAGGCCGCGCGGACCGGGATGACACGGAGCGGGCTGCTGCGGACGTACGCGACGGACGCCATACGAGGTCGCAGACGTGGCCGTCCGCGTGTGGCGCGACCCGGCGGCCGCCGACCGTCTCCGGCGCCTGGTCGGGGCGATCGCCGAGGATGGGGGAGTCGTCGGCGTCGACGGCCTGATCGCCGCATCGGCCAGGGCAATCGCCGTCGAGCACGACCTGTCGACCTATGACGCGGCATATGTCGCAGCCGCGAGGGCGACCGAAGCCACGCTCGTGAGCTGTGACGTGCGCGATCTCGTCAGCCGCGGTCTCGCCGTCGCTCCGTCGAGCTTGGTGTGACCCCCGTCGTCCCCGGCTGGCTGCACCGGGCGGCCGACTCGCATCCGGATCGCCCGGCGGTCGAGACGCCCGGCGGCGGGCTGACCTACGGCGAGCTCGCCGACGCGTCGCGTGTCGCGCTGCCGGCCGGCGAGCGTGTGGCGATCGCGCTGCCGGCGGGCGTGGACTTCGCCGTCGCGCTGCACGCCTGCCTGCGCTCCGGGGCGATCGCCGTGCCCGTCGACCTCCGGCTTGCCCCGGCCGAGCGGGCGCGAGTCTGCGCCGGGGCGGCGCTCGTGATCGATCAGCCGCTGCGTTCGGGCGGGCTCGCGGACCGCGTGGCTCGCGGCCCTGTCCTCGACCCCGGCCACGACCTCCAGGCGACGGCCGCCGTGATCCATACGTCGGGGACGAGCGGCCGCCCGAAGGCGATTGAGCTGACGTATGGCAACTGGCTGTGGAGCGCGCTCGGCTCGGCCACGGCGATCGGCCTCGACCCGGCCGAGCGGTGGCTGTGCACGCTGCCGCTGGCCCATGTCGGCGGCCTGTCGATCCTGATCCGCTCGGCGATCTACGGGACGACGGCGGTGGTGCACCGTCGCTTCGACACCGAGGCCGTACTCCGCGCCCTGACCGACGACAGGATCACCGTGGTCTCGCTCGTCCCGACCACGCTGGCCCGCCTGCTCGACGCCGGGCTCGAGTCCCCGCCGGCGCTGCGCTGCGCGCTGATCGGCGGCGCCCCGGCGTCGCCGGCTCTGCTCGAGCGTGCTCGGGCCGCCGGCGTGGTCGCGGTCCAGACCTACGGCCTGACCGAGGCCTGCTCGCAGGTCACCACGCAGATTCCTGGCGACGTCGGGACGGACGCGGGGTTGCCGTTGTTCTGCAGCCGCGTGCGGATTCACGCAGGCGAGATCGAGGTCGCCGGACCGACCGTCGCGCCCGCGGGCGCCCAGACGGCTCAGGCTGGCTGGCTGGCCACAGGCGACCTGGGTGAGCTCGTCGACGGCCGGCTGCGGGTCACGGGTCGCCGGTCGGAGCTGATCGTCTCCGGCGGCGAGAACATCGCGCCCGCGGAGGTCGAGGATGCGGTCTGCGGCCACGCGGCGGTCGCCGAGGCCGCCGCGGTCGGCTACCCACACGCCGAGTGGGGCGAGGCCGTCCGGGTCTTCGTGGTCCTCGAGCCGGACGGCCGGGTCACCGACGACGAGCTCCGCGCCCACTGTGCCGGCCGGCTGGCCGGCTTCAAGGTGCCCAAGGAGTTCGTGCGCGTGGACGCGCTCCCGCGAACGCCGTCGGGCAAGCTCGCCCGGCGGGAGTTGCGCGACCCCGACGGCCGTCGCCGGGACTGACGGCTGCGCTCGGGCCGGGGGCACGACTCGCCGGCGCGAGGAGGCGTCCTGCGGTCCCTTGGCCGATCAGCCGCCCGGCCGGCAGGAGCGGCGGGGAACGCCGAACGGGATCCGGCGCACGAGCGGCCGGCTGGTCGGGCGGACGTACACGTCGATTTGAGCGCACTGCGCCCCGGCGACGATGAAGCCGCCCTCGAAGAGCGACGACGGCGCGTCGTTTGACCCAGGCGAACAGCCGCGGAAGGTCACCTGACTGGCGCCGTCGGCGACCTGGAACCTGCCGTCGGCCCGTGGGGGGATGTAGGTGTAGTCGAGCGAGAGGCGCTGCCGCTCATCGGCCGGGATGCTGAGCGTCACCACCGCCCCGTCGGTGACCGCGGCCAGGTTGTCCTGTGCGAACGCGAGCCCGTGCCTCGGTGCGTAGGTGGTGGCCGGCGGGCCACCTCGGCCGGCCGCGTCGGTGGCGAGCGCGAGGATCCCAGGCCAGGCGATCGGTCCGGCGACGATCGTGTTGACGAGCGGTCTCGGCCAGTGATTCGGCCATGTCTGACCCGGGCTGAACACCGTGGTCGCGCACCCGATCGCGACGGCCTGGCTCCCTCGCGGCGGGTAGACGACCCCGTTGCGCCCTGTCGACGCGACGTGTACGACCACCTGGCTCGCCCCGTACGCGACGGCTCCCGTCACGGTGAGGGCGGCGAGCCCGATCGCCAGCAGGCGCGGCGAGCGCTGCCTGACGGGGCGGCGAGCTCGGGTCCGTCCGCGTCGCTCGACGTCGATCGCCGCCGCCAGTCTCCGGCGCGCGGCCACCCGGGCCGCGTCCGTCGAGTTGGGGACGTCATCGCGGAAACGGCGCAGGCGTTCGAGATCGTCGGTCATCGGCTCCTCTCCTGTGGTGAGCAATGCCGCTCGGCCGCGAGATCCGGCGCCGCCTGACGCAGGGCCGAGCGCGCCCGCGAGAGGCGTGAGTACACGGTTCCAACAGGGATCCCCAGCGCCTGGGCGATCTCCGCCTGGGACAGATCGCCCCACGCGTGGAGCAGCAGGACGTCCCGCTGGCCGGTGTCGAGACCGGCCAGCGCCCCGGCGAGCTGGGCGGCCTCGCCGGCTGCCGCCGCCCGGGCCACTGAACGCTCGCCCAAGTCGAGCAGATCACCACCGCCCGACGGATCAAGGCGGGCGATCGCTGCGAACATCCGCTGCTCGGTGCGCAGGTCGTTGCGCATCACGTTCGTCGCGATGCCCAACAGCCACGGCCGGGCGCCGACGCCGCGGTCGTCGAAGTCGGCCCGCCGACCGAACGCTACGACGAACGTCTGTGCCGCGAGATCGTCGGCCCGGCTCAGACCGACCCGCCGGGCCAGGTAGCGATGGACGGCGGCGAAGTGCCGGTCGAAGATCCCCGAGAAGGCCTCTGGATCCACGGTCGAACGGACGATCAGATCGGCGTCCGAACCCTCCCTGCGGCTGGCGTCATCGGCTCCCACTACAGACCTATTGTCCGCAGCGCCCGATCGCCTTCCCCGATCGTCGGCCAGCGCCGGATCGCCTTGCGGTCGTCACGTGGACGGAGGGGCAGGTCGTCACCGCGGGTCGGATCGGCAGACACCGGCGGGCACCCCGAACGGGATCCGGCGCACGAGCGGCTGTCTGCCGTCGCCCGTGTAGACGTCGACCAGCGCGCACTGGGCCCCGGCGACGATGAAGCCGCCGTCGAAGCGCGACGACGGCCCGTCGGTCGACCCCGGCGAGCACGAGTGGAAGGTGACCTGGCTCGCGCCGTCGGCGACCGCGTACCGGCCGGCGGCTGTGCGCGGCGAGAGGCCGAGGTAGTCCAGCGAGAGCCGGGTCCGTTCGCTCGCGGGGATCCTGACCTGCACGACCGCGCCGTCGTTCACCGCGACCAGATCGTCGACGATCAGCGACAGCCCGTGATACGGCGCGTAGGCGGCCGCCGTCGAGCGAGGTCCGGGATCGGAGGCCAGATCGAGCGCGTCGGGCCAGGCGATCGGTCCGGCGGCGACCGCCTCGTCGACCGGTCGCGGCCACCGGTTCGGCCAGGTCTGTCCGGGGCTGGAGACGGCGCTCGCGCAGCCGAGCGACTCAGGTCGCCGTCCCGTCGACCCGACCACGGCCCGTTTGCTCTGCGGGCCGCCGCGTCCGCCGACCCGGGTCGTCGAGCAGGCGACGGCGCCCGTCGCGGCCAGGATCACAAGTCCGATCACGAGAACCCGCCCTGGACGCATCTTGCAGCCCTACCGGCCGGCCTGCGGGGCACGGGGCATGCAGCACCAGGCCACGACGACCGGCGCGGCGTGCGCGGCGTGCGTGGTGACGTCGGTGACCTGGCGGACCTCCGTCCGACCGGGGCCGGTCGTGAAGAACATCCACCTGTCGAGCTCGTGCCAGCCGACCATCAGCCAGCCACCGTCCGGCGAGAAGAGGAGGTCGCCGAGGGACGCGCCGACGAGCAGCAGGCGCCTCGCCGGGCCGCGCCCGACCGGCGCCAGCACGGCCTCCTGGCGTCCGCGGGCATCGTCGGCCAGGTAGGCGATCTGACGGCGCGACGGAGCGATCCGCGCCGCGGTGATCGCCGCCCCGCGAGGAGTCGGCACCTGGGCGATCAGGCCGCCGGTCGCGTCGTAGACGCGCAGCGTCCGACGGGTCGCGACGAGCAGCCGGCGACCGTTGGCCGACCAGCCGACGGACACCGGATCCCGACCGATCGGCAGGCGAGCCGCGTCCCGGCCGGTGTCGGTGTCGATCACCGAGATCCGGCCCTGTGCGTCGTTGACCGCGAGCTGATCCCCGGCGCCCGGCCGCCAAGCGGCGGCTGACAGCAGGCCGCCGGCGGGGAGCGGTCGCAGCCCGCGGGCGCCGGTGGCGTTGCCGGCGGTCACGTAGAGCTCGCGACCGACGCCGAACGCGATGCGGTTGCCGTCCGGCGACCACAGCGGGCTCTCGACCGGCAGGCCGAACCGCTCGGTCCAGGCGATGCGGCCGTTGAGGGCGACGGCGTCGAGCGTCTCGCCGCATGCGCAGGCGACGTAGTTGCCAAAGGCCGACCAGCTGACCTCCCCGCCCGCGGTGTGCCCGACCGGCCGCGTGAGGCCCTGGCCGACGATCCACGCGTCAAGTCCCGTCCAGACGAGCAGCCGGCCGTCGCCGGGCAGCGCGGTGGCCGCGGCCGGCCGGCCGCCGCCAGCGCCGATCGAAGCTCGCCACGCCTGTTGAGCCCAGTGCGCCACGGCGGCTCCCTGCGCGGCGGCAGACCCGACGGCGATCGCGAGCGTCGCGGCGACCGCCGTCAGCCAGCCGGGCCGCCGGCGGGGCTCCCGGCGCCGGGAGGCATGTGCCGCCAGGATGAGGTTCGTCGCCCTCGCGTGGGCCGCGGCCGCGTCGGGCGCCGGCAGCGAGCGGAGCCCGGCGATCGGCTCGCGGTCATCCACGATCGGGCTCCAGCTGGCTGCGCAGCTGGTCGAGACCCCGGCGCATCCGCGAGTTCACGTCAGCGTTCCATGGCGGCCGCGTCGCCATGCTGCGCCGCGCGGACCTGCCGGCTTCGGGGCACGGGCTCAGCCGGTCCACGCGATCGGCGTGGCCGGCCGGTCGGCCGACTCGAAGGGCATGCGCCGCCGTGGCCATCATCGGCGCGGCTAACCCGAGCCGGGTTCGCCCTCGACACGGAGGCTGCTCAGCGCCGCCACCAGCCGAGCTTGGTTGCGCCCAGCGCTGCGGCCGAGCGCGACCATCACCTGGAAGGATCGCCCGGCGGCCCGAAAGCGCAGGAGCCAGCCGCTCCCGAAGCACTCGTAGCGCTGGGCCGGGCCCGGCGGCAGCGCGAAGCGCTTGGGCTGGGGTGGAAAGCTCGGCCGCGACAGGGCGCCGGTCGTCGGGTACTCGAGCACGAACGCCAGGGCCCCGTCGGCCGGGATCGCCGCGACCGCCCGCGCCGGCCCGCAACCGCGCGCCTGGCGTGGCGGTGTGCTCAGCCGGAACGACGCCAGCGTGAAGCGCTCGTACGGCTCGGCCAGCCCGGTCAGTCGGAAGGCGACTTGCCAGCCGGGCGGGACGGCGATCGACAGACCGGCGCCGAGCGCTCGGCGCGGGGGGTTGGCCGGCGTGGCGCCGGAGCTACCGCTCGAGCCGACCAGGCCGCCGGAGACGACGGCGAGGAGCGCGGCGGCGCCGGCGGCGACGCGCGCCGGACGGGGGAGGACGGGGCACCGGAGACGACGCACACCCTCCTTACGGCTGCTGGTGCCCGAGAAGTCCCGGCGAACCGGATGACGCTTCGCGCCGGCGCCGCGGTCACGGGCGGGCGGCGGCGTTCAGCGCAGGCGGCGCAGGCCCAGGCGGGCGGCCACGCCGAAGAGGACGACGAGCCCCGCAAGATGGGCGAGCGCGGTCCCCAGGCTGGGCGACGTGTCGTTGATCGCGGCGTTGACGGCCTCGAGGGCCGGTGCGAACGGGAAGACGGCCGAGAGCACGCGGATCGTGTGGTAGACGGCCGGCGCGACCGACCCGCTCGGGACGAGTGCGAGGAAGGCGAGCGGGAGCGAGAGCAGGAAGGCCAGCAGCGATGCCGCGCGGACCTCCCGGGCGAGGCTCCCGATCGCGACGCCGAGCGCCGCGAAGGCGAGCGCGCCGCCGACGAGGGCGATCACCCACAGGCCGACGCGGCCCCAGTCGAGCGGTACGAAGAGGCCGACACCGACGAGCATCACGAGGGCGACCGGCGCCGCGCACAGCGCCGCGAGGGCGACCTTGGCGACGAGCAGGCGGCCTGGGCTGATCAGCCCCCTCGTCAGGCGCGAGAAGGTGTTCTCCTCGCGCTCGAGCGCGATCAGGCCGGACGCGAGCAGGACGCAGACGAACATCAGCGAGACGGTCACCGCGACCGCTACGGCGAACGTGTCGAGTGGGGCGCGCCGGCCCGAGAGGACCGTCTCCGTCTCGCCGACAGGCCGCTCGACCGCGCTGAGCACGTCCTTGAAGCGGGTGAAGTTGGTCGCCCCGATCGACATGAAGCTCTGCACGGGTGCGAGCTCCCGTCGCGTCGCCGGACTCGGCTTGTCGGCGAGCACACGATCCACCGCCCCAAGCGTGTCCCTGATCCCGAGCAGCTTGAACTGCAGGCCCAGGGCGGTGATCGTCCCGCCGTCTGCGATCGTCTCGATGTACCCGCCGGCGACCTGGTTGAGCCGCTCGGCGAGGGCAGCGTTGGCCTGGGCGAGCTGGGCTGTGACGGTCGAGCGGACGAACGACTGCTTGAGGGCGTCGCCGTTGTAGACGACCTCGACCGTCGGGCTCGAGTCGAAGCCTGCGCCGGACAGCTTGATCGCGAAGTCCGGTGGGATGATCAGCGCTGCGAGGACGGCGCCCGAGCGGACCTCGGAGAGCGCCTGCTGGCGGCTGGCGAGCGGGACCTCGGTGGTCGCGGTGAACAGCTTGTCGGTGTACGAGCTGACGTCGAGCTTCGTGCTTCCCAGCGCGATCGTCGACTGGCCCGGGGGGATCTCGTCGACGAAGGCGACCCGCGGCTTGCTCGGCGCGCTCGACAGGGCCAGGCCGATCAGCAGGGCGATCGCGATCGGGTAGGCGATCAGCAGGCCGACGAGCATCTTCGACCGGCGGAGGATCTGCAGATCCTTGACGAGCAGCCAGCGCATGTCAGTGGCCGCCGGCCTTGAGGAAGGCCACGAAGGCCTCTTCGAGGTCGCGGTCGCCGACGACGGCGGCCGCGGCCTTGAGGCCGGTCGGTGTGCCGTCGAAGAGCAGCTCGCCGTCGGCCAGCACGAGCACCCGGTCGGCGTGGCGCTCGGCCTCGGCGATGTCGTGGGTCGCGAAGACGACGCTCGTCCCACGGTCGGTCAGCGTCGTGATGAACGCCCACAGGCGCTGGCGCTGGCGCGGGTCCAGGGCGGCCGACGGCTCGTCGAGCAGCAGCACCGCCGGGTCGGCGAGCAGCCCGACGGCGATGTTGACGCGCTGGCGGTTGCCGCCCGACAGCCGTCCCAGCTCGTCGTGCGCCCGTGCGGCCAGATCCGTCTGCTCGAGCATCTGCTCGACGGTGGCGTCGGGATCGCCGACCTGCTCGAGCCTGGCGAACAGGCGGAGGTTCTCGGCGACCGTCAACTTCGAGTAGACCGCCGCGTGCTGGGGCACCCAGCCAACCCGGCCGACGCCGCCGCCCGGCGCTTGGATCGTCCCCGAGTCGGCCTGCTGGACGCCGGCCAGGATCGACAGCAGCGTCGTCTTGCCGGCGCCGTTCGGCCCGATGATCGCCAGCAGTTCGCCCCGGCCGACATCGAAGTCGACCCCGCCGACGGCCGTCCGCGCGCCGAATCGCTTGGTGATCCCCCGCACGACGAGCACCGCCGCATAGGGTGTGCCCGGGTCGACCGGAGTCACTCGCCGCGCTCGGCCGGGGTCCGGTTCTTGTATGCCGCGCCCCTCAGCAGGAGATACGCGTCGTGGTAGGGCAGCCGCTGACTGAGCACCGTGATCCGCTGCGGCTGCCCGACCTCGGTCACATCGAGCCGGGCGTCGACCGTCATGCCGGCGATCCCGCCGAGCAGCCTGCGGTCGGACGGGCTCATCGCCATCGTGATGTGCATCCGCGCCTCGCGGAGCACGTGATCGGACGAGCCGATGTACAGGTCGCCGCCGGCGCTGGTCACCGACCGAACCAGGGCGGCCCGGGCGGCCGGTCCGATCGCCTGGGGCAGGCCGGCCAGCTGGGTGACCTGGAGGGAGGTCAGGAAGTGGGTGAACCTGCTCGCGTCGAGGAAGACCCGTGCCGTGTCGATGCCGGCGCTGATGCGGTCCACCTTGACTCCGGCGAGCGTCGTGCTGCCGGCCAGCCGGGGCTTGCTGACCCACAGGTCCGGTCGGATGTCAAACGCGCCGACGGCCCGCATCAGCCCGTTGTGCGCCGTGCTCGCCGCCTGCGTCATCAGGCCGACCTGCGGGTTGGGGACGGCGTAGGCCGCAGTGCCGATGTCGAAGAAGACCTTGTCGGCCGATGTCGTCATGCCCGCGCCGTAGCCGTCGATGCTGACCGACTGGTCTGAGTCCGGAAGGCTCGTCGCGCCGGCGTCTGTGAACGGACCGCTCGTCGTCAGGGCGATCGGCTTGGAGAAGCGGGGGATGCCCTTCACCGAGATGTTGATCGTCCCGCTGACGACGCCCGAGACGGCCTTCGGGTTCGGCCCGAACGCCTCGGTCAGGAGCGTCGCCGTCTGCCGCGCCTGGGCCGCGCTCGCCCCGGCCGCGCCGCCGCCGGTGGACGCGCCGCCGCCGCAAGCGCCCAGCCCGCAGGCGATCGCGACGACCGCCGGCGCGAGTCGTGCCGTTCGCGCAACCCCACCGACCCGCGTCGTCTCTCCTCGCGTTCGCATACCCTCGGTATTCATACACCAGCGGTATTCGACGTGCAAGCCGGCCGTCGTCCCGGCGGACGGGGATGAGCCGACCCGGCCGAGGGCTTAGAGTCGGCTGATGGACGCCGACGCCCACCGCCTCGAGAGCCTCGACGCCTGGGAGGCCGCGGCCGCCGGCTGGGCCCGGCGGGCGGACTGGTTTGCCGAGATGACGCGTCCGGTCTCCCATTGGATGGTCGACGCCGTCCGCCTCCAGCCCGGCCATCGGGTCCTCGAGCTGGCGGCGGGCACCGGCGAGACGGGGTTCCTCGCGGCTGAGCTGATCGCTCCCGGCGGCCGGCTGATCTCCTCCGACCAGGCCGAGGCGATGCTCGAGCTGGGGCGGGCGAGGGCCGTCGAGCTGGGCCTGTCGAACGTCGAGTTCAAGGTCATCGACGCCGAGTGGATCGACCTTCCCCTCGCGTCGCTGGACGCCGTGCTCTGCCGCTTCGGCTACATGCTGATGGCCGACCCGGCGGCCGCGCTGCGCGAGACGCGGCGGGTGCTCGCGCCCGGTGGACGCCTCGCGCTCGCCGTCTGGGACCGGGCCGACGCGAACCCGTGGTCGCTGGTCAGCCGGCGGGCGCTCGAGGCCCACGGGCTGCGGGACCCGTCGCCGCCCGGCGCGCCGGGGCCGTTCTCACTCGGCGACGCCGACCGGGTCGGCGAGCTGCTCGAGGAGGCCGGGTTCACGGAGATCGAGCTCGACGCGGTCGACATCGTCCAGCGGGATCCGGACTTCGAGACCTGGTGGGCAGGCCACCTCGACATGTCGACGCTCGCCAGGCGGGCCGTCGAGGACGGCGATCCGCCGGCGGTCGATGCGGCGAAGGCCGAGATCCGCGCCGGCCTGGCCGCTTACGCCGACGACGCCGGCCGCCTCGCGATCCCCGGCCGTGCGATCCTCGCCGCCGCTGGCGCCTGACCCCGCCGCGCCGCAGCGCACGCCTGCTCGCGCCGCCGAACCCCGCCGGAGCCCGAAGGGCGGAGGCCTTAATCAGTAGCCTCCCCGGCATGTTCTACGACGACGACGCAGATCTCGGGCTGCTCGACGGCAAGACCGTCGCGATCATCGGCTACGGCTCGCAGGGCCATGCCCACGCGCTCAACCTGAAGGACTCGGGTGTTGACGTGGTCGTCGGCCTGCGCGACGGCTCGGCATCGATCGAGAAGGCCCGCGAGCAGGGTCTCGAGGTGCTCCCGATCGTCGAGGCGGCGAGCCGCGGCGACGTCGTGATGATCCTCGCGCCCGACGAGCTCCACCGTCAGGTCTTCGAGAACGACGTCGCCGACGGGATCGCACCCGGCAACCTCCTCCTCTTCAGCCACGGCTTCTCCGTCCACTACGAGGAGGTTGCCCCGCCCCCCGGAGTGGATGTCGCCCTCGTCGCCCCGAAGGGCCCCGGCCACCTCGTCCGCCGGCAGTTCACCGAGGGCTCCGGCGTTCCCGGCCTGGTCGCCGTCGCCCAGGATGCGACCGGCAACGCCAAGGCGATCGCCCTCGCGTATGCCAAGGGGATCGGCTGCACGCGCGGCGGCGTGATTGAGACGACCTTCAAGGACGAGACGGAAACCGACCTCTTCGGCGAGCAGGCCGTCCTCTGCGGCGGGGCCTCCGAGCTCGTCCAGGCCGGCTTCGAGACCCTCGTCGAGGCCGGATACGACCCGCAGATGGCGTACTTCGAGTGCCTCCACGAGCTCAAGCTGATCGTCGATCTGATGTACGAGAAGGGTCTCGCGGGGATGCGGTACTCGATCTCCAACACGGCCGAGTACGGCGACTACACCCGCGGCAAGCGGGTCATCACCGACGACACCCGCGCGAACATGAAGCAGATCCTCGAGGAGATCCAGTCCGGCGACTTCGCCCGCGAGTGGATCGCCGAAAATCGCGCCGGCCAGGAGAACTTCCTGCGCATGCGCGAGGAGCAGGCGTCAAGCCAGGTCGAGAGCACGGGGAAGGAGCTCCGCTCTCACATGGACTGGATCAAGCCCAGCTTCTAAGGGACATCGTGAGCGGACCGACGACCACCGGCTCGGGGCTCGTGATCCCCGAGGACCTCCGACCGCTCGACGGTCGGTTCGGTTGCGGGCCGTCGAAGGTCCGCCCCGAGCACGTCGTCCGTCTGGCCGACGCGGATCTGCTGCTCGGCACGTCGCACCGCAAGGCGCCCGTGAAGGCCCTCGTCGGACGGGTTCGCGACGGAATGCGCGAGCTGTTCAGCCTC
This sequence comes from Solirubrobacteraceae bacterium, assembly GCA_036510225.1. Lineage (GTDB taxonomy): Bacteria > Actinomycetota > Thermoleophilia > Solirubrobacterales > Solirubrobacteraceae > Palsa-513. The sequence continues at coordinate 29,079 of DATCEH010000070.1, read as the reverse complement.
CCCGACGACTACGCCGTCGTCCTCGGCAACGGTGGCGCGTCGGCCTTCTGGGACATCGCGACCCACTGTCTGGTCGACGCGCGGGCCCTCCACCTCGACTGCGGTGCCTTCTCCCACAAGTTCGCCCAGATCACCGACGGCGCGCCCTTCCTCGACGACTCGATCGTCCTGCGCTCCGACAACGGCGAGGCCCCCGACCCGGCGGGGATCGGACCGTCCGGAGCAGACGTCCTCGCCTGGCCGCAGAACGAGACCTCGACCGGTGTGATGCTTCCCGTGCTCCGGCCGGCCGAGTCCGAGGATGCCCTGATCGCGATCGACGCGACCTCCGGTGCCGGCGGGCTGCCGGTCGACGTCACCGATTCCGACGCGTACTACTTCGCCCCGCAGAAGTGCTTCGGCGCCGAGTCCGGCCTATGGCTCGCCCTGCTCAGCCCGGCGGCCCAGGAGCGGGCCGCCGAGCTCGAGGCCTCGGGTCGGTATGTGCCGTCGTCGTTGTCGCTCGTCGCGGCGATCGCCAGCTCCGCGAAGGACGAGACGACCAACACCCCATCGGTGGCGACCCTCTTCCTGATCGCCGAGCAGCTCGACTGGATGCTCTCCAACGGCGGCCTCGACTGGTGCGTTGGCCGTGCCCGCGAGTCCTCGGATCATCTCTACGCCTGGGCGGCCCAGGCCCCGCTCGCGTCGGCCTTCGTGAAGGACCCGGCGCTCCGCTCGCTCGTCGTCGGGACGATCGAGCTCGACCCATCGATCGATGCGCCGGCCCTCGCCAAGACGCTCCGGGCCAACGGCATCGTCGACGTCGACCCGTATCGCGGGGTCGGCGGAAACCAGCTGCGGATCGCGATGTTCCCGTCGATCGACCCGGCCGACATCCAGGCGTTGACGGCCTGCATCGACTGGGTCATCGAGCGCTCGGTATGACCGGTCGCCCGCGGGTACTCGTCCGTGAGGACGTCGGCGATCCCGGCGTTGACCTGCTCCGCGAGCACTTCGACGTCGAGCTCGGATTCGACTGGACGCTCGACGAGCTGACCGACCGGATCGGCGACTACGACGGCATCCTGATCCGCTCCGCGACCAAGCTGACCGCTGATCTGATCGCCCGCGGGGCGGCGCTTCGGGTGATCGCCCGGGCCGGCGTCGGGGTCGACAACGTCGACGTCGAGGCGGCCACCAAGCGGGGGATCGTCGTCGCCAACGCGCCCCAGTCGAATGTCGTGACGGCCGCCGAGCACACGATGGCCCTGCTGCTGGCGCTCGCCCGGAACGTCCCCCAGGCTCACGCGTCGCTGATCGCCGGCCGCTGGGATCGATCGAAGTTCTCGGGCATCGAGCTCTACGAGAAGACGCTCGGCGTGCTCGGCTTCGGCCGGATCGGCCAGCTCGTCGCCCAGCGAGCCCGGGGCTTTGGGATGCGGGTGGTCGCCTTCGACCCGTACATGTCGGCCGAACGCTTCCGCGAGGTCGGTGTCGAGCGGGCGGAGAGCACGACCGCGCTCTACGGGGAGGCCGACTTCCTGACGATCCACCTTCCCCAGACCGACGACACCCGCGGGTCGCTCGACGCGTGGGCGTTCGCCGCGATGAAGGACGGCGTCCGCGTGATCAACGTCGCCCGCGGCGGCCTGATCGACGACGAGGCCCTGAAGGACGCGCTCGACTCCGGCAAGGTCGCCGGTGCCGCTCTGGACGTGTTCCCGTCGGAGCCGATCACCGACTACCCGCTTTTCACCGGCTATCCCAACGTCATCGTCACCCCGCACCTCGGGGCGTCGACGACCGAGGCGACCGACCGGGCCGGGCTCCAGAGCGCCGAGCAGCTGGTCGCCGCGCTGACCGGCGGCGTCGTCTCGACCGCCGTCAACATCCCGTCGATCGGCGCCGAGGACATGGCCGTTCTGCGGCCGTTCATTCCACTCGCCGAACGGCTCGGCCGGCTGGCGATCGGCCTGGCCGAGACCAGCTCGCTCGAACGGATCGAGACGACCTTCTTCGGCAAGTTCGCCGAGTTCGACACCCGTCTGCTGACGAGCGCCGTGCTCCAGGGCGCCCTCCGCGGCCAGACCGACGAGTCTGTCAACTTCGTCAACGCGCCGGCCCTCGCCGAGGAGCGGGGGATCGTCGTCTCGGAGAAGACGGTCTCCGCCGCCGAGGACTTCAACGAGCTGATTCGCGTGACCGCCGTCGCCGGCGGCCAGCGCCTGACGGTCGGCGGGACCGGCATGGGGCCAGCCCAGATCCCGCACCTCGTCGAGGTCTGGGGCCAGCGCTTCACGATCGAGCTCGAGCCGTTCGTGACGGTGTTCCGCTATCGCGACCTCCCCGGCATGCTCGGTCGGGTCGGGATGATCTTCGGCGACCACGGGATCAACATCGCGTCGGCCGCGGTCGGCCGCCAGCCGCCGGTCGGCAGCGACGCCGCCGAGGTCCCCGACACGGTGCCCGCGGGCGGCGAGGACCGCACGGGCGGGTGCGGGTTGGCCGCGATGGTCGTCACCACCCGCGAGGCCGTGCCGGAGGCCGTGCTCGAGGAGATCCTCGCCGGCGACGGCTGGGTCGCCGCCCGCACGATCGCGCTGTAGACGGCCGGCGCGCTCGACTCGACCGATTGACTTGGGGGCTCGGGAGGTCAACCGGCTCTGGCTGGAGGACTGCGCTGGATGGTGGAGGACTCGCCGCGGAAAGTAGCTGACTGACGCAGTCAACTAGTTTCGCGAAGAGGTGCAGCAGCCTTCTCGTGTTCGTCGCCCGGCCCGACGATCACATCCCACAGCTCGGCCGGACCGCCCGGCCCCCGGCCCCCGGCCCCCGGCCCCCGCCCCCCGGCCCCCGGTTTCCGCCCCCGGCCCCCGCCCCCCGCCCCCGGCACCCGCCCGCACACCCGGCGCCGGATGCCGTCACAGTCAGTCGGCCGGGCTGATCAGGCCCGTCTCGTAGGCGTAGATCACGGCCTGGACCCGGTCACGGAGGCCGAGCTTGCCGAGCAGGTGGGAGACGTGGGTCTTGACGGTCGCGTCCGAGACGACGAGCGCGGCCGCGATCTCGGAGTTCGAGAGGCCGGCGGCAAGCAGACGCAAGACCTCCCGCTCGCGATCGGTCAGGGCGGCGAGATCCGCTGGGACGCGGGAGACGGCGGCCGGGAGCCGGCGGCCGACCTGGTCGAGCAGCTGACGGGTGACAGTGGCCGAGAGCACGGCGTCGCCGGCGGCAACCGCGCGGACGGCCGCGACGACCTCGGCGGTCGGAGCGTCCTTGAGCAGGAACCCGCTGGCCCCGGCGCGGAGCGCGTCGATGATGTACTCGTCGAGGCCGAAGGTCGTCAGGATCAGGACGCGGTCGCGGGGGAGCCGGCGGGTCGCCTCGATGCCGTCCATCACCGGCATCCGGATGTCCATCAGGATGACGTCGGGCGAGTGCTCACCGGCCAGGCGGACGGCTTCGGCGCCGTTGGCCGCCTCGGCCACCACGAAGATGTCACCGGCCGCCTCGAGCACGGCGCGGAACCCGGCGCGCATCATCGGCTGGTCGTCGGCGATCACGACTCGGAGCGGAGTCACGCTGGGGAGTCCGGATCGCTCGTCGGGAGGCTGGCGGCCAGGTCGGTATAGGGGAGGACGGCGGTGACCTCGAAGCCGTGGTCGAGGCGCGGCAGGGCGGTCAGCGTGCCGCCGAACAGAGCGGCCCGCTCGCGCATCCCGATCACGCCGTGGCCGCCGGATGGGGCCGCGTCGTCGCCGTCGGCCAGCGGCCCGGGGAGTCGCCGGTGGCCGGTGTCGGTGATCCGCAGCTCGAGCCCGCCGGGCCGGTATCCGACGGTTACGTGGGTGTGCGCGCGTCCGGCGTGCTTGATCACGTTGGTCAGGGCCTCCTGGACGATCCGGAAGGCCGAGAGCTCGACCGTCTGGGTGAGTGGGCGGGGCTCACCCTCGATCGTCAGCTCGACCTCCATCCCGGTCGCCCGCGACTGCTCGATCAGCTTGTCGAGGTTGGCGAGGCTCGGTTGGGGCGCGCGGTCGGCGGCCTCGTCGTCGTGGTCGCGGAGCAGGCGGAGCGTCCGGTGCATCTCGGTCATCGCCTGACGCCCGAGGTCGGCGATCCCGTCGGTCGCCGTACGGACGCGGTCGTCGTCGACGGTCACGCCGAGCGCCTGGGCCGTGACGACCATCAGGCTGACGTTGTGGGCGACGACGTCGTGGAGGTCCTGGGCGATCCGCAGGCGCTCCTGCGCAACCGCCCGGTCGGCGAGCAGCTCGCGCTCCCGGTCGGCCCGGTCGGCCCGGTCGCGAAGGGCGTCGATGAACGCCCGGCGGGCACCGACGTAGAGGCCGAGGGCGACGGCCGCCGAGCACTCGACGGCGATCCCGATCGAGCTGGCGACCCGCTCGGGATGAGCGGAGACGAGCTTGCCGACGGCGGTTGCGAGGACGACGGCGACGGCTGGCAGCGCCGGGGCCGGCCACGGCCGGCGGGTGGCGATCGTGTAGAGGATCACGAGGCCGGGGATCACGCCGGTGCCGACGTCGGGCATCACCACGCCGATCCCGATCGCGATCGTCAGGGCGGCGAGAGGCTGGGCGCGGCGGGCGAAGATCGTGGCGAGGGCGGCGAGGCCGAGCAGGCCGTCGACCGCGCGCGGTGGGCCTCCGGATGCCCGGGCGATCGCCGTGCCGAGGACCGGTCCGGCGAGGATCATGGCGATCGCGAGGTCGATCATCCATCCGGCCGGATGACGGACGCGTTGAAAGAGGGCCGGGGACATCGGCTGAGACTATCCCCGGCCCCTGCGAGCGAGTGCGGGTCGCTGCCGAGCCACCGGCCGCGGGTGGGACTGCGGAGCGGCGGCGGCGCGGGTCACGACTAGATCTCGTGCGTCCTGGTCCGCCACGCGCCGGCCGCGAAGGCGGCCGCGGCCCATGCGATGAGCACGACGATCGCGGTGCCGAGCGCGACGGCCACGCCGCGGTGGGCCTGGTTGGCGATTCGGTCGAGCGCATTCGCCGGGAGGGCCTGGCGAATGTCGCCGAGGAAGCCGATGCTCGAGAGCAGCGGGGAAATCGCGAGCTCGAAGCCGAGCACGATCGCGATCACGGGTCCGCGTGACCCGATCAGGGCGGCGAGCCCGACGGCGACGAAGCAGCCGAGTGCGCCGGAGGCCAGCAGGGCGGCCGTGCCGCCTGCGATCGCTCCGGCGCTGGGAGCGGCCAGCGAGCCGGCGAGCGTGACGCCGACGATCCCGGTCAGGGCGGCGACCAGCGCGGCGATCGGCAGGACGATCGCCATCGCACCGGGGATCCGTGAGCCGAACAGGGCGATCCGGCTGCGGCCGGTGGCTGCGAGGTCCCGGAAGACGCCGGTTTCGATGTCCTGGGCGCCGGCGGTCGACCCGACGATCGCGGCGACGATGAAGACCATCACGGTGAGGAAGGAGATCGCCCCCTGGTAGCTGTGGAGGCCCCCGGCCGGGTCGTGTTTGAGGGGATTGTCGGCGTGTTGGATGATCTCGACGGCGAACACGAGGACGGCCATTCCGACGGTCAGGAGGAGTGACATCGCGAGCATGCCGTAGCGGCGGTGGAGTTTCAGTGCGTCTGCGCGGATCAGTCTGAGGTCGAACATCAGCTTCGGTCCTCCAGGCGTGTGGTCATGGTCAGGAAGCGCTCTTCGAGTGAGTGTGTGACGGGAACGACGCGTCCGACGGCGATCCCCTCGCCGAGCAGGCGGGTCAGGAGGGCCGTGACGATCTCTCGGTCGACGGGAGCCTCCGGGGTGAGCGTGACGCGGAGCAGGTCGTCGTTGTCGGTGGCGCTGCCGACACCGTGGACGGCGGCCAGGATGGCGGCGGCCCGGGACCGGTGCTCGCAGTCGATGTCGATCGCGCGGGCGACGTGGCCGCCGTTGCGCAGCTCGGTGATCGACCCCTGGGCGACGATCCGGCCGTCGTCGACGATCGCCGCGGCGTCACACGTCTTCTCGACCTCGTCGAGCAGGTGGGAGGAGAGCATCACGGTCCTGCCCTCGTCGACGAGGTCGCGGATCAGACCGCGGAGCTCGAGGATCCCGGCCGGGTCGAGCCCGTTCATCGGCTCGTCGAGGATCAGGAGCTCCGGGTCGGCGAGCAGGCAGCGGGCGATTCCGAGGCGCTGGCGCATGCCGAGCGAGTAGGCCCTGACCTTCTCGTCGGCCCGGGCGGCCAGTCCGACGCGATCCAGCGACGCCGGAATCCGGCCGGCGGCCGAGCGGTCGCGGGCGGCGGCGTGGACCGCGAGGTTCTCGCGGCCGGTCAGGTGGGGGTGAAACCGCGGCTCCTCGATGATCGCGCCGACGCGGGCGAGGGCGGCCGCGCTGTGCTCGGGGAGGTCGCGGCCGAGCAGGCGCATCGACCCGGATGTCGGCTCGGCGAGGCCGAGCAGCATCCTGATCAACGTCGTCTTGCCGGCCCCATTGGGTCCGAGGAACCCGAACGCGGTGCCGCGGGGGACCTGGAGGTCGATGCTGTCGAGCGCGGTTCGGGACCCGAACCGCTTGCCGAGATCCTGCGTGTGGATCGCGAGTGAGTCCTCGCGGATCTGTGTGGTGGAGGTCATGGATTGAACCTACGACCGGCCGTCGAATCGCACATCGGGCGGTTGGTGGAAGCTCGGCTCGGGCGGGGGAGTGATCCGCCGGCGGCGCCTCATCCCTTGTATGGAGCGGTGGGCAGCGGTTGTCGTGCCGAGGCGGGGAGTTGCCGCGAGGGGGTGCGGCCGCCGGGTGCGCAACTTACGACGGCGGCGGGGGTCCTACCGGTAGAACATGCGGTCACCTCCCGAAAGGCGTTGAAGAGACATGAGCTCACACAGAGGCCGGCTCGTCGGACTGCTCGCGGGCACGGGCGTGTCGGTGATCGCCCTCGCGGGCGGCGTCGCGTCCGCGGCGCCGGCCGGTTTCGGGGCGCCGATCGTGCTCCAGGCGCCGTCGGTGAGTCACGTCGAAACACCCGCCGTGAGCGTGACGTCGTCGGGGCAGGTCGCGGCCGTCTGGTCGGCGCAGGTGGCCGCCACCGGCCATTTCGGCAACGTCGTGCGCCGCGGGACGACGTCCGGCCGCTTCGGGGCTGCCGAGCGGGTGCCCGGTGCGGGCATCGAGCCGTCGGTCGCCGTCGGGCGGAGTGGTGGGGCCGCCGTGGTCTGGCTGTCGGACACGGCGAAGGGCGGCACGCGCCACGTCGAGGCGTCGGTGGCGCTCGGCCACGGACACTTCGGCAAGGTCCAGGTCCTGGGCACCGTCCGTGCGGGGATCGGCCCGCAGGAGGTCTTCGCGAGCGGCGGACGGTATGTCGCGGTCTGGTTGCAGGGCGTCCCCACGACGGACAAGCACGCCCTGCTCTACGCCGTCAGCAACGCCGCGGGGCATTTTGGCGCGGCGAGGACGCTGGCGGCGAACGTCGGGATCGGCTTCACGGCGGTGGCCGGGCCGGACGGGACGGTGTCCGCGGCGTGGCGGACGACACCGAACGCGAACCCGGCTGAGAACGCGACCCTGGAGTTCGCGGAGCTCGCGCCGGGCGCGGGCGTGTTCGGCGCGACGAAGGCGGGACCGGACAACGGTGAGAACAATTCCGGAGGCCTGGGGCTCTTCTCGGGGCCGGGCGGCACGGCGTTGACATGGACGGATCTCGGCGCGGCGTCCGAGTCGCTGCGCGAGCTGCCGATCGGGCCGGGCGTCGCGTCGGCACCGCAGACGGTCTTCACGCTGCAGACGGCCGACACCGGAAAGCTCTCGGCGAGTGGGCCGGTGTTGGCGCTGCCTGCGCAGGGGCCATCCCCGGTCGCGGCGTTCGCGGTCCTGGCGGGCACCTCCGGCGATTCACAGGTGACCACGGCGGGGACCGTGTTCGCGACCGTCCCCGGGGCCGGCGGTGCGTTCGCCGCGCCGGTCGAGCTGTCGAAGCCGGGAACGCTCTCGACGCAGCCGGTCGCAGGTGCGACCAGCTCGACGGCGGTCATCGCGTGGACGACGGGGAGCTTCAAGCACTACGGACTCGAGTACGCGATCAGGCCGGCGTCGGGCTCCTTCGGGGCCGCCCGCTCGCTGACCAGCCTGCGCTCGGAGGGCCCGGTCACGCTGAGCTCGTCGCCGGGTGCGGTCGTCGCGACGTGGGTCTCGGGCGCCGCGGCCAATCACCTCGGCATCGACGTCGCGATCCTCAGGGACGCCGGGTAGCCGGCGTCGGCGGGCGCTTGAGCCGGAGCGCGGGCCTTGATACTCTGAGCCGGAGATGACGTTCCCGCAGTCCCTTTCGCTGCTTCTTCTGCTCCCCCGCAAGGGGGACTAATGCGTGGCGGCCGCCAGCCGCAAACCCAGCCGAGAAGAAGCCCGAAAGACGACTAACAAGTCAGCGAGGAACCTATGACCGAGCCGGACCCCAACCGTGACCCGAACAGGGTGTTGATCTTCGACACGACGCTGCGCGACGGCGAGCAGTCGCCGGGCATCTCGCTCAACGCTTCGGAGAAGCTGGAGATCGCGCAGCAGCTCGCGAGGCTTGGCGTCGACATCATCGAGGCCGGTTTCCCGATCAGCTCGCCGGGAGACTTCGAGGCCGTGCAGACGATCGCCCGGCAGGTCGAGGGACCGGTGATCGCCGGGCTGGCGCGGACGCATCTGGCCGACATCGACGCCGTCTGGAACGCCGTGCGCGACTCGGAGCGCCCGCGGATCCATACCTTCATCTCGACGTCTGACATCCACATCGTCCACCAGCTGCAGAGCACCCGCGCCGACGTCCTCGGCCTCGCCCGGGCGGCCGTCGCGCACGCGAAGGGCTACCTCGAGGATGTCGAGTTCTCGCCGATGGACGCGACGCGCTCAGCGGTCGAGTTCACGGCCGAGGTCGTCAGCGCGGCGATCGAGGAGGGCGCGACGACGATCAACGTGCCCGACACGGTCGGCTACACGATTCCGCACGAGTTCGAGGCGTGGCTGGCCGAGCTGTATCTGCTGGCGCCGTCGCTTCACGACGTGACGCTGTCGGTCCACTGCCACGACGACCTCGGGATGGCGGTCGCCAACTCGCTGGCCGGAATGCGGGCCGGCGCGCGGCAGGTCGAGTGTGCGATCAACGGGATCGGCGAGCGGGCGGGCAACGCGTCGCTCGAGGAGATCGCGATGCTGCTGCACACGCGGCGCGAGGCGATCGGCCTGTACTCGGCGGTCAACACGCGGGAGATCGCCCGGGCGAGCCGGCTGGTCTCGCGGATGACGGGCTACGTCGTCCAGCCGAACAAGGCGATCGTCGGGCGCAACGCGTTCGCCCACGAGTCGGGCATCCACCAGGACGGGGTGCTGAAGGAGCGGACGACCTACGAGATCATGGACGCGACGACCGTCGGCCTGGAGAAGAACTCGCTTGTCCTCGGCAAGCACAGCGGGCGGCACGCGCTGCGCCAGGCGCTGGAGGAGCTCGGCTTCGAGGTCTCGGGCGCGGCGCTGAACACGGCGTTCAAGCGCTTCAAGGAGATCGCCGACCGGAAGAAGACGGTCAGCGCGATGGACCTCGAGGCCCTCGTGACCGACGAGCTCCGCAGCGAGATGGCGGTCTACGCGCTCGAGTGGTACGAGGTCGAGGCGTCGTCGACCCGCCCGCCGCACGCCAGCGTGTCGGTCGTGATGCCCGATGGTGAGACCGTGCGCGGCAACTTCACGGGCGACGGTCCGGTCGACGCGGTCTTCCACGCGCTGAACGCGGCGATCGGCGTCGACGCAAGGCTCCGTGAGTTCCGGATCGACGCGGTCACCGAAGGTCAGGACGCGCTCGGCGAGGTCTCCGTCGTGATCGAGCTCGACGGCCGGTCGTGCTCGGGCCAGGGCGTCGCGACGGACATCATCGAGGCAGCCGCCCGGGCCTACCTGCGCGCCCTGTCCAACGGCCTGCGCCGGGCCCAGCTGGAAGCCGACGCGCCGGCCGACACGACCGGCGCGGAGCTCGCCCGCACGCCTTAGGGGTGGCAGAGCCGGCGGTCGGGCGGCGCAAGCCGGTGGTCGGATGGTTTGCAGGGCGCGGGCTGGTGCTCGCGCTCTGCGCAGTCGGCGGGGCGATCCGCTTCGCGACGCTGGGCCAGCAGAGCTTCTGGCTCGACGAGGCGATCACCGGTCGGCTGATGCGGCTCGGCTTCTGGCCGATGTTGCGCGAGATTCCCCGGAGCGAGTCGACGCCGCCGCTGTACTACATCCTGGCGTGGCCGTGGACGCGGGTCTTCGGCGTCAGCGAGGTCGGCCTGCGGTCGCTGTCGGCGCTGCTGGGGACGCTGACGATCCCCCTGCTCTACGCCGCCGGCGCTCGCCTCTTCGACCGTCGGGCAGGGCTTGTGGCGGCGGGCTTGGGGGCCTTCGCACCGCTCTTGATCTGGTACTCCCAGGAGGCTCGGGCGTACGCCCTGCTCGTGGCCCTGTGTGCGGCAGGTCTGTGGGCCTTCGCGGCCGCGCTCGAGCCGGGCGCCGGCCGCCGGGCGCTCTGGCTGTGGGCGGTTGCCGGCGCGCTCGCCGTGGCGACGCACTACTTCGCCGTGTTCCTGGTCGGCCCCGAGCTCTGCTGGCTGCTCTGGAAGCGGGGCCGCGGCGCCGCGCCGGTGCTCGCGGTCCCGGTCGTCGTCGGTCTCGCGTTGGCGCCGCTGGCGATCCACCAGCGAGCCAACGGCGGAGCCGGGTTCATCGCCCAGACGCCGGTCTCGACGCGCCTGGCGCAGGCGGTCAAGCAGCTGGGGCTCGGGTACGACGCGCCGGGGGCGACCGTCTTCGTCGTGCTCGGCATCGGCTTCGGGCTGGCCGTCCTCTGGCTCGCGTGGCGGCGGATCGACGGGCCCAGGCGACGCGCGGCGCTTGCCGCGGGCGTCCTCGGCGGGGCGACCCTGATCCTCCCGGTGATCCTCGCCGTGTCCGGCGAGGACTACCTGATCACCCGCAACCTGATCGTCGTCTGGGTGCCGGTCGCCCTGGCCGTCGCGGTGATCCTCGCGGGGAGCGGGCGGGCCGGCACGGTGGTGCTGATCGGCGTCTGCGGGCTCGGCCTGGCGGCGACCCTGGGCATCGATCTCGACAGCCGCTACCAGCGCGACGACTGGCGCGGTGCGGCCGGCGTCGTGCCGGCGGGCAGCCTGAGCGTGGTCGTTCTGACGCCGTCGAGCGGTCGTCTCGCGTTCGACTACTACGTCCCCGACACGCAGACGATCGCCCCGACTGGGGCGACGGTGAGCAGCGTCGAGGTGATCGGCCTCGGTGCCCGCGGCGTCGGCGCCCCCGTGAAGGCGCCGCCCGTGCCGGCCCAGCCGCTCCTGCTGCCGGGCTTTGGCCCGCCGAGCGAGTCGTCGCACGGCACGTTCAGCGTGGTGCGCTACCAGGCGACCGGGCCTCCAGCGCTCGTCACCCCGACCCTGCTGATTCCGCTCGCTCTCGCCGTCGGCGGCTCAGCCCAGATGGTCACGCACGGGCGGTAGTCTCGGCCGGGACCGGGCCGGGGCCGGGCCGGTCCCGGGGCCCGGGACGAGGGTTCGGCTGGGCGTGGCCTGCCGCCGTGCAGGGCGCAGCCGAACGCCGTCCTTGCGCCGTCAGTCGTCGCGGCCGAACGCGAGCCCCTGGGCGTAGCCGGCGTGGAGGACCGCCTCGCGAGGCCCGGGGTCCATGATGTCCGGGGCCATCAGCCGAGCCGGGGCGGGCGCCGGCCCGATCAGGCGAACGCGGGCCCCCCGACTGCGCACGACGGCGAGCTCGAGCGCCTCGCGGGCGCGAACGGCGATGTTGACGAGCCCGAGCTTGGAGATCGGCGCGACCGGGAGGCCGTGCAGTGGACTGAGACAGAGCAGCTGGGTCCGCCGGCCGACCGGGGCTACGTCGAGGTTGGTCATGCTCCAGACGCCGCCGTCGACGTACTCGCGTCCGGCGATCTCGACCGGGTGGAAGAAGCCGGGGATCGAGCACGACGCGACGACTGCCTTCGCGACGGACGCGTCGGGAGCTCCGGGGGCGCCGAAGACGACACGCCGGCCGCTGCGCCGGTCGACACCGACGATCCGCAGGCGGCCGTCGAAGCGGGCCCGATCGCGCTCGATCGACTGCTCGAGCTCGGCGAGCGAACGGGTCCCGTCGGGGAGGATCGCGAGAACGCCCGTGCGGATGATCGCTCCGGGCAGTCGTTCGAGGCGGAGGGCGGGGCCGATCACCGGCGCGAGCACCTGGCCGGCGGTCCGTTCGAGCCAGTCGAGGGCGCCGGGGTCGGCCGAGGCAGAGGCCGACGGGAGGAGGTCCGGGTGGGGGGCGGTTGGCGGTGCGCCCGGCTCGGCGGCATGTTGGATCGATCGCGGTCGGCGCAGGACGACGCCGGCGGCGAGGCGGGCGGCGACGATCGATCCGGCTGACGTGCCGACGAACGACTCGGTCTCGCGGAGGTCGAGGCCGCCGGCGTCCTCGAGCCCGGCGAGCAGGCCGGTCATCCAGGCTTCCCCGAGCGTGCCGCCGCCGGCGAGCACGAGTACGTCGGGGCGGGTCAGGGGAGGCACGGGCACTGCCGCCAGACTACCGGCATCCCGAGCAAGCCCGTACGTGATAACGTACGAACGTATGGCGGCTTCGGCGCGTGACGATCTTCAGCAGGCGAGCACGGTCGGTCCTCGCGTCCGGGCCCTGCGTGACGCGATGGGCCTGTCGCTGCGCGAGCTGGCGGTCCGGTCGGGCGTCAGCGCGCCGATGCTCTCCCAGGTCGAGCGGGGCGAGACGAGCCCGACGCTCCAGGTCGCGGCGCGGATCGCACGCGGTCTCGATCTGCGTCTCTCGCAGCTGCTGCGTCTCGACGAGGACGGCGCGGTGACCGTCGTCCGGGCGAGCGACCGGCGGCCGGGGGGGAACGCCAGGAGGGGACATCGCTACGAGCTTCTGAGCGCGCCGCGCCCCGGTCAGCGGGCCGAGCTCTCGCGCCACACGCTCGCGGCCGGGTCGTCCACCGGCGGCCGGGAGGATCCGCCGATCCACGAGCCGGGGAGCGTCGAGACGGCGCTCGTCGAGCAGGGCGAGGTCGTCCTGGTGTGCGACGGGGAGAACTACCGGCTGACCGAAGGCGACTGCGTGACGTTCGACTCCGACCTGCCCCACCACTTCGAGAATCCCGGGCCCGGCGACGCTCGACTGCTGGCCGTCCTGGCCGCGGGCCTGCGCCGGAGCTGACAGCCGTCCAGAAAGAGATGGGAGAGAACCCGATGTCCCAGACCCTGCTCGACAAGATCTGGTCGGCCCACGAGGTGGCGGCCGGCCTGCTGTTCATCGACCTGCACCTCGTCCACGAGGTGACCAGCCCGCAGGCCTTCGACGGTCTGCGTCTGGCCGGCCGGGTCGTCCACCGGCCGGACCGGACGCTGGCGACGGCCGACCACAACGTGCCGACCGACGGGACGCCGGTGGCCGCGCGGATCCGCGACGAGCTCTCGCGGGTACAGGTCGAGACGCTCGAGCGCAACTGCGAGGAGTTCGGCGTCCCGGTCTACTCGCTCGGCTCCGACCGGCAGGGCATCGTCCACGTGATCGGTCCGGAGCTGGGTGTCACCCAGCCGGGTATGACGATCGTCTGCGGCGACTCCCACACGGCGACCCACGGCGCGTTCGGGGCGCTGGCGTTCGGGATCGGGACGAGCGAGGTCGAGCACGTCCTGGCGACGCAGTGCCTGGCCCAGCCGAAGCCGCGGTCGATGTCGGTCCGCTACGAGGGCGGGCTGGGGTTCGGCGTCACCGCGAAGGACCTGATCCTGGCGACGATCGGCCAGATCGGCGTGTCCGGGGCGACCGGCCACGTCGTCGAGTACGCCGGCCCGGCGATCGAGGCGCTGTCGATGGAAGGCCGGATGACGGTCTGCAACATGACGATCGAGGCCGGCGGCCGGGCGGGGATGGTCGCGCCGGACGAGGTCACGTTCGAGTGGTTCGAGCGCGACGGGCGTCCGGGGACCCCCGCGGATCTGGCATCGGCCGTCGCCGGCTGGCGCGAGCTGCACAGCGATTCCGGGGCCGGCTTCGATCGCGAGGTGACCGTCGACGCGTCGAGGATCTCCCCGCAGGTGACCTGGGGAACGACGCCGGGCATGGTCGTCGGCGTCAGCGACGCAGTTCCGAGCCCAGGTGACTTCGACGGGTCCGACGACCAGGAGGCGGCCGAGCGGGCGCTCGTCTACATGGGGCTCGAGGCGGGCACGCCGATGCGCGACGTCAAGCTCGACCGGGTCTTCATCGGGTCGTGCACGAACTCGCGGATCGGCGACCTGCGGGCGGCGGCGGCGGTCGTCAAGGGGCGGAGGGTTGCGGGTCATGTGAGCGCGATGGTCGTCCCGGGCTCCCAGCGTGTGAGCGTCCAGGCCGAGGCCGAGGGCCTCGACGACATCTTCCGGGCGGCCGGCTTCGACTGGCGGACGGCGGGCTGCTCGATGTGCCTGGGGATGAACCCGGACATCCTCGCCGAGGGCGAGCGGTGCGCGTCGACCTCGAACCGCAATTTCGAAGGTCGCCAGGGCCGGGGCGGCCGGACGCACCTTGTCTCACCGGAGATGGCCGCGGCAGCGGCGATCGCTGGTCACTTCGTCGACATCCGCGACTGGGGGAACTGAACATGGAGCCTGTCCAGGTCATCGCCGGCGGCGTCAGCCACCTCGACCGAGCCGACGTCGACACCGACCAGATCATCCCGAAGCAGTTCCTCAAGCGGATCGAGCGGACCGGGTTCGGGGAGTTCCTCTTCTACGACTGGGCCAAGGAGCCGGGCTGGGACCTGCCGCGCAACCCGATCCTCGCGGCCGGGCGGAACTTCGGCTGCGGATCGTCTCGGGAGCACGCCCCATGGGCGCTCGAGGACTACGGCTTCCGCGCAGTCGTCGCACCGAGCTTCGCGGACATCTTCTACTCCAACTGCACGAAGGTCGGCCTGCTGCCGGTCGTGCTCGGCGAGGCCGACGTCCGCGAGCTGGCGGCGGCCGGGACGGGCGAGGTCGACCTCGAGGCCCAGGAGGTCCGCTTCGCCGGCCGGTCGGTGCCCTTCGAGATCGACGGAGACCTCCGCCACCGGCTGCTCAACGGGCTCGACGACATCGCCCTGACGCTGGCCCAGGGCGAGCTGATCACTGCGTATGAGACCGAGCGTGAACGTGTCGGCCCGTTCACGACACAGCTTGACGACCGGGGTCCCGCCGACTGACGCAGGCGGGCGCCTGGTGATGCGGACGCGACCGGTCACGCAGCCGAATTAGGCATCCCTAAACCCTGGTAGGCTGCCGCGACGGAGTCGGTCGGGCGATGGGTCTGGGGAGGAGGTCGGGTGGCGGATACCGCGGTGCGGCGGTCGATCAACGGCTCGCCGGTGAGCCGGCCAGCCTGGCCTGAAGCTGCGATGTTCCCGGCCGGCGTGCTCGCGGTCCACGAGCTCCGCTACGTGCTGGCGTACGGGTCGCACGCCGGGCGCGAGTTGACCGCGCACGGCGACACCTACGTCGGCAGCGGCGCTCTCGTCGCCGGACTGCTGCTCGTCGTCCCGATCTCCGCGCTCGTGATCGGGGTGCGTCGCGCTCGTCGCGGGCTGCCCGGCGGTCGGCTGTCGGCGCTCGCCCCGTGGCAGTCGTGGCTTGCCTGGAGCCTCCTGCTGATCGCCGGGTTCGTTGCCCTCGAAGGCATCGAGATGATCTTCGAGTCAGAGCACCCCGACGGCTTCGCCGGCGTCTTCGGCGGCGGCGGCTGGTGGGCCGCGCCGGCGGCTGGCGCCGTCGCCGCGCTCTTCACCCTGCTGCGGAGGGGAGCCCGCGCGCTTGTGCGTCGGGTCGCCCGGCGCTGGTGCGAGCGCCCGTTGCGGGCCGCGACGTCCGTCTCACTTCCCCGGGCGGCCGGTCGCGGCCGGCGGCCGAGGCCGGCGCCGCTCGCCGGTCGGGCGGCTGGCCGGGCGCCGCCCCACCGGCAGGCGCTCCAGCGGTTCGCCTGACGTAGTCGGCACCGAGCCCAGGCTCGTGCCGAGTCCTCCGCGGGCCGGTGGGGCCCCGTCTCGTCCGTCGATCGGTCCAACGGATGTCGCCCGAGCGCGTCGCTCGGACGCGTCGCCGGCCGTCTCGGCAGCACCACGACACCGATCGGCGACCGCCGCGCCGCGCCGCTCCGACGGCTGTGGACGCCGCGCGTCGCTCGCGGTCGGCCCCAACCCTGAACGGAGGATCACCACGATGTCGAGCACCAATCAAGAAGTCGAACCCGACGACCCGATCCGAGTCTCTCGTCGTTCGCTGCTGGGTGCGGCCGCTGCCGGCGGAGCCCTCACCGGGCTGGCGAGCCTCGGCCCGGCCGCGTCGGCCGCGTCGGCCACAACGATGGTCGGGCCGGGGCCGGGTCGGGCGGCAGCCGCCGCGCGGGCCGGCAGCGGGCGCCACCGGGAGTTCTGGCTGTCGGTCGAGTCCTTCGAGCAGAACCTCGTCCCGAGCGGCTTCGACCAGATGATGGGGACCGCGGTCAGCGGGGCCAGCTTCGCGGCGCTCGGCTTTCGCGGCTACACGCCGGGCTTCGGGGCCCTCCTGGCGAGGGACGAGAGCACGACGGGGATCGGGCTCAACAGCGGCATCCCGGGTCCGCTGCTGCGCACGAGCGTCGGCGACAGGGTGACCGTCCACCTGCGCAACAACGATCACGAGTTCAAGTGGCCGCACTCGCTCCACGTCCACGGATGGCGCTACGCGCCGGCCAGCGATGGGTCGTGGACCTACCGCGAACGGGCCCAGGACGCCCGAAACGGGTCGGCCGTCCCCTACGGCGAGACCTACACGTATCACTACACGGTGCCGGCGAGCGCGGTCGGGACGTGGCCGTACCACGACCACTCGATGCCGCAGATCTACCCCGGGGCCGATCCGGACGTGGCCAACCCGATGGAGATGAACGCCCAGCTCGGGCTGTTCGGGATCATCGCCGTCACCGACGCCCACACGCCGGTCGTCGACCGGGAGTTCTACCTGTTCTTCCACGACCTCTACCAGGACGACGTGCCGGTCCTCTCACAGGACTTCGACTGCTTCAACGGACACGCCTATCTCGGCAACACGCCGGTCTTCACGTCCCGGGTGGGCGAGCGGGTCCGCTGGCGGGTCGCGGCGCTCGGCAAGGAGTTCCACGTCTTCCACCTCCACGGCCACCGGTGGTTCAACGGCCTCTACCAGACCGACTCGCAGATCATCGGGCCATCGACGACGGCGACGGTCGAGTACACCGAGGACAACGCGGGGGAGTGGCTCTACCACTGCCATGTGACCGACCACATGCAGGGGGGGATGATGGGCCTCTACAGGGTGACGCGGTGAGCTGAGCGGATGTGGGCGCGCCGCTCGGCGACGTGACAGACTCGGCGACGGTCGGGGCGCGCTCTCGCCAGCGCGCCCCGGCTTCACCTGCTCAGAAGAACGGCGACGCCGGCTTGTGCGGCTCGGGCTCGAGCGGCCCCGGCTGCGGGATCGGCTCGATCTCGCAGGGTGCGGCGGCCGTGCAGTCGGGGTCGGTCTCGTCGGTCGGTCGCGGCGCCTCGACGACGTAGAACGTGCTCGCGTCCTGCGCGATGCCGATCACGACACCCGGCAGGTCGGCGAATGCCCCGTTGCCGGCGGGCGTCCCGTTGCCGGCGAGCGTGGTGTTCATCTGGCCGAACACACTGTTGAAGACGTAGCAGTCGGCTTCGAGCGCGACCAGGCTGACCGTGTAGCCGTCGAGGACCGGCGGCGACGGGGCCGCGAGATCGTCTCCGCCGGTGCAGACCTCACCGGCGAAGCCGCTGCTGACGAGCGTGCTGCGGCCGCTGGAGACGTTGTCGGCGCGGACCTCCCAGCCGGCGTCGCCGACCACGCCGGGGGCGATCGGCTCCCAGAGGAAGCTGACCAGCCGGCCGTCGTAGCTGAGTCCTTCGACGACTCCCGAACGGGTCATCCCGGCGCAGCCGCCCCGGAAGGGACAGTCGGTCGGAACCGCGCCGTGCGGCAGCGCGGCCAGGCTGCGGTGGCCGGGTGTCCAGAGCAGCACCTGCTGGACCTGCTGGTGGTGGGCCGGGTCGAGTCGGGCGAAGGCGACGCGCCCGTGCCACATCGACGGCGTCGTGTCCGACGTCCCGCTCGGGTGCGGGATCGCCGGCACGGTCTCGGCGAGGGTTTTCAGGTTGAGGACGTGGACCCGGCAACCACCGCCCGACAGCGGTGCGATCTCCCCGAAGAAGGCCGCCGTCGGGGTCTTCGTGCAGCGGGAGAAGGTGACGACGGGTGCGCCGGTCGCGGTGGTCCCGACGTTGACGTCGAACGGCTGGCGCCGCGGCGCGACGTCAAGCGGTCGGGCCAACTCCCGGCAAGCGGACGGCGGTCGTGCGGGGTCGACGAACACCCGGGGAGTGCCGCGGCAATCGCGACGACCACGATTCCCGGCACGCACGGTCCACGGGCCCCGCGAGCCGCGCGAAGCCCGGGCTCGCCGCAGCTCCGAGCGCACCCACACCCACGGAACGATCATCGGAGGAAACTACCGCTACCCTGGCAGCCCGATGGCACACCACATCGTCACGCTTCCCGGGGACGGGATCGGCCCGGAGATCATGGGCCCGACCCTCGAGATCCTCGGCCGGCTGATCGACTTCGAGGCCGAGGAGCACGTCTTCGGCGGGGCGTCGATCGACGCCCACGGGACCGGCCTGACCGACGAGGTCCTGGCCGCGTGCGGAAAGGCCGACGCAGTACTGCTGGCCGCGGTCGGCGGTCCCAAGTGGGACACGACCGACCCGGACAAGCCGCGGCCTGAGCAGGGGCTGCTGGGCCTGCGCAAGGGCCTCGGCCTGTTCGCGAACCTCCGGCCGGTCCGGCCGCTGCCGGCGCTCTACGACGCGAGCCCCCTGCGGCGCGAGCGGATCGAGGGAACCGACCTGCTGGTCGTGCGAGAGCTGACCGGGGGGATCTACTTCGGCGAGAAGACGCGGAGCGCCGACTCGGCGAGCGATCTGTGCGTGTACAGCACCGGTGAGGTCGAGCGGATCGTCCGGGTCGCATTCGAGGCGGCCCGGCGAAAGGTGACGAGCGTCGACAAGGCCAACGTGCTCGAGACGTCCCGGCTCTGGCGGGAGGTCGCCGGTCGCATCGGCCGCGACGAGTTCCCCGAGACGCCACTCGAGAACCTGCTGGTCGACAACGCGGCGATGCAACTCGTCTCGAACCCGGCGGACTTCGACGTGATCGTCACGGAGAACATGTTCGGAGACATCCTCAGCGACGAGGCCGCGATGATCACCGGGTCGATCGGGATGCTCCCGAGCGCGTCGCTCGGTGCCGCCGGTCCCGGCGTCTTCGAGCCGGTCCACGGATCGGCGCCGGACATCGCCGGCCGGGGGATCGCCAACCCGCTGGCGATGTTCCTCTCCGCGGCGATGCTCCTCCGCCACGGACTGAGCTTGGAAGCGGAGGCCGTGGCGGTAGAATCAGCCGTGGACCGTGCGCTCCAGGGCGGTCTGCGGACCCGTGACCTTGGTGGCGAGGCGACCACGTCCGAGGCGCTCGCGGCCGTACTCGACCATCTGGCTTAGGGAAAGGTCGTTCTGAGGTGAACCAAGCGGACGTGATCTGGCTGAACGGCGAGTTCGTCGCGTGGGAGGACGCGAAGGTCCACGTCCTGACGCACGGTCTCCACTACGGGACCGGCGTGTTCGAGGGGATCCGCTGCTACGACACCGAGCATGGGCCGGCGATCTTCCGCCACCAGGACCACCTAGACCGGCTGGCGCGGTCGGCCAAGCTCTACTACATGCCGATGCCGTACTCGACCGAGCAGCTGCGGGAGGTCACCCACGAGCTGATCGTCCGCAACGGCCTGCGGTCGTCCTACATCCGGCCACTCGTCTACCGCGGCTACGGCCAGATGGGTCTCAACCCGCTGGAGGTGCCGGTCGAGGCGACGATCGCGCTGTGGGAGTGGGGCGCGTACCTCGGCGAGGAGGGCAAGCGGTCGGGGATCCGGGCGAAGGTCTCGTCCTGGCGGCGGATCAGTCCTGACTCGTTGATCCCGCACGCGAAGGCCTCAGGCCAGTACCTCAACAGCGTGCTGGCGAAGGTCGAGTCGGTCAAGGCCGGGTACGACGAGGCGATCCTGCTCGACGATCACGGCCGGGTCTGCGAGGGTTCGGGCGAGAACATCTACGTCGTACGCGACGGACAGGTCATCACCCCGCCGCAGACGGCGTCGATCCTCGACGGGATCAACCGGAAGTCGCTGCTGGCGATCGCGCGCGACCTCGGGTACGAGGTGCTCGAGCGCGACCTGGCACGCGCTGAGCTCTACCTCGCGGACGAGGTCTTCATGAGCGGGACCGCGGCCGAGCTGGTCCCGGTCAGGGAGATCGACGACCACGACATCGGGACGGGAAAGCCGGGCGAGATCACGATGGTCCTCCAGCGGGCATTCGAGGACGCCCTCCACGGCCGGTCGGAGCGCTACCGCGAGTGGCTGGACGTCGTCGACCTTCCGGCGAAGCAGGCACCGACCGAGCCGGGTGCGACACCGACGGCGGGCGACGCGGCGGCACGGGTCGCCGGGAGCGCGTCCGCAGAGCTCGGGATCGCCAGCGCCTGATGACGGCCCCCGGCTTCGGCGATCGGCGAATTACGCGGGCGGCCGGCTAGCGCTCAAGCGCGTCCGGCCGCAGCCCGAACCTCGCCCGACATCCTTCGACGCATTAGGAGCCACCTTGAAGACGATCCAGCTGTATGACGCGACCCTGCGCGACGGGATGCAGGGTGAGGGCATGTCCCTCTCGGCGCACGAGAAGCTCCGTGTCGCGCACAAGCTCGACGAGCTCGGCATCCACCTGATCGAGGCGGGCTTCCCGGCTTCGAACCCGAAGGAGCGCGAGCTGTTCGAGCTGCTCGGCGGGGAGACCTTCGAGCAGGCGGAGATCGCCGCGTTCGGGATGACCCGGCGTAAGGACACACGCGCCGAGGACGACCCGGGGCTGCGGCTGCTGGCCGAATGCGATGCCCGAGTCTGCACGCTGGTCGGCAAGACGTGGGGGCTCCACCTCGAGAAAGTGGTCAAAGTCGACCGTGCAGAGAACCTCAGGATGATCGCCGAGTCGATCGGGTTTCTCGTCGGCGAGGGCAAGCGGGTGATCTACGACGCCGAGCATTTCTTCGATGCTTGGCGTGACGACACGGCCTACGCGCGGGCGTGCCTGCGAGCGGCGGCCGGGGCCGGGGCCGAGACGGTCGTTCTGTGCGACACGAACGGGTCGTCGCTGCCGTCGCAGATCACGCTCGCGACCCGGGACGCCGTCGGGACGCTCGACGGGAGCCTGCGGATCGGGATCCACTGCCACAACGACGCCGAGTGCGGCGTCGCCAACTCGATCGCCGCGGTCGAGATCGGGGCGACGCAGGTCCAGGGGACGATGAACGGGTGCGGCGAACGGACCGGCAATGCCAACCTCGTCTCGATCATCGCCAACCTCCAGCTCAAGCTCGGCCACCGGTGCCTCACCAACGCGCAACTGGCCAAGCTGACCGAGACGGCGCACTTCGTCGACGAGCTGCTGAACGTCACGCCCGACCCGAACCAGGCCTACGTCGGGAAGAACGCGTTCGCCCACAAGGGTGGGATGCACGTCGCCGGGGTGAGCGCCGACGCGAGCACCTTCGAGCACGTCGACCCGGCGGTCGTCGGCAACCAGCGCGAGCTTCTGATGAGCGAGCTGGCCGGCCGGCAGACGGTGATCGAGAAGGCACGGTCGGCCGGCCTCGAGATCGACGGGGAGGCGGCGAGCCGCCTGCTCGACCGGATCAAGCTGCTCGAGCACGGGGGCTACCAGTTCGAGGCGGCCGACGCGTCGTTGGAGCTGCTCCTGCGCAAGGAGTCAGGCGACTACGAGCCGCTCTTCCGGCTGGACTCGTGGCGGGTGATCGTGGAGAAGTCGGCGGCCGGGACGGTCGCCACCGAGGCGACCGTGCGGGTCTGGGTCGGCGACGAGCGGATCGTCTGCACGGCGGAGGGCGGCGGCCCGGTCAACGCGCTGGACAAGGCGCTGCGGGCGGCGCTCGGCGACGCGCATCCGCACCTCCACGACATCGATCTCGTCAACTACAAGGTGCGGATCCTCGACGAGGCGAAGGGCACCGACGCGGTCACGCGGGTCCTGATCGACGCGTCCGACGGCCACGACGTGTGGGGGTCGATCGGCGTGTCGGAGAACCTGATCGAGGCGTCGTGGGAGGCGCTCGTCGACTCGATCGAGCACGGCATGCAGCCGGGTCGGGCGCCGGCCGGGCACGCCGCGCGTGAGCGCTGAGCCGCGGCGGCTCGCGCTGCCGGTGAGCGCTGACCAGGGGCCGATCCCGCTGGCGCGCCCGGTGATCGGACCGCCGGAGGAGGCGGCTGTGCTCGCCGTCCTGCGGTCAGGTCAGCTGTCGCTCGGCCCGCGTCTTGGCGCTTTTGAGGAGCAGTTCTGTGTGTCAGTCGGCGCGCGGCATGCGAGCGCGGTCTCGAGCGGCACGGCCGGGCTTCACCTTGCCTTGCGGGCGGCCGGGGTCAGCGACGGGGACGAGGTCGTGACGAGTCCGCTCTCGTTCGTCGCGTCGGCGAACGTCGTCGTGTTCGAACGAGCGACGCCCGTCTTCGCCGACATCGACCCGGTCACGCTGACCTTGGATCCGGCGGCCGCGGCCGCGGCGGTGACCGAGCGGACGACGGCGATCCTGCCGGTTCACATCTTCGGATGGCCGTGCGAGATGGAGCCGTTGGAGGCACTCGGCCTGCCGCTGGTCGAGGACGCCTGCGAGGCGTTGGGCGCCGTCCATCCGGACGGCGTGAGCGTCGGTGCGCGGGGGCACCCGGCGGTCTTCGCGTTCTACGCGAACAAGCAGCTGACGACCGGCGAGGGGGGAATGGTCACGACGGGGGATCGCGCCGTCAAGGTGCGGATCGACTCCGAGCGCAACCAGGGCCGGGCGCCGGACATGAGCTGGCTCGACCATGACCGGCTGGGCTTCAACTACCGGCTGTCTGACATCGCCTGCGCCCTCGGCCTGGCCCAGCTCGGCCGCCTCGACCAGATGCTCGCCGGCCGGGCGCGGGTGGCCGGCCACTATCGCGACCACCTGGCCGACTTCGACGGCGTCGAGCTGCCGTGTCCCGACGGGGGAGGGGCCGTTCGAGGATGGTTCGTCTTCGTCGTCCAGCTACCCCTGGGAGTCGACCGGGACGCGACGATCCGTGCGCTCTCCGAGCGGGGGATCCAGTCGAAGCCGTACCTCCCGGCGATCCACCTGATGAGCTACTACCGGGACCGCTTCGGCCATCGGGAGGGGGAGTTCCCGGTCTGCGAGGACGTCGCCGCCCGGTCGCTGGCCCTGCCGTTCTTCCCGGAGATGTCAGAGGGCCAGGTGGCGCGGGTGGCCGTGGAGTTGGGAGCCGTGCTCGGACGAACGTAGCCGGCGCGGCCTTGACAGTCGACTGGCCTGAGCGGGAGGATCGCTGAGTGACGCGGCGGGGGCGGGGGCGGCGGCTGGTCGACGGATTCGTCCGCACGATGGTGCGGACGACGCGCATCCCGGTTGTCGGGATCGGGATCCTCGTCTGTGCGCTCGCCGCGCCGCTCGTCGCCCAGCGGGCGGCGGTCTGGTCGACGCGGGCGGGTGATGCCGACCAGAACGAGCTGCAGAACCAGGCGCTGCGGGAGGAGCACTTCTCCCGGGACCTGGCGACCGTCAACCAGGACGCCCGGACGTTCGGGTACTTCGCCGAGTACGAGAGCACGTCACGGGTCGCCGGCGCGCAGGCCGTCGCCGAGCGGCCGGTCTCGCCGGCGCTCGCCCTGTCGCTGTTTCGCTCGGCCCAGATCGACCGGAGCCTGGCGGCCGGCTACCGCCAGGCGCTGCAGTCGTCCGGCTACCGGGCGGGCCCGCCGCTCCACTTCGACTTCGGCGCGGCGCTGAACTCGATCACGGCCGACGATCCGGACCTCCAGGCCCAGCAGGCCGGACAGGACGCGGCGGAGGCGGCCGCCGGCCACAGGAAGGCGACCGACTACACGGGGATCGCGACGCTCTGGACGGCCGGCCTGTTCTTCTGCACGCTGGCCGAGGTCGCCCGTCGCAAGAGCCGGTCGCGGCGGATCTTCGCCTGCTCGGCGGGCCTGGTCGTCGTCGCGGCGATCGTGCTGACGATCCCGGTCTGGTTCTAGGGTGGCCGGGCCGGCCGTGCCGACGGAGGCCGAGCGCCGGCGGCGGCGCCGGCGCTTCGAGGACCGGATGTCGGTGGCCGCGGTCCTCGCGACGCTGCTCGGGGCGATCGTCGCCTACGTCCAGAGCGAAGCGGTCAAGACGTCGGCGTCCTGGGGCGTCCAGGCGCAGAGCCTCGGGGTCGAGGCGGTCCAGGCGCGGTCGGCGGCGAGCGACGCGGCGGAGCTCCAGTACAGCCGGTTCCTCCTGCTCGACGCCGAGCGACGCCGGCTGGGCAACTCGTGGGAGGCGTACCTGCTCGGGGATCACACGACGATCCTCGGGGTCCGTCGGCTGGAGGCGGTCGCCGGGCAGACGCTGACGGCCACGAACATCCTCGCGGACGGGCAGACCACCGCGCTCGGGCAGGTCGGCCCGAACGGAGCGACGAGCTCCCTGCTCGGGCGCCGGCTGTGTCCGATCACGCCCGCCGATGCGACCCCGCCGGCGGGGTGCGCGAGCTCGCGGGACGGGCCGGACCAGGACCTCGCGTTCCCGCGGAGCTATTTCGCTGATGCGAGCTGGAATGCCGAGCGCCTGACGGCGCTGCGCGACGCGGCGCTCGAGCGGAGCTCGGACCGGGAGGGCCAGAGCGTGGCTTACACGATCACGCTGACGATGTTCGGGGTGGCGATCTTCCTGTTCGGCTTCACGCTGACGCCCCAGGGCCGGGAGCGGGCCCGGCTGTTCTCGTTGACGGCGAGCGGGATGGTGGTCTTCGCGCTGATCTACGGGGCCTATGAGGGCCTCCATGGGGAGGGGCACGCGCACGATCAGGCGGCGGCCGCCCACTACGCCGACGGGGTCGTCGCGCTCGGCAAGGCGGACTACGCGACCGCTGCCCGGGAATTCTCGGTGACGATCCGCCTGCGGCCGGACTTCGCGCGGCCGTACTACGAGCGGGCTGTCGCCGAGCTGGCGCGCGACGCGCCGGCGGTCAGCCGGGACAACCCGTTCGGCCTGGTCGGCCTGCCGACGCTGCGATCGGCGATCGCCGACCTGCGGGAGGCCGGGGCCCGCGGGCTGGGACTCGTCGCGGCGTCGAACGCCCTGGCGGCCGGCCTGGCCGAGCTGGGGATCAGGACGCGGTCGGACGCGGCCCTCGCCGAGAGCGCGGCGCTCGCCCGGCAGACGACCGCCGACGACCCGGGGGACCCGACGCCCGAGCTGACCCGCGGACTCGCGATGCTGGCGCTGGGGCGGACCGGGCAGGCGTCGGCGGCCTTCCGGGTGGCGGTCGCCGCCGCGCGGAAGACGGGGTCGAGCCCGGCGCAGGCGGAGCGGGTCGTCGCCGGCGGCCTGACCGGCCTTGACCTGCTCGGGCAGGCGGGCCGCGGCCGGACGGGGGAGATCGAGCGGCTCAAGGCGGTCGTCGTCGGCCTGGGCCAGCCGGTCCCGCGGCGAGCGACCCCGCGGATCGATCGGGTGGCGATCCGCGTCAACCCGGGAACGGTCGGTCTGACGATCACCAGCCAGTTGGGGCTCGGAAAGGCCGACCGGGTCTCGGCGCAGTGGTACTACGAGGGGCCGGGCGCCGCCGGCTGGAGCGTCGTGCCGGCGATCTCCGGGCCGGTCTCGCTGACCGCGGACGCGAGCGGCCGGCTCGGCATCTCGCGGTCGTTCCTCGCGGTCACGACGAAGGGGTCGGCGTCGGGCTGCCTGCAGCCGGGCCGGTACCGACTTGAGCTGTACGTCGACGGCCGGCTCGACGCGCAGGCCGACGGCCAGATCTCCTCGCCGGCGCTGAGCCCGGCGTTCGACCGGGAGATGAACGTGGCCGTCTGCCTGCCGCACGGCTGGCTGCCGGCCGACCGGGTCCCGGGGATCCCCTTCGGTGTGCGGGAGTTCCCCGCGCAGATCGCCGCCTGGAAGAGCCCGGACGGTTCGCAGGGGGCGGTGATGATCCGCCTGAATGGACAGTTCAGCCTGGCGCAGGCCGGCGGCGACGAATCGGCGCGGGAGACGGCCGCCGTCGCGGTCCGGGCGATCAGGGTCTGGCGGGGCCTGTTCCCGGGGACGCCGGTGCCGAGCAGGTCGTGGCAGCCGGGCTCGCTGTCGATCGGCTTCTCGAAGGGTCCGGGGATCAGCCGGACGTTCGCCTACGCGGCGCCGGCCGGGTCGCCGCCGGCGTCGGGCGTGATCCGGGCGCAGGCGGACTTCAACCGCAACGACCTGGCGGTCGTCGTCGCGTCGTTCGGCCCGCGGACCGCCGGCGACCTGAGCCGGACGATCCTCGGGTCGGTGACGAACGCCCTGACCTAGAGCGCGTAGACGTGGCCTTGGCCGCCGTCGGCGGACGCGGGGGGTCTCAGATGCGCAGTCGGACGGGTCCGATGCCGGTGCCCGCTCGGCGGCTCAGCGCCGTGGGGCGGCGCGGTGTGCGGAGAGGGTCCGGCCGAGGTCGCCTGCGGTGGCCAGACGCGCCAACGAGCCGAGCGCGAGACAGACGATCGGGATCCCCACCAGCAGGCCGACCGCCGATTCCAGGTTGCCGGCGATCGCGTAGGTCGCCAGGTCGTGGGCGCCGCTGCGATGGAAGTCGCGAACGAGTTGGGCGTCGTATGGCCGGCCGGCCCGTAGGTAGGTGGCCGTCGCCCAGCCGACGAAGACCACCAGTCCGCCGCCGACGCCTGTCCACACGGCCGCCGCGGTGGGAGCCGCGGAGCCCCGAGCAGTGACCGCGGCGACGACGGCCGGGCATCCCAGAGCGATCAGCAGGGGGACGACGACCCAGGCCTTCAGGGGGCCCGGGCCCAGCACGGCAAACCACGCGAGCCCGACGACGATGCCACCGATCACGCCGAGTCGACGGGCCCGGCCGTCCTGCGGCGTCGTTCCCCGCAGCAAGGTGAGCGCGAGCACGGCGTCGATCGCGAGCATGGCGGCGAGGGCGGCGCCGGCGGCTTCGGCATCGGCGCTCGCACGGAGGGCCGGATAGCGGACCAGGCCGTAGACGGTCAGCGCCCCCGCGGCGATCACCGTGCCCAGCAGGACGGCGCGCGTCGGCTTGCCGCCGCGGCTGCCCGCGACGAGGGTCGCCCGGATCCGCATGACGACTGCCGCCCTGAGACAACCGAGGCTGAAGCGCCAACGCCCGCGGGGATCCGATGGTTCGTCGAGCTCGGCGAGCATCGCCTCGCCCCACGCAGCACGGTCGGTCGGAAGGCACCGCGCGGCGAGCCTGAGCACGCCGGCAGGCCGATCGGCCCTCGAGTTGGTGGCGACGTGGCGGATGGCTCGCACGACGGGCAGCGCCCAGACGACGACGAGCACCAGGACGGCGAAGGCGAGCAGGGCGCCTATGACGCGCCTCGCAGTGCGGGCTGCGTCGCTTTCGCTGGCCGGATTGCAGCAGCCGGAGCGTGCGCGATCGCGTACTCGAGGCCCGGGCCGGTCAGACGGTACAGGTGTCTCGGCGGGCGGCCGGGAGTCTGCTCGGACTCCCATCTGGCTTCGAGCAGGCCGCGGTCAGACAGGCGTACGAGGATCGGGTAGAGGGATCCGGAGCGAAGCCCGACGGCGACACCGAGCTCGTAGCCGTGGCGCCAGGCGGCCGGGTCGCCGGCGAGCGCGCCGAGCACGCGGGTCGTTTGTGGGGATGGTCGGCGAGAACGCATCCGCGAACAAGTCTACCTAAGTCGACTAACGGCGGGATCGGTGGCGTGAGTTGACTCCTTCGCCGCGACCCGTCACGGCCGGGAGTGGCCGGTTCATCGGTGACGATGGTGGCATGACGCTCGTCCCCGGGGGAACTTCGCCGTAGCTCGGTGAGGCGGCGGGTGGGCGTGGGCCGTCAGGAGCCCTGCGGGCTGGCGGTGGCGACGGTCGATGCCGCCGTCCGGCGGCGGGTCCCGGTGACGGCGCCTGCGGTGACGCCCGTCGCCGGACGTCTCCTGGCCTTGGCGTGGCCGCCGCGCTTGAGGTTCGTCTTCGCCGCGCCGGGCGTCCCGCCGAGCCCCGCGGTCGCGTGCAGTCGGCCTGAGCCCGCGAGCTTCGGCTTGGTCGGCTTCCCGGCCGGCGACGGCTTCGTGCGCGTCGGCTTGGCGCCGACGCGACCGGTCTTCCCGGCGGTCGACCCGGTCGGGCCGGTCGTGCCCGACCCAGTCCTGGTGCCTGTGCCGGCCCGCGTGCCCGCTGGCTTGCGCGCCCCGGCGGCAGGATGTCTCTTCGTGGCGGTGGCCTTGGTGGGTCTCGTCGTGGGCGTCGTGGCCTTCGCCCGGCCGGCCTTGGCGGCGTTTGCGCCGAGCCCGGCAGTGTCCAGGCCGCTCTTCTCGAGGCCGATCCCCGCGGCCTGCTTGACCCGCGCCTTCCTCGCGAGCGCTTTCGCCCTGGCGGCCGCCTGGAGCTTGGACGCCGGACGTCTGATCGTTACCGCCGCCGCGGTCACCCGTCCCGGTCGTCTCGGTGTTGACGCATGGACGACGGCCGGCGACCGATGTCCTCCGACCGCGCCCGTGGTGACCCGGTGAGCCGAATGAGACCGGCGGTGGAGAGTGGCCGCGGCACCGGCCGACGCGATCACGGCCACCGCGCCGCCGATCGCCAGCTTGGCTGCCAGGCCGCCGCCGACGGTCGCGGCGAGGCCGCCGGCCCCCGATACGCCGGCCCCGCCGGCGGCGAGTGCCCCGGTCGCCGAGATGCCCGCGCCGGTCGCGGCGAGCCCCCCGGCCGCCGTCGCCGTGCCGGCGGCCGCGGTCAGTCCGCCGGCGCCTGTTGCCGTGCCGGCTGCTGCGGTGAGTCCGCCGGCGCCTGTTGCCGTGCCGTCTGCTGCGGTGAGTCCGCCGGCGCCTGTTGCCGTGCCGGCTGCTGC
>DATCEH010000069.1:0-21601 GCA_036510225.1 Solirubrobacteraceae bacterium | reverse complement strand
GAAGGCATCGCTCGTCGCGTCGAGGCCCATCGCCGCGAGCATCGTGTCGTTGTGCTCGAGCGGGAAGAAGCACAGGCCGACCGTCGTTATGAGGAGCTGCTGCGGGTCCACCGATGGGCCCGGCCGGGGCGGCAACCAGCGCACGACACGCGCGAGGGCGCTCTCCACGGCGACCGAGTGACGAGGCTCGGGCCCGAGCCGGCGGCCGCCGTCGAGCGCCTCGCGACCCATCAGGCGGACGAGGGCCTGGCGCTCGCGGAGGAAGTCGACGTAGCCGTCGATCAGGATCTCCAGACCCGCACGGAGGTCCCCGGTCGCTTCGAGGGTCTCGCCGGCCCGCGCCGCCAGCGGGCCGAGCCGAGCCTCGCGTTCTTCCAGGAGCCGCACCATGACCGCCCGGTAGAGCCCTTCCTTGTCGCCGAAGAAGTACGCCGGAAGGGCGGCCGACACACCCGCGCGTCGTCCGATCGCATGAAGGCTCGCCCGATCGAATCCCTCCGCGGCGAACAGCTCCTCGGCCGCGTCGAGGATCGCCCGCCGGGACGCGTCGGCATTGCGTCGGCGCGCCGGTGCCGGGGCCGGGGGCGGGATCGTCGTGGCGGTGGGTGTGGGCATGGGAGGCGGGTTCGGGTGGCGAGCCGTGACAACTGTGCGGCCACATAGTAAGGTACCCCGATGTCCGCTCGATCGATCGCCTGGGCCGACGGCGTCTGGCATGACGACGCGGCCACGGCGAGCGTGTCCGTGCTCGACCACGGCCTGCTCTACGGCGACGGCATCTTCGAGGGGATCAGGTTCTACGACGGCGAGCCGTTCCTGCTCGGCGAGCACCTCCGCCGTCTGCGGGCGTCCGCCCGCTGCCTCCTGCTCGACGTCCCGCTCGGCGACGCCGACCTCGAAGCGCTCTGCCGTGAGGCGATCGACCGCTACGACGAGCCCGACGGCTACCTCCGGCTGATCGTGACTCGCGGGCCGGGGGCACTCGGCGTTTCACCGCACACGTGCTCGCGCCCGACCGTGATCCTGATCGCAGCACCGTTGCGGCTCTACGCGATCGAGCTGTACGACCGCGGCGTCGACGTGATCACGGCGAGCGTCCGCCGGACCGCGTCCGACGCGCTCCCCCCGCAGGTGAAATCCCTCAACTACCTGACGTCGGTCCTCGCCTCGATCGAGGCGAGGGCGCGGGGCGCCCACGACGCGCTGCTGCTCAACGCGGCCGGTGAGATCGCCGAGTGCACCGCCGACAACGTGTTTCTCGTCTCGGCCGGCGTCGTGCGCACCCCGCCGGTCACGGCCGGTGGCCTGAGGGGGATAACGCGCGACCACGTGATCGGCCTGCTCGAGGCGGAAGGGATCCCCGTGGCGCAGACGCCCCTCGTCCTGGCCGACGCCTGGACGGCCGACGAGGCGTTCATGACGGGTACCGGCGCGGAGGTCGTCCCGATCGCGAGCATCGACGCCAGACCCCTGGCTGCTCCAGGGAAACTGACGCTTCGAGCCAGGGAGCTGTTCTCCCGCTCCCTGCCCCGCGGCTCGGCCGAGCAGCTCGTCGCGCAGATCGTGTGAGTCGGCCGCGGTTCCCGGGGGGGCTCGCCGAACTGCGCTGCCGGGGAGGCGTCCGTATCCTCTGCCTGACTGCGAATGGCTAGCTCAGTCTCGATACCCGAGCCGGTTGCTGACGAGGCTCCGGCCCGGCCGCATGTCTACGTCTGTGGCCACCGCAATCCGGACACTGACTCGATCGCATCCGCGATCGCGTATGCCGAGCTGAAGAATCAGCTCGATCACACCTACCGGTTTGTTCCCGTCCGACTTGGTCACGCAAACGCGCAGACTCAGTGGCTGATCGAGCGCAGTGGCGCCACGCTCCCGGATTTTCTGGCACATGTGAGGCTGCGCGTGCGTGACGTGATGCGCGCGAGCTTCCCGATCGCCAGTCGCTCCGAGCCGGTGCGGACGGTTGGGCTCAAGATGGCCGGAGCCAGCGTCGACCTCGTCCCGATCGTCGACGACGTCGGCGTGCTCTGCGGCGTGCTGACCGAGCGGGCGCTCGCCCGACGCTACATCCGGGAGTCACGCGAGGCCTCGCGACTCGACGTGCCGACGTCCCTCCAGGCGATCGTCGACGTCCTCCAGGGTGAGCTCCTGACCGGCGCGGAGTGCCTGATCCGGGGCCGGGTCTGGGTGCAGGCGATGGACAGCGACTCGCCGAGCAAGGTCGGCCGGGGCGATGTGGTCGTGGTCGGCGACCGACCCGACTCGCAGGAGCGGGCGATCACGGCCGGGATTGCCCTGCTGGTCACCAGCAACGGGACGATTCCCGGCGACGACATCCTCGAGATCGCCCGCGCCGCGGGGACGCCGATCGTCGTCTCGGCGCTCGACAGCTACGTCACGAGCCGGATGATCACGCTTTCCGAGCCGTGCCACGCACTGATCGAAGGGGACCCGCTGACGGTCACCGGAGACGACCTCGTCTCGGATATCGCCGATCAGATCAAGGACGTCCACTACCGGGCGGCCGTCGCGGTTGACGGCAGCGGCCGGCCGGTCGGCCTGGTCACCCGGGCCGACCTCGTCCGCCCGCCGCTGCGGAGGGTCCTGCTCGTCGATCACGCCGAGCGTGCGCAGAGCGTTCCCGGCGTCGAGGAGGCGGAGATCGTCGAGATCCTCGACCATCATCACATCGGCTCGATCGAGACGAAACTCCCCGTCCGAGCAAGCTTCGATCCGGTCGGCTCGACCGCCACGCTCGTGACCGAGCGGTTCCGGCAGGCGGGAATCGAGCCGTCGCGGTCGACCGCGACGATGCTGCTCGGCGCGATCGTCTCGGACACTGTCCTCCTGACATCCCCGACGACGACGCCCCGGGATCGGGTCGCGACCGAGCACATCGAGGGCCTGACCGGTTTGGAGGCGGCCGCGTTCGGCCGGGAGATGTTCGAGTGCTCGTCCGACGTCTCCCACGTCGGCGCCGACGAGCTCGTCCTGCGAGATCTCAAGGAGTACCAGCTCGACGGGGCTCGGACGATCGGTGTCGCGCAGATCGAGACGGTCGGCGGCGGTCTCTTCGAACGGACCGCCGAGCTGCTCGCGGCGATCGAGGCCCAGCAGATCCACCGCCAGCACGTGCTGTTCGCGCTGATGCTGACCGACGTCCTCGCGCGCGACACGCTGCTCCTCGTCGCCGGCTCCGACCACCTCGTCGAGCACGCGTTCGGTCAGAGCCCGGTCGACGGCGCGGTCGCCCTGCCGGGCGTGATGAGCCGCAAGAAGCAGGTCGCGCCGCCACTGCTCGCGGCCGCCGCCTCGGTGTTCTGAGCGACCTCAGACGGCCTCGGACGCGGCGAGGCAGCCTGGTCGCGGCTCGTCGGCGCCTGGACTTCGCGAGCTCGGCGTGCGGCGGCTGTCTCCTCGGGCGAACCGCGGGTCTTGAACATCCGGTCACTAAGCTTGTATTCCAACGCGCGCCGATCCCGGCGCCAGACAGGGTGCCGACGGCTGTCTCAACGCCGCCGGACGCCTTCCACCCGTTCAGGAGATCACACATGTCCGTTCTCACCCGCTCCGCACTCGACGACAGCCCGCTCGCCGACCTTCACGCGCTCGCCTCGACGCTCGGAATCGACGGCTTTCGCCGCCTGAGGAAGACCGAGCTCGCAGACGCGATCCTCGCCCGCCAGGGTGGCGGCGAGGACGACGCGCCAGCCAGCCCGCCGGCCAGGGCTCCGCGACGGCGCCGCGCGAGCTCGGCCGCGAAGCCCGAGGCCGCTGCCGATGCCCCGCCGACCGAATCGGCGGCCTCCGGCGAGGCCGACGCGGAGGCCGAGGCTGACGCCCCGAAGACGCCCAAGCCCCGCGCCCCACGCCGCAGCCGCGCTCGCAAGGTCGTCGAGGCCGACGCCGAGCCGGAGGTCAGCGCCAAGGCTGAGGTTCCGGTCGAAGCCGAAGCCGACGCCGAGGTCGGCGACGCGTCCGGCGCGAGCCCCGACGCCCCCGCGACCGACTCGAACTACGTCGAGGGGATCGTCGAGCTCCTGCCGAACGGCTCCGGCTTCCTCCGGGTCTCGCCGCCCGAACCGTCCGACGGCGACGTCTACATCTCCGCGGCCCAGGCCCGGCGGTGCGAGCTCGTGACCGGCGATCGGGTCAGCGGCCCGCTGCGTCGCGCGCGGCGCTCCGAGCGCCATCCGTCGCTGATCCGCGTCGCGACGATCAACGGCGTCGCGGCCGACGAGTCGGTCTCCGGAACCCGGCTCGAGGAGCTGGATGCCGACTTCCCCTCCACCCTGATCGCCCTCGGCGAGGACGATCCGACGCTCGCCGCGATCGGCTTCTACGCGCCGATCGGCCGCGGTTCCCGCGTGGTCCTCGCGGGACCGGCCCGGTCCGGAAAGACCGAGGCGATCAAGCGCCTGGCCGGCGTGCTTGCCGGGATCGACGATCTCGAGGTCGAGGTGCTGCTCGTCGGAGTCAGGCCTGAGGAGCTCCGTGAGTGGAAGGAGTCCACGATCGCAACGGTCAGCGGCCTGACCTTCGCGGCCACGGCCGACGCCCGCGCGGCGGCCGTCGAGCAGGCCGTCGAGCGGGCCCGGCGGGTCGCAGCCCGCGGCGGCGACGCAGCGCTTCTGATCGACACGCTCGATGGGCTCCACCCGCCTGTCGTCCGTCGGGCGCTCGCCGCCGCGCGGAACGTTCGGGACGGAGGTTCGCTGACGATCATCGCGACCGCCGAGCGGCCGATCGGCGGCGAGACGACGGTCGTCGTCTTCGACCAGGCGCGGGTCGCCTGCGGAACCCTGCCGGCCGTCGAACCGATCGCGAGCGGGACGATCCGCGCGGAGCTGCTGGTCGGCCTCGAGGGCTACCAGGCGATCGCGAAGGCCCGCTCCGAGCTGTAGACGGTGCGGGTCGCGACGGAACGGCTCGACATCGGACATCGGCCGTTGGCTTGACCGGGCGTGGAGGTGTGGTCTCCGAGAAAAGTAGTTGCCTCAGGCAGCTATTTTCGTGAAGGAGAGGTACCGCAGCAGCTGCCTCGCCGACGCCAGCCCGGCCGCTGGCACCCGGCCCGCGATCGGGGCCGACTCGAGACCCGCGTCGGCTGGGCCGGCCGACGTCGGGAACGCCGCGAGAGCAGGTGCGAACCCGAGTGAGACTGGCAATGCTCTCTCGGGGTTCGCCTGCACCCGACCGCTCGGTCTTCGCCAGCCGGTTGGCCGCGTCGACCCATCGGGCCGACCCGAACCCTCCGGACAGTCCCCGAATCAGAGCCGGCGTGCTTTGGGTCCGCCGCCGCTCACGGCTGGTAGCCGACCCGGCCCCATGACGGCTCGGGCGCCAGCTCGATCGGCTCGCCGCCGCGATCCGGCTGGACGTATTCGAAGTTGTTGGTCCGATCGCAGAACGAAACCGCCAGCTCGCCCTCGTTGACGCGCTGGTCGAGCCAGGCCCCCCTGAAGACGAGTCGCCGCAGCCAGTGGACCAGCGATCGCTCGGCCGGACCGACCAGCTCCGGCCAGCAGTCGTTGACGTGCTCGCCGAGCGCCGACGCCGGGTCCTGGATCTCGCCGTTGACGGCGAGGTTGACGAGATCCTCGAGCTCGGCATCGTCCAGCCGGCCGGCGACGAACCCGAGGCGGAGCGCCGCCTGCTCGCAGCGCTCACCGAAGTCACGTTCGTTGAACGTGAAGCGCAATTCTCCGTACTCGAGCACGAAGTCTTCGCCAGAGTTGTAGTTTCCACGGCGGGCAGTGTTCATAAAGGGACCCTTACGGGCCGTCGGCATCATAAGCCGGATTCCTTCTCCAGCGGCCGGAATGCACGCGATCTTTCACCCGGCCCGACGCGTCCCGTGAATCGCGCCTAGCAGGCCTGCCGGACGTCACCCGCGACCGGCTCGGTCGACGCGCTCGACCGCCGGGGACGCCCAGGGCCGCCGGCGTTGGGCCAATCGCCGATCAGCCTGGTTCTGCAGGCCGCTTCCCACCGACTCGGTGTGCACGAGAACCTGCAAGGCCGGCGCCGCCGGCCGGCGTCGGCGTGGGCAGGAAAAGCCCCCGAAATCGCGGGGCGACGGCCGCGCTCGGTGGGTCTTCCGACGCCCGAGGTGGGGGAAAGTGTTCCTGCATAGTTGCCTTGTGGAGGAAAGTGGGGTAGCTTCGCGTCACCGAACCGGGGTGGAGGGGCTCCTCCCACTCCTCCACCTCGGCTCGAAATTCTTCGCCACACCCACGATGACCTTCCGCGGATCCTTTGACTACACACTCGACTCAAAGAACCGGCTCACGATTCCGGCCAAGTTTCGGGCGACGTTCGCCGACGGGATCGTCCTCGCTCTCCGTCACGACACCCAGAGCTGCATCTCGGTCTGGCGCTCGAACGAGTTCGACGAGTACGTCACAACGATCCTCTCGAGCTTCCACCCGCTCTCCGACGACTTCGCGACGGTCAACCGGTTCTACAACTCCAACTCGCACGAGATCGAGCTCGACAGCGCCGGCCGCGTGATGGTTCCGGCACGGCTTCTCGAGCAGACCGGCCTCGACAAGGAGGTCGTCGTCGCCGGCGCCGGCCAGTGCCTCGAGGTCTGGGATCGGGTGGCCTGGAGCGACCACAGCGGGACGCTGGCGGCCGCCGTCAAACGAATCACCGAGCAACTTGGCCATCCTGCTTGACATGACTGCGACGCATGTTCCGGTGCTTGCCGGCGAGCTGATCGAGCTGCTCGATCCGGCTCCGGGCCAGGTGGCGGTCGACTGCACGTTCGGCGGGGGCGGCCACGCCCGCCTCGTCGCCGACCGGCTCGGGTCGACCGGCACGCTGATCGGCATCGATCGGGATCCGACGGCCGAGGAGCGCTTCGCCGAGCTCGCACGCGAGGTCCCCTGTCAGACCCGGTTCATCCGCGCGAGCTTCGTCGAGGGGCTCGAGCTGCTCGTCGAGCAGGGCGTCCAGGCCGACCACGTCTACTTCGATCTCGGGATGTCCTCGATGCAGGTCGACACCTGGGAGCGCGGGTTCTCCTATTCCTATGACGCGCCGCTCGACATGCGGATGGATCCCTCGCAGGAGCTGACCGCCAGGGAGATCGTCAACACCTGGGACGAGCGACGACTGGCCCGCCTGCTCCGCGGTTTCGGCGACGAGCGCTACAGCGGACCGATCGCCCGGCGGATCGTCGCCGAGCGCCTGCGGGCGCCGATCGAGACGACGCACCAGCTCGTCGAGATCATCAAGGCCGCCGTCCCCGCGCCGGCCCGCTTCGCCGGCGGTCACCCGGCGAAGCGGAGCTTCCAGGCGCTGCGAATCGCCGTCAACGACGAGCTCGGTCAGCTCGACGCCGCCCTGCCGCTGGCCTGGCGGCTGCTCGCCCCGGACGGTCGTCTCGCAGGGATCTCCTTCCACTCGCTCGAGGACGTCCGGGTCAAGCGCTTCCTCGTCGCCCGCGCCCGCGGCTGCATCTGTCCGCCGGCGCTGCCGGTCTGCGGGTGCGGCCGGGTCCCCGAGGGCGAGCTGCTCTCCCGCCGATCGGTGGCGCCGACCCCGGGGGAAATCGCGGCCAACCCGCGTTCCTCGAGCGCCCGCCTCCGCGTCGCCCGCAAGCTCGGGGATGCCCAATGAGCCCTTCGGCCGCCGCCGCCCGCGCAACCGCGGCCGGCGCACATCCCGCCGCTCACCCCGCGGCGCCGGCCCCCCGACCCGTCGGTCCACGCCGGGTCTCCGGCCCCGCCCGTCCGGCCGAGCGGGTCCAGCGACCGACGATCGCCAGGCCGGCCTCGCCGGCTCCGTTCACCGCGCACGTCGCGCGGGTCGTCGACCACTCGCTGCTCGATCGCCTGATCCGCGGGCGGGCCTGGATCGGCCTGATCGCCTTCGCGCTGATCGGGATCGTCGCGATGCAGGTCACCCTCCTGAAGCTGAATGCCGGGATCGGCAGCTCGATCGACCGGGCGGCCGCCCTCCAGCGGGAGAGCTCGCTGCTCGCCGCGCAGGTCGCCGGACTCAGCTCGGCCGAGCGCGTCCAGGCCGAAGCGACCCAGCTCGGCATGGTCTACGCCCCACCCGACGACGTCCGCTACCTCCGGGCGAGCCCCGGCGATGCAGCCAGGGCAGCCACGTCCCTCGTCGCCCCGTCCGCGGGCGCGACCGGCTCGGCCGGCTCCGCTCCGACCGCGGGCTCCACTTCGACCGCGAGCTCGACCTCACCCGCCGGTTCGACATCATCCGCGGGGGCCTCGCTCGGCAGCTCGACCACGTCGACCCCGTCCATCCCGTCGACCGGCGCGGCCGTGACCGCGTCGACTGGGCCATGACCAGGGTGTTGGACGTCCGAGCGGCGACGCGAGGAGTCATCGGCCGCTGATGGGGCCGATGCAGCTCCGCATCGGCAAGCTGTTCGCCGTCTTCGTCATCCTGCTCGTCGTAGCCGGCGGACGGACCTTCTACCTCGGCGCATTCCAGGCCGGGAAGCTTCGTCAGGTGGCCGACGGCCAGCAGCTGACCGAGGTCACGGTCCCGGCCCTGCGCGGGGCTATCCTCGACCGCAACGGCGTCCCGCTGGCCGTCTCGGAGCCCGCCGACGACATCTCGGCGACCCCGTACCTCGTCAAGGATCCGTCGTCGGCGGCGAGCAGGATCTCGGCGATCGTCGGCGTCTCGCGGGCCACGCTCGAGACCGCCCTGACCAAGCCGAACACGGGCTTCGTGTACCTCGCGCGCGGCGTCCCCGACGCCGTCGCCCAGCGGGTCGCCAGGCTGCGCATTCCGGGTGTCGCCCTGGCGCCGGTGGCGATCCGCGACTACCCCGACAACACGCTCGCCGCCCAGGTCCTCGGGACCGTCGGCGTCGACGGCACCGGCCTGGCCGGCCTCGAGTACTCGGAGAACTCGACCCTGGGCGGAACGAACGGCGTCCGCCGGGAGATCAACGACGCGCTGGGTGACCCGATCTCGGTCGACGAGGTCAAGCAGGCTCGGCCGGGCAAGCCGATCACCCTGACGCTCGACTCGGCGCTCGAGAACGCCGTCGAGAACGTGCTGTCGGGCGTCGGGGCCAAGTACAGCCCGCAGAGTGCGACGGCGATCGTGATGGACCCGCAGACCGGGGCGATCCTGGCGATGGCCAACTGGCCGCGGGTCAACGCCAACGACGTCGGCGCGGCGCCGGCCTCGGCGCTCGAGAACCGGGCGGTCGAGATGAACTTCGAGCCGGGGTCGACGTTCAAGGTCGTCGCGATCGGCGGTGCCCTCCAGGACGGCCTGGTGACGCCGCAGACCAACTTCTACCTGCCGACGTCGCTCCAGTTCTACGACCGGACGATCCACGACGACGACGTCCGCGGACCGGAGGAGGCCAGCACGTCGCAGATCCTCGCCCAGTCGAGCAACATCGGGGCGATCGAGATCGGCGGGAAGCTCGGCCCGCCGCGCTTCAACTACTGGGTCGACCGGCTCGGCTTCGGCAGCCTGACCGGCGTCGACCTGCCGGGCGAGGAGCAGGGGATCGTGCCCAAGCCGTCCCAGTACTCCGGCGTCTCGATGGGCAACCTGCCGATCGGCCAGGGCGAGTCGGTCACCCCGCTCCAGCTCACGACGCTGTACGCGGCGATCGCCAACGGCGGTATCCTCCGCCGGCCGCACATCGTCGGGGCGGTCGCCGGCAAGCCGACGACCGAGCCGGCCGGCCACCGGGTCTTCGACCCGAACGTGGCCAGCGAGCTGCGCAGCATGCTCAAGGGGGTCCTCGCGCCGGGGGGCACGGCTAGTCAGGTCTCGATCCCCGGGTACCAGCTCGCCGGGAAGACCGGCACGGCGAACGAGGTCGCGGCCGGCAGCTCGGTGTACTCGAACACGGCCTACGACGCGTCGTTCGTCGGCTTCGCGCCGGCCAGCGACCCGAAGGTCGTCGTGTCGGTCGAGGTCTCCGACCCCAAGGGCGCGATCGACGGGGGTCAGGTCGCAGCGCCGGCGTTCGGCCAGATCATGTCGTTCGCGCTGCCCTACCTGGAGATTCCGCCGGGCTAGCCACCTAGACTGGGTGCCCGATGCGTCTGGATGAGCTGACCACCGGCCTGCTCGACCAAGTAGGTGATGGCGGACGAAGACTGCACAGCGATCACCAAGTAGGTGATCGCGGACGAAGACTGCAGAGCGATCACCAAGTAGGTGATGGCGGACGGAAACGGCAGACCCATCACGAGGACGGCCGATCCGACCAGGAGGCGCCGGCGACCGGCGGCTGGGAGCCGGGTGACGCCGGCCGCGAGATCGCGAATCTCGCGTATGACAGTCGGCGGGTCACGCCCGGGTCGCTGTTCTTCTGCGTGTCGGGCCTGCGGTCCGACGGCCACGACCACGCGCCGGCTGCGGTCGCGGCCGGAGCCGTGGCCCTCGTCGCCGAACGTCCCCTCGGCCTCGGCGTGCCCGAGCTGATCGTGGCCGATGCCCGAGCGACGATGGCGCCGATCGCCGCCCGCTTCAACGGCTACCCGAGCGAGCGCCTCCGGGTCGTCGGGGTGACCGGGACGAACGGGAAGACGACGACCGCCTTCCTCGTGCGGAGGCTGCTCGAGGCGGCTGGCGAGCAGTGCGCCCTGATCGGCACGGTGAAGACCGTGATCGGCGGCCGCGACGAGGAGCTGCCCGGGACGACGCCGGAGGCGATCGACCTTCAGGCGGCCTTCACGCGGATGCTCGACGCCGGCGACCGGGCCGCTGCGATCGAGGTCTCCTCGCACGCGCTCGAGCTCCACCGGGCCGACGCCGTCCACTTCGCGGCGTCGATCTTCACGAACCTGACGCAGGACCACCTCGACTTCCATCCGTCGATGGAGGGCTACTTCGCCGCCAAGCGGCGTCTCTTCGAGCTCGATCCCGGCATCCCGGTCGTGAACTCCGACGACGCCCACGGCCGGCGGCTGGCCGCCGAGTTGGCCGACGCGGTCACCTTCGGGATCGATCGCAGCGCCGACTACGCGGCTCGGGACGTCAGCTTCACCCTGACGGGCGCCCGCTTCGTGCTGGAGTGCGCCGACGGGGAGGTCGAGCTCCGCTCGCCGCTGCCGGGTCGGTTCAACGTCTCGAACGTGCTCGGAGCGATCGCCGCCGTCCACCGGCTCGGCGTCCCCCTGGCGACGATCGCCGCGGCCCTCCCCGGCATCGAGCCTGTCCCCGGCCGCTTCCAGCCGGTCGACGAGGGCCAGGAGTTCGCCGTCCTGGTCGACTACGCCCACACTCCCGACTCGTTGGCCAACGTCCTCGAGACGGCGCGGGCCCTGACCGGCGGTCGGCTGATCTGCGTGTTCGGATGCGGTGGCGATCGGGATCGGGGCAAGCGTCCGCAGATGGGCGAGATCGCCTCCCGGTTGGCCGACGTCGTCCTCGTCACGTCCGACAACCCCCGGTCAGAGGACCCGGAGGCGATCGTCGAGGAGATCCTGACGGGCGTCAACGCGACGTCCGGCGTCGAGGTGGTCGTCGATCGACGGAAGGCCGTCGGCAGGGCGGTCGACCTGGCCCGCCCGGGGGACGTGGTCGTGATCGCCGGGAAGGGCCACGAGCAGGGGCAGGAGTTCGCCGGCGGGAGGAAGCTCCCGTTCGACGACGTGCTCGTCGCCCGGGAAGCGCTCCGCGGACGCCGCTCTGTCGAGGGCGCCCGCGGATGAGGGACTGGGACGCCCGGCGGGTCGCCGAGGCCGCCGGGGCGATCCTCGCGCGCGACCCGGACGGGCCGAGGATGCGAGCTGGCGGCCGCGCGGACGACCGGGCCGGACGAGCCGCCGGGCCGTCGGGCGTGTCGATCGACTCGCGGGCGATCCGGCCGGGAGACCTCTTCGTCGGACTGGTCGGTGAGCACGCCGACGGCGGGACGTTCGCCGCGGCCGCTCTCGAGGCCGGTGCCTGGGGCGTCCTGGTCGGACCCGGCCACGTCGGGCCGGCTGGGACTCTCGAGTCTCCGTCGGTGGTCGGGCCGGCCCGGCCGCCGGTTGGGGTCACGCTGGTCGTCGAGGATCCCCTGACAGGCCTGCACGCCCTCGCGCGAGCCTGGCGGCGGGCGCTCGGCGCCGGCGGGGCTCGGGTCGTCGCGATCACCGGGTCGACCGGTAAGACGTCGACCAAGGACATCCTCGTGGGCCTGCTCTCGCCGGCGCTTGCGACTGTCGCGAGCCCGCTGAACCACAACACCGAGATCGGCCTGCCGCTGGCCGTGCTGGGCGC
Source organism: Solirubrobacteraceae bacterium (assembly GCA_036510225.1). Taxonomy (GTDB): domain Bacteria; phylum Actinomycetota; class Thermoleophilia; order Solirubrobacterales; family Solirubrobacteraceae; genus Palsa-513. The sequence goes on along the minus strand of DATCEH010000069.1, from coordinate 9,379 downwards.
TCCGGCGGGCACGCAGGCCCTCGTGCTCGAGCTGGCGATGCGCGGTCCGGGCCAGATCGGCCTGCTCGCGTCGATCTGTGAGCCGGAGGTCGGGGTGATCGTCAACGTCGGCCCGGCACACCTCGAGCAGCTCGGGTCGATCGAGGCGGTCGCGGCCGCCAAGGCCGAGCTGCTCGCCGCGCTCGAACCGGGTGCGACCGCCGTGATCCCGGCGGACGAGCCGGCGCTCGACCCGTACGTCCGCGACGACCTCGACCTGATCCGCTTCGGCCGGGCCGGCGACGTCAGCCTTGTGCGGGCAGACTCGGCCGGCGTCGAGATCGACGTTCGCGGCGAGCGGGTCGAGCTCGAGCCGGGCTTTCGCTCGTCCCACCAGCTGAGCAACCTCCTTGCCGCAGTCGGCGCGGCCGCGGCGCTCGGCGTGCGACCCCGCGGGCGGGTCGAGGTGACCTTCTCCGGCGGCCGGGGAGAGCGGCGGCTGATGGCGAGCGGCGTGGTCGTGGTCGATGACTGCTACAACGCCAACCCGATGTCGATGCGCGCCGCCCTCGAAGACCTCAAGCTCACGGCATCCGGCCGGCGGGTCGCCGTGCTCGGCGACATGCTCGAGCTCGGCGCCGAGGAGCGCCGCTTCCACACCGAGCTCGGCGAGCAGGCGACCGGAGCCGGCGTTGACCTCCTCGTGACGGTCGGCACCCGGGCGGCCTGGGCCGGCGAGCGGTTCGGGGCAGAGCGCGAGGACGAGCTCCAGCCCGAGCATCGGCACGCCCGGGACGCGGACGAGGCGGCCCTCCTCGTGCCGGGACTCCTGCGGGCGGGCGACACCGTCCTGATCAAGGGCTCGCGGGGTGTGGGGCTCGAGGCCGTGACGCGGGCCCTGTCGGCCGGACGGCGGGCAGATCCGATGGGCGACTGAATGGGGCGAATCCTGATCGGCGGCACGTCCGCCCTGCTGATCTGCATCTTCCTCAGCCCGAAGTTCATCGCCTTCCTGCGCGAGCGTGAGTTCGGCCAGCACATCCGGGAGGACGGGCCGCAGGGCCACCACGTGAAGTCGGGGACGCCGACGATGGGCGGGATCATCATGTTCACGGCGATCGCCGCGCCGTTCCTGATCCTCTCGGACTACGACCCGCGGTCGATCGGCGTCTTCGGCGCGGCGATCGCCTGCGCGCTGCTCGGCTTCGCCGACGACTACACGAAGATCGTCAAACGCCGGTCGCTCGGCCTCCGGGCGCGGACGAAGCTGGCCGTGCAGGTCGCGATCTCGCTCGGCCTGTGGTGGGTCGCGACCCGCCAGGCCCACCTCCCGCCGACCCTGCGGCTGCGGTTCGTCGACTACCAGGTCGACCTCGGAGTCCTCTACCCGGTGGTGATCTACCTGGTCGTCGCCGGCACGACGAGCGGGGTCAACCTGACCGACGGGCTCGACGGCCTGGCGGCCGGATGCGCGGCGATCGTCCTGCTCGCGTTCGTCGGGATCACGTTCATCACGCTCGGCGATCGCGACCTCGCCCTGCTGGCCGGCTGCCTGGTCGGGGCGTGCGTCGGGTTCCTCTGGTTCAACGCGTTCCCGGCGGCGATCTTCATGGGCGACACGGGATCACTCGGTCTCGGAGGGGCGATCGCCGGGCTGGCGGTGATGACGAAGACCGAGATCCTGCTGATTCTCCTGGGTGGGATCTTCGTCGTCGAGGCGCTGTCGGTCGCGATCCAGGTCTTCTCGTTCCAGACCTTCCGCAAGCGGGTCTTCCTGATGGCGCCGATCCACCACCACTTCGAGCTGAAGGCCTGGTCGGAGACGACGATCATCCTCCGCTTCTGGATCGTCGCGGCGATCTGCGCGGCCAGCGGCTTCACGATCTACCAGCAGAGCATCTCCTCGTGACGGGGCGGCCGCCGCTGCCCGGTGGCCCGTACCTGATCGTCGGGCTCGGGCGGTCGGGGGTCGCCGCCGGCCGAGCGCTGGCGGCGCGGGGGGAGACGGTGATCGGCTGCGACCGGGGCTCGCCGTCGGTCGACGGCCTGACGGGAATCGAGACACACGTCCAGACCGAGGGTGTCGACCTCGTCGGCAGAGCCCGCACGCTGATCAAGAGTCCGGGCGTCCCGGCGCAGGCCCAGGTCGTGCGGGCCGCCCGGGCCGGCGGCCTCAGCGTGATCGGCGAGCTCGAGCTGGCCTGGCGGCTGCTGGAGAACGAGTTCATCGGGGTCACGGGGACGAACGGCAAGACGACGACGGTCGAGCTGATCGGCGCGATCCACCGGGAGGCCGGCCTCGACGTGGTGGTTGCCGGGAACGTCGGCCGTGCCCTGAGCACGCTGGTCGCGCCGGGAGCGATCGGCCCGGGCGCGACGATCGTCTGCGAGGCGTCGTCCTTCCAGCTCGAGGACACGACCGGGTTCGCGCCGGAGGCCGCCGTCCTGCTGAACCTGACCGACGATCATCTCGACCGCCACGGGACCGTCGAGGCCTACCGGGCCGCGAAGTTCGAGATCTTCGCCCGGCAGGGCCCGCGCGATCTTGCGATCGCGCCCGACGATCTCCCCGTCCCCGGCGGAGCGGCCGGTCGGGTTCGCTTCGGGCGGGGACCCGACGCCGAGCTCGGCGACCGGGACGGCAGGCTGTGGTGGGGCGAGACCGAGCTGGTAGGGGTCGACGAGATCCGCCTGCGGGGTCGGCACAACCGTCTCAATGCGATGGCCGCGGCCGCGGTCACGCTGGCCCGGGGCGTCCCGATCGACGCGGTCCGGGCGGGGTTGCGTGGCTTCGGGGGCGTCGCCCACCGCCTCGAGGAGATCGCGACGATCGGCGGGGTGGTCTTCGTCAACGACTCGAAGGCGACCAACGTCGCCGGGACGCTGGTCGCCCTGGACAGCTTCGAGCCGGGCACGATCCACCTGATCCTCGGGGGTCAGGGCAAGGGCCAGTCGTTCGAGCCGCTCGGCCCGGCGATCGCCGCCCGGTGCGCCGGTGTGTACCTGATCGGGGAGGACGCCCCGCTGATCGCCGGGGCGCTGGGCGACCTGCCGGCCAGCCGGAGCGGGACCCTCGAGCAGGCGGTCGCGCAGGCCGGGCGGGCGGCCGGGCCCGGCCAGGTCGTACTGCTCTCACCGGCGTGCGCCAGCTTCGACCAGTTCGCCGACTTCGAGCACCGCGGCGAGCGCTTTCGCGAGCTGGTCGGCCGCGCGCCCGGCTGAACTCGTCGGAGCCGTGTTGACCGTCGGTTGACAAGCCGACCAACGGCCTCTATCGTCCGTGTCGACCGAAGGTCAACAAAGGGCGGTTGAGTGGCGTGGCCGGGAGAGATGCACCGCTGGACCGGACGGGCGGCGCCGGGACTCCGGAGGTCCGGGACTGGGTCGTCGGGATCGGGTCCTTCGTGGCGGTCGGAGTCCTCGTCGTCGAGCAGTTCCATTCCGACCGCCTGCCGGTCGGCGACTGGGTGCCGCTGGCGGCCTTCGTCGTGATCGGTCTGATTGCCGGCCTGGGCGTCCGCGGCGCACGTCTCAAGCTGGGCGTCGCCGGCCTGGGGGCGATCGTCTGGCCGCTGGTCGCCGGTGCGGCCGGCGACCCGGGCGACGGCCCACTGGCGAGCCTCGCGCTCATCCTCGTCGCTGGTCTCGGCCTGGCGGTCGGATCGGTCGGTCGGCGGATCCTGGAGCGCGGGACAGGTCGCCGGCGGGTGCCGGGGGCGGTCGTCGGGGTCGCGTTCGTGGTCGGGCTGGCTCCCTACCCGGTTGCCGTGATCGAGCGCGACCGGACGGTCCGGGTCGCGCATCCGGCCGGGCGGGTGATCGACGAGCGGGCGGGGACGTTCCGCGGCGTGGGTCTCGGCGACCCGGCCGCCCGGGTCAGCCTGGGGCTCGGCCGGCCGGGGACGCTCGGCGGCGCGGCGCAGACCGAGGAGTTCGGCCCTCTGGTGGGGAGCGAGGCGTTCGACGGGCCGAGCTCGATGGACGTCGGAAGCTCGCCTGAGGACGTGTTCATGCGCTATCCGCACGTCGCCTTCCAGATCCGGGCCGGCCGCGTCCGGTCGGTCCAGGTCGACGACCGGAGCGCGGCGACGGCGGCGGGCGTCGGCCCGGGCGACAGCATCAGCCTCGTCCGGCGGGCGTATCCGCGGGCGACCTGCGGGGAGGATGCGATCCACGAGGAGCCCGACGACCTCCCGTACCCGGTATGCGAGCTACGCCTGGCGGCCAACCGGTGGCTGACGTTCTTCGGGACGTACGGCAGGCCGGGTGAGCCGGTGGTCGCGGTCTGGCTGTCGGTCGACGACCTCGAGTCGGGCGGCTGAGCGCCGGCGCCCGATTGGCAGGCATCGGGTCGACGGCGTCGAACCACGGTCTCGAATGCCCAAGGTACCCGGCCGCCAAGCGCCAGCCTCGCGCCGGTCGCCAGAACGCCCGCGCGAGGCGACCACCGCTCCGAAAAATCGACGAGTCAAGCTCGAGCACAGCATCCTCGTCACGGCCACGCTGTGCCTGCTCTCGGCGGGTGCGGTGATGGTCTACAGCGCATCCTCGCCGGACACCCTGCTTCCGGGGCAGGGGTCGGCGACCGGGTATCTGATCAGGTTCGTCGGCTACGGGGCGGTCGGCCTGGTCCTGATGCGGACGACCGCCCGGGTCGGGCTCGACGGTGTTCGCCGGGCGACGCCGGGTCTCCTGGCGGTCTCCTTCGGCCTGCTCGTCGCCGTCAAGATCCCCGGGATCGGCCGATCGGTCAACGGGGCCCGCCGGTGGATCGGGGCCGGCCCGGTCGTGTTCGAGCCGTCCGAGCTGATGAAGCTGTCGCTCGTCCTCTACGCCGCCCACATCCTCTCGAGCGGGCGGATGACCGAGCGGCGACTGCGGGTGATGATGAAGCCCCTCCTCCTGGTCGGGGCGTGCGCCTGCGGCCTCGTCGCCCTCCAGCCGGATCTCGGTACGGCCCTGGTCCTGGCATTCACCCTGACCTGCGTGCTCGTCGCCGCCGGCCTGCCGACCCGGACGCTCGGCCGTCTGCTGATCGGCGGAGTCCTCGTGGTTGGGCTGTTCGCCGTGCTCGCGCCATACCGGCGCGCCCGGTTGACCGCCTTCCTCGATCCGTGGGCCCATCAGGGGACGAGCGGCTTCCAGGCCGTCCAGGGGCAGATCGCGATCGGCTCGGGCGGGCTGTTCGGGGCGGGGCCGGGCCAGTCGGTGGAGAAGGTCTTCTACCTCCCGGAGGCCCACACGGACTTCATCCTCGCGGTGATCGGCGAGGAGCTCGGCGTCCTGGGGATCTGCGGCCTGCTGTTCCTCTACGGGCTGATCGCCTACGCCGGGCTGCGCGTCGCGAAGGCCGCGAAGGGCGCGTACGCGTCCCTGCTGGCGGTCGGGGTCACGGGCCTCGTCGTCGGTCAGGCGTCCCTGAACACGTTCGCCGTGCTCGGGCTCGCCCCCCTGACCGGCGTCCCCCTGCCGTTCGTCTCCTACGGGTCGACCAGCCTGATCGTGATGCTCGGGGCGATGGGCCTACTGCTCAACGTGGCCGGCGGCGGGGCGGCTCACCTGCGGGCACTCGGCACGCGCCGGCGAGAACCGGGACGATCCGCGGATGCGCAAGACGATCGCGATCGCAGCGGGCGGAACCGCCGGACACGTCGTGCCGGCGCTGGCGGTGGCGGACGAGCTGCGCGCGCGGGGAGCTAGGGTCTTCTTCATCGGCGGCGACCGGGCCGAGCGGGAGCTGGTCCCGGCGGCCGGCTACGAGTTCCACGAGATCGGCGTCGAGGGTCTCTCCCGGAGCAACCCCGTCCGCGCGGCGCGGGGGCTGGCCCGGTCAGCCGGGGCCAGCCTGCGGGCCCGGCGGCTGCTTCGCGACGGGGGCGCCCAGGCGGTCATGGGTGGCGGCGGATATGTCGCGGCGCCGGTCGCCCTCGCCGCTACGGCGCTCGGCCTGCCGGTGGTCCTCACCGAGGCCGACAGTCACCTCGGGCTCGCCAACAGGGCGCTCGCGCCGTTCGCCCGCCGGGTCTGCCTGGCGTTCGCCCTCGACGGGCGTGACGGCTCCCGCTACCTCGTGACCGGCCGGCCCGGGCCGCCGGCGAGCGCCGACCGTGGAGCCGCCCGTGCGCGGCTTGGCATCCCGCCGGGCATCCCGTGCGTGCTCGTCTTCGGCGGGTCGCTGGGTGCCCGGTCGATCAACGAGGCGGCGGTCGACGCGTTCGCGCAGGCACCATTCCACGTGTTACATGTGACCGGGTCCCGTGACTATCAGTCACTCGTCACGCACCCGAGGGGTACTCACTATGACATGTGTGAATATCTGCCGGTGGCCGCCTTCAGCGAGGCCCTCGCGGCGAGTGACCTGGTCGTCGCTCGGGCAGGCGGGTCGGTCTTCGAGATCGCCGCGTACGGAAGACCGGCGATCCTCGTTCCCTACCCGCACGCGGCGGCCGGTCACCAGTGGACGAATGCGTTGTGGATGGAGCGGGCCGGCGCGGCCGTCGTGATCGACGACGGCCAGCTGACGGCGGCCGGCCTGCGGGCGGAGGTCGACCGCCTGCTCGGGGATCCCGGTCTGCTCGCGAGCATGGCCCGCGCATCGATGTCGCTTGCCCGGCCGGACGCGGCGTCGGTGATCGCCGGTGTCCTGCTCGACCAAGTAGGTGATGGCGAACAACAAAGTCACAGCCATCACCAAGTAGGTGATGGCGAACAACAGAGTCACAGCCATCACCAAGTAGGTGATGGCGAAGGAAAAAGTGACAGGCATCACCAAGTAGGTGATGGCGCACAACAGAGTCACAGCCATCACCAAGTAGGTGATGGCGAACAACAGAGTGACAGCCATCACTCGGCCGGCGGATGAGTCGTCTGCCGTGGGCCGGCCGGCGCCTGCACATCGTGGGGGTCGGGGGGGCGGGGATGAGCGCGTACGCGCGGGCGGCGGCCCGACTCGGGGCGAGCGTGACCGGGTCCGACCAGGCGGAGTCGCCGTTCGCGGAGGGGCTCCGTGCGGACGGGGTGCTCGACGCGATGATCGGCCACGACCCGGGGAACCTGCCGGACGCGGCCGGGCTCGAGGTGTTCTTCTCGAGCGCGATCGAGCCGGACAACGTCGAGCTGGTCGCCGCGCGCGGGCGGGGTCTGTCGGTCGCACCCCGGGCGGACCTGCTGGGTGAGCTGAGCCGGTTGCGCCGGACGATCGGCGTGGCCGGGGCCCACGGGAAGACGACGACGGCGAGCATGATCGCGACGGCCCTCCGCGGGTGCGGCCTGGATCCGGGGTATCTGATCGGGGGAACGCTCCGGGCGAGCGGTCGCAACGGGGAGTGGGGGACGGGCGAGTGGCTGGTCGTCGAGGCAGACGAGTCCGACCGGTCGATGCTGGCGCTGGACGTCGAGGTCGCCGTGCTGACGAGCGTCGAGCTCGACCACCACGCGGCGTTCGGCTCGCTGCTCGAGCTCGAGGGCGCCTACCGGGAGTTCCTCTCCGGGCCGCCGGACGCCGTGATCTGGAATCGGCCTGAGCTGCTCGGCCTGCGGGACGGCCGCGTGGTCGCATACGACGCGCGGGTGGTCGACCTGGCCGGCGGAGGTGCGCGGTTCGACTTCCACGGCAGGTCGGTCACGCTCGGCGTGCCGGGCGCCCACAATGCCCTGAACGCGGCGGCCGCGCTCGAGGTCTGCCGGGTGGTCGGGGCGGATATGGATCTCGCGATCGCGTCGCTCGAGGCCTTTGCCGGGGCCGGCCGGCGGTTCGAGCTGCTGGGCACCACCGACCGGGGGGCCGTCGTCTACGACGACTACGCCCATCACCCGACCGAGCTCCGGGCGACCCTCGCGGCCGCACGGACGCTTGGTTTCAGACGGGTCGTGGCGGTATTCCAACCGCACCTCTACTCCCGGACCCGGCAGCTCGCCCGGGAGTTCGGCGCGGCGCTGGCCGCGGCCGATCTCGTCGTCGTTGTCGACGTCTACCCGGCCAGGGAGCGGGCGGTCGACTTCCCGGGGGTCAGCGGCCGGCTGATCGCAGCGGCCGTCGTCGACGCGGCCGTGGGCCTGCCGGTCTACTGGCTGCCGGGGATCGACGACGCCGAACGGGTCCTGCGGGGACTGTTGGCCGACGGGGACCTGTGCCTGGTGATCGGAGCCGGCGACATCGATCGGCTCGGCCGGCGGCTCGTCGCAGGGGCGGGCGAGGCTGGCGTGGGCGAGGCTGGAGCGGGTGCGGCCGGGGCGGGCGCGGCCGGTCGGTCCGGTCGGCCGGTGGTGTCCTGACGTGGTCGAGCCGCGAGCCGAATATCCGCTGGGCCGCCTGACGACGATCGGCACGGGTGGACCGGCGGAGTTCTTCGCCCGGGCGGGAAGCCCCGGCGAGCTCGACGAGCTGCTGGGGTGGGCGGCGGCGCGGGAGGTGGTTCTCAGCGTCGTCGGGTCGGGATCGAACCTCCTGGTCGCCGACGCGGGTGTTCGCGGCCTGGTCGTCAAGCTCGACCGGGAGCTGGCGGGCATCGAGCCGGTCGAGGGTGGACTGCTCGTCGGCGGGGGCGCCCGCCTGCCGGCGGTGGCCGCGCGGTCGGCGACGCTCGGGTTGAGCGGGATCGAGTTCGGCGTCAACATCCCGGGGACCGTGGGTGGGGCGGTGCGGATGAACGCGAACGCCTACGGAGGTGTGCTCGGGCGGGTTCTCGAGTGGGTCGAGGTCCGCACGGCGGCCGGGGTCGAGCGACGCCGGCCGGCCGAGCTCGAGTTCGCCTACAGGTCGTCGAACCTCCGGCCGGGGGAGGTCGTCGGGCGGGCTCTGCTGAAGCTTGCGCCCGCGCCGACCGGGGAGGTCCGGGCGAGGCTCGAGGAGATGCGAAGCCGGCGGCACGAGGCTCAGCCGAAGGGGATCAGGACGTTCGGCTCGACGTTCAAGAATCCGGACGGCCAGACGGCGGGTCTCCTGCTGGCCGGGGCCGGGGCAGCCGGACTCGCGGTCGGGGCGGCGCGGTTCTCACCCAAGCACGCGAACTTCGTCGAGAACCTGGGCGGGGCGAGCACGGCCGACGTGGTCGGGCTGATGGCCGAGGGTCGGCGGCTGGTCGCCGAGAAGTTCGGCGTCGAGCTCGACCCGGAGGTCCAGACACTCGGCCGCGTGGGCTTCCCCTGGCTTGGGGAGACCGACGGCTGATCGGCCCGACCGTGGGGGGAAGGGGTGGCGGCTGATCGGCCGTGTGGGGGTCGCCGGCGCAGGGGATTCGGCGGTTCGGTCGAAGATCAGGCGTGATGAAGCTTTTGAAGCTGGGAGGCGTCCTCGCGGTCTCGGCTGCCCTGTACGGGGGCTGGCTGATGCTCCGCGACGCGCCCCTGTTCAGGGTCGAGAAGGTCGCGGTCACCGGGCTCGGCGGGTCGGTCGCACCCG
>DATCEH010000068.1:0-35370 GCA_036510225.1 Solirubrobacteraceae bacterium | reverse complement strand
CGACGGCTGGCGAGTCGCCCCGCTTCCCCCAGCGGTCCGCGACGACTCCGACCGCCCGGCGGCCGAGCTCCGGTGGGGCCCCGTCGTCGAGCTCGGCGACCCCGCCGGCGAGCAGGCCGCAACCGGCCACTCGCGGCCGGCGCCCTGGCGATGAGCGCGGCAGCCGGGCGGTGCAGTCGTCCCGGCGGCGCCTGCAGTCGCCCCGGCGAGTTCCGCGGCCGCCCCTGCCAATCACGCAGTTGCCCCAGGCCGGCCGGTGGGCCTGACGCCGCGCCAGCCTAGATTCGCCGCTCCACCTCCCTCTCTCATCCGCATCCCCTCGCCCCTCGCCCCTCGCCCTACCCAGCTCGCCTCGCGTCGCCTCGTCCGGGCCCTCCCCGCTCGCTCGCTCGCTCGTTCGCTCGTTCGATTCGCTCGCACGACCCATCCTCCGATCCCCCGAGACCCGCGTCGCCCCGCTCTCCTCATGCGTGCCTGCCCGCCGTCCCGACCGACCGCGTCTCGGCGGATTGATCGTGGACCGGACGACCCCAACACCGCGAGGAGAGAGATGCACGAGACGCTGACGGGACCCCCGACCAACCCGCACCCCGAGATCTCCGACCGGGCGCTCCTGCTGGCCGGCTACGACGACCGCGAGGTCGTTCTGCTGCGGGGCGTCCACGGGTCCCGTCTCGTCGTGGACCGTCTCGTCGACGGTGCCGCTGATCCCCGCCTGGTCGCCCATCTGACAGCCGACGAGCCGGACCTCAACGCGATCGTGGTGACCGACATCTATCTCGCGGATCCCGGCCGCCGGGCTCGGCCGCTGGCTGATGGCGACCTTGTCGGCCCGCCGCTGGCCGGCCCTCAGGACGAGCCGATCGACCCGGACCCCGTGCTGCGTGATCGCCACGGGATCCGCTTCCGTCTCGCACCGATCATCACCGGCGGTTCGCATCTCCCGGAGTTTCGCTGGCTCCGCGAGCCGCCCGACGGCGCGGCGGGTCCGGCCGAATGCGTCAGCTGCCGGCGGGTCGTCGGTGCGCTCGAGGACTATGACCCGGTTCGTCTGCTCGCGACGGCGGCGATCGTCGGGCACCGCCGGGACCCCGCCGTCTCGGTCGCGACGCTCGGACTCGAGCTTCGCCGGCTCGGCGCCAGCCCGATCATCCTCAACCGCCGACTCCGTGAGGCCGTCGTCGAGGCGAGCGCTCGCCGGGGGGTCTCGCTCAGCGCGATCGCCCTCGCCTGCGGGCGGGTCAAGTACGACGCGCGGGGTCGCCGCTCCGGAGAGACGAGCTGGCTCGCCCGCCGGGTCGGCCTGGCCGGCGACGACGGCGCCCGCCGCCCGACTCCGTGGGTCCACACCGACGTCCTCGGCCTGATCGCCCGCAACGGCCTGGGCGTCGCCCCGCACGAGGTCGAACTTGGCTGAGCGGCTTGATCCCGGTCTCCTCGTCGTCCATCCGGACGCCCGGATGCGCAGGGAGATCGTCGCTGCCCTGACCGCCCGCGGCTATTCGGTCGGCGTGGCCGGCCGCGAACGGCTCGACCGGCCGCCGCGCCGGACCGGCGACCCGTCGCCCGAGCGGACCGGTGGAGCTCCCCGGGGGACTCGCGGCCCGGGTGCGCCCTTCGAGCAGCCGGTGGCCGCGACGCCGGTCGTGATCGCCGACCACACGCAGCTTCCGCTCGACCCTCCCGGCCAGCTCCTCGTCCTCGTGCCGACCCAGGAGCAGGGGGCGATCCTCGCGGCCTTCGCCGCCGGCGCGGACGACGTCCTCGCCGGGCCGCTGCGACCGGCCGAGCTCGCCGCCCGCGTTGGCCTGCTCGCCCGCGCGGCCGCTGACGCCAGGACGCTGTCGGTCGGTCCGCTGGCGCTCGACACCGTCAGCCGGCGCGTCACCCTCGACGGTCGGCCGCTCGAGCTCACGCGAACCGAGTACGAGCTCCTCGCCCGGCTGGCGAGCGCTCCCGGCCGTGTCTTCACCAAGCAGGAACTGCTCGCGGCGATCGTGACCGACCGATGCGCCCGGTCGTCGGTCCCCCGGTCGACCCGGCCGGATCGCAGGATCGACACCCAGGCCGCCCGTCTTCGTCGCCGGCTCGGCGACCACCGCGCGCTCCTCGTCACCGTCTGGGGCGTCGGCTACCGCCTCGGCTGATCCGGGCGCCGCCCGGCGTTCGCGCCGCGGCTGATCTGCGTGCCGCCCGGCGTTCGCGCCGCGGCTGATCTGCGCGCCGCCAGGCGTTCGCGCCGCGGCTGATCCGACGGCCGCCGGGCGTTCGCGCCGCGCCCGGCTCCCCGGGAGCCCGGCCCGGTCGTTCTGAACCTCGCCGGTCGGGCGATCCGCGCGCCGGCAACGGCCGCTGAGCACAAGGTCGGCTCGCCTCCTCCCGCGGCGGGCGCGCCTCTCCGGCGGCCGCGCGCAGCTCAAACCAGGCGGCGGCAGCCGCCCTTCAGATCGTTCCCCAGCCGCCGCGATCGCGACCGGCCGTGCGGAGCGCCAACCGAGCTTCCGTGGGCCTCCGGCCCCGGTTGATCCACCGGCGTGCCCGTCCGGGCCGCCGCATTCCACGACGACAGGAGCTCAGATGCCCTCGCTGTTCGCACTCCCACTCGCCGGCCTCGCACTCGCGATCTACCTCCGGTGGGCAGGTCTCCGGTGGACCTGGTCGCTCGCCGGGACGCTGCTCGCGTGGCCGGTCCCTCCACTCGCCGCGACCTGCGCGGTCGCCACGCTGATCGGCGCCCGCTGGCACCGCGCCGACCTCAACGACGGCGGTGACCTCGCCAGGCGGGCAGCTGCCCGGCGGGGACCGCTCGACGCCGCTCGGGCCCAGCTCTCCCGCCGGCGGCCGACCGTCGACGACGGTGGGCTCGCCGTTGGGGTCGACTCCCACGGAGCCGTCGTCCGACTGCCGCTCGGCCGCCGGAGCGGGACCCACACGCTGGTCGTCGGAGCGACCGGATCCGGCAAGACCGTGACGCTCGCGTGGACGCTCGCCCGGGCGATCGACGCAGGCCATGGTGCGGTGATCGTCGACCCGAAGGGCGACGGCCTGCTGCGTGAACAGGCGCTGGCCGGCGCCCTGCGCAACGGACGCCGCTTCTTCGAGTGGACCCCGTCGGGACCGACCGCATACAACCCCTACGGACACGGGACCGACGGCGAGGTCGCCGACAAGGCGCTGGCGGCCGAGTCCTACACCGAACCCCACTATCTCCGTCAGGCCCAGCGCTACCTCGGACACGCCGTCCGGGCACTGCGGGCCGCCGGACAGACGCCGACCCCCGGCCGTCTGGTCGACCTGATGGACCCGAAATCGCTTGAGGTGCTCTCCCGGAGGCTGCCCGACGAGGCTGACGCCCGGCGGATCTGGGACTACCTCGACACGCTCGACCCCCGCCAGCGTGCTGGTCTCTCAGGCGCTCGTGACAGGCTGGCGATCCTCGCGGAATCCGAGCTCGGCCGCTGGCTGGAGGGCGACGACGGCGGCGAGCCGGCGCTCGACCTGCTGGCTGCCGTGCGCTCGCGTGCGGTCGTCTACTTCCGCCTCGACGCCGACCGGCTTCCCCTGCTCGCGGGGATGCTGGCCGCCGCGATCGTCGGAGACCTCCTCACGGTGGCGGCCGACCTCCAGGCCGAGCCGACGCCGACGGTCGTCGTGATCGACGAGTTCTCGGCGATCGCCGCAGACGGTGTCGCTCGCCTGTTCGGCAGGGCCCGGTCGGCCGGGATCAGCCTGGTCCTCGCGACCCAGGAGCTCGCCGATCTGCGGACGGCGGCCCCCGGTCTGATCGACCAGGTTCTCGGCAACCTCGCGGGACTGGTCGCCCACCGGCAGACCGTCCCCGACTCGGCTGAGCTGATCGCCCGCGTCGGTGGCACGGCGCCGGTCTGGACGACCACGCGGACGGTCGAGCACAACGCGCCCAACGGTGATGGCAGCCGGACTCGCGGGCGCGAGTACATCATCGATCCCGACCTCATCCGGACGCTCCCGCGTGGGACGGCCGCCGTGATCGACGCGACCAGTGGACGGGCGTCGGTCGCCCGGATCCACCACCCGTAGACGCCCGCCGCGCCGGACTCCAGCCCGCCCTCCCCGGCGTGGCGGAGTCCGGTGGGGCATCTCAGAGACCACGAAAGGACGCACGATGACCAACGACCAGACCACCCACAACCCGATCCTCGACTGGATCGCCCGGATCGGCGCCGCCGGCGCGGCCGATGTGGCGACTCGCTTCGAGCTCTCACCCGCCCAGGCCCGTGCCCGCCTCCAGGCCTGCCGTCGGGCCGGGACGATCGACGCGGTGAAGCTCCTCCACGGCCAGCCCGCGCTCTACGTGGCGACCCCGGCCGGGCTGCGCGCCGCCGGCCTCGCCGAGCTGCGGCCGTGCGGCGTCAGCCCCAGCGGCTTCGCCCACCTACGCGAGGTCGCCCGGACCGCCGTCGCGCTCGAGCGTGACCAGCCCGGGCTGACCGTCGTCGGCGAGCGTGAGCTCCGCCGGTGGGAGTCCGATCTCGCCCGGCCGATCGCAAGCGCCGACGTCGGCCGTGGTCCTGATGGCCTGCCCGCCCGTCATCGGCCGGATCTCGTCCTCTGGCCGGCCGATCGGGTCGGAGAGCCCGGTCGCGAGGCGGTTGCGGTCGAGGTCGAGCTGACAGTCAAGGCGCCCCGGCGGCTCGCGATGATCATCCGCGGGTGGGCCCGGACCCGGCTCGTCGGGGCCGTCGTCTACTACGCGTCGCCGGCCGCCGCCCGCGCCGTCAGGCGGGCGATCTGCGATCAGCAGGCCGGCGAGACCGTTCACCTGCTCGGGATCGATCAGATCGGCTCACTTCCCCCGGCGGTCCTCAGAACCCGAGCCGGAGAAGGTCCTTCCCGATCGACGAGTCCCATCCCAAGCGGTGCGTAGGTTCGCCGCACAAGCCAATCCGACTCGACAGGAGACCCCAATGTCAGCCCCGACGATCAATCGCGTCGTCCTCCTCGGCAATCTCACCCGTGACCCCGAGCTCCGGGCCCTCCCGTCGGGGACGAGCGTCTGCCGGATGCGCGTCGCCTGCAACACCCGGCGGCGGAACGCCGAGACCGGAGACTGGGACGACAAGCCCAATTTCTTCGACGTCTCGGTGTTCGGCGCCTCGGCCGAGGCCTGCGACAGCTTCCTCGAGAAGGGCCGACCCGTCGCGGTCGACGGCCGGCTCGAGTGGCGCGAGTGGGAGACCACCGAGGGCCAGCGGCGCCAGTCGGTCGAGATCATCGCCGACAGCGTCCAGTTCCTCAGCACCCGTGTGCCCGTCGAGGATCCCGAGCTCGAGGCGGTCGCCGTCGGCAACGGAGACGGCCTCGTCTTCTAGAGGCAACCGGGCACGCCCGGCGCCGGGTGGCTCGGACGGCGAGTCTCCCGGCGCCAGGGCGTTCGGCCGGCGCCGGCGTAGACTGGCCCGCAGAATGCCAGTCCGGACCGAGGCCATCGGAAAGACGTTCCCCCCGATCGTGTATGCCGTCGGTCGCGAGAAGATCCGCGAATACGCACGCGCCGTGGGGGAGACCAATCCCGTCCATCTCGACCTCGACGCAGCCCGCGCCGCCGGTCACACCGACCTCGTCGCCCCGCCGATGTTCGCCGTCGTCTACGGACTCCCGGCCGTCGCTCCGGCCCTCTTCGATCCCGAGGTCGGCGTCAACTTCGCGATGCTCGTCCACGGCGGCCAGGAGTTCGAGTGGGGGCCGCTGGTCATCGCCGGTGACGAGATCTCGACGACTGTCTCGGTCAAGCAGGTCGACCAACGCGGCGAGCTCGGCTTCTACGTCTTCGAATCCGTCTCGGTCAATCAGCGCGCCGAGCAGGTCTGCAGGGGCACCTGGACCAACATCGTGAGGGGGGTCTGATGGCTGGATTCGAAGTCGGCGACCAGATCCCCGAGCTCAAGGTCACGCCTGACCGCTATCTCACCGTCCGCTACGCCGGCGCCTCCGGCGACTTCAACCCGATCCACATCGACGAGGAGTTCGCCAAGTCGGTCGGCCTTCCCGGGCGGATCCTCCACGGCCTCTACTCGATGGCCCAGGTCGCCCGCGCCCTGACCGACGCCGCCGGCGGGCCCGACAAGCTGAGGCGGCTCTCGGTCCAGTTTCGCGGGATGGGTCTCCCCGAGAACGAGATCGCCGTCACCGGCAAGGTGACGCAGGTGGCCGACGACGGGCGGGTCGTCGTCGAGGCGGTCGCCGTTCAGAATGGCAAGCGGATCATCCGGAACGCCGTCGCCGAGCTGGAGCTCTAGCCGGCTGACGAGCCGGGGGACCCTGCGAACCCGGTGATCGCCCGCTTCGAGGCCGGGCTTGCAAGGATCGTCCAGCCCGGGACAGGGGCCGTGCGAAGACGAGAAGAACGACTTCGCCGGGCTTGAGGTCAGGTCCCCGTTCGGGGTGATGTTTCGCGGCGGCGGGGTGCTCACGTGGCGGGCGGGCTTGGTGAGCGTGCCGTCGAGGATCATTCGGGCCGGCTCGGGCGCGCAGAGGTGGGCGAGCGCTCTGCGGGGGACTGGGTCGTGGAGAAGTGGACTCTCCAAGGAAAGTAGTTGACTGACTCAGTCAGCTACTTTCGCGATCAAGGTCTCAGCATCCTGCTCCGCGGCCCGGGAGGAGTCCGGTCGATCACATCCCGCACTCCCGCGCCCGGCCCGCGCCCGGCCCGCGCCCGGCTCGCACCCGCTCCGCCGACCCCCCAACCCACGCCGGTTCCCTCCCGGCCGGCAACCGGCCAAACACCGCTCGCCCGCGCTCGGGAGGTCGCCGGGCTCGACATCGGGGGGCAGCGGCTTCGGTTTCTCGCACGTGGCGACGGTTGCCGATCGCCAGGAGCCCGCGTGTTTCCTGTGACGCCCGAGCCGCGCCGCGGCCCCCTGCCCCGGCCCCCGGCCCCCGGGCCCCCGGCCCCCCGGCCCCCCGGCCCCCCGGCCCTCGGCCCTCGGCCCCGGCCCCCCGGCCCCCGCCCCCCGGCCCGGCCTCGGAGGATCCCGGCCGCCTCGTACAATGGCCAGCATGCTCACTGACCGCCAGGAGACGATTCTCTGCAAGGTCGTCGAGGCGTATGTCGAGGGCGGCCAGCCGGTTGCGTCCCGGACGATCGCCGCCGACCCGGCCCTGACGTGGCGGCCGTCGACGATCCGCAACGAGCTGGCCCAGCTCGAGGAATACGGTCTGCTCGCCCATCCGCACACCTCGGCCGGGCGGGTCCCGACCGACGCCGGCCACCGGTACTTCGTCGACCGGCTGCTCGCCGACCGGCAGGTCGTCGTCGGCGGAGCACCGCCACTCGAGCTCTCGCTGATCCGCCGTGAGCTGGACGAGGCGGTCCGCGTGACGACGGAGACGCTCTCGGAGGTCACCAACCTCCTGGCGATCGTCTCGGCCCCGTCGGTCGAGAGCGCGACGATCCGCCACATCGAGGTGCTGGCGCTCCAGCCGCGGGTCGTGATGGTGGTGATCATCAGCTCGGCGGGCGGTGTCGCGAAGTATGCGTCGAACTTCGAGACATCGGTCGATCCGGGTCTGATCGGCTGGGCGGCCGAGTATCTCAACGAGCAGCTCCACGGGCTCGGCCTGGGCGCGCGGATGATCCAGAAGCGACTCACCGACCCGGGTCTCAGCCCGCGGGAGCGAGCCTTCATCGACCGACTCGCGCCGGCCTTCCGCCCGCTGGTCGGAGCCGTCGAGGATACCCTGTACTTCGAGGGCACGTCCCGCCTGCTGGGCTCACACAGCCTGACCGACGTCGACGTGCTCGGTGAGCTGCTCGAGCTCCTCGAGCAGCGGGTCGCCCTGCTCGACGTGCTGCGTCGGGCGCTCGGTCAGACCGGCGTGTACGTGGGGATCGGCCACGAGAACGGCGTGCCGGCCCTGACCTCGCTCTCGGTCGTCGCCGCCGGCTACGGCCTGGCCTGGCGCAAGCTCGGCACGGTCTCGGTGATCGGGCCGGTCAGGATGGACTACGGCTCGGCGATCAACACCGTCCACGCGGCGGCTCATCAACTCTCGCGATTCGTAGACGACGTCTACGCCGAGGGCTAGCGCCCGCCTCCTGCCGACACGGAGACTCATGCAACGCGATCCATACGAAGTGCTCGGGGTCGGCCGCGACGCCGACGAGACGCAGATCAAGAAGGCCTTCCGCGGCTTGGCGAGGGAGCTGCATCCTGACGTCAACACGGACGATCCGGAGGCCGAGACGAAGTTCAAGGAGTGCGCCGAGGCCTACGAGATCCTGTCGGACTCAGACCGGCGGGCGACCTACGATCGCTACGGCCACGACGGCCTCCGGTCGGGTGGCTATGCGCCGAACTTCGACTCATTCGGATCGATCGCCGACATCTTCGAGTCATTCTTCGGGGGCGGCGGTCGGCAGGGCGGGCCGGCCTCTGGGGGAGATGTCGCCACGGCGATCGAGCTCGACCTCGGCCAGGCGGCGACGGGCGGGACGTTCGAGGTGAGCTACGAGGCCGTCGACCGGTGTGCTCACTGCAAGGGCAACGGCGCCGAGCCGGGCACGCCGATCGAGACGTGCGCCCGGTGCGGCGGGGCCGGCCGTCTCCAGGCCGTCACGCGGACCCCGTTCGGCCAGATGATGCGGACGATCGCCTGCGACGTGTGCAACGGCGACGGTCGGACGGCGTCCAGCCCGTGCGGTGAGTGCCGGGGCCGCGGGCGGCGGCTCGGCCGGCGCAAGGTGAGCGTCCAGGTGCCCGGCGGGATCGCCGACGGCCAGCGGATCCGGATCGGCGGCAGCGGACACGCGGGCGAGGCGGGAGCGCCGGCCGGGGACCTCCACGTCGTCGTGGCCGTCCGCGCGGACGATCGGTTCATCCGAGAGGAGGACGACCTGATCACGGTGGTCGACGTCTCGGCGCCGCTCGCCGCGCTCGGCGCGAGCGTCGAGGTGCCGACGCTCGACGGACCGACCGACCTCGAGGTCGCGGCGGGCACCCAGCCGGGCGACGTCCTGACGCTCCGCGGTCGTGGGATGCCGCACCTGCGACGGGGGGGAACGGGCGACCTGCGAGTCGTCGTCAACGTCGTCGTCCCCCGCCACCTCTCGAAGGATCAACGCCGGCTGGTCGAGGAGCTGGCCGGGACGATGACCGAGGAGAACCTCCGCAGCGACGAGTCGGTCTTCGCGAAGCTCAAGCGCGCGCTGCGACCGCACGCGGCTTGATCCGCCTGGCGATCCGGGTCGGCCGGGCGCAGGCGGAGATCGGCCTGGCCGGGCTGCTCGGGCTGGCGCCGAGCGGGGTTGAGGAGGTCGAGCTGGCCGACGGG
Organism: Solirubrobacteraceae bacterium; assembly: GCA_036510225.1. Taxonomy (GTDB): domain Bacteria; phylum Actinomycetota; class Thermoleophilia; order Solirubrobacterales; family Solirubrobacteraceae; genus Palsa-513. The sequence goes on along the minus strand of DATCEH010000068.1, from coordinate 26,058 downwards.
TCGATCGAGTACGCGATCTATGGTGCGCCCGCCGAGGTGCCGGAGCTCCGCGACCTGCGGGCCGTCCTCGGAGGAGCCCTGCTCGACGTGTCGCAGACGACCGTGGCCGACGACTGGACCGAGCGGTGGCGGGAGTTCCACCAGCCGTCGGAGGTCGGCGGGCGCCTGCGGGTGCGCGCGCCGTGGGAGCCCGCGATCGACGTCGGGAATGGGGCTGGGGAGCGGTGGGTCGAGATCGTCATCGAGCCGGCCCAGGCCTTCGGCACGGGTGCCCACCCGACGACCAGGCTCTGTCTCGAGCTGCTCCTCTCATTGCAGCGTGACGGGCGCGGCAACGGGCCGCTCACGGACGTCGGTTGCGGGTCCGGCGTCCTGGCGATCGCGGCGGCCATGCTCGGCTGGGATCCGGTCGTCGGAACCGACCACGACCCGGCGAGCGTGGCCGCGACACTGGCGAACGCCGCCGCCAACGGAGTGTCTGTCGACGTGGGGCTGCTCGATCTGCGTCGCGAGGAGATCCCGTCGGCGCCGACGATGACCGCCAACCTGCTCGCCCCGCTGTTGCAGGATCTCGCCGTCAGGATGACGGACCCGCCGCCGGTCCGGCTGATCGCCGGCGGCCTGCTGATCGACCAGGTCGACGCGGTGACGGCGGCCCTCGCCGACCGGCAGGGCCTGGTGGAGATCGAGCGGCGGCACGAGGGCGAGTGGGCGGCGGTCCTGCTCGGACGCGACCGATGACCGGTCGTGCGGATCGCTGCTCAGATGTGGCCTGAGCTCACCGACGCGATGTCCGGCCGGCTGGTCGGGCTCGAGCCGCTGAGCGTCGACCACGAGGACGAGCTCTTCGTCGCCGGCGGCCCGCCCGAGATCTGGGAGTGGTGGCCGTTCAATCCGGCGGTTGACCGCCAGACGTTCCACAGCTGGCTCGTCGACGTCCTCGCGGCCGTCGCCGCAGGGACGGAAGCCCGCTTCGCGACGCGCGAGCTCGCGAGCGGTCGCCTGATCGGGAGCACGAGCTACTGCACGCTGCGCCCGGAGCACCGTGGGCTCGAGATCGGCTGGACGTGGACGACGCCCACCGCGTGGGGGAGGGGCCTCAACGCCGAGGCGAAGCTCCTCCAGCTGCGCCGGGCGTTCGACGTGCTCGGCGTCCAGCGGGTCGAGTTCGAGACCGACGCGGAGAACGCGCGGTCGCGGCGCGCGCTCGAAGCCCTTCCGGCCGAGTTCGAGGGCATCATGCGGGACTGGAAGATCGTCGGCGGCACCCGCCGGCGGAGCTCGGCGGTCTACTCGATCCTCGACCACGAATGGCCGGCCGTCGAGGCCAACCTCCTGCGCCGGATCCGGCGCAGGTCGGGCTGACGAGGCCGAGCGCGCGCTGCGCCGCCGGCGCAGACGGTCGCGGGCCGGATTATGTCGTCCACGACCGGCGTATCCTTCAGGCCATGACTATCGCCGAGACCGTGAGGACCGACCTCGCGACCGCGATGAAGGCTCGCGAGCGCGACCGGGTCGGCACGCTGCGGATGGTCCTGTCCGAGCTCCAGAAGGCCGCCAAGGAGGGCAAGGCCGACGAGCTCGCCGTGCTCCGGCGAGAGCGCAAGCGCCGGGTCGAGGCCGAGCGGGCATATCGTGACGCCGACCGGCCCGAGCTGGCCGAGGCCGAGCTGGCCGAGGCCGAGCTGATCGGCGCGTACCTGCCCGCCGAGCTCGGCGACGACGACCTCCGCGAGATCGTCAGACGCGCGGTCGACGAGTCCGGGGCGACCGCGCCCGGGGACATGGGGCGGGTCATGCCCCTGGCGATCGCCGCGGTCGACGGCCGGGCCGACGGCCGGCGGATCTCGACCCTCGTCAGGGAGGCGCTCGCCCGGTCGTGAGGAAGCAGCTCGAGCTACCCAACGCGGTTGCGGCGGCGCTCGCCGACAGTCACGACGCGACGCTCCGCGAGCTCGAGAGTCAGCTCGACTGCCGGGTCTACCTCCGCGGGAACCTGATCACCTTCGACGGCGATGCCCAGGCCGTGGCCGAGGCCGAGCGGATCGTCCGCGAGCTCGATGAGCTCGTCGCCGGTGGCCATGCCGTCGCCGGCGAGACGATCGCGGCCGTCCGCGGCGTGATCGACGGCGGCGCGTCCCCGTCGGCCGTGCTCGACGACGTCGTCTGGCGCCACCGGTCGACCCGGATCGCCCCGAAGACGGTCGGCCAGAAACGTTACGTCGACTCGATTCGCCAGAACACGATCACCTTCGGAATCGGCCCGGCCGGCACGGGCAAGACCTTCCTCGCCGTCGCGATGGCCGCGGCCGCCCTGACCCGGCGGGAGGTCAACCGGATCATCCTGACGCGCCCGGCCGTCGAGGCCGGCGAGCGCCTCGGCTTCCTGCCGGGCGACCTGATGGCAAAGATCGATCCGTACCTCCGGCCGTTGTTCGACGCCCTCCATGACATGCTCGAGCCCGAGCGGGTCTCCCAGCACCTCGAGCGTGGCGTGATCGAGGTCGCGCCGCTCGCGTTCATGCGCGGCCGGACGCTCAACGACTCGTTCGTGATCCTCGACGAGGCCCAGAACACGACTCCCGAGCAGATGAAGATGTTCCTCACCCGGCTGGGCTTCGGCTCGAAGATGGTCGTCACCGGCGACGTCACGCAGGTCGACCTGCCGAAGGAGGAGCGGTCGGGACTGGTCGTCGTCGGTGACATCCTCGAAGGCGTCGAGGACGTCGCGTTCGTCCGCTTCGGCGGGGCCGACGTCGTCCGCCACCGGCTGGTCGCCCGGATCGTCGAGGCCTACGAGCACCACGCGCTCGAACGTGCCCCCGAGCCGGCCCAGCTCGTCCGCCCGGCCGATCGCAAGCGCGCCTGAGTGCTCGACGTCGAGGTCCTCGCCGACCAGGCCCCTGCCGGCGCGCCGCCCCACGCCGAGATCGAGCGGCTCTGCGCCCTGGCAGCGGCGACGGCCGGGGTCGAGGACGGGCATGTCGCCGTGTCGTTCGTCGACACCTCGAGAATCGCCGAGCTCAACGCCGAGCACCGGGGCAAGGCCGGACCGACCGACGTCCTGTCGTTCCCGATCGACGAGGACGGCGAGACGTACGGCCCCCGCGAGCTGGGGGATGTCGTGATCTGCGCCGAGCACACCGCCGATCTCCGCGAGGCGATCGTCCACGGCGTGCTCCATCTGGTCGGCATGGACCACGAGCGCGACGACGGCGAGATGCTGGCGCTCCAGCGCGAGCTTCTCGCGTGGTGAGCCGGGCCGGGTTCGTCGCCCTGGCCGGCCGGCCGAACGTCGGCAAGTCGACGCTGACGAACGCGATCGTCGGCACGAAGGTCGCAATCGTCTCCGACCGTCCGCAGACGACCCGCCGGGCGATCCGCGGCCTCGCCCACGGCCCGGACTGGCAGCTCGTGCTCGTCGACCTGCCGGGCGTTCAGCGCCCCCGGGACGCGTTGACCTCGAGGATGCAGGGCAGCGTCGTCCGCGAGGTGGCCGACGCCGACGCCGCGCTCCTGATGCTCAACGGCCAGGAGGGCGTCGGCCCGGGCGACCGCTACATCGCCCAGGCCCTGATGGGCGCCCGCGTGCCGATCACGATCGCCGTCAACAAGATCGATCGGCTCAAGCCCGACCGCCAGGCCCAGGCTCTGATCGACGCGGCCGAGCTCGTCACCGGAGCGGCCGAGATCTTCCCGGTCTCGGCGCGGACCGGCGCCGGCGTGCAGCAGCTGGTCGACCATCTCGTCGGCCTCCTCCCGCCCGGGCCGTTCCTCTACGAGACCGACAAGGACTCGGACATCCCGCTCGAGGAGATGCTCGCCGAGTTGATTCGCGAGCAGGTCCTCCGAAGGACATTCCAGGAGGTGCCACATTCGGTTGGTGTCGTGCTGGAGACGCTCGAGCGACCCCACGACGACCTCCACCGGCTCCGTGCGCTCGTCTGGGTCGAGACCGAGTCCCAGAAGGGGATCCTGATCGGATCGGGCGGCCGCATGATCAAGGCGATCGGCACGGCCGCGCGGAAGGAGCTCGAGCGGATGCTCGGAACGCGTGTGCACCTGGACCTCTCCGTGCGTGTCCGCCGGCACTGGCGAGCCGACGACGGCCTGCTCGACCGCCTGGGGATCGATCGCATGTAGCGATTCACCCGCTCGTGACATGGTGAGTCGGGCGGCGTGTGTTCATTCGGACTTGTGTGATGAAGATCACACACACCTGCCCGGGAGTCGAATACGTTCAGCCGACTTCCACTGATCGGTGAACCCCGTCGCCTGGGGCGGCGAGACAGGGTTCCCGGCACCCGGCGTCCGAACCGGGCGCGACGAGGAGAGACACATGGCAGACCGTCACGGCAAATGGTGGGACCGCCTGAAGGGTCCGGTCGGCCAGATCATGGAGGGTCGCTTCACGCGCCTGTTCCCAGAGCTCGACGGAGCCGTCTTCGCGGACGGGGACATGCAGAAGCTCGCGGACGCGATGACATCGCCGGCCGAGGCAAGCCCGACTCCCGAGGGCACCGCCGACGCCGAGGAGAACCACGGCATCGTCGCCGGCTACACGTACCTCGGGCAGTTCATCGACCACGACCTGACATTCGACCCGACCTCGAGCCTGAAGCAGTTCCTGACATCCGAGCAGCTCAGGCAGCTCGTCGACTTCCGGACGCCACGCTTCGATCTGGACAACCTCTACGGGCACGGGCCGAACGACAACCCGTACATGTACGAGAGCGACGGGATCCACCTCGTGGTCGGCGACCCGATGTCCGGCAATCCCCACGACCCGGGCGCCGTCGGCCTCCCGCGGGCTGCCAACGGGCGGGCGATCATCGGCGATCCGCGCAACGACGAGAACCGGATCGTCTCCCAGCTCCACGCGACGATGCTGCGCTTCCACAACAAGGTCGCCGACGCGATGCCCGACGCCGATTTCGAGACCGTCCGGAGTGCTGTTCGTTGGCACTACCAGTGGATCGTCGTCAACGACTTCCTGCCGACCGTGATCAACGCCGGCACCGTGCAGAGGGTCTTCCCGCACCTCGGCAACGGCGGCAGCATCGCCGAGCACCCGCCGCGGTTCTCGATCTCCAAGCTCGAGATCCAGCAGCGTCTCGAGCTGATGCCGGTCGAGTTCTCGGTTGCGGCCTACCGCTTCGGCCATTCGATGATCAGGCCGATCTACCGGCTCAACGAGACGATCAGCCGGATGCCGATCTTCTCCCGCGAGGATGCTCGCGCCGGTGACCTCGGCGGGTTCCGGCCGGTGCCGAGCGACTGGGCGATCGACTGGCAGTTCTTCATCGACATCGAGCGGGCGACACCGCCGCAGCCCGACCCGAACCCGCGGGACGCGATCACCCGTACACCTCAGTTCTCCTACAAGATCGACTCGTCGCTGGTCAACCCGCTGGCCTTCCTGCCGGCGGTCGTCGCGACGAATCCATCGTCGTTGACGCTGCGAAACCTCCTCCGCGGCCGCGACTTCGAGCTGCCGTCGGGGCAGGCGGTCGCCAGGTCGCTCGGGCTTGCGGTGATCCCCGACGCCGAGCTCGTGATCGGGAAGGCAACCGCCGACCCGACCGATCCGAAGCTGCCGATCGCCGAGATCGCCGCCGACTTCGCGGGCAATGCCCCGCTCTGGGCCTACGTGCTCGCGGAGTCGCAGGTGACGTCGCTCAACCGGCCCCACCCTGGGATCACCGACCCGGACCTGATCCCGATCCAGCTCGGCCCGGTCGGCGGGACGATCATCGCCGAGGTGTTCGCGGCGCTCCTGCTCGGCGACAGGACCTCCTACCTGCGGGCCAACCCCGGCTTCACGCCGAACCCGGCGTTCACCCACAACGGTGAGTTCGGCTTCGTCGAGCTGATCAACGTCGCCCTCGGCCGCCAACCGTAGGCCGGGCGCCGCGCCCCCGCGGAGGTCCGGCGGCGGCCGGTGCGAAGGTCTGCGCCGGCCGTTCGCAGCTCAAGCCCGGCAATTGCGACGCCGCGCGTCTCAAACGTGGGGCCGTGCGGCGACCGCACGGCGGATCGTCTACCGTCTGCTACTCGTCTGTATGCTCCGCCTAGGCAGACTACGGAGGGCGAGCTTGGACCTGATGGCAGCGCAGGGTCGCGACGCGGTGGCGCCGATGCGGCATCGATTCGGGAGCCGGTCGGGCGGGTGTCGCGCGCTCCGACCCGGGCGCACCCGTCGGCCGCTGGGCCTCCGCGTCGCGCTCGCCTCGTGGGGGCTCTGCTGCGCCCTGGTCTCGATCGTGCCGGTGGCCCGGGCGGACATCGTCGTCGGTCCCGTCCAGCCGGTGGCCGGGACGTCGTTCCTCAACGATGTCGCCTGCCCGGATGCCGACGACTGCTTCGCGGTCGGTGACGGGACCCCGCCGCCCGCGATGACCTACGGGGCGGGAGTCCTCGTGCCGATCGTCGACGGCCTCGCCGGCCCGGCCCAGGACGTTCCGGGGACGTCGGGCCTCGAGCGGGTCGCGTGCCAGGGCCCGGGTCTCTGCCTCACGAGCGGCTTCACCGTCGAGCCGAACGGGTTCACGACCGATCAGGTCCTCGTCCCCGTCAGCTCGGGCCAGCCCGGCGCGGCGCAGCCCTCCAGCGCGGTCGGCGGGCTCGCGTGTCCCGATCTCGGCGCCTGCGTCGAGATCGGCGACTTCGGCGTCTCGACGGTCTCGGGCGCGACGGTCGGCCCGCCGCAGAGCGTCAGCGGAGCGAGGTTGCAACAAGTGGCGTGCGCCGGCGCCGGGGCGTGCGTCGCGCTCGGCGTCGACGGCGCCGATCACCCAGTGGCTGTGCCGATCGCCAACGGCAGCCCGGGTGCGCCCCAGCCCGTCGCGCTGACCAGCGGATCGACCCTCGGGGAGATCGCGTGCGCGTCCGCGACCGCGTGCTTCGCGGTTGGCGACGATCACTACGTGGCGGGCTCCCAGGGCCCCGGGGGCTTCGTCGACCCGACCAGCGAGGGCACCGTCGTACCGATCACCGACGGCATCGCCGGGACCCCCGAGGATGTCCCCGATCTCGACTCGGTGGAGGCGATCGCCTGCGCCAGCGCGACGAGCTGCGTCGCAATCGGGACCGGTGAGACCGCCGGCTCGGCGTTCTACGGTCTCGTGCCGATCACCGACGGCGTCGTCGGTCCCGTTCAGGTCGTGCCCGACGGACCCGGGCCGGCGCTGGCCCACATCGCGTGCGCGAGCAGCAGCGAGTGCGTGGCGGTCGGCACCGGCGCGATCGTCCCGCTGCTCGTCGCCGGGTCGTTCGGTCCGCCGGCGGCGACGATCGCCGCGCCGGCCGTGGGCCAGGTCTACCCGCTCGACGATCCGAGCGCCCCGACGGTCGACTTCGCCTGTCGGGCAACCTTCGCCGGCGCGCTGGCAGCGAGCGGCGGCTGCGCCGCGACGATCGACGGGCGGGTCGTGACAAGTGGCCAGGCGCTGGACACGACCCACGCGGGGACGTTCACGCTGACCGCCGACGCGACACAGGCCGACGGCCAGCAGGCGGTGGCGTCGAGCTCGTTCACGGTCGAGAAGGGGTCGCAGTCGGTCTTCTTTCCCCAGCTCGGCCCGTTCCCCTACCGTCACGCGGCGCTCGAGCTGACGGCCGTCGCCTCGACCGGGCTGCCGATCGCCTACGACATCGTCAGCGGGCCGTGCGCTGTGAGCGCCACGACGTTGAGCTTGACCGGCTCCGGTTCGTGCGTGATCCGGGCGACCCAGCCCGGCAACTCGAACTACGACGCGGCGAGCGCGACGAGCACGATCGTCGTGGGCCAGCCGGCGCTCCCGACGTGCGCCGGCCTGCAGATCGACGTCGCGAGCGGCGAGCAGGCGACGATCACGCTCGGCTGCGCGGCGGCCGCCGCCGATCTCGCCGATCCGCTCAGCTTCGCCGTGCTGACGCGGGCCGCACACGGTGCGTTGACGGCGCCCGACCCGGCGACCGGCGCGGTGACGTACACACCCCAGGCCGACTACGACGGCCCGGACAGCTTCACGTTCGATGCGACCGATGCCCAGGGCGTCTCGAGTCCCGCGACGATCTCGATCACCGTGCTGACGCCGCCCGCCGGCATCACCGCTCCGGCCATCTCGGGAGTTGACGCCGTCGGACATCTGCTGGCGTGCTCGACCGGAACCTGGTCGGGCACCACGCCGCTGACCTACTCCTACCAGTGGGAGCGCAACGGGGTCACGCTCGCCGGCAGGGTCGCAGCGAGCTACAGGGTCGCGGCCGGCGACATCCGCACCAAGCTGGCGTGCGCGGTGACCGTCCGCAACGCGGTCGGCCACGCGGCCGGCCAGAGCGCCGCCGTCGCAGTTCTGCCGTCCGACGCCTTCACGATCGAGACGCCGACAGCGCGAGCGAGCGGCGTCGTCGCGGTCAGGCTCGTCCTACCCGGGCCGGGTCGGCTGCGCGCCGTCGCGACCTTTCGCTCGACGACCCGGCCAGCCGGCGCCGCCGTCCCCGCCACCGGGAAGACGACAACCTACGGGCGGGTCAGCGCGAGCGCGGCGAAGGCCGGCGGGCTGACCCTCACGATCAGGCCCGGCAGCCAGGCCAAGCGCCGGCTGGGCACCCGGACGCGGCTCCGGGTCGGGCTGGCGATGACCTTCACCCCGACCGGGGGCAAGCCGCTGACCCGGACCCGGAGCGTCATGCTGTGAGCCGCTCGCCCGCCTGGCCGCTGCACCTCACGCGCATCGCCGGGCGCGCGGCCGGCCTCGCCCTGATCCTCGTTGTCGTACTCTCCGCGACGGCCGCGGCGACCTCGACGCCGCCGATCTTCGGCGGGCCGGCGCTGATCGACAAGCTCGCCCCGTTCCCGGGCTTCCCCGGGACCGAGCTGACGAGCATCTCGTGCGCGAGCGCGACCTTCTGCGTCGCCGCCGGCGGCAACATCGCGCAGTACACGACCGACGCCGGAGGGGCGGCCCCGCCCGACTGGTCGACGCCCGACCACATCACGAGCGCCAGCATCGATGCCGTCTCCTGTCCGACCGCGTCGCTCTGCGTGGCGGTGACCACCGACGGCCACGCGCTGCGCACGACGGACGGAGGCCAGTCGTGGTCGGCCCCCGTAGCCCTGGCCGGCGGCGCGCAGGCCGTCTCGTGCACGATCGACGGCATCTGCGTCGTCGGCGACACCGCCGGCAACCTCGACGTCTCGCTCGACGGCGGGCAGACGTGGACGGTCACCGGCCAGACTCCCGGCGGAGCCCCGTTCTACAAGCTGTCGTGCTTCCCCGGGGTGTGCGTGGCGATCGACGCCGACGCCAGCGTCGTCTTCACCTCCCGTGACGTCGGCGGCGGGAGTCCGCCGACGTGGACGCAGACCGCGATCAGCGGTGGCCCGTTCGCCTTCCTCACCGACCTCTCCTGCACGGCGAACGGGGTCTGCGTCGCGGTCGACTCGCTGGGCTACGCGTTCGCGACGAGCGACGTGACGGCGGCGACCCCGTCCTGGTCGACGACATTGGCCGACGGGACGGGAAGCTTCGTGGCCGGCCTCGTGAACCTCGTCTCGATCGCGTGCGCCGAGAACGCCGCGAGCCCGGCGACGGACCTCTGCGTGGGCGGGGACTTCCTCGGGCGGACCGACATCTCGACCGACGTCGGAGGTCCCGGTCCGGATTCGTGGTCGATCGTGCCGACGTTCGACACCGGCAGCTTCGAGGGCGCCGACGGCCCGAACCTCCACGGCCTGCTGACCCCGGTGGCCTGCGTGCCGAGCGGCTGGTGCATGGCCGCAGACATCAACGGAAACGTGACCTACGCCGAGATCCCGCTCGCGAACCCTGCGAGCACCGTGTGGTCACCCGAGTCGGCGTTCGACGGGCAGGACGCGATGGCCGCGGTCTCCTGCGCGCAGAACGGACAGCTGTGCGCAGCTCGCGACACGTCGGGTCATGCCGTGACGACGGTCGACGGAGGCGTGCATTGGGCGCCGGCCAGCACGATCGGTCCGTTCGGGGCCGGCGGGGAGGGCGTGTCCTGCGTAAGCGGCGGCATCTGCCTGGCCGTCGAGAACGTCACGGTCGGCGTGCCCAGGGATCCCTCGACCGGCGTCAACCAGCCGACGATCCTCCGCTCCACGCCGACCGCCGCCGGCGCGTCCTGGACGAGCACGACCTTCGACTTCGACGGGACGTATCTGGACGTCCCGACGGGCCAGTTCGTGACCAGCATCTCGTGCGTCGACAGCGGCCTGTGCGTCGCCGTCGACGAGGGCGGCGGCTCGGCGATATCGACCGACCTCGGCGTCACCTGGTCGACGGTGCCGACCGGGGACGTCTTCGACTCGAGCGCTACCTCAGGTCCCAGCGGGCGCCTGGACGGCGTGTCCTGCGCATCGAGCACGCTGTGCGTCGCGGTCGACTCGGCCGGTTTCGCGATGGTCTCGACGAACGCCGCGACGACCGATCCGTCGTGGTCGGTGCCGGCGAGGATCGATCCGGTCGGCCTCACGTCAGTGTCGTGCACGACACGCGGACTGTGCGTGGCGACCGATGCGGCCGGCCACGTCGTCACGACGACCGACGCCGGGCGGATCTGGTCGAAGCCGCTGGCGATCACAGGCGCGGTCGGGCTCGCCGGCGTGTCGTGCACGTCGGCGGGCCTGTGCGCGGCGACCGGCTCGGGGAGCGTCTTCTACACGACCAACCCGCAGGCACCCGGCCCGAACTGGGCGCTCGCGAGCTCCGAGACTGCCGGGCTGACGGGCGTCTCGTGCGTCGGCACCGGGCTGTGCATCGCCGTCGATGACGTCGGCGACGCGTCGATCGGGGAGAGCCAGGTGCCGAAGGTCGCTGTCTCGGGTCTTGCCGGCGCGTTCGCGAACACGATCCTCGGGCAGTCGAGCTCGCCACAGAGGGCAACGATCACGAACACGGGTGCCGCCCCGTTGAACGTGTCCGGCGCGGCGTTGACGGGCACCGACGCCGGGGAGTTCGCGATCTCGAGCGACACCTGCGAGGGCGTCTTCGTCCCGCCGGGAGGCAGCTGCAGCGTCGCCGTCAGCTTCGCACCCGCGACGACCGGCTCGTTCTCGGGCGCCTCGCTCGAGATCTCGAGTGACGCCCAGTCGAGTCCCGACGACGTCCCGCTGTTCGGGACGGGGGTCCTCGGGCCGGTCCTCTCGACCTCGGGCGACGCCGCGGCGTTCCCGAGCACCGCGGTCGGCTCGGTGAGTCCCGTCGAGCGCATCACCACAACGAACACGGGAGGCGCGCCGCTCCACGTCTCGGTCACCGCGCTGACCGGCGGTGACGCCGCTGACTTCAAGCTGTCGGCGCCCGGCGGCTGCGCGGGCGCCGTGCTCGCGCCCGGCGCGAGCTGCAGCATCGGCGTCGAGTTCGCGCCGACGACGACCGGCCCCCGCTCGGCGAGCGTCGAGGTCGACAGTGACGCCCAGGCCGGCCGGCTCGAGATCCCGGTCGGCGGGACCGGGGTGGCCGCCCCAGTCGCATCGAATGCGTTCTCGCTGCTGGCGGTCAAGGCCGGTAGGCGGGGAGTGATCACGGCGCAGGTGAGGCTTCCGCGAGCCGGGTCGTTCGCGCTCAGCACGAGCTCGATGGTCCCGCTGGCCGGCGGCACGAGCTCGAAGCGCAAGCCGAAGGCGAAGCGGATCACCTACAGCCGAAGCGTCGCCGCGGCGATCAAGGGGCCGACCACCGCGACGATCAGGATCACACCGGGCAAGGCCGGGGCCGCGGCGCTGAAGGTCCGCCACAAGCTGCGCGTCGTCGTCGCGGCCACGTTCGCCCCGGCCGGCGTCGCGCGTCGCACCGAGACGTCGTCGGTGACCGTGCGGGGCGGCTGAGTGACCGGCCGTCGCCCGGTGCTCCTGCGCCCTGTCGCCGTCGTCCTGGCGACCGGCGCAGCGGCTCTCGCGCTCGGGATCGCCGAGACCGTCGTGCGACCGCCGGCGGCCGTGGCCGACGGCAGCACCGGGGGCGTTGTGAACGTCAACGTGGTCTCGGCGACGGGCGTCGCCCTGCTGCCTGCGCAGGTGCTCCCGGCCGACGTGGTGGGTGCCCCGCAGAACCAGGACGTTCACGAGACCACGACGTTGAACGCGGTTCCGTTCCCGAACGGGCACCCGGCGCAGACGGATTCGCTGCCGCTGGAGCAACCGATCGGCGGAGCGAGCTTCGCCGAGTTGGCGCGCCTGTCGCGGATCCCGCTCCAGCTGCTCGTACCGGGTTCGGACGCGGTGAGCGTGGATACCGGCGACGCCGGCCCGCCGACGATCCGCAACACGATGAGCCTGTCCGCCACGGAGGTCGTCGATGGCTTCGCGGATCCGTGCACCGTCGCGCCCGGCTGTGTCCCCGACCAGCCGCCTGACACGACGCCGCAGTTCGCCAGCGTGGAGACCGCGTCGACCGGCCCCGACGACTACTTCCTCGTCCAGCGGCCGCCGCGGCCACCACCGGTTCCCCAACCCGACGAGAACGGCAACAACGTGCTCCAGACGTGCGTCGATTGCGACCTCGACGTCACGTTCGCGCTCAGCGCGACCCCGCTGCTGGTGGGCCCGCCGACGTTCGTCTCGGCGCCCTCGCAGTCGGCCATCACCGTCGCGCCGGGCGCGACCGTCAGCTTCGCGCCGCCGAGCGATGTGACGTTCTTCGGGGGGACCCCGGACACCGGTCCGCTCACCTATTCCTGGACGTTCGGCGACGGGCAGACCGCCACCGGCGCCTCGCCGTCGAACACGTATGCGGCTGAGGGGGCGCATCCTGTGTTCGTCACCGTGAAGGACGCGCTCGGGAACCTCGGCGTGAGTCGACAGCTGACCGTGAACGTCCCCACCCCGCCTCCGTCGGGTCCCGCCTTCGTGCCGAATCCGCCACCGGCAGCCAAGTCGCCGCCGCCTGTCTCGCCCCCGCCGCCGAAGGTCGTCCCGCGCCCCGCGGTGACGCCGATCCCGGTGTCGCACGCCGTCGTGACGCGGGCGCCGGCGCTGCCGCCGGCAACCGCCGTCCGCCTGCCGGCCGGCCCGGCGACCCACCTGAAGCTCTCGACTGATCGGGGCGGCACGGGCTCCGGGTCGGGAACGGGGACCGGCAGCGGCAACGGCAACGGGGCGGGCACCGGCGCCGGTGCGGCGACCGGTGTCGCCGGCGGCTCCGGCCACTCGACGCAGGGAGTGGGCGTGGGCGGCTCACCCACGGGGTCGAGCGCGACATCTCAGGCCGGGTCGCGGGCCAGCAGCCTGCCGGAGGCCAAGGTCAACGGCCTGGTCGGCGTGCTGATCGACCCGTCGGGCGGCGCGGTGGCGTTGAGCACGGCAGTCGGCAGGACCGCGTCGCAGGTCGCCGCGGCCGCTAGGGCGCTGGCCGGTGGGGGGAGGGACGCGGCGATCGACTGGCCGGAGTTGGTGCTCGGCATCGCGTTGCTCGCAGCGCTGATCGGCGGCCGGGCGCTCGCCGAGTTCGAACCGCGCGCGGCATACCGGTCGCTGCGCAGGAGATGACCCGCGTCGTGCCCGGCTACAGTGCCTCGACAGTGTCTGCGCAGAACCTCGATCAGATGACGGTTGTTCCGCGCGGCCCGGGTCGTCGCCCCCGCCGCAGGCCGCTGACCCGCCGGGTCCGGCTCGGCATGCTCGTCTTGCTCGCGGGCGTCGCCGGCCAGATCGGCGTGGCGCGTGCCGATGTCTTCGCCTCGCAGGCCTCGACGCTCGCCCTGCCCGGCGGACTCGGTGCGCCGCCGAACGTCGTCGTGGCCGGCGATCTCAACGGCGATGGACGGCAGGACCTCGCCGTCGCGGGCTCGTCGGCGAGCGGCGGTGGCGCCGTCTCGCTGCTGACGGGCATGGGAGGCGGACTGTTCACGACGCACACGCCCGACGACGACGGGAGCGACCCGCTGGGCGCGGCGGAGGCGAGCCTCGACGGCGACGCGTTCCCGGACCTGGTGCTGGCCGGGATCGCACCCGACCAGCTCGTCCTGCTCTTCGGCGACGCCGGCCTGGGCTACGACCGCAGGACCTCGATCCCGTTGCCCGGACGCCCGAGCGACGTGGCGGTGGCTGATCTCAACGGAGATGGCCTGCCGGACATCGCGGTCACCGACCGAGCCGACGACGAGCTCCTGCTGTTTCTCGCCACTGCCCCCGGCGTCTACCCGCCGGATCCGCAGGACACTCTGACGACCGGGGGCTCGCCGACCTCGGTGGCGATCGCCGACCTCAACGGCGACCGAACGCCGGATCTCGTCGTCACCAACCAGACCGGCAACTCGGTCTCGTTGTACCTGTCCCAGCCGACGGGGTCGAGCTACACCACCAAGACGTTGTCGACGGGCAGCCCGAGTGCCCCGGCGGCGGCGGCGATCGGCGACCTGAACGGCGACGGTCTGCCGGACCTCGCGGTGATCGACAGCGCAGCCAACGATGTCGACAACCTGACCGTGTTCACGCAGAGCTCGACCGGCGGCTTTGCGTCCAGCACGATGCCGGCCGGATCCACGCCGTCGGCGATCGTGATCGGGGACCTTAACGGGGACGGTCTCCCCGACATCGCGGTGGCCAACAAGCTGCCGAACACCGTCACCGTCTTCGAGAAGGACGCCGCCGACAGCAGGTACACGCCATCCAGCCTTCCGGTTTCCGGGAGCGGCCCGGTTTCGCTGACGCTCGGCGAGCTGACGGGCGACGGGAAGCCGGATCTGGTGACCGCCAACGGCTTCTCCGGGGACCTGACACTGTTCACGCAGGTGCCCCCGGCCGCGCCGGTGTTCACGGCCGACTCGCCACCCGCAGGCGAGGTCGGCGCCGGGTACGCGTATGCGTTCGACACGTCCGGGCGCCCGACGGCCACGTTCGCGGTGGCGACCGGCGCCCTGCCCGACGGCTTGAGTCTGGATCCGAAGAGCGGCCTGCTGTCGGGGACGCCGACCGCGGCCGGCTCGTTCACGTTCACGGTCAAGGCAGACAACGGCGTCGGCGCCGAGGCGGCGACCCCGGCGATGACGGTGGTCGTCTCGGGCAAGGCCGCGGCGCCGGTGTTCACGGCCGACTCGCCTCCGGCGAGCGCGACGGCGAACGTGAGCTACGCGTATCAGTTCGCGGCGTCGGGAGCCCCCGCGCAGATGACCTACACGATCGACTCCGGGAGCGTCCCGTCCGGGCTGGCGTTCGGCCACCAGGTGGGAAGCAGCCTCGTGCACGACGGGGAGCTCAACGGGACGCCGGGCGCGCCGGGCTCGTACACCTTCACGGTGCGCGCGAGCAACGGGGTCGGGCCCGATGCCGTCAGTCCACCGATCACGATCGTCGTGACGGCGTCCCCCGCGGCCCCGGTCTTCAACGACGACAGCCCGCCCGCAACGGCGCCGCTCGGCGGGCTCTACTCATACACGTTCGAGGCCTCGGGCGGCGTCACCTCGTCGACCGTGGGGCCGTCGTACGTCGTGACGCCGGGGTCGGGGTCGCTGCCGCCGGGACTGAGCCTGAACCCGGGGCTTGGGCTGCTGTCCGGGCGGCCGACCGCGACGGGTTCGTTCACGTTCACCGTGTCCGCGCAGAACGGTCAGGCGCCGGACGCGGTCAGCCCACCGATCACGATCGTGGTGCCGGTCACCCCGGCGGCGCCGCTGCTCGACGCCGATACGCCGGACGAGTTTCCCGACGCGGGAACCGGCTACTCCTACACGTTCGTCGCCTCGGGCAATCCGGCGCCGACCTACTCGGTCGCCTCGGGCAGTCTCCCGGGGGGCCTCTCGCTCGACCCGGCCAGCGGCATGCTGTCGGGGACGCTGCCGAGCTCGCCGGAATCGGCGACGTTCACGGTGGCGGCGGGCAATGGCAGCGGCTCGCCGGCGGTCAGTCAGCCGATCACGATCACGGTGGCGGGGTTCACGGCTGCCGCGCCGCCGGACACCGCGGCGCTGGGCTCGCCGTTCTCGTACGCGTTCGCCGCGGTCGGGAGCCCGGACTACTACTTCGCGTCCGGCGCCCCGCCTGACGGCCTGAGCCTCGACAGCGCGAGCGGCGTGCTCTCGGGGACACCGACCTCGGCGGGGACGTTCACGTTCGCGATCGACGCGGCGGGTGGCGGTGGCGGTGTGATCTCCCGGCCGGTCACGATCACCGTCCCGGCCGGTCCGCCGACCGCGCCGGCGTTCACCGCGGACTCGCCGCCGTCGCCGGCCGAGGGTGGCGTCGCGTACTCGTATTCGCTGACAGCCTCCGGGGCGCCGGCGCCCAACTTCAGCGTGGCGTCCGGCTCCCTGCCGCCCGGGTTGCGACTCGCGAGCTTCACGGGACTGCTGTCGGGCGTCCCGACCGCCCCCGGCACCTACACGTTCGAGCTCGGCGCGGGCAACGGTGTCGGGGCGGGAGCGGTGAGTGCACCAGTGACGATCACGGTCACCTCCGGGGCGCTGGCCGTCCCGGCGTTGACCAGCGACGCGCCTTCGGCGGCCGGAACCGTCGGCAGCCCGTATGCGTACGGCTTCGCGGCGTCCGGCAACCCGGCCCCGGCCTTCGGGGTGGCGTCGGGCGCCCTGCCGGACGGCCTGGGCCTCGATCCGGGGAGCGGGATGCTGTCGGGGACGCCGGCGAAGGCCGGGACGTTCACGTTCACCGTCAAGGCGAGCAACGGCGTGACTCCCGACGCGCTCAGCGGGCAGCTGACGATCGTCGTGTCGCCGGCTCCGGCCGCCCCCGTCTTCACCGCCGCGATACCGCCGGCGACCGCGACGGTCGGCAGTGCGTACTCCTACACCTACGCCGCGAGCGGCTACCCCGCACCGGCGTTCGCCGTGACGAGCGGCGCGCTGCCCGCGGGATTGAGCCTGGACGGCGCGACCGGCGTCCTCTCGGGGACGCCGACCGCAGCCGGCTCGTTCTCGTCCACAGTCGGCGCGGCCAACGGCGTCGGGCAGGCCGCGACCAGCGGGCAGGACACGATCACGGTCGTGGCTGCGCCCGCATTGACCGCCGCCTCGCCGCCCGCGACCGCCACGGTCGGCACCGCCTATTCGTACACGTTCGTCGCCTCCGGGAGCCCGGCGCCGACCTTCGTCGTTGCGTCCGGGTCGCTCCCGGCGGGGCTCGGCCTCGACCCGACCAGCGGAGTGCTGTCCGGTGCGCCGACCACTGCGACGGCGGCGACCTTCACGGTCAAGGCGACCAACGGCGTCGCCCCTGATGCGCTCAGCGCGCCGATCACGATCACGGTCACGGTCGGGCCGGCACCGCCCCCAGCCGAGCTCGGGGGACCGCTCGGCCCGACGAGCCCACAGGCGGCGGCGAAACCGTCAAATGCGATCCGCTTCACGAGCGTCAGAACCGAGGCCAAGGGCGTCCTCGCGCTGCGGCTGAGGCTCCCCGGGCGCGGGCACCTACTGATTCGCGCCACCGCGACGGTCCCGGGCAAGAAGGCCAAGCACGCGAAGAAGGCACCGAAGGCGAAGAAGATCACCTACGCAGCGGCGATCTCGATCTCGCGCAGCGGGCCCGGCGTGGCGACGGTCACGCTCAAGCCCGCGAAAACCGCCGCCACGGCGCTCAAGGTCGCGAAGCGGCTGCGCGTCCTGATCTCGGTCACGTTCACGCCGACCGGTGGCAGCGCACGCACCCAGACCGGGAGCGTCACGGCGACCTACGCCGTGCGATGAGGATGCTCGACACGGCGCGCGCGCGCGGACGACCGACGCTCTCGCCGAGCGACCGCGTTCCGGAGGACGCGGCCACGAAGTTGACGTCTGCCTTGGAAAACATTAGGCTCCCGGACGGGGGAGCGGGCGCCGTCAGACGCGCGGGCCCCGCGGTGAGGATGGGCCGGACGGGCTCAGAGTCAATCGAAGCTGTTGAGAGGGAGCGTGTCGTCGATGGCTTCAAGCCGTGGCCGGGTGTGCGCGGATTGGCGGACGGCTCGCGGCGTCTTCGCCGTCTGCCTGGTGATCGCCGCCATGCTCGCGTGGGGATCGATCGCCGACGCGGCGCCGTTCAGTGCGACGGCGGCGACGATCCCGCTTCCCAGCGGGGCGCAGACACCGAGCGCGCTCGCCGTGGCGGATGTCAACGGGGACGGCTTCCCTGATCTCGTGACCGGGAGCTCGAACAGTTCGGGGGGCACGAACCTCTCGCTGCTCCTCGGCGGCGCCGGCGGGGCCTTCACCCAGGCGGCCGACACCGTGCTCACGAGCCCGGACGCGATCCAGGGTGCGGCGGGCGCGGACCTCAACGGCGACGGCATCCCGGACTACGCGGTCGTCGGGATCACGAACGAGCTCGAGCTGATCTTCCCGACCAGCGGCGACGCGAGTGATCCGGGTGGCGACGCCAACCTCGCGGAGACGCTGCTCGACACGTCGAGCCTCGGGACCAACGGCGTCGACTGTGAGCGTCCCAGCGCGGTGGCGGTCGGCGACCTCAACGGTGACGGTCTCCCGGATCTTGCGATCGCCTGCACCAACAGCGGCACCGTCGACCTGCTCGAGCCGACCACGGCTGGCGACTACAGCGGCGATGCGACGGGCGCGACGGCCGTCGAGCTGACGGCCGGCAGCGGCACGAGCGCGGTCGAGATCGCCGACCTCAACGGCGACGGTCGGCCCGACCTCGTCGTGACCGACAAGACCGGCAGCCCGAACCTCGAGGTCTTCCTCAAGGACGGCGCGGACGCCGGCTACACGGAGACGACGCACCCGCTGCCGGCGCCGAGTGGACCGGTATCCGTGGCGGTCGGCGACCTCAACGGCGACCACATGCCGGACATCGCGGTCGCCAACAGCGTGAACAGCACGAAGGGCCTCGGCAACTCGGTCGCCCTCTACGTGGCGAGCGCGCCGGGCGTCTACCCGTCGGCGCCGACGACGGTGCTGCACGCCGGCAACACGCCTTCGGCGGTCGTGATCGGGGACTTCGACGGAGACGGCCGAGCGGACGTCGCGGTCGCCAACAAGCTGACGACGGCCGGATCCACCGACGATGGCTCGGTGATGGTGTTCGTCCGGGACGCGGCCGGCGGCACGTACACGCCGACGACGATCCCCTACGAGATCGCCTCCAGCGGGCCGGCGCTGCTCGCGGCGGGCGACTTCAACGGCGACGGGCGGCTCGACCTGGCAACGGGCGACTTCTTCGCCAGCGCGGTGACCGTGCTCGAGAACACGACGCCGCTGAGCTCCACCGTGAACCTCGCGGCGACACCGACGTCGTCGACCTTCGGGCAGTCGGTCACGTTCACGGCGACCGTCAGCGGGGCGGACGGGGGCCCGGCACCCACGGGAAGCGTGACCTTCACGGTGGACGGGGCTGCGCTTCCCGCCGTCGACCTGTCGGGTGCGACGGCGGCGCTGACGACGACCTCGCTGAGCGCGGGAACACATACGGTCACGGCGGCGTACTCCGGTGACTCCAACTACACGGCCAGCACAAGTCCGGTCACGACGTATGCGGTCGCCGCGGTCGCCCCGGCGGCGACGACCGGCGTGGCGAGCGGGGTGACCGAATCTGCTGCCAGCCTCGCCGGCACGGTCGGCCCGAACGGGTCACCGACGGCCTACACCTTCGAGTACGGGACGTCGACGAGCTTCGGGTCGCTGACGCCGGGCGACAGCGTCGCCGGAAGCTCGGCGGTGCCGGTCTCGGCAGCTCTCACCGGTCTGGCCGGCGACACGACCTACTACTACAGGTTGGTGGCGACGAACTCCGCCGGCACGACGTTCGGAGCGGTCGGGAGCTTCTCGACCGGCGGCACGCCGATCGCCCCCACGGCCGTGACGCTCGCCCCGACGGCGTCCGGCGACACGACGGCCACGCTGGCGGGATCCGTCGACCCGGACGGCCAGGCGACGGCGTTCACCTTCGAGTACGGGACGTCGACGAGCTTCGGGTCGATCTCGACGGTCACCGAGCTCGACTCGGCGTTCTCGGTCGAGCCGGTCAGCGCGAGCCTGACGGGTCTCGCGCAGAACACGACGTACTTCTATCGTGTCGTGGCGTCGAACTCGACGGGGACCTCGACCGGGGTGGTCATGTCGTTCTCCACCGGACCGGTGGACGCTCCTGTGGTCAGCACAGGCGCCGCGACCGCGGTCGCGGCGCCGGGGGCGACCCTGTCCGGCACGGTGAACCCCGACGGGCAGCAGACCGCGTTCGTCTTCGAGTACGGCCGGGGCAACAACTTCGGCTCGTTGAGCGCGATCGACAACGCCGGCTCAGGTCAGGGTGCGGAGAGCGTGTCGTTGCCGATCTCGGGTCTGCAGCCGCACACGACGTACGTGTACCGGCTCGTCGCGACGAACGCCACCGGGACGGCGACCGGGATCACGCAGACGTTCACGACGCCGTGAGGCCGGCGAGCCTCGCGGCGGCCCTGCGGCCGTCGGGCCTCGCGGCGGCCCTGCGCCCGTCGAGCCTCGCGGTCGGGCCGCTGCTGGTCGCCGCGGCGCTGGCGCTGCCGGCGGCGGCCGGCGCGGTCGTCAGCTCTACGCCGAATCCGCTGGTCGACTCGATCAACAACCGGATCCTGACGGTGCTCCGGTCGGGGAGCCGAACTTTCATCGGCGGGAGCTTCACGCGGATCGGCATCCCGACGCCGAACGGTGCGCAGGTCAGCCTGGCCGACGGCTCCTCGAGCGCGGCGTTCGCCCGACCCAACGACCAGGTGACCGCGGTCGCGTCCGACGGCAGCGGGGGCTGGTACATCGGCGGGAGCTTCACCCAGATCGGGGGGGTGACCCGCAACCACCTGGCGCATCTGCTCCCCGACGGGTCGGTGGACGCCGGCTTCGATCCCAACGTGAACGGCGATGTCTCGGCCCTCGTGGTCTCGAGCGACCGCACGACGCTCTACGCCGGCGGCGCCTTCACGTCGGTCAACGGCACCGGCGGGGATCCCGGCGGCAACGGCGCCGCCACGCCGGAGAGCGGCCTCGCCGCGTTCACGACGACGCGCGGCCCCAGTCTCGGCGTGGCGAGCGCCTTCAACCCGAACGTCGGTGGGACGGTCAGCGCCCTCGCCCTCTCACCGGACGGCGCGACGCTCTACGCGGGCGGGAACTTCACGGCTGTCAACGGAACGACCGGCGACCCGGCGGGTGACGGCACGACGACTCCGGTCGGCCGTCTCGCTGCGTTCACGACGTCGGCCGGCCCGAAGCTCGGCGTCGCGACGGCCTTCAACCCGAACATCAGCACCGCGAACTCAGGTGTGACGGCTCTGGCGATCTCGGCCGACGGTACGACGCTGTACGCCGGTGGCACGTTCGCCTCGGTCAACGGTGCGAGCGGCGACACGGGAGGCGCCGGTACGGCGAGTCCCCGGAATGGGCTCGCGGCGTTCAGCACCACGGCGGGCGCGACGCTCGGGGCCGCAACCGCGTTCGACCCGGCGCTCAACGCCGGCGGAACGACCGGCGCGCTGTCGCTCTCCCCGGACGGGAGCACGCTCTACGTCGGAGGCCGCTTCAGCTCCGTGAACGGCGCCCAGGGGAGTGACTCGGGCGACGGCACGTCGACCGCGAGAAGGAACCTCGCCGCATTCACGACGACGGCCGGCGCGGACCTCGGCGTCGTGAACAACTTCGACCCGTCACCCGAGGCACCTGTGCGCAGCCTCGCGCTCAGCACGGACGGCGCGACGCTGTACGCCGCCGGCGACTTCCAAACCGTCAACGACGATTCCG
Source organism: Solirubrobacteraceae bacterium (assembly GCA_036510225.1). Taxonomy (GTDB): domain Bacteria; phylum Actinomycetota; class Thermoleophilia; order Solirubrobacterales; family Solirubrobacteraceae; genus Palsa-513. Next base: position 4,395 of record DATCEH010000068.1, on the reverse strand, counting down.
CGGCGGGGAACCCGACGATTCGCAACCACATCGCCGCCTTCGACACGACGGCGGCGACGAACGGCGGCGTGACTAGCTTCGACCCGAACGTCGACGCCCCGGTCAAGGCGATCGCCCTGGCGGGCACGGCGAGCCTCTACGCCGGCGGCCTGTTCGAGTTCGTGGGTGCCGACACGGTGTACAACGGCCTCGCCGCGATCCGCGCCGACGGCACGGTCGATCCCACGTTCGACCCGGACGTCAGCGGGCTGATCGACCCCGACAACGGATCGATCGGCGAGGGCCAGGTCGACGCGCTGGCCGCGTCGCCGGACGGCGGCACGATCTACGCGGGCGGCGAGTTCAGCAGCGTGAATGGTCTCAGCACCGCGTACCACAGCCTCGCCGCGTTCAGCACGGCGACCGGAGCCGTCGTCGCCGGGTTCAACCCGAACCTCGTCGGGATCGACGGCGCCGGCCACGCGATCACGCTCGCGGTGTCCCCGGACGGGAGCACGATCTACGCCGGTGGGGTCTTCACGAAGGTCAACGGCTCGAATGCCGGGCATCCGAACCTCGCGGCGTTCAGCGCGACCGGTGCAACCCAGGGCAAGGTCCTGGCCGCATTCGCGGGTCTCCCGGCGATCGAGGTCGACACGCTGCTGCTCGAAGGGGCAGAGCTCTACGCCGGCGGGGTGATCGACGCCGGCGATCTCGTCGCGGTCGACCCGACCACCGGCCAGATCGACACCACGTTCGACCCCGACCCCGACGGGGCGGTCACCGCCCTGGCCGTGAGCGGCTCGACGCTGTACCTCGGTGGGCCGTTCGACACCGTCAACGTCGACAGCACGCCCGTCACACGCAACGGCGTCGCCGCTGTCAACGCCTCCACCGGGCTCGTCCTGACCGGATTCGACCCGGACCTCGGTCCCCCCGCGGCCGACCCGACCGGCTTCGAGGCGCTGGCGCTGGCGCTCTCGCCCGACGATGGCACGCTCTACATCGGGGGGACGTTCACGACGGTCAACGCCGGCGTCAGCGGCCACGCGTACCTCGCGGCCGTCGACTCGGGCACCGGCGCCGTGGACCCGGGCTTCGCGCCGGGGGCGAACGGCCAGACGGACGCGCTGGTCGCATCCCGGTCCGACCTGTACGCGGTCGGCGTGTTCTCGGCGCTCGGCGGCGACCCCAGGTCGGGTTACGCCGACTTCCCGAGCGCGGCGGCCGGCCCGCCCGCGGTGGTGACCGGCGCGGCGAGCGGGGTCACGGCGTCGGGCGCGAGCCTGGCGGGAACGGTCAACCCGAACGGCGTCGCGACGACCTACGTCTTCGAGTACGGCCCGACCCTCTCGTTCGGGTCGGTCACGACGCGCACGAGCGCCGGCTCGGGCGCCACGGCGACGCCGGTCTCGGCGAGTCTGACGGGTCTCGCCTCCAACACGACGTACTACTACCGGCTGGTCGCGAAGACCGCGGCGGGCGAGACCTTCGGGGCCGTGGAGAGCTTCAACACCGGCGGCACGCCGCTCGCCCCCGCCGTCTCGACGCTGGCGGCCAGCGGTATCGGGACCACGGTCGCGAACCTCGCCGGCCACGTCAACCCCGAGGGCCAGGCGACGGCGTTCACCTTCGAGTATGGGCCGTCGCTGGCATTCGGGTCGATCACGACCGTCGACAGGACCGATGCCGCAATCCAGCCCGAAGCGGTGACCGCGACCCTGACGGGACTGACCCCGAACACGACCTACTACTACCGGCTGGTCGCGGCCAACCCGGCGGGCACCACGTTCGGCGGGGTCGTCGCGTTCAACACGACCGGCCCGCCGCTTGCTCCGGCGGCGCTCACGCTCCCTGCGACCTCGGCCGGCGCCACGACGGCCGGGCTGGCCGGGTCGGTGAATCCCGAGGGTCGGGCGACGGCGTTCACCTTCGAGTATGGGCCGTCGCTGGCCTTCGGCTCGATCACGCCCGTCGTCGAGCTCGACAACGCGATCGCGGCCGAGCCCACCAGCGCGAGCCTGACCGGGCTGACGCAGAACACGACGTACTACTACCGGGTCGTCGCCGCGAACTCCGCCGGCACGACGACCGGCGTCGTGCGGAGCTTCACGACGGGTCCCGGCGGCGGATGAGCCGGGTCTGGCTGGAGCAGCGGCGCGGTCGTCGGTGTCACGAGTGCAGGTCGGCGCCCACGATCCGACGCAGCTCGACGTCGACCGACCCCCGGCCGGACGCGAGACGGCCGCCACGCAGCGTTGCGGCGATCACGAGGGCCGCGCCGGGACGAGGCCGACGAAGAGGATGTGGGTCGTCGCCTCGACGAGGTTCGCCGCCGGGCTGACGCCCAACAGCTTCAGCGCACCGAAGCCGAGGAAGATCGACCCCAGGCTGATGCGCAGGATCGCGATGCTGGAGGCGATGAGCCACTCGTGGATCGCCGCGTCGATCCGGTCAAGCCCCTCACGCAGTGGCAGGGCGCCGGCCGCCCGCTCGGTGTGGGCGATCGGCCGCCCAAGAGCCGGGCGCTGGGCGCTGGCAGCGGACGGTGCGGTATCGAGCGCAAGCATGTGTTGTCCCCAATGTGATTGTTGTCATAGACCCTGACACGTGGCCCCGGGTAGCTTGCAGAGCACGATACGCCTGGCGCCGATCACTGACTGTGACAGTGATCACATACGTCGTAGTCGGACCGTTGACAGCGTGTGACACGGCCCCTTCGGGCGCGATCCGCAGCTCGTACGGCATGCTGCGCAGGACGGCCGGACGCCGCCGGCAGGCGGCATTGTGAGGACCACGTGAGCCGGCCAGGAGCAGGAGTATTCCGTACGAGGACGGTCCAGCGCAACGCGTTTCCGCGGGTCCGTCGAGCCGTGTCGTGAGTCTGTAAGTCAGTTCAGGATCGGTCGACTCGCAGCCGTCTGTGAGATGGGTCACACACTGCCGTGCCGGCGCCACGCAGTGTGTCAGTCAGAGCTCCGCCGATGCTCACTGCGTGGTCCGGAGGGCCCGGCTCGGTCCCCGCCGACCCGTCGGGGATCCGGGGTCGGTCTCGGTCGGCTCGGCCGAAATCCGGCGAGGTTAGCCCGCGCTGTGCCCGTGAGGCTAGCCTTGGTGGGCGATGGCTCGACCCCGCAAGCGACCCGACGACCGCGACATCGACGACCGGAGCTGGTCGGCGAGAACCAGCATCCGGCCGCGGGAGGCGACGATGGACCTCGTCGGGTACACCGCCCTCCCGGCGGAGACCGGACCGACCTGGGCACCCGACGAGCTGTCGGTCTGGCCGGTCGAGGGCGGTCGGTACGGGCTCGACGCGAGATACGCCGGACCGACCGGCAGGCAGCGGGCCGGCAGGCAGGTGGCGCGTCTCGCGCAGGCCGGCCTGATCGCGACCGTCCGCGATCGGGACGACGGCAGCGCCCTGCGGCTCGGCCCGCTCACGCACGCCGCCGTCTGGCTGGCTCTCGAGGCGTTCCTCGGACGGCCGCTCGGCCCGCTCGGGACCGAGCACGACGCCGGCAGCGGGGCCGACTCGCCCTGACCCCGACCGCGGCGGCTCACGAGCGCAATCGGTGTGCGACCGTCAGGCCGGCGGGCTCAGCGCTCGACGATCACGTTCGTCGACTTGATCAGCGCCGATACGTCGACGCCCGGCTCGAGGCTGAGGTCGTCGGCCGCCTCCCGGCTCATCAGCGAGATCACACGGTACGGACCGCAGGCGATCTCGACCTTCGCCATCAGGCCGTCCCGTTCGACCCCGACGACGACTCCGGGCAGTTGGTTGCGCGCGCTGATCGTCCGGTTCGGCCGGTGGTTGGACGCGATCAGCGGCGCGAGATCATCGGCCGGGAGGAGGCGCTGATTCCCACGCCGGACGAAGTTGACACGCCCAGCCGCCTCCCACCGGCGGAGCGTGTCAATGCTGACACCCACTGCCTTGGAGACCTCGCCGATCCTGAGCAGGTCAGGCATACACGTAAGACTAGCGGCATGGCCTAACGCGGCGGTGTCGCCGTGTGTCGTGTACACGGCTGGACCGCGGGGCGCCTCCGGCGGCAGGAGGCTGCCCGACCCCCGCGACGCCGGTCTTCGCCCGCGCGGGCATCGGCCGCCGAGCGTGGTCCATAGAATCGTCCTGATGATGGACGCGGACATCTCCTATGACGAGCGCGGCCTCGTGCCCTGCGTGATCCAGGACTGGACCACCGGCGAGGTCCTGACGCTGGCCTACATGAACGAGCTCGCCGTCAGGCGCACGCGCGAGACGGGCGAGCTCCATCTCTGGAGTCGCTCGCGCGACGAGCTCTGGCACAAGGGCGCGACCAGCGGCAACACCCAGGCCGTCCGGGCGCTGCGGCTCGACTGCGACGGGGACACCGTGCTGGCCCTCGTCGAGCCGGCCGGCCCCGCCTG
>DATCEH010000067.1:0-93756 GCA_036510225.1 Solirubrobacteraceae bacterium | reverse complement strand
GCTGGGTGGGGCCGGCCGGATGGGGCCAGCTGGGAGGAGCGACGCCGGCGGAGGGACGGCAGGGGCGGGACGGGCCAGCTGGGGTGTGCGCGGGAGGGGAGGGGAGGGCAGGGGAGGGCAGGGCAGGGGAGGGCAGGGGAGGGGAGGAGAGGGCAGGGGAGGAGGTAGGTGACATCTTCTTTTCAGAAATCGCTGCCTGAGTCAGTCAACTACGTTTCGCGACACCACACACCGCTACGCTCGTCCGCGTGCCTCCCAGCGAGAACGACGTGCACGCGATGGTCGACGCACTCCTGAGCATCCACGCCGACCTCGACCGGACCCGACGCCAGACGAAGGGCGCGAGCCGTCGCAGGCTGCTCGACGTGATCGGCCAGCACGACGGGATCCGACAGTCGGCGATCGCCGATCGTCTCCAGGTCCACACCGCGCATGTGGCCAGGCAGATTCGCGCATGCATCGACGCGGGGTTCGTGGCGCTCGGCCCCGACCCGGACGACCGACGCTCGTCGCTCGTCACGCTCGAGCCCGCCGGCCACGCCGAGCTGCGGCGTCTCGTCGAACTCAGCCGCGACCCGCTCGCCCGTCTGGTCGACGACTGGGAGCCCGAACAAGTGCGAACGCTGACCGGGTTGCTCGACAAGCTCCGAGCGTCGACCGCCGCGGTCTCCGCGCGGGAGCGGCGTGCCCATCGGCGCCGGCCGGCCCACGGGAGCGGACTGCCGTCCTGGTTCGATGACTGGCTGAGCAGCTGACCGGCCGAGTGCCCCGGCCGCGTCCGGTTGCCCGGCGAGGCGTCCGGCTAGGTGTGGGCGTCGAGCCAGGCGATCATCTCGTCGATCACCTGGGTCCGGTCGGGCTCGGTCTCGTTGAAGATCTCGTGGTAGAGGCCCGGATAGACCTTCAGCGTCTTGTCGGCCGAGCCCGCCCGGTCATAGAGCATCTTCGCGCCCGACGGGGCGACGATCCGATCGGCCCCGGCGGACATGATCAGGAGTGGCAGCTTCAGCTCTGACGCCCGCTTCGGGAAGCGCCTGGTCGCGCGCTGGAGCTCGCCGATCGTCCGTACCGGCAGCTTGGAGTGGAGTACGAGTGGGTCGGTCTCGTAGGCCTTGACCTGCTCGGGATCCCGGCTCACGAGGCTCGGGTCGACCTTTGAGACGCCGAGCCGCGGAGCGATCCGCGTCAGCACGGCGACGACGGCGCGGGCCGGTGGCGTCAGCTGGGGGAGCGAGGCCAGCGGGCTCGAGAGGATCAGGCCGGCGACATTCTCCGGCCAGTGGAGGGCGTAGTCGGTCGCGATCGTCCCGCCCATGCTGTGGCCGAGCAGGAACGGCGGTCGGCCGCCCTGCTTCTGGGCGGCCCCGGCGACCAGCTGATGGAGGTCGACGAGCGCCAGGTCCAGCCGCCTGATCAGAGCCCGTGGTCCGCCGGACCGTCCGTGGCCCTGGTGGTCGAGCGCGTAGACCGCGTAGCCCGCGTCGACCAGACGCCCGGCCACCGACTCGTACCGGCCGCTGTGCTCGCCGGCTCCGTGGGCGATCACGACCGCAGCGCGCGCGTGCCGCGTCTGCTTGGGCAGCCACGCCCGCCAGTAGATCCCCGGCTTCCCGGCCCTGGCCTCCCTGCCCACCTCGCCCGGGTCTCCCGCCTGCATCCCGGGGCACCCTATCCTGATCGGACATGCTCGTCGATCACGAACTCGTCCGCCGGGCTCTGGCTGAGGATCTCGGAACCGGCGACGTCACATCCGAGGCGATCGTCCCGTCCTGGGCCCGCGCCCGGGCGACGATCACCCAGAAGGAGCCGGGTGTCCTGTTCGGATGCGACGTCGCCGAGCTGACCTTCCGGCAGCTCGACCCCGACGTTGTCGTCCGCCACCTCGCGCCCGGCGCGCGCTGGCGCGATCCCGGGCCGGTACTCGAGATCATCGGCTCGGCCCGGGCCCTGCTCGCCGGCGAGCGGACAGCCCTCAACTTCCTCCAGCGGCTCTCCGGCGTCGCCACGCTCGCCGCCCGCTGCGTCGCCGCGGTCGACGGGACCGGCGCCGTCGTCCTCGACACCCGCAAGACGACCCCCGGCCTCCGCCTGCTCGAGAAGGCCGCGGTCGCCGCCGGCGGGGCGACCAACCACCGGGCCGGCCTGTACGACGCGATCCTGATCAAGGAGAACCACATCGCCCTCGCCGGCGGCGTCCGTCCGGCCGTGGCGGCCGCCCGCAGCCACGCGCCCGGGCTCCTCCTCGAGGTCGAGTGCCGGACCACCGCCGAGATCGACGACGCCCTCGGCGCCGGGGCCGACCGGATCCTGCTCGACAACATGACCCCCGACGAGCTCCGCGCCGCCGTCACCCGGGTCGCCGGCCGGGCCAGCCTCGAGGCCAGCGGCGGGGTGACCCTGGAGACGCTCAGGGAGCACGCGGCGACGGGCGTACAATTCGTATCGATGGGCGCCATAACACACTCCGCTCCGGCCCTCGACCTATCCCTCATCCTGACCCTTATGCCTGAGGCGGACGACGCCAGGTGAACCTCCTGCCGATGGCAGCCGACCCCGTCGACGCTCCGCTCACGCAGGCCGAGATCGACAGCCTCTCCGCTGAGATCCGCGAGCTCGCCCGGGCCCGGGATGCTGTCATCCTCGCCCACAACTACCAGGTCCCAGAGGTTCAGGACGTCGCCCACTTCGTCGGCGACTCGCTCGGCCTCTCCCAGCAGGCCGCCGCCGCCCCCGAGCAGACGATCGTCTTCTGCGGCGTCCACTTCATGGCCGAGACGGCGGCCATCCTCTGCCCCGAGAAGACCGTCCTGATCCCCGACCCCGACGCCGGCTGCTCGCTCGCGGAGTCGATCGACGCCGGCCAGCTCGCCGACTGGAAGGCCGACCACCCGGGGGCGATCGTCGTGATGTACGTAAACACGTCAGCCGACGTCAAGGCCCTGACCGACTACTGCTGCACGTCGTCGAACGCCGTCGCCGTCGTCCGCCACATCCTCGCGACAAACGGTCCCGACACGGAGATCCTCTTCGGACCGGACATGTTCCTCGGTGCGTACGTCGAGCACGAGATCGGCCGGCGGATGCACGTCTGGGACGGCGAGTGCCACGTCCACGCGGGGATCCGCCCGTCGGACATCGCCGCGACCCGGGCCGCCCACCCGGACGCCGACTTCCTGATCCACCCCGAATGCGGCTGCTCGACGTCGGTCATGGAGTATGTCGCCGCCGGCGACATCTCCGCCGACGGCGTCCACATGCTCTCGACCGGCGGCATGCTGACCTACGCCGAGCACGCGGCCCCCGGATCGAGCGCGATCGTCGCGACCGAGATCGGCATGCTCCATCCCCTCCGGCTCGCGGCCCCCGACACGGACTTCATCGCCGCCAACGAGAAGGCCAGCTGCCGCTACATGAAGATGATCACCCTCACCAAGCTCCGCGACGCCCTCCGCGACGGCGTCCACGAGGTTCGGGTCGCGCCGGCGACGGCCGACGCCGCCCGAGTCGCGATTCAGCGGATGGTCGCGATCCGCCCCTGACGCACCGCGATCCCGCCGGCGCTCGGCGGATGCTTGTCGACGATCGGACCCGCTCTCCCGGCGCAACGCGCGAGACGCGGTACGGGTAGCCCTACCACGCAGGACTCCGGTTGTCCGGCTGGTCAGCACGCCCCCCAGCCTTCAAGGTCTGGTCGGTGATGAACCGGACCGATCACCGACCACGGCCGCCGGCCACCCGCGCCGTCGACCTGACGAAGACCTACGGCAGGGGCGAGAACGTCGTTCGCGCGCTCGACGGCGTGACCGTCGAGTTCGAACGCGGCCGCTTTACCGCAGTGATGGGCCCGTCCGGGTCGGGCAAGTCGACGCTGATGCACTGCATGGCCGGGCTCGACGCGCCGACGTCGGGCCGGGCCTTCGTCGGCGACCAGGAGATCGGCAAGCTCGACGACGACGCCCTGACCGAACTCCGCCGGGACCGGATCGGCTTCGTCTTCCAGTCGTTCAACCTCGTTCCGACGCTGAGCGCCCGCGAGAACATCACGCTGCCGGTCGACCTCGCCGGGGCCGAGGTCGACCGCGAATGGTTCGACTATCTCGTCCAAGCGCTCGGCATCGCCGACCGCCTGTCGCACCGTCCCGGCGAGATGTCCGGCGGTCAGGCGCAGCGAATCGCCTGTGCCCGGGCGCTGATCCGCCGGCCCGACCTGATCTTCGCCGACGAGCCCACCGGCAACCTCGATTCGAGGGCCTCCGCCGACCTGCTCGGGTTCCTCCGCCGGTCGGTGACCGACCACGGCCAGTCGATCGTGATGGTCACCCACGACCCCCGCGCGGCGGCCTACGCCGACCGGGTCGTCTTCCTCGCGGACGGCAGCCTCGCTGGTGAAGTCGTCTCACCGACGGCCGACTCAGTCGTCGAGCAGATGATGAAGCTCGGCGGGTGACGTGCGCCGCGCGACGGTCAAGGGCCTCCTCGCCCGCAAGCTGCGCCTCGCGCTGACGGCTTCGGCGATCGTCCTCGGCGTGACGTTCGTCACCGGCACGCTCGTCCTGACCGACACGCTCAACAGCACGTTCAAGGCGCTGATCGGCAACGCCTACGCCCACATCGACTTCCAGATCCGCGGGAAGGCGGCCTTCGGCAGCGACACCGCCGCCGCCGTCAACGGGACCGCCGACCGCAAGCCGATCCCGGCGTCGATCGCGACGGCAGTCGCCCGCGTGCCGGGAGTCGCCGACGTCGACGGGTCCGTCGCCGGCTACGCCCAGTTCGTGAGTGGCGGCAACGCGATCGGCGACGCCGCCTCGGCGCTCGGCTTCTCGTTTGACCCCGATACGCAGCTGTCATCCCTGCGCCTGGTCGCCGGCCGGGCGCCGACGACCTCCGACGACGTGGTGATGGACAAGGGCACGGCGACGAAGTACCACTTCGTGGTCGGCGGCAGGGTCCGCATGCTGCTCGGCACCGCGCCGAAGACCTTCACGATCACCGGCATCGTGACCTTCGGGACCGACGACAACCTCGCCGGGACAACGCTCGCCGGCTTCTCCCGCCCGACAGCCGAGGCCCTGTTCAAGTCCCGCGGGCACTACGACACGATCAACGTCCTGGCCAAGCCCGGCGCCGACAACGTCAGCCTCCAACGGGCGATCGCCAGGATCCTCCCGGCGGGCGTCGAGGTCGTCCGGGGTCAGACGGTCGCCAACGAGCTGTCGAGCGCCGTCAGCGACGCGCTTTCGTTCCTTTCGACCGCGCTCCTCGTGTTCGCCCTGATCTCGCTCTTCGTCGGCGGGTTCACGATCTTCAACACGTTCTCGATCACCGTCGGCCAGCGGACCCGCGAGCTCGCCCTGATGCGTGTCGTCGGAGCCAGCCGGCGACAGGTGTTCCGGTCGGTCTTGGGCGAGGCCGCCCTGCTCGGCGTGGTCGCATCACTGGTCGGCCTGGGGCTGGGAGTCGTCGCCGCGGCCGGACTGCGGGCACTGCTGAAGGCGTTCGGCGTCACGCTGCCGTCGGCGCCCCTCGTCTTCGAGGCCCGGACCGTGGTCGTCGCAATCGCCGTCGGGGTCGGCGTGACCGTCGTCTCGGCGATCGGCCCGGCCCGGCGCGCCGTGCGGATCGCACCGGTCGCGGCGCTGGCCGAGAACCGTGAAGACGAAGGCGAGTCGCTCCGTCGGCGGGTGATCGCCGGCAGCGTCGTCGCGATCGGTGGTCTCGCGGCTCTCGCGGTCGGCCTGACCGCGTCGGCGATCGTCCTCGTCGGACTCGGCGCGGTAGCCGTCTTCATCGGTGCCGGCATGCTCGCGCCACTCGCCGCCCGCCCGATGTCGGGCGTCCTCGGCCGGCCGCTGGCCGCCGTGCTCGGCAGCTCGGGAAGACTCGGACGCGAGAACTCGATGCGCAGCCCGCGGCGGACCGCCCAGACCGCGGCCGCCCTGATGGTCGGAATCGCGCTCGTCTCGGCGATCGCCGTACTCGGCTCGTCGCTTTCGGGATCTGCGACGACCAGCGTCGAGCACGCGATCACCGCCGACTACATCATCACCGGCCCGAGCTCCGGCTTCAGCAGCTCGGTGGCCCCCGCCGTCGCCCGGATCCCGGGCGTCGCGACGGTCTCGACGGCATACCGCGGGCAGTTCGAGCTCCGCGGCGCGGTGAACACCCTGACGGGAGTGACGGCGACCGACCTTCCGCGGACGGTCGACCTCGCCGTGACCGCCGGGAGCGGCGCATCCGCCCTGGCCGCCGGCGAGCTGCTCGTCGACACGACGACGGCGAGCGCCAAGCACCTCTCGGTCGGCGCGACAGTCCCGGTCACGTTCGCCCAGACCGGGTCCTCGACGCTCAGGATCGGAGGCATCTTCAAGGCCAACCCGTTGATCGGAAGCTACGTCGTCGGCGCCGGGTTCTTCCTCTCCCACTTCGACAACCCCCTGCCGATCGCGATCCTCGTCAGGACGCTCCCGGGCGCCGGCCACGTCGGGAGCGCCGTCAACGACTACCTCGACGCGTACGCGAACGTCGGCGTCCAGAGCAGGGCACAGTTCGAGCACGCACAGGAGGCGACCGTCAACCAGGAGCTCGGACTCGTCTACGTCCTGCTCGCCCTGGCGGTCGTCGTCGCTCTGATCGGGATCGTCAACACCCTGATGCTGTCGGTCTTCGAGCGGACCCGCGAGCTCGGGCTGCTCCGGGCGGTCGGGATGAAGCGTCGCCAGATCCGCGGGATGATCCGCTCAGAGGCCGTGATCATCGCCGTGTTCGGCGCCGTGATCGGCGTGATCATCGGGACCGGACTCGGCGTTGCGTTCGCCGCGTCACTCAAGCAGCAAGGCATCACCGAGGTCGTGATCCCCTTCGGCCGCCTGGCCGGCTTCCTCGTCCTTTCGGCCCTGCTCGGTCTCGCCGCCGCGAGCTGGCCGGCCCGCCGGGCCGCGAAACTCGACGTCCTGGCCGCGATCGCGGCCGACTGACGCCAGAATCCCCTGCATGAAGGCGAAGCTCTCGGTGATTGCGGGTGTCGGGGGGCTGGCCGGCGTCGGCGCGGTCTGGCTCGCCGCGCACCAGCCTCCGGGCCGTCCGACCGAGCCGGGACCTCTGCTGACGCTGCTCGTCGGCGCCTCCCTGCTCGGCAGCGGCCTCGCCTCCTGGCGAGCCCGACCGGAGAACCGGCTCGGCCGGATCATGGTGTTCACGGGCTTTGCGTGGTTCGCCGCGCAGCTGATCGAGGCCCGCCCACCGTGGTTGAACACGGCCGGCTTGGCCGTCCAGTCGGCCTGGGTGATCGGCCTCGTCTACCTGCTCCTCTCGTTCCCGTCCGGGCGGTTGCACGGTGGACTCGACCGCGCCCTGGTGGGCGCCGGGGCTGTCGCTGCGGTCGGGTTCCAGCTGCTGGCGATGCTCGACGGCAACAAGGCCGGGCTGGACTGCCCAGGCTGCGCCGAGAACCTCCTCCAGGTGGTCCGCGACGATCACAAGGCCCAAGGCTGGCTGGACCTCCAGCGGCTCGTGGGCATCCTGGTGATCGTGACCGTGATCACGCTGCTCGTGCGCCGGTGGCTCGACGCGAGCCCGGGCCGGCGGCGAGCGGTCGCGCCGGTGTTGGTCGCGGGATGCGCCACGCTCGCGGCACTCACGTCGACGATCGTCCTTGACCTGTTCGGGGACCCGCTCGGTGCGCTTCCGGCGAACGTGTACTTCACCCTGATGGCGACCGTCCCGGTCGCCGTCGTGTTCGTCTCCCTACAGCGACGCCTGGCCCGCGGCATGGTCGCCGGTCTCGTCGTCGAGCTCGGCCGACAGCGGGCGCCCGCCGATCTGCGCGAGGCGCTCGCCCGCGCGCTCGGCGACGCGTCGCTCGAGCTCGGGTTCTGGTTCCCGGCCGAGGAGTGCTATGTCGACGGCGACGGTGGTGTCGTGAAGCTCCCGGATGCTGACACGAGGCGGCGGTCGACGTTCGTCGAGCACGACGGCGCTCCGGTTGCCGTGCTGTTGCACGATCCCGTGCTCGAGCACGACGCCGAGCTCGTCCGATCGGTCTGCGCGGCCGCGGGCCTCGCGCTCGAGAACGAGCGCCTCCACGCCGAGCTGCGCGCCCGTCTGGTCGAGCTCGGGGCGTCGCGGGCGAGGCTGGTCGAGGCGACCGACGCCGAGCGGCGACGGATCGAGCGGGACCTGCACGACGGCACGCAGCAGCGGCTCGTGTCGATCGCGATGTCGCTCGGCCTGCTCGAGACGAGGCTGCCCGCGCAGGAGAGCGCGGCGCGACCGATCGTCGTGGAGACGCGCAAGGCGCTCGCGGTCGCGCTCGCCGAGCTGCGGGAACTGACCCACGGCATCAATCCGCCATTGCTCGTCGAGCGTGGCCTGGCGGCGGCGCTCGACGAGCTGTGCCGCCGGGCGGCGCTCCCGACGCGTCTCGACGTGACGCTCGACCGGCGCCTGCCCGACCAGGTCGAGACGGCCGCGTACTTCACCGCGAGCGAGGCCCTGACGAACGCGGCCAAGCACTCACACGGCAGCGAGGTTCGGGTGACGGCGTCCGACACGGGCGAGAGCCTGACGATCGAGGTCGCCGACGACGGGATCGGAGGGGCGACCGCGGCCGGCTCGGGCCTGCGGGGACTCGCCGACCGCGTCGAGGCGCTCGGCGGCCGGTTCACGGTCTCGAGCCCGCCGGGCCGCGGCACGACGCTGCGAGCGGAGATCCCATGCGCGTAGTCGTCGCCGACGACGCCGCCCTCCTGCGGGAGGGTCTGTCGCGCCTGCTCGCGGAAGCAGGCTTCGACGTGGTCGGCTTGGCCAAAGACGCGGATGCCCTGCTCGAGCTCGTCGAGCGGACGCTGCCGGACGTCGCGCTGATCGATATTCGGATGCCACCGACCCACACCGACGAAGGACTGCGCGCGGCGAAGGTGATCCGTGAGCGTTGGCCGGCGATCGGCCTGCTCGTCCTCTCCCAGCATGTCAACGCCCGGTACGCGCTCGAGCTCCTGTCGGCCGGGACCGACGGCGTCGGTTACCTGCTCAAGGAGCGCGTCACCGACCTGGCTGAGCTCGCGGCGAGCGTCAACCGCGTCGGGCAGGGCGGTTCGGTGCTCGACCCGGCAGTCGTCGGCGAGCTCGTCGGTCGGCGCCGGCAGGCCGACAACCCGCTTGAGCACCTGACCGATCGCGAGCGGGAAGTGCTCGCCCTGATGGCCGAGGGCCGCTCGAACCGGGCGATCGCCGAGTGCCTGTTCGTGACCGACCACACCGTCGAGAAGCACGTCAAGAACATCCTCGGCTCGCTGCGCCTGCCGCAGTCGCCCGATGACAACAGACGCGTCCTCGCCGTCGTCACGTACCTCAACTCCCAGTAGTCGGCCGTCGCGACCGGCCGGTGCCCGACCTCCGGCCGCCGGCGCCGTCGAGCCCGGCTCGTAGCGCCGAGCGTGGCCAGAGAGACAACCTCTCGACTCAGAAGTCGCCCTCTTCGTGAGGCCCGACGCACGCCACGGCAAGCTCCTCGCTGATCCCTCGCGCGACGGTCGCCACCTCGTCGAAGGTCACGCTGTCGACCGCCTCGATCGCCCCGTCCGGGTCGATGTCCTCCCCGTAGACGATCGCCTGGTGGGCCGCGTACCTCGCCACGGCGCCCGAGTTCTCGAACGCCAGGACCCGCCGGCCGCCGGCGTACGCCCGTGCCCGCTCGACCTCGGCCTCGGTCGGCCCGTCCGTGCGCAGCTCGTCGACGATCTCCCGCATCCGCGTGTACGCCTCGATGCACTTCGACGAGTCGAGGCCCGACGACAGCTGGAGGATCGGCGCGTCGGCGAACGAGTGGTCGACCGCCGAGACCGAGTAGCACAGGCCCCGCTGCTCGCGGATCTCGTCGAACAGCCGCGACCCCATCGAACCCCCGAGCAGCGTCGAGTAGATCGACAGGGCGGTCCGCTGGCGCTTGTCGGCCACGTCGATCTCCGGCCGGTAGATCATCCGCAGGTGCGACTGCTTGGTCTCCCGCGCCTCGACCAGCGTCCCCGGCGCGAAGGCCGGCGCCGGCTCGAACGGATCGGGCGCCGGCAGGGTCGGAAAGCGGCCGAACCGCTCTGAGAGCTCGGCGTCCTCCGGGAGATGCTCGGTGTTGCCGACCAGGAAGACGCCCCCCCGCTCGCCCGACCAGCGCCGCTCCCGGAAGGCGACGATCGCCTCCCGGCTGAACGACCGGAGGTTCTCCTCAGGACCGAGCACCGTCCGCCCGAGCGGGTGCTCGCCGAAGGCCGCCCGGTCGATCAGGTACTCGGCGACCATCGACGGCTGGTCGTACGCCCGGGCGATCTCCTGGATCACGACACCCCGCTCCCGGTCTAGCTCCTCCGCGTCGAGGCGCGGCCGGCCGACGAAGTCGCTCAGCAGGTCGACCGCCGCTGGCGCGGCCTGGGCCCGCACGGTGATGTGGAAGGCGACGAGGTCGTGGCTCGTGTACGCGTTCAGCATCGCCCCCATCCGCTCGGCCGTCTCGTTGACGTCCCGATACGTCGGGTAAGTCTTCCCGCCCTTGAAGACCAGGTGCTCGAGGAAGTGGGCCATGCCGTTCTCGTCCGGTCGCTCGCTCCGCGCGCCCGCGTCGAACGCCACGAGGATCGTCAGCGCGCGCGTTCCCGACACCGCGATCTTGTGGATCGGCAGGCCGTTCGCGGCTTGAGTCGTCGTGATCTCGGTCATCCGTGCACCCTCGGGGTCGTGTTCTCGGTCATCGTCCAACGGTACTCAATGGCGTGCAAATGCTCTTGCACGAACCGCCAATCAGCACACGGACGGCCTTTTGTGCTTTACGCTCGGCACCGATGGCGACCACTGAGAAGTCCGACCGCCGGTCCCGGCGCGACCGCCCCGACCTCGCCCGCCCGGCTCGCCCCCCACGTCCGGCCCGACCGGCCGCCCGTCCGGTCCCCCGTCCCGCGAGGACTCCGGGGTCCGAGACGATGATCGAGTTCCGGGAGGTCTGCAAGTCGTATGAGAGCGGCGACATCGGCCTCGACGGGGCGAGCTTCGAGATCGAGCGGGGCGAGTGGGTCTTCATCGTCGGGACGACCGGATCCGGCAAGTCGACGATCATGCGGCTCCTGATCAAGGAGCTCGACGCCACGTCCGGCGCGATCGTCGTCGCCGGGCGGAACCTCGCCGACATCGACCGTAAGAAGGTCCCGTCCTACCGTCGCAACCTCGGCGTCGTCTTCCAGGACTTCAAGCTCCTTCCCAACCGGACGGTCTACGACAACGTCGCCTACGCACTCCAGGTGACCGGAGCCGGACGCAAGCAGATCCGCCAGACCGTCCCGGACATCCTCCGGCTGACGGGCCTCTCGACCAAGCTCCACAACTACCCCGACCAGCTCTCCGGCGGCGAGCAGCAGCGCGTGTCGATCGCCCGGGCGTTCATCAACCACCCGGCCGTCCTCCTGGCCGACGAGCCGACCGGCAACCTGGATCCGGAGACGTCGATCGGGATCATGCAGCTCCTCTACCGGATCAACCGGGCCGGGACGACCGTCCTCGTTGCGACCCACGACTCGACGATGGTCGACAAGATGCGCCGCCGGGTCATCGAGGTCCGCGGCGGCCGGGTGATCCGTGACGAGAACGACGGGATGTACAGCCAGCGCGAGCAGTCGACCGACGAGTTCACGGCGATGCTCCGCGACGACAGCACCCGGATCTCCTGGTGAGAATCGGCTTCTTCCTCCGCGAGTCGCTCCGCGCGCTTCGCCGCAACGCCGTTCCCAGCTTCGCCGCCCTCGCGACCGTCCTCGTCACGGTCCTCGTGCTCGGCGTCTTCATCCCCGTCGTCCAGGTCACGACCGGCGCGGCGAACGACGTCCGCAAGCGGGTGATCGTCGGCGTCTACCTCAAGAGTGGGGTCACTCCCGCGCAGATCGCCCAGGTCGGCGGCGTCCTGCGCCGGACCGACCACGTCAAGGCCGTCCAGTTCGTCTCCAAGGCGTCGGCCTTCGCCCAGCAGAAGAAGGCCGATCCGGCTGCCTACGCGATCGTCGACACCAACCCCCTCCCCGACTCCTACCGGGTCACGCCGGACAACCCGTCGAACGTCAACCTCGTCAGCGCGGCCCTCGTCAAGAACGGCAAGCCGATCAACCCGGCAATCGACACGGTCAACAACCGTCGGGACGACGCCCAGAAGATCCTCTCGGCGACCAGCCTCGTCAAGGCGACGATGGGCATCCTCGCCGTCCTCCTCGTGATCGCGTCGATCCTCCTGATCTCGAACACGATCCGCCTGTCCCTGTTCGCCCGCCGCCGTGAGGTCGAGGTGATGAAGCTGGTCGGCGCGACCGACTGGTTCATCCGCTGGCCGTTCGTCCTCGAGGGGATCCTCCTCGGTGCGATCGGCGGCGTCCTGGCGATCGCGATGCTCCTGATCGCGAAGTTCGCCGTCGTCGACTCGATCGTCTCCGAGTTCTCGGTGATCGGCCGGCCGAACACGATCGACTTCCCGTTGCTCGCGGTCGTCCTGATGTGCTGTGCCGTCGCCGTCTCCGCCGCCGGCTCCGGACTCTCGCTCCGCCGCTTCCTCCGCGTCTGACCTGCCTGCCGGTGGCCCCGGGTATCTAGCGGGGCCGGGCCCGGGGCCGGGGGCGGGGCGGGCGCGGGCGGGCGCGGGCGGGCGCGGGCGGAGGGCGAGGAGGAGTGTCGGGAGTCCTCTATGGAAAATAGCTGCCTGAGGCAGGCAACTTGTTTTCAGGAGACAGCACACACCTGACCCCGACCGTCGGCCCCGCCGGTACGCTCTCCGGGTGATGACGCGAAACGGGACAACGGCGCGACCTCCACTCAGGTCGGCCGGCGTCCGACGCATTTGATGCTGGCCGACGCCCGGGCCCGCTCGGCAGCCGCACTCGCCGCCCTGATGGTGATCGTCGTCCTCCTCCTCGGCATCTACCTCGGCGGCCACCCGAACGATCTCCCGGGGTTCCTGCGCAACGTCAGCGGCGCCCAGGGCACGGTGGTCGACCAGGCGGTCGACGAGGTGCTCCACGACTACTACGTTCCTCTGAAGCGGTCGACTCTCGACGACAACTCGCTGTCCGGCCTGGTCGCCGGCCTCGACGACCGGTTCTCGTCGTACCTGACGCCGCAGGAGTACCACGACTTCACGACATCGGCGGCCCAGCAGTTCCAGGGCGTCGGGGTCACGGTCCTGTCGAACAAGCTCGGCCTCGAGATCACCCAGGTCTTCCCCGGGTCACCGGCCGCGAAGGCGAGGATCGAAGCCGGGGACGTGATCGTCTCGGCCGCCGGCAAGTCGCTCGCCGGCAAGTCCGAGGAGGCCGGGTCGGCCCTGATCAAGGGGAAGGCCGGGACGGCCGTCGTCCTGGGCATCCGCCACGACGGACGCGACCGGCAGGTCAGCGTGACACGGGCGGAGGTCGTGATCCCGGTCGTCGCGTCGGCGATGCGGACGTACGCCGGGAAGAAGATCGCCGACGTCGCCCTCGCGACGTTCAGCTCGGGCGCCCACGCGGAGGTTCGCGCGGCGATCGACAAGCTGCTCAAGCAGGGAGCTAAGGGGATCGTCTTCGACCTGCGCCACAACGGCGGCGGCCTCGTCGTCGAGGCCCGGCTGATCGCGAGCATCTTCCTCCCCGACGGGCCGATCGTGACGACGCGGGGCCGGACCCAGCCGACCGTCACGCTGACCGCCGTCGGCGACGCGATTCCCACGTCGATCCCCGTCGCCGTGCTCGTCGACAAGGACACGGCCTCGGCCGCGGAGATCGTCTCCGGCGCCCTCCAGGACCGTCACCGGGCGACGATCGTCGGGACCCACACGTTCGGGAAGGGCGTCTTCCAGGAGGTCAGCCCCCTGTCCAACGGCGGCGCCCTCGACATCACGGTCGGCGAGTACTTCCTTCCGAGCGGTCGCAACCTCGGCGGCGGCGGAATCAAGCAGGGCGCCGGAATCACGCCGGACGTGCCGGTCTCGGCCCAGCCGACCGCGAAGACCGATCCGGCCCTGACGGCCGGGCTGCGGGTGGTCGCGGCCAAGCTGAAGTGATCACCCGCGCGTGCGTGCTCGAGCGGCGCGGACGGTTCACGGTCGCCCGCCCGCTGTTCGCACGCCCCCGCGGCGAGGATGACCTCGCGAGCGGGCCGCTGACCGTCGACCCCGGCAGGGCCCGGGTCGGTGACCTCGTTCTCGTCTCGGTCAAAGCCGGGTCGCGCGGCGCCCGGGGGAAGGTGATCCGCAAACTCGGGAAGCCTGACGTCGCACGCGACGTGATCGAAGCGCTGATGCTCGACCGCGGACTCCGGCGGCGGTTCGACCCGGTCCACGAGCGCTCAGCGCTCGAGTCGGTCGAGGCGGTCGGCGGTGCGGCGGCCGACGGTCCGCTTGGTGGGCAGGACAGCCGGGGTGGGCCGCGCCGCGACCTGCGGGACCTGGCGACGTTCACGATCGATCCGCGGGGGGCCAAGGACTTCGACGACGCGATCTCGGCGACCCGGCTGGAGGACGGTGGCGTCCGGGTCTGGGTCCACATCGCCGACGTCTCGGCGTTCGTCGCGCCGGGGTCGCCGATCGACCGGGAGGCCCGGCGGCGGGCGACGAGCGTGTACGTTCCGGGTGCGGTCGAGCCGATGCTCCCGCCGGCGCTGTCCAACGACGCGTGCTCGCTGGTCCCCGGCAGGGATCGGTTGGTCGTGACCGCGGAGCTCGAGTTCGACGGGCCGCGCGTGCGCCGGGCGTCGTTCTACCGGGCGGTGATCTGCTCGGACGAGCGACTCGACTACGACCGGGTCGACCGGATCTTCGCCGGGCGGGAGGAGGCCGTCGAGCCGTGGGCGGCTCCACTCGACGCGGCCCGGGCGGCGGCTCGGGAGCTCGCGGGCGAGCGGGCAGGGCGGGGGGCGCTCGAGATCGTCAGCGGCGAGCCGGAGTTCGCCTTCTCGCGGGAGGGCCACGTCGTCGACATCCGGTTCACCGAGCAGACCGAGTCGCACGGGCTGATCGAGCATCTGATGATCGCCTGCAACGAGGAGGTCGCCAAGCTGCTGTCGACGCGCAAGCTGCCAACCCTCTACCGGGTCCACGAGGCGCCCGAGCCGGCCCGCGTCGAGCGGCTGGTCGCCCAGCTGGCATCGCTCGACGTGCCGACGCCGCCGATCCCGAAGGTGATCGCCCAAGCTCAGGCGGCCGAGCTGGTCGGGGAGATCTCGCGTGCGGTCGACCGCCACGTCCGCAAGACGGGCCACGGCCGGATGGCCCTGACGTCGCTGGTCCTCCGGTCCCTCAAGCAGGCCTACTACTCACCGCGGAACCTCGGCCACTCGGGACTCCGGTCGACCGGCTACTGCCACTTCACGTCGCCGATCCGCCGCTACCCGGACCTCGTCTGCCATCGGGCGCTGCTCGCGGCGATCGGCGCCGGCGAGGAGCTCCCGTCGACCGGCGGCCTTGGCGAGCTCGGCGAGTGGACGTCCCAGCGGGAGCGGGCGGCGATGGAGATCGAGCGGGCGGCCGACGACGTCGCCCGTTGCTTCGCCCTCGTCCACGAGGACCGGGACGCCGAGTGGGACGGGGAGATCGTCGGTCTGATCGGAGCTGGCGCGTTCGTCGCGTTCGGCGGCCGGTACGAGGGGATGCTGGCGGTCCGGCGGATGCGCGGCGACTGGTGGGAGCTCAACGAGGAGGGGACGATCCTCCACGGCGAGCGGCGTGGCGGACTGCTCCGGCTGGGGGACCCCGTCGCGGTTCGGGTCCACGCGATCGACGCGCCCCGCGGGCGTGTGGACCTCGAGCTCGCGTAGGCGCGGCGGCGGGTGGACGTCGGGCTCGCGTAGTCTGGGTCGTCATGGCCAAGAAGAGCAAGCGGAAGATCTCGGCGGGCGACGTCGCGTCGAACAGGTACGCGTCATACCGGTACAACCTGCTCGAGCGCTTCGAGTGCGGGGTCGTCCTCCAGGGGACGGAGGTCAAGTCCCTGCGGACGGGCGGGGCCCAGCTCAAGGACGGGTTCGCGGCGCTCAAGGACGGGGAGCTGTGGCTGCGCAACGTCCACGTCCCGCCGTATGCCCCGGCCAGCCGGGAGAACCACGAGCCCGAGCGTGACCGGAAGCTCCTGCTCAACCGGCGGGAGATCGAGCGGATCGAGGCGCGGGTGGCCGAGCGGGGGTGGACGCTCGTGCCGACGCGGATCTACTTCAAGGGCCGCCACGCGAAGGTCGAGATCGCCCTGGCGAGGGGCAAGGACCTCCACGACAAGCGCGAGTCGATGAAGGAGCGGGATTCCAAGCGCGAGATGGACCGGGCGCTTCGTGAGGTGAATTTCTAGGGCCGCGTCCCGGCGGGTGGGGCCGGCCGGGACCGGTGCGGGTCGGGCGGGGGTCGGGCGGGCCGAGTCGAGCCTGGCTCGGGCGTCGGCCTAGTACCGGCCGAAGCCGACCGAGTGGGGGACGTAGGTCGCCCACATGGCGAGCGCGAGGGTGAACATCAGGCCGACGTAGACGCCGCCGACGGCCAGGCGGGCGCGGGGGGAGACTCTGTAGTAGGCGGCCGTGACGAGCGAGCGCTGGCGGATCAGCTTCCAGCGGCGCCAGCTCTCGAAGCCGCCGATCGCGGCGAACACGAAGAGAATCGGGTTGCCGCTGACGAAGCCGAGGGCGAGCATGCCGAGGAAGCCGACGAGCCACATCGCCGGGGACATCGCGGCCATCGCCCGGCCGCCGTCGAGCGGGACGACGGGGATCAGATTGAAGAGGTTGAGGAAGAAGCCGGTGTAGGCCAGTGCCTGGAGCAGGTCGCTGCCGGTCGCGATGCCGATCAGGGCGCACGCGGCGGCGCCGACCGAGCCGAGGATCGGCCCGGCGAGGCCGACTCGGGCCTCGGCGAGGGCGTTGTCGCCGAGCGTGCGGGCGGTGATCACGGCGCCGAGGAAGGGGATGAACATCGGCGCGCTGGCGGGGATCCCCTCGCGGCGGAGGGCGATCACGTGGCCCATCTCGTGGATGAAGAGGAGGACGACGAAGCCGACGGCGAACCACCAGCCGAAGAAGAGGCTGTAGGCGACGACGGAGACGATCGCCGTGCTGGCGGTGGTGAGGAGCTTGATCTTCGGGAGGATCAGGAGGATCGCCTTGAACTTGGCGATGATCGCGATCACGCCGGCGCCGATCGCACTGGCCCGCTCGCGTATCCGCGACCGTTTGGGCGGACGGGGAATCGGCCGGCCGAAGGGGTCGACCGTCCCGGCGGGGCCGACCGCGACGGGCGGCCCGATCCAGGCCTGGTGGGCCGGATCCTGGGAGGCGGCCGGCGTATGGACGGACGCGGCGGGCGCGGGCTCGGGCGGGGGTGATGCGAGCGAGGTTGGAGGCTCGGGCATGTGACCCGTGATTGTCGCAGGCGTAGCTTCCGGGCCGGTAAACCCGGGACGAAACGCCGGCGGGGTCGCGTTGACATTTTCTTCGCATTTTGCGGATCTTTGTGTCGATCGGCACTTGCACGGGGCGACGGGCGGGCGGTACATTGGCGCCAGACGCGGACCTGAGACACGAAAGAGCGAGGCCACCGAGGTGCAAGGCCCTGCCACCCAGAAACCGAAGGCCCTCGCGGGCTGCCGGACGAGGGTTCCTCAACGTGGCTCGGTCCGCGTTGTTTTCGTTCCGGGGTGGGCGACCGCCGGGACCGGCTAGGATTGGTGTGCATCCCCGGGGACGACAGGCTTCGACGTGGTCGGCTCGTGGGGGTGGTTGCGAGTCGAGGTCCCGGGCGGCCTCGTTAAACACCCGGGAAAAACAATAAGTGCGGACTCACATGAGTACGCCCTCGCTGCCTAGATAATCCTAGGCGAGTGAGGTCTCGGTCCCCGCAGCCTGCGGCGGGGTTCGCCGGGATCAGATAGCAGGCTCACCCGGGGAGGCCCGCCTTCGCCGAACCGGGAAAATCTCCAGAAGGCTGGTCCCTCGCAACCCAGCCGGCAAGGCTAGCGGGGGATGAGACCAGAGCGCCGGCTACGCTCGTAGACGCCACCTTTCACGCGATCGCGGACGTGGGTTCGATTCCCACCGTCTCCATCGGACCGGGAGGTCGCCCACTTGGGCGGCCTCTGCAGGAGCCAGCGGCGCGATCGCGATCGTGCCGACGCCGGCCCAAGTCGACCTCTTCGTGCATTGGAGCCAGGCGGCGCGACGGGAGGCCGCCGCCGCCGACCCGTCGCTCTCGGCGGAGCAGGGCCTCGCCGAGGTTGAGCGTGCTCGCGAGCCAGTTGGGGGACGTCGCGCCGCGGACGCCCGGCGCCGATGTTCGACCCGGCTGAGCGGGCGACAGCCCCTCACGCGGGCGACTTCCCGACGGGAGCACGAGCTACACAGGCTCCGCGCAGATAATCAGGCAAGCTCCTCCAACAGCGCCGGGGCAACCAACTCCTCTTCGATGCGCCGCCCCGTTTCGCGCATCGCCGCTCCGCGCTTTTGATCCCAACTCGCCGAGGTCGGGGACACCTTCAAAGGCGCGGAACGCGGGTGCGACTCGACGGCTCGCAGATACGCGTCGCGGTCGAACTGCCAGGACTCAACGGGAAGCCGTCGGTGGAGCAGATTGCCGATGGTGAGGCCGGCCTAGTCGTAGTCGCCGTGGTGGCGTATCGATAATTCCTCGAACGCTCCGGGCCACCGACTGGATCCCGGTCACGGGACTCCGTCGGCCTGACCATTGCTCCCAGGGTCGCGAGCACGCGTTGGCCGCGTTCGCGCACGCGCCCTCCGCGACGCGAGGCATCCAGCGGCGGTCGGGCCGTTCCTGCGGCTTCGCGTATTCCCGGCCGGCGTACGATAAGCTCCGCAGAGACGGATCGGAGAAATCGATGACGGATGCAATACGCACTGTGGTGATCGCCAGTCGGGACTTCGCGCTTCGAGCAAGCACGGTCGAACACCATTTGTTGGCGGTGCTTCCCGAGCCCGTTAGGGACCACTTCGTCGTAATCAACCGTCGACGTTATCCTCCCAAGCAAGTGGTGAGCGTGATCACTGGCTTGGACCGAGCCGAGTTCACGTCGCATCACGCGCGGCGCATTCTTACCGGCCTTGGCTTTCCGGCGGGACGGCGTGCTGGCGGCCAGGCCGGGTCCGACGGCGTCGAAGCGCGCCCGGCCCGACCAGAGAAGGAACCCCGTTCGTTGAGCGCAACCTCGCGCCCGAGTGCCGAGACCCTTGAACCGTTCGCGGGGTTGTGGGTGGCTACCCAAGGCCCGGAGATCCTCGTCGCGACGGCTACGCCTCACGAGGTCGTGGCGTGGCTGGCGGAGCACCGGCAGCAGGCCGACAGCATGTTTCGCGTTCCCGCCGACGAATTCCAGGCGGGTGGAGTCGCTCCGCGGTGAGACACTCGTTTCAGCCGCTCCCGACGTTCGCGGGTCGATCGCGTCCCGTTGTCGATCTCGTAGTCGAGGGTCTCGAGCTTGCGCCGCAAGCGTGTCTGCTGGACACCGGCGCTACTGCGGTCCGGATGGGCGGTCACGTGGCCGATCTCGCCGGGATCGAGCTTGATCGCTCGATGACCGAGGAGATCGCTCTTGGCGGTCTACGGACGACCGGTAGTGCCGCGACCGTGCAGCTCGAGCTTCGTCAAGGTCACAACTCCCACGTCTGGAGCCCGACCGTGTACTTCTGCGATCCGTGGCCATGGGCGTTTGGCCTGCTCGGGCTCGCCGGCCTCGATCCCTTCGTCGTCACGATCGACAGCTACGAGGAGTGGTCTGAGCTCCGGCCACGTCGCGAGTGAGTGGACGCACCGTAGGGGGACGGGGGGATCCCCCGTCGGTTTCAGGGCGCACGCGCCGATGACGCGGGGGTTCCCCTTCCCCGGTGAAGCCCGGCGACGAGTGGTCACGTCCGGCGCGGCCGCAACGCGTCGAGCAATGCCTCGACGCGTTCTCGATGGTTTGGTCTTGTTCCCCGTCCGTCCACATTTGGTCGCACCGAGCACGGCGGGGTCGCTAGTCCCGACCCCGCCGTTACGTATCCTCAGGGCATGCCCGACCGGCGCGAAATCGAGTTCGTCTTCGAGCCGCAGGATGAGGGCGGCTACTACGTGTACGCCCCTGACCTGCCCGGGCTGCACACGCAGGGCGAGGACCTCGAAGACGCGACCGAGAGCGCCCGCGAGGCGCTGGCCCTCTACGTCGAGGGGCTGCGCGAGGACGGACGGAGCGTCGAGACCGGCGTCGTCCGTCGCGCGCTCGCGATTCCTGCGCGACCGAGGGCCTGCCGGTCGTTCCGGCGCGCAGCTGATCAAGGCGCTCGAGCTGGCGCCGGTTGCGCTTCCGGGCGGCTCGCTGGGACTTGCGCTGCGTAGTCTGCTTCCCGCGTTTGGTGTCTGGCGGTTGCGCCCCGGACCGGCCTCCGGCGAGCATTCGATCGCACGCCTCCTCGAGCACGTCGAGCGGTTCGCCCGAGAGGCTGTCGCGGTCGTCGAGGAACCGCAGGAAGGCGATCGCGCAATCGACGACGTCTCCGAGCATCTCCTCCTGAACGGAGACCTTGCGTGGAAACCACTCGAGCAGGAACTCCGCCAGGTCGATGCGCGTCCACCGCCCGAGATACCCGTCCGCGTAGCCGCCCTTCCAGTCGAGCATCGTCGAGCCGACGAAGTCACCCGCTCCGCCAGACCGGCCCATCCGGCTGACACGTGGGCTTCGCCCACTCGGCCAGCTCATCGAGCAGGCGCTCGGTGACCTCGTGGTAGCCCTCCTCGTCCTCGGCTGCATCGACGACCAGTTCCTCGTCATCGCCCTCCCATGGAGGGACCGTCTCCGGTCGTTGGAGCCCACCGGGATCGCCGGTCAAGGCCCGCGAGATGATCGGCAGGGCGATCGCCGCCTCGTGACCGAGCGCGATGTCGGGTCGACGGCCCGCTGAGCTGCCGAGACGGCGCGCGCCACGAGCTCGTCGACTTCCAGCCGCTCCGACCGGTAGCCGTCCTCCGTCTGGTCGAGCAGCGACCGAGCCTCGGCCGCCGGCATCGGCGGGGACAGCATGCACTCGACCAGTGCGCCCCCGGTGTCCTCGTGCTCGACCCCGAGCACCGCCACCTGGAGACGACGAGACTTCGGGCGCTCGAGCAGCGCGACCAGCAACTCGGCGTCACCGTCGCCGAGACGCCCGGCTTCTCGGACCGTCGCCGCCCCCACCCTCCCGGCCGCCGGCGACCTGACGCCGTCAACCGCGAGTCGCTCGACGCCCGCCAGCGCAGCGACCGCCGCATTCCCGGTTGCCAGCACGGCGAGCGCGGCGAGGGCGCCGGCAGCATCCTGATCGCCGCGCTTCTCGATCTCCCCGAGGAAGGCCGTGGTGACGGCCGCCGGCATGTCCGGGAGCTCGAGCGGCACGAGCAGACTTGCCGCGAGCAGCTCCAGTTCGGCCGGATCGGTCGGAAATTGCTCGTCCCCGATGATCGCGCGGAACGCCGGGACGAGCTGTTGCTCGAGAATCGCCTGCTCTTCGGCTTAGAGCGTCATCGACATCCCGGATACGGTAACCCGGCCGGCGGCGGAACGAGTCGAGCGTGATCGCCGCCGTTCCGACCGCCGCCAATTCGTCCCGCCGCCTGCCCGCCCGGCCCGGACGTCCGGACCTCGTAGCATCCGGTGATGCCGAGTGGCCATCCCGACGCCGGCCGCGCTCCTGGTTCGGGCGACTGCCGCCCGGCGCTCCGACCGCTGCTCGGCATCGCCGCCGTCGTCACCCTCGTGCTGATCGTCCTGGCCGGCGGCTACGGCTACCACCGTGACGAGCTCTACTTCCTCGTCGCCGGCCGCCACCTCGCCTGGAGCTATCCCGACCAGGGGCCGCTGACCCCGCTGATCGCTCGCCTGATGGACTCGATCGCGCCCGGATCCCTGACCGTCCTGCGGATTCCCTCGGCTCTGATGGCCGGGGGCACGGTCCTCGTCACCGGCCTCACCGCCTTCGAGCTCGGCGCGACGCGTCGGGCCCAGCTGATCGGTGCGGGGTGCACCGCGGCCGGAGCGGTCGTCCTGGCAACCGGCCATCTGCTGAGCACGTCGACCTTCGATCTGCTCGCCTGGGCCGTCGTCATCTGGCTCTTCGCCCGGGCGATCCGGACCGGCGAGGACCGGCTCTGGATCGCGACCGGCGCCGTCACCGGGCTCGCCCTGCTCAACAAGCCGCTGATCCCATTCCTGCTGGTCGGGCTCGGCGCCGGTCTCCTGATCGTCGGTTCCCGCCGCCTGCTCCGGAGTCGCTGGCTCTGGGCCGGGCTCGTGATCGCACTCGTGATGTGGTCGCCCTGGCTGGTCTGGCAGAACGCCCACGACTGGCCCCAGCTCAAGGTCTCCTCGTCGATCGCCCACGGCGGCTCGGGCAGCTCGCAGCCCCGCTGGGCACTCATCCCGTTCCAGTTCCTCCTCGTCAGCCCCGTCCTCTCGCCCGTCTGGGTCGCAGGTCTCCTCGCCCTCGTCAGGCGCCAGAGCCTGCGGCCGTTCCGGCTCTTCGCGGTCGCCTGGGTCGTCCTTGTCGTGATCTTCCTCGCGGCCGGCGGCAAGCCCTACTACCTGGCCGGCATGTTTCCGGTCCTGCTCGGCGCCGGGGCGATCGAGGTCGACGGCTGGCTCGAGCGCGGCTCCCGGCGGCTGCGGCGCGGTCTGCTCGCCGCGGCGATCGTCTCGGGTGGCCTGGTCTCCGCGGTGATCGCCCTTCCGGTCCTCCCGCGGGATCAGACCGGCCCGGTGCTGGCCGCCGACAGCGATGTCGGGGAGACGATCGGCTGGCCGGACTTCGCCCGGACCGTCGCCGGCGTCTACCGGCAGGCCGGCCGGCCTGCCGTGGTCTTCACGTCGAACTACGGCGAGGCCGGCGCGGTCGACCGCTACGGGCCGGCGCTCGGGCTGCCGGCCGCCTACAGCGGCCACAACGGCTTTGGCGAGTGGGGGCCGCCTCCGGATCGTCGCGGCCCGGTCGTCGTCGTCGGCCTCGACGACACGGAGCTCGCCGGCCATTTCGTGGGCTGTCGTATTGCGGCCCGGGTCACGAACGCGGCGAACGTCGACAACGACGAACGCGGCGCGCCGGTCGATCTGTGCGCCGGGACACGCCGAGCTTGGTCGCAGATCTGGACGGGCCTCCGGCACCTCGGCTGACGCCGATCCGGCCGTCGGGCCGGGCGACGCCGGGCGTTGCGCCGGCGCCCGTGTCTGGATATCGTGGCTCGCGCGGCGGCGTCTCCTCGGAGACCTTCGCCGTCGCGTTCCGACCACCGGCCCGTCGACGTCCTCGGCGAGCCATCAAGTAGATGGGGGACACGATGAACCACTTCACCAGGCGGGCGACCCCGCTCGTCGCGATGCTGATCGGTATGGCGAGCCTCGCGCTCACGACGGCGCCGGCGAGTGCCAAGACGACGACGTTGCACTTCTTCCAGAAGGAGACGAGCCAGACCTTCACCGGACCTGACGGGAAGTCGATCCCGCCTCCCGGCCCGTCTAACCTCCCGGTCGTCGGTGAACAGTTCATCTCGACCGACGACGACTACGTCGGAGATCACAAGCACCACGCCAAGAAGGCGACTGCCAGCGACCACCTCGTGTGCACCCTGACGACCACGACGGGAATGGCGACCTGCGACGGCGAGATCGCGATCGGCGGCTCGATGCTGCTGGCCGAGAACGTCGCCCTCAACCTCGCGCAGAGCCCGATCGTGCCGCTCACCGGTGGCACGGGCGTCTACAAGCACGCCCACGGCACCGCGACGACCGTCAGCATCGGCACGTCGAACAACTCCGACTTCACGGTCAAGTTCACGACCTGACCGTGACGCGCCGGGCGCGACCCGAGCCCGCCCGAAAGCGATCGGGATGGGGTCGCGCCTACGCGCCTCGACGGGTCTTCGGGAGATCGAGCAGGAGGGCGAGCGTCGGACACGAGTCGGCCGCTCGCCGCGCCAAGCCCTCGAGCTCCCGGGGGACGGGTCTGCCGTCGATGATCGGGTAGCCCCACTCGTCGAGCGTCACCCGCTCGGGGAGCATCTCCGCGCACAGGCCGTGCGCCTCGCAGGTGATCGGGTTGACCCGGATCCGCATCGGCTCAGCCTGCCAGCGCGAACCGCTCGGGCAGTCGGAGCACCGGCCGTCGCGCGCAGGCCGTGCAGCGGCCGTAGTGCGCGTGGTCGGCGAACTCGTCCGCGAAGACCCGGAGTGCGCTGGCCACGAAGCGGGCGACCCCGTCGGGGTGGGCACAGGCGCCGCGGCGGGTGACCAGCTCGGCCCATCGCCCGAGCCGCCCGCCGGCCTCGGGCCCGCCGCGGCCGTCGGCGACATCGGCCAGCGTCCGGGCGATCGCCGCGAGCCCGTGGACGCACGGGCCACACTGGCCGGCGCTCTCGCCTGCGAGCCACGTCGCCACGCGGACGGTCTCGGCGACCGGGCAGGCGCTCTCCGGGAGGGCGATGATGACCCCTGGTCCGAGCGACGCGCCGACCACCCGAAGCGGCTCCGCGGCGAGCCGCAGCCCGATCGCCCCGGCGGAGTCGACCCAGGTCCCGCCATAGCCTCCGAGCAGGACCGCCCGGATCGGTGAGACGGTCCCCCCGGCGGCGGCGATCAGCGAATCGAGCGTCGACCCGTATTCGATCTCGAAGACTCCCGGCTCGGCGATCGCCCCAGTCAGCGTGACGAGAGCCGAGCCCGGCTGGTCCTGGGTGCCGAGCCGGCGGAACCAGTCAGCCCCGCAGCGCGCGATCAGCCCGACCTGGGCGACCGTCTCGGCGTTGTTGACGAGCGTCGGCCGTCGGCCGACGCCTCGCTCGAAGACCATCGGCGGGACGGCGGTCGGCTTCGGGATGCCGCGGTTGACGAAGTTGACGATCGCGCTCTCCTGACCGCTCACGTACCCCGGCGGTATCGCCACGACCGTCGTGTCCAGACCCCGGCGGCCGGTGTCCGGACGCTCGGCGAGAGCCGCCTGGACCGCCCAGCGGGCGGTCGGCGCGTCGGCGTCGACCGCAAAGATGATCTGGTCAGCATCGACCGCGCGCGCGCAGGCGACCGCCCCGTCGATCACGAGGTGTGGTGTGCGCTCGAGCAGCAGACGGTCCTTCTCGCTGGCCGGCTCGCCCTCGCAGCCGTTAACCACGATGACCGGTCGGCCCCGGGCGGCGAGCACGGCGCCGAGCTTCTGGGCGGTCGGGAACCCGGCCCCCCCGCGTCCGCTCAGGCCGCTGCGGCCGAGCTCCTCGATCAGCGCAGGAGCATCCTGCCGGCGTCCGGCCGTCGACGGCGGAAGCTCTCCGTGGACGGCGACGTGCGCGTCCAGCGGCAGGGCTCCGGCCGGGTCGAGGCCGGCCAGCAGGCGCGGAAGGCTCACGCCGAGCGCCCCCGGCCGCCCGACCCGCCGATGACCGCGGCGGGCGTGGTGCTCGCGCTGGGCGACGGACTCAGCAGCGACGCCGGCGTCCCGGCGCGGCGTGCCCAATGCGCTCCGAGGGGTCCGGCCGGCAGCCAGAGGACGAGGGCCGCGGCGAACGCGACGGCGGCGCCGAGGGCCGTCAGCCGCAGCCGGACGTGCTCGGGCCAACCGACGATCGCCCGCGCGGCGACGGCGCCGAGGACGACGAGGACGCAGCCGGCGTTGATCCACTCGAGCCACGCCTGTGTCACGTCGCTTCCCGTGCCCAGTCCATGGACGAGGGCGATCGGCCAGCACGCGTAGGCGAGCCAGTGGGTCATACGCCACGCCCGGTGGCCGAGGCGACGCCGGCCGATGCTGGTCAGGGTCACGGCCACGAGCAGGTCGGTGGCGAGCGCTCCGAAGCCGAGCCACAGCGGCCTGTAGGTCCCGGTGAACGGGACGAACGCGTTGATCACGGAGATCGGCGCGAAGCTGTCGAGCACGGCGGTCAGGATGTGGACGCCAAGAAAGACGACGGCGAGCAGGGAGACCGTCCGATGAACGCCGTCGACGACGAAGCGCGGCCACCGGCGCCCACCGACCCGGGCGACGTCGAGCACGCCGACGGCAACCGAGACGGTCAGCAGGACGAGCGCGACGATCCCGCTCGACCGGGTCAGGTACCAGTAGGCGCTCGGTCCGACGGTCGAGTTCATCCCAGGGCCTCCTCGGCCGGCCAGGCCCCGACCGTCTCGACCCTTCCGTCCCGCGCGACCAGCCTGGCCGGGAGGCCCCGCTCGGCCAGCCAGCCGGACGCCGCCGACCCGAGGACGATCGCCGCCGTCGAGGCGATGTTCGCGTCGACGCAGCTCGCCGCCGCCACACTCGCGGTCCGCCAGGCCCGCTCGACCGGCTGGCCGTCGCGCGGATCCAGGATGTGGTGCATCGGGCGGCCGGCGTGGACCCATCGGCGGACGGTCGTGCTCGACGTCGCCAGGCCTCCCGAGTGGATCCGCACAGTCTGCCCCGGAGCGTCCGGGCTCGACCGGTGATCGTCGGTCACGTGTACCAGCCATCCCGACGCCGGTGAAGCACCGGCGGTCGCGATGTCGCCGCCGAGGCTGACGAGGATCCCGCCGACAGTCTCCTCGGCGGCGGCCCTGGCCGCCCGGTCGGCTGCCAGCGCCTTTGCGCTCGCCCCGAGATCGACTCGTACGCCGCCCCGCAGACGGGCGGCAGGCGGATCCCGGTGCAGCTCGATGTCCTCCCACGCGCGCGCAGGCCGCGCGCGCACGACCGGTCGCGGCCGTCTCTCCGTCGACCGGCCGCGCTCCGGGGCTTCCAGCTCGCGCCAGTCGCTCGCATAGCCGGCGAGGATCAGCGCTTCGCCCAGCGTCGGGTCGACCGCTCCAGCGGTCACGACCGCGGCCCGGATCCCGGTCTCGAGGGCGTCCAGAAGCAGCGGGCTCACAGCGACCAGGCGACCGCCGGCGCGGTTCAGCCGCTCGAGGTCGGAGTCGGTCCGGAAGCGGCTCGCCGCCGCGTCGATCGCCCGGAGCTCGGCCTCGACGGCCGCCCGGGCCGCCCCGAGTGAGCCCGGGTCGGTCACCTGGAGGACGACGCCGGTCCCGAGTGCCTCCCACCGGGCGCTGCGTCGATCCGCGGCGGGCCGGAGCTCGGTAGACGCGAGCATGGCTACGAACCGCCTGAGACGACTGGCGCCGGAACGACGGCCACCGGCGTCGGCGTGCTCTGTTGGACCGGGGCGCTCTGTTGGACGGGGGCGCTCTGCTGGGTCGGGGCGCTCTCCTGAGACGACGTGCTCGGCTGGGTCGTGGTGCTACCACCGGCCGAGGAGGACGTCGGAGCGGTCGCCGGCGCCTGCAGCGGGGCGGCCTTCGCCCGGTGGGCGTGGCGGGTGTGACGGACGGACTTCGTCCGGGTGGCGCTTGAGGCGAGCGCCGTCGAGCCTGAGGCTCGCTTGATCGTGTGTCCGGGGAAGGCGTGGGCGGCGACCTCGGTGAGGACGGCGGCGCCGGCGACCGCGACCGCGACCAGACCGCGGTTGATGCGCCGGAGGCGGAGGATCGCGGCGTCCCTGCGGGCGGGCGTGTGGTGGCGGGTCGGGCGCATCAGTGGTGGCGGAACGCCGTCACCGACGTCCAGGATGCGAAGTCCGGGATCAGGACGGCGGCGATCAGGAGGCCGGCGAGGAGACCGCCGGCGAGGGCGAGCGTCCGTCCGGCTGCGCCCGAGTGCGTCGCCGCAGCGCGCAGGGCGCGTGGCATCTGCCGGAGGTGGCCGAGCACGTGGGCGGCGAGGAGGACGCCCCAGACGATGAAGCTCACCTTGTGGATCTCCAGCCACCTACCCTGCCGGGCGGGCCCGTCGAGCATCAGCACGATCCCGCTGGCGAGGACGGCGAGCGTCGTCAGGATCAGGCCGGGCCCGAGCACGCGGAGGACGAGCTCGGGCGGCCCCTTGCGGCGGTAGGCCGGATCGTGGGTGTAGTAGCGCACGAACCGGTACCCGGTGCTCCCGAGCTTGACGGCGACCGGGCCGATCAGGGCGAGTCCGACGAACAGGTGGACCCAGATCAGCTGGTGCATCCGCAGGAGCGTGACGCCGAGCACGGCGAGGATGACGACGAGCGCTGCCCCGACGGCGGCCGTCAGCTGCTCGTTGCCGTCGGTCCCGCCGCCGGTCAGCCTGCCTCCGGCGGGAGGCCGGCCGTTTCGCCGCTGTATGCCGACCGCCATGGGACGAGTGTCTCCGTGCCTGCTAAAGGCTCGCTCACACCCGCATGAGAAAGCTCGCAGAGAGCGGCATCCGGATACGAGTGGGACCTATCATCGGCGAGTGCCCCAGATCGTCCTGATCGAGGACGAGCCCGGGATCGTCGACTTCGTCGAGCGGGGCCTGCGGGCGGCTGGTTTCGAGATCGGGTCGGCGCTCGATGGCGAGGACGGACTCGGTCTCGCGCTGGCCGACGGCGTCGAGCTGGTCGTGCTCGACCTGATGCTGCCGGGGCGCAGCGGGCTCGAGGTGCTCGCGGTCCTGCGCCGCCACCGCCCGGGGCTGCCGGTGATCGTGCTGACTGCCCGGGGCGAGCTCGACGACCGCGTCGGCGGCCTCGACGCCGGGGCGGTCGACTACCTGGTGAAGCCGTTCTCCCTGGCCGAGCTGGCCGCGCGCATCCGCGCGCATCTGAGGGTCGCCCGCCAGAGCCCGTCGACGACGCTCCGGTGCGGCCAGCTCGAGCTCGACCTGCTGACCCGGGACGTCCGCCACGGCGGCGTCGGGGTGCACCTGTCGACGACGGAGTTCGAGCTGCTCGCCTACCTCCTCCACAACAGCGGCCAGGTCCTCTCGCGGGAGCAGATCCTCCGGGCGGTCTGGGGCTACGAGCACGACCCGGGAACGAACGTCGTCGACGTCTACGTCGGCTACCTCCGCCGCAAGCTCGGCCGGGCCGGGCGGCCCGCGCCGATCGCGACGGTCCGGTCGGTCGGCTACCGGCTGGACGAGCCCGGATGAGGGGTCCGGCGAGCATCCGCTGGCGGTTCGCCGGATGGGTCGCCGGCGTTCTGATCGCGATGTCCGCCGTGACCTTCGTCGTCGTCTACCGGGAGACCGGGAGCGAGCTCCGCAGGGAGATCGATCGGGACGTCACCGGGGATGTGGGCGCGCTCTCGCAGACGATGCGCGCGCTCCCGGCCAGCTCGCATGGGGAGGTCCTGAGCGCCGCACGGCGGTACATCGACACCCAGCCGTTCAGCGGGACGTCGTCGCTCCTCTTCGTGATCGTCCCGGGGACCGGAAGCGTCAGCAACCATCCGGAGGTCTTCGGCGGGACGGGCCCCGACGACGGTGAGACGCCGGCCGAGCAGCGGGAGGAGAACGACCTCGGGCGAAAGCTGCTGGTCGAGCACGACGGGTTCTCGACGCCGGTCGTCCCCGACGTCGGGTCGATGCGCGTGGCCGAGCGGCCGGTCGTGGTGCACGGACTCAAGGTCGTGGTCGGCGCGGGCGAGCCCCTGGAGATCGTCACGCGGGCCGAGCACGGGATCGCCGGGGCGTTCGTGCTCGCCGGGGCCGTCGCCCTCGGCCTCGCGCTGATCGCGTCGTACCTAGCGGGCGCGGTCTTCTCCCGCCCACTGCGGCGGATGTCGGCCGTGGCGGCCCGCGTCGACGACGGGGACCTTCACCCGCGGATGACGGTGTCGGCATCGGCGAGCCGGGAGGTTCGGGTCCTGGCCGAGTCGTTCAACCACATGCTCGATCGTCTGGCCACGGCGTTCGCCGCCCAGCGCGACTTCGTCGCCGATGCGTCCCACGAGCTGCGGACGCCGCTCACGGTGATCGCCGGACAGCTCGAGGTTCTCGCCGGCCAGGAGCATCCGGACGCCGAGGAGGTCCGCCGGGTCGAGCGTCTCGTGGGTGCGGAGATCGCCAGGACGGCCCGGCTGGTCGACGACATGCTGCTGCTCGCCCAGTCCGACCGGGGAGACTTCCTCAGGCTCGCCGAGATCGACCTCCGGCGGTTCGTGGGGGACCTCTGGCAGAGCGTCGGCCATCTCGCTGACCGGCGCTTCGAGCTCGGCAGGATTCCCGACGGCCGGCTGACCGCCGATCCGGACCGCCTGGCGCAGGCGCTGCGCAACCTCGTGCGCAACGCGATCGAGCACACGAGCGCACCCGACGGAATCGTCTCACTCGAGGTCGACGCCCTCCCGGACGGGCGGGTCAGGTTCGCCGTCGCCGACGACGGCCCGGGCATTCCGGCCGACGAGCGCGACGACGTGTTCGACCGCTTCCACCGCGTCGACGCCGCCCGCTCGCGGGCTCGCGGCGGCAGCGGCCTGGGCCTGGCGATCGTGAAGGCGATCGCCGCCGCCCACGACGGCGCGGTGAGCGCCGGGTCGGGCGAGCGGTTGGGCGGCGCGGTCGTCTCGATCGAGCTTCCCG
This sequence comes from Solirubrobacteraceae bacterium, assembly GCA_036510225.1. Taxonomy (GTDB): domain Bacteria; phylum Actinomycetota; class Thermoleophilia; order Solirubrobacterales; family Solirubrobacteraceae; genus Palsa-513. The sequence goes on along the minus strand of DATCEH010000067.1, from coordinate 63,381 downwards.
GCCTGACCCGGCCGGCGGCCGGGACATGAGCCGGCGAGCGCCGGACGCGTTCGTCGACCAGGCTTCGTCCCGCCGGCGGCTGGCCGTCGGTATGGGTGGCGATGAAGAAGATCGCCTGGTGCCTGTTCGGTGGTTTCGGAGCGGTTTCCGGCCTTCTGCTGGGTCTCGGCGTGATCGTGATCCTCTCGCATGCTCGGCCGGCTGCGGCGGCCTGTACGGCCGGGCAGGAGACGACGCTGCCGGTCGGCTCGGGGGTCGTCGTCGCGGCGACGGTCTACGACGGAGGTGGCGCCGGCGCCTACGGGCTGGGGCTCGCGGGCCACTACCCGTTCGCCGAGCTCGGGCTGCATTCGGCGGCTGACACCGATCAGGCGGACGCCGACGCGATCGGCGTCGCGCTGGGACTCGGGCATGCCCTCGCCCCGCTGACGACGCTCCGGATCACCGGACCCGGAGGCAGGAGCGTGGTCGCGCAGAAGCGCGACATCGGTCTCGGCGGCCCGCCGATCGACGGCCGTCCCCGGGCGATCGATCTCTGGAGCGCGACCCGCGAAGCGCTCGGGTTGGGCCCTGACTGGTCGGGGCTGGTCAAGGTCTCGTCCGGTCCGGGTGGGGTGCTCAGCGCACAGACCAGCGCCGACGCCAATGCACCGCCGGTCGCCAGTGGCCTCGGCTGCCCGGGCGGCGGGGATGGTGGGGACGGCGGGGCCGAGATCGCGGCCGACGCGGGTTCGGTCATCGCGATCGCCCAGAGCCAGCTCGGCGTCCAGGCGACCGGCGACTGTCAGCCGTACGGGCCGTGCGAGGAGTGGTGCTCGCTCTTTGCGTCCTGGGTCTGGCGCCACGCCGGCATCCGGGTCCCGTCGATCGGGTTCTCCGGCGGGTTGTACGACTGGGCGGCGTCCCACACGGCGGTCTACCCGCCGGACGCGACACCCCAACCGGGTTGGGCCGTCTTCTTCGGGACCGGGCCGGCCGACACGAGCACGTCAGTCCACGTCGCCCTCGTCGAGTCGGTCCTCCCGGACGGGGAGATCACGATCATCAACGGGAACTTCGCCGGCCGGGTGATGCGGACCGGCCCGTGTCAACCGGCGGCCGCCGAGCAGGGCTGTCAGGCGCCGGCCCCGATCTACGGGTATGCGGCCCCGGCATGAGTCGCCGGCCGTCAGATCTTCGGCTGTTCGTGTTCGGTGGGCTCGTCCTCGTCGTGGCGATGTCTGTCCTCGTCCTCCGCACCCACCCGTCCGGAGGCCGGCGGGACCCGGGCGGACGATCCACGCCGGCCGGGTCGTCGGTTCCGGCACCGCAGGCGACGATCGACCGCACCGATGCACCGCCCGCGGGCATCGAGTCGCCGGCCCCCCGGGTCAAGGCGCCGGCGGTTCCCGTCCAGGCGGATCCCGAGGCGGTCGACCCGGGCCTGCGCCGGGAGCACGACCGCCTGCTTCGCGACCGACCGGCCTTCCAACACCTGCCGTACCGCGACACGGAGATCGGCGTCGACTTCGACCGGGTGGTCGGGGGTGGGAGGCTCGAGCTGCTCGTGACCTACCTCGGCAGCCGGGCTCGCGCCGCCCGGGACGTCCACCGCCTGCTGGCTCGGTATGGCGACCCGGGAACCGCCTATGTCGAGCGCTATCAGCGCGTCTTCTGAGTCAGCGGCCGCTCAGGCGTCGGCGGATGTGTCTGCGCCGGGCGCCCGCGGAGGCTCGGGCCGCCGTCGATCGAACCACTCGCTGTGGGCGACGACGATCTGCGAGAGGTGGGCCGCGCCGAACAGGGCGCACTCGACCCCGTGCTCGGGGTTCGCCTTGGCCCAACGCTCCTCTGACTCGAACGCCGTCTTGGCCGGGTCCTCGTGGTCGAAGACGCGAATGCTGCGCACGCCGCGCTCGGTGCGCGTCACGAGGAACCACCGGACCTCGACGCCCGCCTGGGTCGCCGGGCTGAGGTGGTTGCGCAGCTCGCCGAGCATGCCGGCCACCTGCGCGTCGATCTCCTCGACCTCCCAGCCCGCCGCGATCAGCCCGGCCGCCTCCCACTCACCGAGCTCGGCGCGGACATGGGGAAGACCGGGGTCGGTCACCGGCGCCTTGGCTTCGGACTCGGCTCGCCGGCCGGGGCGTCGCATGCGGCCTTCACACCGAGACCCGCGAGCGCGCCTCGCCGGCGGCGGGCGGACGGAGCGCCGGGTCGTCGAACCCGAGGACGTCGTGGGTCTCGTCGCCGGAGAACACGAAGCTCAGCGCCCCGGGGCTCGGGCGGCTCGCGGAAATCGAGGTCATCACGCCTGACGCTATCACCGGCCGCCGGTAGGCTGGCCTGCTTGGTCGAGGACTCCTCCCAACCGGGCGGCCCGAGCACCCCGCCGGCGCGGGGTGCGTCGGCCTACAGCGCGGCCGGCGTCGACTACGCCGCGCTCGACGCCGGCAAGCGGCTCGCCCTGACCGAGGCGCTCGCCACGTCCCACCTGCTCGGAGCCCGGTCTGGGTCGGCGCTCGACGCGTCCCGGGGAGAGCCGGCCTTCGTCTTCGAGCTCGGCGGCCAGACGCTGGCCTTCGTGCTCGAGGGACTCGGTACGAAGTCGGTCATCGCTCGCCAGGTCCTCGACGAGCTCGGCGTGAACCGCTTCGCCGATGTCGCCTACGACACGGTCGGCGCGATCGTCAACGATCTCTGCTGCGTCGGCGCCGTCCCGCTCGTCGTCAACGCGTACTTCGCGACCGGTGGGTCGGACTGGTATCGCCGGCTCGACCGTCAGGAGGCCCTGCTCGCCGGCTGGCGAAGGGCCTGCGAGGACGCGGGGGCCGTCTGGGGCGGCGGGGAGTCGCCGTCGCTCGCGGGACTCGTCAGCGAGTCGGACATCGAGCTGGCCGGGAGCGCCGTCGGCGCCGTCCCCGCCGGACGACGGGCGATTCTCGGGGCCGAGCTCGAGCCGGGCGACGAGATCGTCTTCGTCGCGAGCAGCGGACTGCACGCCAACGGGGCATCGCTGGCCCGGCTGATCGCGTCCGAGCTGCCCGACGGCTACGCGACCCGGCTGCCCAGCGGGCGGACCTACGGGGAGGCGCTGCTCGACCCGACGATCATCTACGCGCGGCTGGTCGAGGCGCTCGTGACCAGCGAGATCCCGATCCACTACCTGAGCCACATCACCGGCCACGGAATGCTCAAGCTGATGCGTCCCGCCCGCGAGCTCGCCTACCGGATCACCGCGCTGCCGCCGGTTCCCGAGGTGCTCGGGTTTCTCGTGCAGCGGACGGAGATGTCGAGCGCGGTCGCCTATTCGACGTTCAACATGGGCGCCGGCTACGCCGTCTACTGCGCGGCCGGCTCCGCCCCGAAGGTGGTCGCCGCGGCTTCCGAGCTCGGCTACGACGCCCGGCTGGCCGGCGTCGTCGAGGCCGGCCCCCGGCGGGTGATCCTCGAGCCGAACGGCGTCGTCTTCGAGAGTGGCGACATGGACCTCACGCCACAGCGCTGACCCGTCCGGCCACCGTCGCCCCGGGGTCGGTCGGCGGATGCCGGACGCGGGATGCCGGACGCGGTCAGTCTTCGGCCGGGCTCGCGTCGACCGGTCCGGCAGCGCCGGCGCCGCTCTCGACGCTGTTCTTCAGCTCGTCGAGCGTGGCTTGGAGCTGGTCGATCCGGAGCACCAGCCGGCCGATCGCCTGGCCGCCGAGCTTGGCGACGTCCGGCGCGATCGTGCCGACGTCGCCGCGGATCTCGGTTGTCGTCGCCTGGATCCGCCCGACGCTCTGATCGATCGTCTTGAGGTCGTCGTCGAGGCGTCCGATCGCTGCTTCGAGCGGTCCGACGGTCCGCCCGAGAGACTTGACCCGCCGCTCGAGGCCGTCGACCGATTCGCCGAGTCCGATCACATGCCGGTCGACCCGCTCGACCGATTTGGCGAGCTCGGGGAGGACGCTCAACAGGCCGAGGCTCTCGTCGATTCGCTCGAGGCCGACATCGATCGAGATCAGCCGGTCGAGCGCCCGCTCGACGAGCTCGGGAATCCTCGCGGCGGCCGACGGCGCGCCGACGAGGCCGCCGATCGCCCGGCGCGAGAGGCCTGTCAGGTCTGGACGGTCCATGGTCAGCTCCTGGCGAGCTCGCGCTCGGTCGCTTGGATTACGGTCGCCCGCTTCTTCCGGGTCCGCTCGTAGCTGCGGGTTCGCCTGACCCTCGCCGCGCTCGCCCCGTCGAGCGCGGCGATGATCTCGACGGCCGTGAGCCGGTCGTAGCCGGCCCACGGCTCGGCGCTCGCAGGCGCGTTCGCCGAGCTCCGGGCCCGGCGGGCGGCTGCGCTGGCCGCAGCCGCGGCGCCGCTGACCCTGTTGATCGGCCGGTCGGTCTGACGGGCGGCGGTGTCGGGATCGACGACGGCCGGCGAGCCGCCGTTGGACCCGTGGGCCGCCCCGGTTCCCGCGGTCCGGGCGATCGCCTTCGGCGGGACGACCTCGAAGGACGCTCGGGCGACGGTGTCGGTGAGCCCGGGGATCTCGGCGAGGATCTTCTTCAGCATGGCCTCCTCGTCAGCCCGGATCCACGCGGCCAGCTTCGCGGTTCGCCGGTCGTCAGCGTCCTTCGCAAGGCGCTCGAGCGCCGTGTACGTCGCGATCTCGGCGGCCTCGGCCGCGCACGAGTCCCGCGCACTTCGAAGCGTCCGGTCCTCGCCGCCCGGCCCGCGGACCAGGTCGAACGGGGCCTTACCGATGTTCAGGAGCTGGGCGGCCAGCGACGTCGCCGTGCCGATCCCGACCTGGAGCGGGCTGCGCCACTCGCCGAGCTCGGCCAGACGTTCGGCCAGGCGCTCGGCGTGGCGGACGGTCTCCCTGAGGTGGCGCTCGAGAGCCGTCCGGTAGCGCCCCGGCGGAGTCGTCGCGATCTGGGCCTGGATGTCGCGCCGGTGCACGAGCTCCGCGGCGTGCGCCTCGTTCAGATACTGGACGATCTTGCGTGCCGACCGACTCAATGCCGCCTCGTCGCCTCGCTTGCCCACCGGCGTGGCTCCACCAACCTGCGGCGCGATCATAACGCGGCCGTCGCACCGCCTCTCGGCCCGGGTCAGACGACGACCGCCCAACGCGAAGTCCCGGGCGACGCGCCCGGACCCGGCCGCGGTGGGTCGACCGGGCCCGTCAGGGCGAGACGCCGACCGCCGCGAGCGCCTCGGCCCGGTCCTGATAGATCGTCGACCGGGTCACCAGGCCGCCGTCGAGCTCGTAGACGAGGGCGCCGCGGGCCTGCGTGGTGACGCCGCCGCGTCCGCGGGCCTCGACGAGATGCGGCACGACGACGAGGTCGCCGGCCTCGATGTACTCCTCCGGGAGGAGGCGAATCGATTCGAAGACGTCCCAGAACACCATCCAATGGTCGCGGATCTCGGCGTGCCCGTCGAAGATGCCCTGCATCGGTCCGATCGACCGTGACCAGTCCTCGACGGCGTCCTCGGCGAGGAATTCAAGGGCGCCGTCGGCGTCGCGCCGATTCCAGGCTTCGAGCATCTCGCGCACGACCTTGGTGTTCTCGAACATCATCTGCCCGCGCAGCCTACCGCCGCGTCGGGTGGCCTTCGGTCACAAATCCGGCCGATCTGACAATCACTTGACATGGACGCGAATGATCTGCGCTGCGACGGGGACCTGCTCGTCGCGGCCCGCTCGGACCCCGAGGCCTTCGCCGTCTTCTACCGCCGCCACGCCCGCGGCCTGCTGAGGTTCTTTCGCCGGCGGGTCGCAACCGCCGAGGAGGCCTTCGACCTGACGGCCGAGACGATGGCCGCCGCGCTGGCCGGCGTGCCCCGCTACGAGCCGCGACCCGAGCCGGCCAGGGTCTGGCTCTACGGAATCGCCCACAACAAGCTCAGCGAGGCGTTCCGGTCGGGGCGGATCGCCGACCGCGCCCGGCAGGCGCTCGCGATGGAGCCGATCGAGCTCGACGAGATCGGCATCGACCGGCTCGAGGGTCAGGCGGCGACGCCGGCGCTCGATCTGCTCGCCGTGCTCCCCGGCGAGCAGCAGGATGCGATCCGGGCCCGCCACATCGACGAGCGCGACTACGCGGAGATCGCCCGGGACCTGCGGCTGTCCGAGTCGGTCGTCCGCAAACGCGTCAGCCGCGGCCTGCGGACGATGCGCAGCAGCCTGAAGGAGGCCACCGATGATCAGTGATCCGCTCCACGACCTCGAGCTGGAGCTGGTCAGGGCGGCCGAGCGCCAGGTGCTCGTGCTCAGCCTGCCGCGTCGCCGGCAGCCGCGTCGCCGGATGGCGGTCGCCCTGGCCGCCGTCCTATCGGCGTTGGCGCTGGCCGCGGCCGCGCTTGCGGCCAGCGGGCTGCTGAGCGGCGGCGCGCCGGTCGCGCTGCCGCCCGGCGTCCCGCTGAACCCGTCGAGCGGCCTGGGTGTCGTGAAGCTCGCGAGCGTGCGCCTCCTGCCGATCGCCGTGGCCGACCCGAACGGCGGACCCCCGTGGGGCCTGCGGTACGTCGCGACATCCCGTGGGCTCGGCTGCCTTCAGACCGGTCGGCTGGTCCGCGGAGTGCTCGGTGTGATCGGCGAGGACGACGCCTTCGGCGACGACGGCCGCTTCCACGCCCTGCCGACCAACCTGCTCAGCGGCAGCCCGTTCCCGTGCGGCTCCCTCGACGCCCACGGCCACGCGTTCGCCGGTGTGGCGATCTACGCCCTTCCGGCGAGCGGCCTGCTCACGCCATCGCGCGCCGAGCCCGGCTGCGGCCGTCCGAACCCGCCTCCGCCGCCCGGCGCCCACTTTCCCGCCCCCCGCCGCCCCCGGCCGTTGATCTGTCCGCCGGCGGACGAGCGCACCGCGTACCTCGGCATGGCGGGTCCCGACGCGAAGAGCGTCACCTACGTGGACGGCGGCCACCTGCACACGGTGGCGACGGTCGGCGACCAGGGCGCCTACCTGATCGTCCTCGCGACCCCCGGCGCCGGCCAGAACGGCTACTCGCCCCTCCCGGGCGCCGGCGGCGGGCCGATCCGCCGGATCGACTACCGGAACGGGTACGTGTGCGTGATCTCGCAGAAGTCGTTGCGCTCGCAGACCTGCCCGCATGTCGGCCAGGTTCCGGTCAGGCGTCCGCGCCTGAGCTCGGCCGACGTGGCCTCGCCGGTCGCTGTGAGCGTCGGCGGCGGGACCCATGGGAAGACGCTCCACGTCCGCTTCACCGCGCGCGTAGCCGTCACCGACGCGAGCTCTGCGTACATGATCAGCATCCGCTTTCCGGCGCCGTGTCACGCGATCATGACCGGCCCGTTGATCGCCGACAACGCGAAGGGGCAGCCCGAGCATTTCGACCAGTCGGTCGGCCGGTGTCGCGGGACGTTCCACGGCGCGGTCTACTACCGCTACGGCGAGGACACCGACGGCGAGCCGTTCGACATCGTCGGCCGGACGCTGACCGTCGGGCGCTTCGCGGTCAACGTCCCGTAGGTCAGCCGACGAGCTCCGCGGCGAGCAGGTCCATCAGCAGGCCGTCATGCCAGCCGGGGCCGTCGACGTCCCGCTCGTAGTCGCGGAGGATCCCGACCGGGCGAAAGCCGACCGCCGAGTAGCAGCGGATCGCGCGCTCGTTGTCGGCGGCCGGGTCGATCGTCAGGCGATGGTGGCCGCGGTCGTCGACGAGATACCGTGCGAGCCGGGCGATCGCCCGGCGGCCGTGGCCGCGTCCGTGGACGGCTGGGTCGAGGAAGATGTCGATCGACGCGAACCTGTACATCGGCCCGGTCTCCTCGCCGTATTGGATCAGCCCGCGGACGTCGTCGCCGATCAGGATCGCGAACGGTGTCGCCCACGGATCCTCGAGCGGCCATTCCGGGTCCCTGACCTCCTCCTCGCCCCACCGCCGCCTGACCTCCGGCGTGGCGACGATCCGCCGGAGCTCCGCGACATGCTCTGCTCCCACGGGCACGAGGACGACGCCCTCGCCGTTCAGCACTGGGCCGGCGGTCACCCCGGCATCCCATCACAGATCGCCGGCCGACTCCCGCCGCGTCGCTGGACCGTGACCGGCCCGCGGCCGCCGGGTACCGCTCCGAAAATGAACCGTCCCAGGTGACAGGATTGGCCGATGCCAGCCGACCTACCCGAGCTGATCCTCGCGGACGTCGCCGCCTGGCGGGCCTGGCTGGGCGAGCATCACGCCGAGCCGGCCGGCGTCTGGCTGGTCCTCGCCAGGAAGGGGACGACCCGGCCGACGAGCCTCGGCTACGACGAGGCGGTCGAGGAGGCGGTCGCACACGGCTGGATCGACGGGCGCAACCGCCGGCGCGACGCGACGACCTACGCCCAGCGGTTCACGCCCCGGCGGGCCGGGAGCAACTGGTCGCAGAGCAACGTCCGCCGGGTCGAGCGGCTGACCGCCGGCGGCCGCATGCACCCGGCCGGTCTCGCCGAGGTGCAGCGGGCCCGGGCCGCCGGCCGCTGGCCGTCGCTCACGGCCGGACGTGGGTGATCCGGACGCCGTGCTCGGCGGCCAGACGCTCGGCGATGATCGATCGATGGCAGGCCTCGGGGTCCCGCTCGACGCAGAGCAGCCCGAAGACCTCCCGGTCGGGCAGCCCGTCCAGGAGCGCGCCGAGGTCGACCCGGTCGAGGATCTCGTGGGTGTAGCGCTCCCGGTACTCGGCCGCCAGCTCGACCCGTGAGCGCTTGCCGACCCCCTGACGGGCGTCCTCCCGGTACTGGACCTGCCGGAGCTCGGTGGTCGGGGCGAGCTCCGCGTGGTGGCCATAGGCGATGCCGGCCTGCGCCAGAGCCGCCTGGAGGCGGAGCGAGTTGGCCCAGGCGTACTCGGTCCCCCTGACGCCCCGCCGCTGGCGAACGTCGACGATCCGGCGGATGCCGGCTTCTCCGAGTGCGTCGAGGAAGCCGTCGAGCGTGAAGCCGTAGACGCCGATCGTCGCGGCCCGCCTGGGATTCGCCAGCTCGGCGTCTGCGGCCATCGCCGGCTCCATCTACCCGGCCGGCCGGGTCGGCAACCCCCGCAGCCGAGGCCGTCGCGCGGGCCTGCGCTCGAGTCGAGCCGGCCGGAGCCGTGGCAGGGCGACTCGAAGGTCGCCGAGGTCTCAGTCGACGAGCTTGTGCTCGCTCGCCCAGCGGGCCAGCTGGTGGCGGTTGGACAGGTGGAGCTTGCGCAGGACGGCCGAGACGTGGGTCTCGACGGTCCGGGTCGAGACCCCCAGCATCTGCGCGACCTCCTTGTAGAGGTAGCCCCGGGCGATCCGCTCGAGCACCTCACGCTCGCGAGCCGTCAGCTGGTCGAGGTCGGCGTCGGCAGGTTGGGGAGCCGGTCCGCTGAAGGCGTCCAGCACGAAGCCGGCCAGTCGTGGCGGGAGGGCGACCTCGCCCCTGGCCGCCCGGACGACCGCGTCGGCCAGCTCGGCCGCCGAGATCGTCTTCGTCACGTAGCCGCGAGCGCCGGCCCGGATCAGCGCGATCACGTCGGTCGGTGCGTCGGAGACCGACAGGCCGAGCACCCGGGTCGCCGGCGACGAGCCGCGGATCGCCCGGAGCACGGCGATCCCCCCGCCGTCGGGCATGTGGACGTCGAGCAGGACGACATCCGGGCGGACCGCGTCGATCAGGGTGATCGCGTCGCCGACGGTCGCCGCCTCGCCGACGATCTCCGTGAGCTCGGCGAGCCCGGCCCGCACGCCGGCCCGAAACAGTGCGTGGTCGTCGACGATCACGACCCGCGGCCGCCGCCCGGATCCGGCCGGATCGGTCATCGCGGGTCGAGGTGCAGGGCGACCTCGCAGCCGCCGCCCGGCGCGCTGCGGACCTCGGCCCGGCCGCCGACGCGATCCACTCGGCGGATGATCGACTCGCGGACGCCGCGTCGCTCGGCCGGGATCGCGTCGATCTCGAAGCCGGGTCCCCGGTCGTGGACGAAGACGTCGACGCCGTCGGAGTCGACCCGCGAGAAGACGAAGATCGCCGCTCCCGGGGCGTGGCGGGCGGCGTTCGTCAAAGCCTCCCGCGCAGCCGCCAGCACGGCTCGCGTCCGCTCGTCGAGCGGCGTATCGCCGACCGTCACGACGTTGACCTCCGCCCGGTGGGCGTCCTCGATCTCCGCGGCCACGGCACGCAGGCCGTCGGCCAGCGTGAGGACTTCGGCATCCGGCGGCCGTCCGAGCAGCCAGTCGCGCAGCTCCCGCTCCTGACGCCTGGCCAGGCCGCCGACCTCGGCCGCGTCGGCCGCCCGCAGCTGGATCAGTGCGAGGGTCTGCAGGACCGAGTCGTGCAGGTGGTCGGCCATCTCCGCGCGTTCCTGCGCTCGGGCGCGGACGCCTCGCTCGGCGTTCAGCATCCGCGACGTCCGCAGCCACCGCGGTCCGACGACGAGGACGAACACGGCGAGGGCGATCGCCGTCCCCGCGATCGTTCCCTCGGCCTGCTTGAAGAGCCCCGTCCGGCTCAGCACCCAGATCGCGCCGGCACCGGTCAGGAGCAGCCCGAGCGTGGTCCGCGTCGCCCGGTCGGCGAACGGCCGGTCGACCTCCGGCAGACCGCGGGTCCCGGCCGCCGCCCAGAACAGCGAGAGGCCGGATCCGAGCAGCAGGCTGGCCCAGAGGATGCCCTCGCCCCCGACGCTCAGGCCGCCGGCGTCCGCCGCGAGGACGACCGCCAGCCCGAGCAGGCCGGTCGCCGCCGTCCGGAAGACGCCGGTCTGCCGAGCCTGCCGGGCTGGCGCGGTCAGCGTGATGACGAGCGCTGCGCACGCGTAGGCGATCACCCCGAGGCCCCCGATCGGCGCGGTCGCGACCACCCCTGCGCGGATCGCCCAGGCCTCGGCGTCGGTCCGCCCGAGGCGGGCGGCGACACCCGCATACCACTTGCTCGACGGTCCCTCGGCAGCCCCGAGCGTCAGCGCGACCGTCCCCGCGACGCCGGCCAGGGCGGCCTGGGCCCACTCTGTCGGGAGGGCGCCGCCGCCGAAGCTGGCGAGCATCGCGCCGGCGCCGGCTGCGGCGATCACCAGGCTCGACAGCGCAGCCGGCAGCGACGGGCGTCCGACGATCGCCGACCGGGTCGCGGCCGGGCGGCGTGGGAGCGTGTGGTCGTCGCTCACAGCGCTCCGAACTCGTCGGGCCCCGTCTGGTCGATCTCGACGTGGCCGACTCCGACCGACAGGAGGATCCGCAGGCGCAGCCTCGGGCGGGCAAGCGTTCGGCCGGTCCGCGGGTCGATCGGCCCGATCACGGCCGAGCGCCGGAGGTCAACGCCGGAGTGGACACCCCGGCGATCGTAGAGCTCGCCCCGGCCGACCCGCTCGACGAGGCTGACCTGGGCGTTGGCCGGGACGTCGACGACAAGCCGGCCGATCCCGACCGATGCGCTGAGGACGACCGTCGCCGGCTGGCCGGCGAGCCCCGACAGGTCGATCGTCAGGTCGCCGACCGCCCGGCGGTAGGACGGCGCGATCGCGGCCGGGCTGGTCGGGGACACCTGAGTCTTGCCGACGCCGCCGTCGAGCCGAGCCCCCGCGCCGGCCAGGAAGATCGTCACGGCCGCGAGCACGGCCGCCGGTACGATCCGGTCCGCCGCACGGCCGGGGCGCCCCGGCAGGAGGATCACGAGGCCGGCGACCACGGTGGCAGCCTCGAGGACCCGCTCCCAGCGGACGCTCGGCAGGAGGATCACGCCGACCGAGATCCCCGCGAGCAGCCCCGCCACCGGAAGGCCGGCCCGGACGGTCGCCCGGTCTCGCACCACGTCGCGCTCGCTCGCCGGACGGCCGGTCGCCAGGAGCGCGAGCAGGCCGATCAGGCAGACCCCGCACTGGGTGATCCAGACGGCCGGGCTCTGGTCGAGGAGGCCCTGCGTCGGGGAGAGGTCGCCTCCGACCAGCCCCCAGACCAGGCCGAGCGCGATGCCGACCCGCGCAACGGCGATCAGGTTGGTCGCGTTCGGCCGGCGCTGCCCGCCGCGCGGCAGGAGGAGCGTGACGGCGACGTAGGCGATCCAGATCTTGGCCTGGGCGAACGACGCCAGGACGAGCAGCGTGCGGATGAAGCCGACCGGCACCGCCAGGCGCTCGGACAGCTCGGCCGCCACGCCGCCCAGCAGCCACCACTGGCCGCCCGACCGGTCGGCCGCCATCGGCCGCTCGCCGCCTACCGGCGCCAGTCCGGCCGGCGGTCGGGCGATCGTCGCGCTCACGCCGGCTCCTCGAGGACGATCGTCGTGGTCATGCCGGGGCCTCGACGGCGACCGTCGTGGTCACGCTGGTGCCTTCAGGGTGAGCCGACTCTGCGTGAAGCAGAACAGGACGTGATCGGTGCCCGGTCCGATCCAGTCCGCCTCTCCGGGCGGAACCGGCACGGCCGATCCCGATGGTGGCGTGGTCCCGCCGTCGTGGCCAACCGCATAGATCACGCAGACCGGAGCCGGCCGGGGGCCCGTCGTCGTGGTCTGCGTGACCGCTTCGGGCGCCCCGAGCCGGGCGACCACCGCGGCGCGGGACGTGCCGATCGCCAGGCCGTTGACCGCCGCCAGCGGCGGCGTCGCGTGGTGGTCGGCGGCACCGGTGAGCAGGACCGCCGCGACCGCGGCCGCGGCTGCGAGGAGCGATCCGCCGGCGACCGACCGCGCCCGTCGCCCCCGCCACAGGATCCCGCTCGCAATGGCCAGGGCGATCGCCAACCCCGTAAGCCCGAGCTCGAAGCCCAGGCTCGGGCCGAGTGAGTACGAGTAGCTCAGCGACCCGCCCGGACCGACGCTGGTCGTCCCGCTGCCGTCGAACGTGCCGCCGGTCGGTCTGCTCGAGACGTAGAGGGTCGGGATCACGGCCACGGCTACGAACACGGCGGCCCAGCCACGCGCACCGCGGTGGCCCCGCGGGCGCTCCGACGGCGGCGGGCTGTCGACCCGGCCCGAGGCCGCGCGGCCGCGGAGCCAGTCGGGCGGGGAATGGGTGAGGCCGGTTGGCATGTGTCCATGCTCCCGCCTGGAGGACGCCGAAGCAATCAGAGATCCTCACAGGCCTCTCAGTGATCACCCGCACGTAGCAGGCGCAGGCCCCAGTCGGCGGTCACGCGGTGAGGCGACCGCGCCCGCTGGGTCAGGCCCGGCAGGAGAGCTTGGCGAGGCGGGCCCGGACGATGTTCATGTCAGCCCGCTTGAAGTCGTCGTGCGTCTGGCCGCGGAAGGCCGGGACGAGCTCGCGATAGTACGGGCTCTGGAGGCTCTCGTTGTGACCGATCACATCATGCACCGGGATCTGGAATCGGCAGCGCAGCCAGCGTGTCAGCGAGAGGCCCGCGCGGAACTGGGCCTTGTCGCCGATCACCTGCTGATCTGACTCGCCGACGTTCTCGATCCCGATCGCCGTGTAGTTGAGCCCGACGACATGCCGGCACATGATCCCGAGCGGGACGAGCTGATGGATCGTGCCATCCGTGTCGATCACGAAGTGTGCGCAGACCTGCGGAAGCTCATGGAACTCAACGTCCGGCAGGTCGTCTGCGAATGTGTTGAACACGCTCTGGTAGTTGGACGTCTCCGTGTAGTGCCAGATGACGAGGTGGGGGTCGGTCAGCCGGTAGCTGTCGATCCCGTAGTGCTCGACCGAATACGCCCGGGTCTCGGCCTTGCGCTTCGCTCCGAACGGGATATAGCTCTTGACGATCGCAGGCGGACCGACCAGCGGCGGCGGTGGCGGCGGTGGCGGGGTGGGCGGGGCCTGCGCCGTGTCGGTTATGCTGGTCGTCCCCGACTGAGCGCTCGGCACCGTGTCCGGCGGCGGATCCGGCGCGACTGGCTGCGACGCCGACACGTCGACGGTCCCCGCGTGGGGAGCCGGCCCCGGGTGGGGCGAGGCGCCTCCGCAGCCGGCGAGGGCCACGGCGAGGGCCAGGGCGAGGGCCAGGGCGAGGGCGAGGGCAAGGGCTGGCGCGTGGAGCGATCCCAGGATCGGTTGGTTCGGCACGCGGCGATTGTGCCCGATCCGGGCGATCACCGGCCGAGTAGGTTCCGGGAGGCGTCGGCCGTGGTCGGCCGGGCTTCGTTGGCGGAAGAGGATGTCGCGGCCTTCCCGCAAAGTAGCTGACTGAGTCAGGCAGCTACTTTTCTTTCCACGGGACCCACTCCTCCACCGCTGGGTCGTCCGAGCGCCGGTGATCTCCCGACGGGCATCGGTCGACGGTCGTCGACGACCACACGGCACAGGAACTCACCCCCGCTGCCGGCCGGCAGCCGCCCGGACCGCTCAGATCCGGTTCCCGGCCTCGTCCTCCTTGGCCCGCCCGCTCGGCGCCCCGGGCACGGGGACAGGCTTGCCGATCGTCGCGCGGTCGTGGTCCTCGGCCCAGGCGACGATCGGCTTGCTGCCGACGATGATCGTCGTCTGGTCGATCAGGCGGAGCGCTGGGAGCTTCTCCTGCCCGGTCATCGCGAGCAGCTCCGGCCGGCTTCCCTTGGCGGTCGTCCGGCCGGGACCGGTCCGGTCGAGCGTCAGCAGCTCGAAGTTGTTCCCGGCGTTGCGGAGTCCCTCGGCGGCGATCCGGCAGGCGTGCCGACGGTTGCCGTCCTCGCCGAGGTCACACACGAAAAGGGTCAGTCTTGGGGCAGGCGGCATTCGATCCCTTCCCGCGGCCTGCTAGGCCGCGACTGCGTTGGCTTTGGCCCAGGCGACGATCTTCGAGCTGCCGTTGACCGTGGTCCCGTCGGGCAGCTCGAGCACCGGGAGCTTCTCCTGCCCGCTGAGTGCCTTCAGCTCGGGGCGGGTGCCCTTCGTGAACAGGCCGAACGGCTTGTTCTTGCCGAAGACGGCGGTCGCGTGATCGACGCCGGCCGATTCGAGCGCCTCGTGGGCGCGGCGACACGGATGGATCTTCGGGCCGCCGGTGTCGATGCTGCATACGTGGAGTGTCGGCGTTGCCGGGATGGCGGGGCTCCTTCGTGGACGTTCCGTCCAGCCTAGCTGCTGAGCCCGGTGGCCTCCCGAACGCCGGCGAGCGGTGTGGCCGTTTTCTGGCCGGGAGGGGAGCCGGCCCGGGTTCGGGGGTCGGCGGCGGTGACGCCGGCCGCGGGCTCGACTTCCCGAAGGCGGAGCGGTCGGTGTCTTTCACGGAAAGTAGCTGCCTGAGTCAGTCAACTTGTTTCGAAAGACGCGCCACCAACCAACTCCCTTCTCGGCACTCCCACGTTCGCGGCGCCCTTCGCCCGGGCCTCGGTCCCGGCTGGACGATCCTCGCAAGCCCCGCCTCGAGGCTGCGGGAGCGCGGGTCACCGGCTCGACGTCTGCGAGACTCCGGCGTCGTGACGTCGACCGAGCACGCCTGCCCCGCGTGAGCGACGACCCCGCCTCGGCCGGCGGACGCCTGCTGATCTGGTGTCCGGATCGCCCGGGCATCGTCGCTGGGGTCTCGGCCTTCCTGGCCGCCCGCGGCGCCAACATCACGGCGTCGGACCAGCACTCGAGCGATCCGCGGGACGGGCGGTTCTTCATGCGCATGGAGTTCCAGCTGGCTGGGCTCGAGCGCGCGGCCGACGAGTTCGAGCGGGCCTTCGACGACGAGGTCGCCGGGCTGTTCGGGATGCGCTGGCGGATCGCATATCCCGGGCGGCGCAAGCGCGTGGGGATCCTCGTCTCGCACGAGGGCCACTGTGTGCTCGAGCTGCTGACCCGCTGGCGGAGGGGAGAGCTCGACGCGAACATCGTCGGCGTGATCGGCAACCACCGCGTGCTCGAGGACGACGTACTCGCCCAGGGCGTCGAGTTCGCCCACGTCCCGACGCCGCGGGGTGGGCGCGAAGAGGCCGAGCGCGAGCTGCTCGGCCATCTCGCCGGCCGGTGCGACCTCGTCGTGCTGGCCCGGTACATGCAGATCCTGACGGGCGACTTCCTCGACCGCCTGGGGGTTCCGGTGATCAACATCCACCACTCGTTCCTGCCCGCGTTCCCCGGCGCCGCCCCCTACCGCCAAGCCCACGAACGCGGCGTGAAGATCATCGGGGCGACCGCCCACTACGTGACCGAGGAGCTTGACGACGGACCGATCATCGAGCAGGACGTCGCCCGTGTGAGTCACCGGGCGACGGTCGCCGACTTCGTCCGGACCGGCGCCGACATCGAGCGGGCCGTGCTCGCCCGGGCCGTCCGCTGGCACCTGGAGGATCGGATCCTCGTCCACGAGCGGAAGACCGTCGTGTTCGCCGGCGAGTAGCTCGGGATCCTCGCCACGCGCGGCTTCATCGTCGTCTCGTCCGATCCCGGCGCCCGGGGAGAGCGCGCACGGCTGAACGATAACGGCCTTGACGGCCGGGCTCTGCTAGAGCGACGCCGCGGCGCGGAGGGCCCGCGCGACGGATGACGCCCGCGCGCGGGGCAGACGGATCTGATCGGTCAGCGGCACGGGGTAGGCGTGGCTGGTCGCGTACCGGAGATCATCCGCGGCATGCACGATGTCCGAGCCGACCTCCTCGTCGAGTCCGTGGTCGGCGATCTCGACGCGTACGGCTCTGGTCAGCCTGTCGATCCGGTCGTCGATCTCGTGCCTGTCGACGCGGACGCAGTCGCGCAGCAGCGGCATCGGGCGGGCCGTGTCGAGCAGGTTCGCGAGCTCGATCGCCAGGACTTCGGATCCATATTGAGCCATCACACGATCTGCATCGGCACGCGGGCGGACTGGCTTTAGCGTGTTCGGTGAGCCGCCGGCGGCGAACCGGCTGCATCGTGGGAGAGCCCGCCGCGAGGTCCCGGAACGGCTGCCGGGAGCCCGCGGCTGAGCCTGGTCGAGGGGTTCTTCGGCAGGTTTCGCCGGCAGGGCTCCAGGCCGCACCGCGGTCCACGCACGAACCAACCCCGAGCCACAGGGCCTACTTCGCCGGCAGCGTCCTGGCGAACTCGAGGCTCCGCGTGACCCACGAGGCGAGCTCGCGCTTGGTCTTCAGGCCGTCGGGTGCGACGATCACCCACCCGTCCATCGTACGTCGGCCCATCGTCATCAGGGTCACGTGCGGACGCTTGAGGCACGCGGCTGTGTCGGACGGCCTGATCCGGACGAGCAGCCCGCCGGTGCGCGACGCGCTGACGGACATGTTGCCCCGGAGGAGGAACGCGAGGCCGCCGAACATCTGCTTCTCGGTGATCGCGTCCTCGTCGGCGAGCAGCTCCCGGACGCGGTTTGCGAGGTCCTCGTCGTAGGCCATCTCCGCAGTCGAGCATACCGCCCGCGCAGTCAGGCTTCGGGCCGGCGTAAAAGCTCTCGAAGGTCGGTCACCGAACCGATGTGGCCGAGCTTGTCGGGGTTGACGAGCGATTTGACGCCCTGGATCTCGCCGTCGGCGATGTCAAGGGCCATCACGCCGATCAACCGGTCGTCAGGGCCCATCAGCAGGGCGCCCGGCTGACCGTTGACGTCGACTCGGCGGACGCTCGACCGTCCGGACCTCGCGCCCGCCCGCGCCCAGGCCAGCAGCGTCCGGGCGACCCGACCGCGGCCGTGGACCGACCGGGCCAGCGCGGGGACCTTGCCGCCGCCGTCGCCGCGGAGGACGACGTCGGCCGAGAGGAGCTGCTCGAGTCCGGCGAGGTCGCCGTCCTGCGTCGCCGCGAAGAATCGCTCGGCCAGGCGGTCGCGTTCGGCCCGCGAGACGTCGAAGCGCGGCCGGCGCTGCCCGACGTGACGCCTGGCGCGCGCCGCCAGCTGGCGGGCGTTCTGATCGGTCTTGCCGACGATCCCGGCGATCTCGGGGTACCCGTAGTCGAAGACGTCACGCAGGAGCAGAACCGCCCGCTGGTCGGGAGACAGACTCTCGAGGAGGACGAGGAACGCGAGCGACAGCGAATCGGCCGTCTCGGCCTGGCCGGCCGGATCCTCCGAGCGGTCGCTGACGAGCGGCTCGGGCAGCCAGTCGCCGACGTAGGTCTCCCTCCGGACACGGGCCGAGCGCAGCTGGTCGATCGCCAGGCGGGTCGTCACGGTCGTCATGTAGGCCGGCGGCGACTCGATCCGCTGGCCGGCGTCGAGCGCCGCGTTGACCCGCATCAGCGCGTCCTGGACGACGTCCTCGGCCTCGGCGACGCTCCCGAGCATCCGGTAGGCAACGGCGAACGCCGCTGGGCGCAGCTGCTCGAGCAGCTGGTCGCGGCCGCCGGTCACGCGGCCTCCCCGGCGAACCCCTCGCGCCAGCTCGGGTGACCGGGCTGCCAGCCCAGCTCGCGCTTGGCCTTCGCATTCGACGCGCCCCGCACCTCGGTCATCATGACCGCTGCCGCCTCTCCGGCCAGCAGCCGGCCGACCACGCGGGGCACCCGGCGGGGCGGCTTTCCGCCGAGCGTCGCCGCCACCGCGGGCAGCCAGTCGGCGACACGCGCCGGGTCATCGTCGACGATGTTGTAGATCCCCCGCCGGCCGCGGGACACCGCGTCGGCCGTGGCCTGGGCGGCATCGGCGATATGGATGAACGACCAGACGCCGGCACCGTCGCCGACGACGGGAAACCTCCGCCTGCGGATCAGCGCGGCATGCTCGCCGTCGCGGGCCATCGACGTTCCCGGCCCGTAGAAGCCGCCGTACCGGAGCACGATCCCCTCGGTCCAGGTCGCCCCGACCACGGCGTCCTCGAGATGACGGATCGCCGCGAACGTCTCGCGCATCCCGCCGGGCGGCGTCGGGTCGAGCGGATCCTCCTCGGTCTTGACCGGCCCGCCGATCCGGGCGAACGGCCAGCCGGCGAAGCTCTGGGCGACGAACCTTCGCACGCGAGCGGCCTGTCCGGCCGCGAGCAGATGGTCGGTCGCCTCCGTGCGCAGGCGGTTCGTCTGGGCGAAGTCGCGGTCGAAGTGGCGCATGTCGAGCGACCCGGAGAGGGCCGTCAGCTCGTGGACGATCACGTCGGGCGCGGCCTGCTCCACGACGCTCGCGACGGCGTCGGCGTCGAGCGCGTCGGCGAGCACAGGCGTCGCACCCAGCGCGCGGATCGCCTCCTGCTTGGACGACGTGCGCGTCATCCCGACCACTTCGTCGCCCCGCCCGACCAGGCGTGGGACGAGCTGCCTCCCGAGTGCGCCTGACGCGCCGGCAACCAGAACCTTCATCTCGAGCTCCCTTTCGTCGCTTTACAACCCTATGACGAGATCGCCGGGACGCCCGTGACAGGTCTGGCTACGATCCGTCGTGTGCCCAGCGGACCGGTGGCCGGCGTCTCCTCGGCGCGGGCCGTCCGGCTCGCCCTGCCCTGGCGCCTGGAGCCCGAGCAGGCCGCCCTGCTCGTTCGCGACGACGTCCGCCCGTTCGCCCTGATCGGGCTGTGGGCGGGCGGCGGCGCACTGATCGGATCGCGACCGATCCGGGTTGCCCGCCCCGATGATGACCCGTTCGCGCTGCTCGAGGACCTGCCCCTGATCGCCCGGGGCCGGGACTCGGGCGGCGGACAGCCGGTTGGCGGAGGGTGGTTCGGATACCTCGGCTACCGGCTGGCCGAACGCGTCGAGGCGGTCAGCGCGGGCCCGCCGTGGAGTCGGCGGCTGCCGGAGTTCGAGCTCGGCTTCTATGACCATCTGCTGCACCTCGACGCCGCCGGCCGGTGGTGGTTCGAGGCCCTCTGGACCGAGCGCCGTGCCCCGGCGATCCGCGCTCGGCTGGTCGAGCTCTGCCGCCGGGCCGCCGGTCGGACGCCCCGGCCGCGGCCGTTCTCGACGTCCGCCTGGACCGCGACGCCCGGTCCGGGCGGGCACGCCCTGGCGATCGAGGCCTGCCGCGAGCGGATCCATGCGGGCGACCTCTTCCAGGCGAACCTCGCCCGGCGGATCGCCGGACGGATGACCGGCGAGCCGGTCGACCTCTTCGCGACGGGGGTTCCCCGGTTGCGGCCCGATCGCGCGGCCTGGCTCGGTGGACCGTGGGGCTCGGTCGTCAGCCTCTCGCCCGAGCTCTTCCTCGAGCGGATCGGCCGCCGGGCGCGGAGCGCGCCGATCAAGGGGACGTGCCGCCGGCCGGGAGACGCGAGCGCCGCGCGGGCGTCGGCCGCGGGCCTCGGCGCGTCGGTGAAGGACCGGGCCGAGAACGTGATGATCGTCGACCTCGTCCGCAACGACCTCGGCCGCGTCTGCGAGGTCGGCTCGATCCGTGTCGCCGCGCTCGCCCAGGCCCGGCCCCACACGGGCGTCTGGCACCTCGTCTCCGAGGTCGTCGGGAGGGTGGCGCCCGACGTCGGCGACGGCGAGCTCGTCCGGGCGGCGTTTCCCCCGGGATCTGTGACCGGTGCTCCGAAGGTCGCCGCCGTCGACGTGATCGCCGAGCTCGAGAGCACGGCCCGCGAGGTCTACACCGGAGCGATCGGCTTCGTCAGCCCGCTGGCCGGGCTCGAGCTGAGCGTGGCGATCAGAACCTTCGAGTTCGCCGGCGACGACGTCTGGCTCGGCGTCGGCGGGGGGATCGTCGCCGACTCGGACCCGGTCGACGAGCTCGGCGAATGCCTTGTCAAGCTCGAGCCGCTGCTCCGCGCGATCGGCGCACGGCTCGGTCCCGACGTACCCGCCCTGCGGCCGGCAGGCCCGCTCCCGGCCCGCGGGGGCAACGGGCCGGCCAGGTTCCGGGCGGCGCCGCTCCCCGCGCGGCTGGCCGCCCGGCCGGTGCCCCGGCCGGACCCGCGGGCGGGTGTCTTCGAGACGATGCTCGTCCGTGACGGGCGGACGGTCGCACCCGAGCGACACCTGGCGCGCCTGGCGGCGAGCGTGGACGTGCTCTACGGCCTGCGCCTGCCCGCGCAGACGGCCGGTCTGGTCGAGGCCGCCGCGGCCGGCGAGGCGGGCCGCTTGGCCCGGCTGCGTCTGAGCGCCCGTCCCGGGCGGGGGGTGGTGGCATTGGCGCTCACCACGTCGCCGCTGCCTGCGGACCGTCCGGCGGTCGCCCTGCGAACGATCACGATCCCCGGCGGCCTCGGCGTCCACAAATGGGTGGATCGCCGGCTGATCGAAGCCTTCGAGCTGAGCGTCGCGCCCGAGCAGCCGTTGTTCTGCGACGCCGACGGCCGCCTCCTCGAGGCGTCGCGCTCGAACCTGTTCATCGTCGACCCGGACGGACGCCTGATCACGCCGCCGGTCGACGGTCGCCTCCTGCCGGGGGTGACCCGCGCCGCGATCATGCGGGTCGCCGGGCGGGTCGGGCTCGAGCTGCGCGTCGAGGAGATCTCGGCCGACCGGCTCTCACGCGCGATTGAGGTGTTCGTGACCGGCTCGCTCGGCGGGGTCGAGCCGGTCACGTCGTGCGACGGGCGACCGCTCAGGCCGCCCGGCGCCTGCTGCCTGCTGCTCCGTGGTGCGTTGGCTCAGGCGGGGACCGACTCGGCCAGGCCGGCGGCTTCGCGGAGGGCCTCGGCCTTGCCGGTCTGCTCCCAGGTGAAGTCCTCGTCGTCGCGGCCGAAGTGGCCGTAGGCGGCGGTCTTCTGGTAGATCGGGCGGTGGAGGCGGAGCTCCTCGCGGAAGGCGCCCGGCCGCATGTCGAAGTGCTCGGCGACGAGCTCGGCGATCCGCCCGCGGCCGATCTTCTCGGTGCCGAACGTCTCGACCATCAGCGAGACCGGGTGGGCGACGCCGATCGCGTAGGCGACCTGGACCTCGCAGCGGTCGGCGAGGCCGGCGGCGACGATGTTCTTGGCGACCCAGCGCGACGCGTACGCGGCTGAGCGGTCGACCTTCGACGGGTCCTTGCCGCTGAACGCGCCGCCCCCGTGCCGGGCCATCCCGCCATAGGTGTCGACGATGATCTTGCGCCCGGTCAGCCCGCAGTCGCCGACCGGCCCGCCGATCACGAAGCGGCCGGTCGGGTTGACGAGGAAGTCGCGCCGGAGGGCGTTCGCGTCGTACATGTCGGCCGGCAGGACCGGCACGACGACGAGCTCCCAGAGGTCGTCTGTGATCTGCTTCTGCGTCGCCCGCTCTGCGTGCTGTGTCGAGATCAGGAGCTTCTCGATTGACACCGGCCGGCCGTCGACGTAGCGGACCGAGACCTGGGTCTTGCCGTCCGGGCGCAGGTAGTCGAGCGACCCGTCGTGGCGGACGGCCGCGAGCTGCTTGGCCAGCTGGTGGGCGAGCGAGATCGGCAGCGGCATCAGGGACGGCGTCTCGTTGCTCGCGTAGCCGAACATCATGCCCTGGTCGCCGGCGCCCGCGACGTCGAGCTCGTCGTCGTCGGTCGCGTCGGTCCGCGTCTCATAGGCCTGGTTGACGCCCTGGGCGATGTCCGGCGACTGCTTGTCGATCGCGTTCAGCACGGCGCACGAGTCGGCCGAGAAGCCGAGCTCGGCATCGACGTAGCCGATCTTGCGGATCGTCTCCCGGGCGACCTGCTGGATGTCGACGTAGATCTCGGTCGAGATCTCGCCGGAGACGACGACCAGCCCGGTGTTCACGAGCGTCTCGCAGGCGACCCGGCCGAGCGGGTCCCCGGCCAGCACGGCGTCGAGGACGCCGTCGGAGATCTGGTCGGCGACCTTGTCGGGGTGACCCTCGGTCACCGACTCCGATGTGAACAGGTACTCGTTGTCGCTCGTTTGCGTCATGCGCTAGGGGTCCCTTGCTTTCTTGTGTTGAAGTTGGCTGTCAGGTGAGCACGCTTGAGGCGCGGTGACAACTCAGACGGCGGCTGGCGTGTCGAGGTGGGCGTACAGCGGGTAGCGCTCGGCGATCGCGCTGACTCGCTCGGCGAGCTCCGCCCGCGCGGCGTCGAAGTCGGGTTGGAGGGCGCGGGAGATGATCTGCCCGATCTGCTCGAAGTCCTCGACCGTGACGCCGCGGGTCGCGAGCGCCGGCGTGCCGATGCGCAGACCGCTGGAGACCATCGGCGGGCGCGGGTCGAAGGGCACGGCGTTCCGATTCACGGTGATGCCGATCTCGTGGAGGCGATCCTCCCCGTCCTGACCGGTCAGCTCGGACTCACGGAGGTCGACGAGCACGAGGTGGACGTCGGTGCCCCCGGTGAGGACGTCGACGCCGTGCCCGGTCTCGAGCAGGGCGGCGGCGAGCGCCTTCGCGCCGGCCACGGTCCGGTCCTGCCGCTCGCGGAACTGGTCGGTCGCGGCGATCCGCAGGGCGACGGCCTTCGCGGCGATCACGTGTTCGAGCGGACCGCCCTGCTGACCGGGGAAGACGGCCGAGTCGATCTTCTTGGCATGCTCCTCCCGGCAGATGATCATCCCGGCGCGCGGCCCGCCGATCGTCTTGTGCGTGGTCGTCGTCACGACGTCGGCGTACGGCACCGGGCTGGGGTGGATGCCGGCGGCGACGAGGCCGGCGAAGTGGGCCATGTCGACCATGAACAGCGCGCCCACGTGGTCTGCGATCGCCCGGAAGCGCTCGAAATCCTGGATCCGCGGGTAGGCCGACCAGCCGGCGAGGAGCAGCCTCGGCCGGCGCTCGAGGGCGATCCGCTCGACTTCGTCCATGTCGATGAGGTACGTCTCCGGTGAGACCTCGTACGGCGCGATGTCGTAGAGCCGCCCGGAGACGTTGCCCTTCATGCCGTGCGTGAGGTGTCCGCCGTGGGGGAGGGCGAGCCCCATGATCGTGTCACCCGGCCGCAGCAGGGCGTGGTAGACGCAGGCGTTCGCCTGGGAGCCGCTGTGCGGTTGGACGTTGGCATGCTCGCCGCCGAACACGGCCTTCGCCCGGGCGATCGCGAGCCGCTCGATCACGTCGACGTTCTCGCAGCCGCCGTAGTACCGCCGGCCGGGATAGCCCTCGGCGTACTTGTTGGTGAGCACGGACCCCTGGCACTCGAGTACGGCGCGGGGCACGAAGTTCTCCGAGGCGATCATCTCGAGCGTGTCCTGCTGGCGGCGGATCTCGGCCTCGATCGCGGCTGCGATCTCCGGGTCCACCTCGGCGAGCGGGCGCTCGAAGTAGTCGGCGGGTAGGTCGGGCATGCGGACGTCCTGTCTTGAGTGAGGGTCCCGAACCGTAGCACCGCGTTCCCCGGCAAGGCCCGGGGGCCGCCGCGCGGACGGCGGCATTCCGGGCGTCTGGGCCCGCTGGTCCGAAGCGGTCCAAGGGAGCTCGGACATACGGGCCGACCGGTGCTGGGCGCGGGCGGGCCGGTGGGATCGACGACGTCCTCGGCGGCGGCCCGCTACGGCTTGGCGGCGCTGGCGACGATCCCTCGCAGCGTGCTGAGCTGGCTGGACAGGGGCGCCCCGGCGGCAGCCGGGCGACCGGCTGTCGGGGCGGCCGTCGC
This sequence comes from Solirubrobacteraceae bacterium, assembly GCA_036510225.1. Classification (GTDB taxonomy): domain Bacteria; phylum Actinomycetota; class Thermoleophilia; order Solirubrobacterales; family Solirubrobacteraceae; genus Palsa-513. The sequence goes on along the minus strand of DATCEH010000067.1, from coordinate 39,175 downwards.
ACCCGACGGCGACCCGCCGCCCTGAGTCGCGATCAGGACCGCGATGACCACGAGCACGAGCACGACCACGGCGGCGGCGGCGAGCGCGCGCGGCGCCACGCGGAGTGCCAGAGCCGGCCGTCGAGCGTGGAGATCCGGAGCCGCGGGACCGCCCGGGCGAGCGGGGTGGCGCGCCGTTCGCGGTGAGCGTGGGACCGCGCCGCTCGCCGGGCCGACGGCCGGCGCGACGCGGGTCGGTGCGGTCGGCTCGTCGGGCTCGCCGGCCTCGGCGGGGCGGGTCGCGAGCAGCCCGACGGCTGCCTCGGCGGAGCTCGGCCGGTCGTCGGGCTGCTGCGCCGTGAGCGCGTCGATCAGGAGCGAGAGCCCGGGCGCCGGAGCGCGGTCGGCGAGCTCACGCAGGACGACACCGACCGCGAAGAGGTCGGCCGCGGCCGTCGCCCTGGCCCCGGCGGTTACCTCGGGCGCGAGGTAGCGGATGCTGCCGACGATCATGCCGGTCTGCGTCAGCGACGCGGCGTCCTCGGGCTGGGCGATGCCGAAGTCGGTCAGGCGGGCGTGGCCGGCGCCGTCGAGCAGGATGTTCGCGGGCTTGACGTCGCGGTGGACGAGTCCGGCGGCGTGGACGCAGCCCAGGGCGCCGAGCAGCTCGACGGCGATCTCGGCCGCGTCCGGCAGGACCCGCCGGCGGCCGGCGAGGACGTCGGCCAGGCTGCCTCCGGTTACGTACTCCATGACCAGGAACGGCCGGTCGTCATGCAGCCCGTAGTCGTAGACCGGGACGATGTTCCGGTGCGAGACCGACGCAGCGGCGCGAGCCTCCCGTTCAAACCGCGTCCGGTAGTGCGGGTCGAAGGCGAGCGTGTCGGCCATCACCTTGACCGCGACCGCGCGTCCGAGAACGTCGTCGTCGGCCAGCCAGACCGAGGCCATCCCGCCGGCGCCGAGCCGTCGGCGCAGCGTGTACCGGTCCCCGAGCGACGCACCCGGCGAGATCGCGACGGCCTCCATCAGCCCCGATGCCCCTTCCCGTGGCCGCCGCCGGGACTCCTGCCCGGACCAGGCGCCTTCCGGCCGGGGCCGGCCCCGCCCCTGCCCGGCTTCGTGGCCTTGCCCGGCTTCGTGGCCTTGCCCGGCTTCGCGACCGGAGTCGGCTGCGAGCTGGGAGCCGTCGGCTGAGGGGTGACCGGCAGACTGGTCGTGGTCGTCGCGGCCGTCGCTGGTGTCTGAGCGGCCGTTACCGGCGCCGTGACCTCCGCCTGGATCCGAGCGCGGGCGCGGGCGATCCCGGTCTCGAGGGCCGCGTAGACGCTCGACGTCAGCTGCCCGGCGGACTTCGACCGGGCGACATCACCGGCAAACGAGTCGAGCTCGGCGCTCGCCCCGGCGCGGTCGTGCTCGTCCGCGGATGTCTGGACGGCCTTCAGATGGGAGTCCATCTCGGCGACCACCGTGGCCGAGAGCATCGAAGCCGGGTGACCCGACCCGCAGGCGGCGAGCGTTCCGGCCAGCGCGACGAGCGCCCCGGCTGCCGCAGGTCGGTGTCGGGCGATCCGCGTGAACTTGGGAGGAGGGCCGGCCGGGCGCTCTCGCGGGCGTCTGCGGCCGCGCCGACTCAGGGGCGTGGCCGGCGTGGCGGCACCGGTGCGACGACCGTCTCGTCGTCGAGGTCGGTTTCGGCGACGACGCGGTCCCCGACGGGGGGGACGACGTGGTCGGCGGTCGGACCCGCCGTCCCGGCGAGTGGGCCCGGGCCGGGACCGGGCGAACCGGGCGAACCGGCGGCCGGGCCGGGACCGGGCGAACCGGCGATCGGAGCATCGTGGGGTGGGCGTGAGCGTCGCCGGGGACCGGTCCACCCGGCGGCCGGTCTGGCGGGGCCGGCGGGTGGAGCAGCGGCGTTGAAGGAGACGGTCACGCGGGACTCGGCGATCAGCGCGCCGACGACGATCGCGCCGGCGCCGACGAGCGCCAGCCAGCCACCGGTGCCGATTTCGCTGTGCAGGGCCGACGGCGGGCGGTCGATCAGCTGCGACGCGACGATCACCAGGGCTGCTCCTCCGAGCACCACGCGGCTGATCGCGTGCACGGGTCCCCGCCACCACCCGAGGTCGGTCGCGACCGAGAGGACGACGGCCAGCGCGATCAGGGCGAGCACGAGATCCCAGACCTCGAATGCCGTCCACGCGGTGATCGTGAAGCCGGGAAGCGAGTACCAGGCGAGGAACAGGCTGACCAGTAGGAGGACGCCGCCGAGCCCGGCCAGCAGGGCTCCCCGGTTCTCCGGTGGGTCGCTCGCGCTTCATGTCGGCCTGTTACCCGCCGCCCGGAGAAACAAACCGGGCGGCCCCGCGGCCGGGCGCCGGGCGGCGCCGCCTCGAGTCAGCGGCGGGCGGTCAACGTTCCCAGCAGGAGCTCGATCGTCTGCTCGAGCTGGTCGATCGTCGCGTCCTCGACCCGGGTGATCCCGACCGCCCGGTTGAGCCAGGTGTTGATCTCGGCGTGCGAGCGGCCGTCCCTCCGGCGGAGATCGGAGACCAGGCGGTGGCGCTGGCTGCGCAGGCCGGCCCGGAGCTCGAACGCCGCCGGCGGGGTCGGGGACTCCTCTGCCGCGAGTGCGCGGCGGGCCGCGGCTGCGGGCGCAGGCTTCGGGGGTGCGCCGAACAAGGTCAGCTGGGGAGCGACGTCGGCGCTCAGCGCGACGAAGTCGGGCGTCGGCGAGCGCTCGGTCCGGCGGGGCTCGCGCGGCTCGTCGAAGATTCCGTCGTCGTCGACTCGCCGCAGCGACTGGCGCAGCTCGCCCTCGACGGCCGAGGCGTGGGCCCGGAGGATCGGGTCGGCAGGCAGATAGAGCCAGCTGGCCTCGATCGGGCGACCGGAGATCGTACGGACGAAGCGGCCGACGATCTGGCGGAAGATCAGCGGGGTCTTCGCGGCCGTCGCGTATACGCCGACCCGCAGGCGGGGGATGTCGACGCCTTCGGAGACCATGTTCACGGCGACGATCCACGGGTCCGTCGACGCGGTGAAGGCCGCCAGCTTGAGGGCGGCGCGGGCCTCGGTGTGGAGCACGACGACCGGGGCTCGGCCGGTCGTCTCCCGCATCAGCCTGCTGATCGCGATCGCGTGGGTCCGGTCGGCGGCGATCACGAGACCGCCGGCGTCGGGGTGGCCGCCGGCGCGGAGCTCGACCAGCTTGGCGTGCGCCTCGCGAAGGATCCGCGGGAGGCCGTCGGGCAGCTCGGTCGAGGTCGCCGTCCGGTAGCGGCGGCTGGCCTCCCGGGTGCTGAGGACCGTCTCGAATGACGACTCGATCACGTCGTCGCCGCTGCGCCACGAGAGCGTCCCGTCGTAGGTGATGAACCCGACCCGCCGGCAGACACCGTCCCCGACGGCCTCCGAGTACGTGTAGGAGACGTCGGGCATCGACGTCCCGTCGGCGTCGTAGCGGACCCCGGGGATCGGGGTCGCGTCGGAGCGGAACGGCGTGCCCGAGAGGAGCAGCCAGCGGGGGGCGTTGCGAAACACGGCGGCGAATGCCGTACCCCAGGCGAGCTCCTCGCCGAGGTGATGGGCCTCGTCGGCGATCACCAGCGTCTGCGGGGTGATCCCGCGCGCCCAGCCCGTCGGGTTGCTCGCGAGGCGGGCGTACGTGATCACGACGCCGTCGAAGTCCCCGGGCGGTCGCGACGACCGGGCATCCGGCGCGAGATGGACGCCGAGCCGGGCGGCGGCGCGGGCCCACTGACGGGTCAGCGGCGTGGTCGGGCAGACGACGACGACCCGGGCGACCGTCCGCTCGGCGAGCAGCCGCCGGGCGAGCTCGAGCGCCGGACGGGTCTTCCCGGCGCCGGGAGCCGCCGAGATCAGGAAGGGCCCGCCGTCCCAGGTCTCGAGCTGCTCGAGGGCCCTGACCTGCCAGGCGCGGAGGGGGCTCTTCGGTGGGTTGACCGACGTCGACATGGCCCGCCATGGTGCGCGATGGGCCGGACGGACGGGTGGCGCCGCGACGACGGGGGCCTCGCCGGCCACGCGGTCGACCGCCTGGGACCGGACGCTCCGGCTGATCGGGCCGCAGAGGTATTCTTGGGGCATCTCGGATCCGGAGGCATCGGTCGGCGCCGACCTGCCCAGGCCGCCGCCGGAGCGCCGGCGAGTGCTGCTCGGGCTGGGCGTGCTCGCCGTCGGCGGGTGTGTCCTGACGCTCGGTCTGCTCGGGGCCTTCGACGCCCACCACGGTGGCGCCGGTCGACCGGCGCCACCGGCGATCCTCGCGACGACACCGACTCCCGGCCCGGCCGCGGACGGCTCGGCGGATCCGCGCGAGAGCGCGACGGCCAGCCCGACGCCGAAGGCCCCGACGGCGCCGGCAGGGACCAGTGCCAGGGTCCGGCCCGCGGCGATCGTCGCGGCCCGCCCGGGTGCCGAGCAGCAGCGGGACCTCGCAGCATTCGACCGCCGGGCGCCGACCCACGTGCCGGCGAGCTGGGTCGCCGGGTTCTACCCGATCTATGCGACCGCGTCGAAGACGTTCGGCGTCAACTGGCTCCTGCTGGCCTCGGTCCACGACCAGGAGACGGCCTTCTCGACCGCGCCGGGCACCTACCACGGCCTGAACTTCGCCAACTGCTGCGGCGGCCCGATGCAGTTCAACGTGACCAACGGTCCGGTCAGCACGTGGCAGCTCGTCAGCAACTCCTTCGTCTACGCCGAACGCCCGGCCGGCTATCCCCACCCGACTGCCGCGCACCCGTCGATCTACGACGACTTCGACGCGCTGATGGCCGCCGCCCGCCTGCTCGAGACCGACCGGGCCACCGAGGCCCTCGACTACGGGGCGTGGGTCGCGGCATACGACTACTACGGGAACGATCCGACCGGCGTGACCTACGCCGACCAGGTGCTGGCCCGGGCGATCGGCTGGTCCCAGCACGGCTTCTGCATCAACTGCGCCCTCGATCCGTCGCTCGTCGCCGCTGTTCACGCCGCGTACGGCGCCCCGGTCCTGGCCGCGCTCGACGCGGCGGCCGCCGCCCGCCACGCCGCAGACGGGGCCACGGGTGCGACCGGTGCGACCGGTGCGACCGGTGCGACCGGGACGCGCAAACCGGGACCAGGCTGACGGCCGCGCCGGCCCGCAGCCGGGCCTGATCAGCCGACCCGGCCGGGCCGGTCAGTCGACGCGGGCGGGCCGGTCAGCCGGGCCGGAGCAGCCGACCCGGCCGTTCGGTGTCAGGCAACCCGTCGGAGACGGGCGCGCACGGTCAGCGTGGCCGGGGTCCTGATCATTCCGAGCGGGCTTGCGGTCATCCCGAGGAGGCGCTGGTCGACGGTCGTCTCGGCCTCGATCTCGATGTCGTCGCCGGTCCGTCTGGTCGTCGGCGCGAGCTCGATCCCGACCCGTCCGGCGCCGGCGCGGAGCTCGCCCTCGACGCGCAGACCGCCGCCGGGCGCGTCGCTGATACGCGTCGAGCGAAAGTCGACCTCGGGATGGCCGTCGGCGTCGAAGAAGTCGGCTGACTTCAGGTGCCTGTCGCGCCGGCGGTTGCCCGTGTCCAGGCTGGACGCGTCGATCTTCAGGTGCAGGCGTCGCGCCCCGTGCTCGTCGACCTCGAGCTGGCCGTCGAGCCCGGCGAAGCGGCCGTGGACCTTGACCAGGCCCCAGAGGTTGGGGACGTGGAACTCTGCGGTCGAGCCCGACGGGTCGAGCTCCCAGCGGGTGCCGGCGAGCTGATCGTGTGGGTCGTCGATGCTGAGCGTGGTGTTCATGTCGCCTCCATTGAATCGCTGCTTGACGTTCCCACGGAAGCTAGACCCGCCCGGCCGGTCGCACATCGGGCGGCCGAGGGATATTCGCCTGCGACCTCAGACGGACGGACGCGGTGCGACGAGCCCGACGTCGTAGGCCAGCACGACGGCCTGCACGCGGTCACGGAGGTCGAGCTTGCGCAGGACCGCGGAGACGTGGGTCTTGACGGTGGCCTCCGACACCGTCAGTCTCGCGGCGATCTCGCCGTTGGACTTGGCCTGGGCCACCAGCCGGAGCACCTCGACCTCGCGCGGCGTCAGCTCGTCGAGCCGCGGGCATGGCCGGCTGGGACCGGGAAGGGAGCCGGCGAACCGGTCGAGCAGCCGGCGGGTCACCGTGGGCGCGAGGAGCGCCTCTCCGCCGGCGACCACCCGGATCGCGTCGACCAGCTCGCCGGCGCGGACGTCCTTGAGCATGAAGCCGCTCGCGCCGGCCCGGAGGGCCGCGAAGACGTGCTCGTCGAGGTCGAACGTCGTCAGCATGATGATCCGGGCCGCGTGACCGTCGTCGACCAACCGGCGGGTCGCGGCGATGCCGTCGAGGTTGGGCATGCGGATGTCCATCAGAACGACATCTGGCCACGTCGTGCCGGCCAGGGCCACCGCCTCGCGGCCGTCGGCGGCCTCGCCGACGACGGTCAGGTCGTCGCGGGCGTCGATGATCATCCGAAACCCCGTGCGAACGAGCTCCTGGTCGTCGGCCAGCAGCACTCGGATCGTCACGAGGCAGCCCCGAGTGGGAGCGCGGCGCGAACGCGGAACCCTCCGCGGGGGGTTCCGCCGACCTCGAGCGTCCCGCCGAGCAGGGCTGCCCGCTCGCGCATGCCGACGATGCCCTGGCCGGTCTCGGCGACCCCGCCCGCCCCGCGGCCGTCGTCGGTCACCTCGACCTCGACGGCGGCCGTCGTGTACCGCACGGTCACCGCGGCGTTCGACGCGCGGGCGTGGCGCAGCGTGTTTGTCAGGGCCTCCTGGACGATCCGGTAGGCCGAGAGGTCGACGCCGGCCGGGACGTCGACCCGCCGGCCCTCCCGGCGGACGACGACCGAGAGCCCGGCGGAGCGGACGGATGCGACGAGGGCGTCGAGCTGACCGAGTCCCGGCTGGGGGTCTATTCCACCGGCCTCGCGGTCGGGCCGGACCGTGTTCAAGAGGCGCCGCAGCTCGACCAGGGCAGCCCGTCCGGCGGCCTCGATCGCCGCGAGCGCGTCGCGCGACTGGTCAGGCGTCGAGTCGAACACGTCCTGGGCGGCGACGGCCTGGATCACGATCAACGACACGTTGTGGGCGACGACGTCGTGCAGTTCGCGCGCGATCCGACCGCGCTCGTCGGCCAGTGCCCCGAGCGCCTCACCGCGGCGGCGCTCGCGCCCGGCCCGGACGAGCTCGCCCCACGACCAGGAGACCACGGGGCCGCCGGCGGCGAGCAGTCCGGCGACCGCGCCGTATGAGACGGCAGCCCACGGCGCGAGGGCGAGCATGAAGCCGAGCGCCCACAGCGAGACTCGTGGCGGGCGCACCGCGGCGAACGCGCAGATCGACAGGCCGGACAATCCGAGCACGCCGAACTGGTGGCAGAGCACCCGGAGCCCGAGGCCGGCGGCCAGGGCGACGACGACCGAGCGCTCGGGACGGTCGAGGACCCACGCCAACGAGCCGACCTGGATCACGAGGAGACTGACCGCCGCGGCTCGACCGGCGGCCGACTGTGGGCCGGCGTCGGTGAACACGACCGCGAGCACGGCGCCGGCCAGGCTCGCCCCGGCGAGCGCCGCCAGGCCGATCCGGATCCGCAGTGGTGTGCAGCGCCAGCTCACGCTCGGATTGTGGCCGATCCGTGTTCCCCTGACATCGGTCTGCGGGATGGACCAGGCCTCATCCGCAGGGAGGACCAAGAGCCGGGCCTGCGATCCGCTTGCACGGTGATACCGGCCGCGATATCATCGCCAGATATGCTGCCGCCTCCGGCCGCCGAAGCAAACGTCGCCCGCCTCCTCCTGAAGGCGGTTGAGACCCTCGAGCCGGAGGAACGCGCGGCAGTGCTCGAGAGCCTCGTCGGTCTCGCCCTGGCGCCGACCGATCCCGCCGGGTTCGCTCCGATCCTCGGGCCGGCGCAGGCCCGGCAAGTCGCGTTCACCGCGCGCATGGGTGGTGCGCCGCCGGCCGCCGGGCAGCGGATGTTTCCGGTGCGTCTTCCCGAGCGCGACCACGGCCGGCTGAAGGCCTGGTGCGACGGTCACAACTTCTCGATGGCCGTCGTCGTTCGCGGGCTGATCGAGCGGTTCCTCGATCAACAGGAACCGGCCCCCGCCGACTGACGGGATCTTCGTCGCGGTGACCACGACCGGCGCGGTGGTTCCCGGGGTGAACGCGGCGATCTTGATCGTGCCGTCGGTGATCCCGACCGTCGACCGGTTCGCCGGGACATCCGCTCTGCGCTCAGTCGGCGTCCAAGACGCTCCGGCCTGGGTCGTCGTTGCTCGCGGTCCCGGCGCCCCGGATCCGACCACGTGCCGAGCCGCTGACATGGGCCAGGGCCGCCAGCAGCCCGGCGTTGAACGGGCTGCCGGGAAGGCGGGCGACGAGATGGTCACCCGGGACCTCGAAGATCCGGGCCCCGAGCTGCTCGGCCATCGCCCGCTGACGGACGGGCGGGACGCTGCGGTCGTCGGCCGTGACGACGACGGCGGCCGGCATCCCCAGGTCGGCGAGCCACGGCCGGCTGTCGAAGCGTCCCAGCTCGCGGCCGGCCTGCGCCAGCGTCGCCGGAGCGCAGCGGCCGAGCTCGCCGATCAGCCAGGCGGCCGTCTCGTCGTCAGCCATCCCGTTGAGCCGGAGCATCGTCGTCCAGAAGCCGAACGGCGAGAACGCGACGACCAGCTGGGCCAGGCCCATGATCCGCCAGAGGCGGGCGAAGTCCCGGCCGGTCCATTCGGGCGTGGTCGCGCACAGCACGAGGCCGGCGACCAGGTCCGGTCGGGCGTGCGCCAGCAGCGACGCGATCGGCCCGCCCATCGAGTAGCCGACCGCCAGCACCGGTCCGCACGCGAGCGCGTCGATCACGGCGGCGGCATCCCCGGCGCAGTCGGCCAGGCGAAATGGCCCGACCGGGCGGATCCCCCGGCCGTGTCCGCGATGGTCGAGCGCGATCACCCGGTACCCGGCGTCGATCACCGCCTGGTAGACGTGGATCCAGTTGACGTCGGCCGTGACCATCCATCCGTGCAGCAGCAGGACGACCGGCCGCTCACCACCCGAGTCGCGGACGAAGAACTCACCGCGCCCGGGAACACTCACAGTCAACCCGGGCGGCGGCTCACGCGGCGGGCAGCCATTCCCGGCGGCGAGCGCCCGGCGGTAGCTCGGTGACGGCACGAGCGCGCGCAGCAGGAGCCGGCCGAGTGGCGGGATCTCCGGTGTCCCGCCGTCGTCGTCGATCGCTCCGACAGCGCTCCTAATGAACTTCTGCGGCCGCCGCTTCGGCTGCTTGGAGCTGGCGCTCGACGAGGTCCAGGCCGCTGTCCCAGAAGCCGGGGTCGGCGAGGTCGATCCCGACGAGGGCGCCGAGCTCCTGCGGGCTGCGTGAGCCGCCGGCGGCCAGCAGACCGAGGTACTTCTCGGCGAACCCGTCACCCTCCTCGAGGTGGCGCTGGTAGACCGACAGGGCGAGCAGCTGGCCGTATGCGTACGCGTAGACGTAGCCGGGGACGTTGATGAAGTGGGGGACGTAGGACCACCAGCTGTGGTAGCCGTCGGTGATCTCCACCGAGTCGCCGAGCAGCTCGGTCTGGCTCTGGGTCCACAGCTCGTTGAACCGGTCGACCGCGAGCTCGCCGTTCTCCCGGCGGTCGGTGTGGACGAGGCTCTCGAAGCGGTTCATCGCGACCTGGCGGAAGACCGTGGCGATCGCGCCCTCGATGTCCTCGGCGAGCAGGGCCAGCCGGGATGCGGGTGTCGGGGAGGCGTCGAGCAGGCGGCCGAAGGTCAGGGCCTCGCCGAAGACGGAGGCGGTCTCGGCGAGCGTGAGCGGCGTGTGCTGGTGGTAGATCCCCTGCTCGGCGGCGAGCGCCGCGTGGACGCCGTGGCCGAGCTCGTGGGCCAGCGTGAGGACGTCACGGCGACGGCCGGTGAAGTTGAGCATCACGTACGGGTGGACGGACGGGACGGTGTACGCACAGAACGCGCCGCCGCGCTTGCGCGGGCCGGGCGGCGCGTCGATCCAGCCCTCGGAGAAGAACCGGCCGACGAGGTTGCCGAGGCGGGGGGAGAACGTGCTGTACGCGTCGAGCACCATGCCCGTCGCCTCGGCCCAGTCGACCCGGACGTCCTCGGTCGAGACGGGGGCCATCCGGTCGTAGTCGGCGAGCTTGTCGATCCCGAGCAGGCCGGCCTTCAGGGTGTACCAGCGACGGGCGAGGCCGTACCGGCCGCGGACGGCTTCGATCAGGGCGGCGACCGACTCGTCGGAGGCCTCGTTGGCGAGGTTGCGCCCCGAGAGCCAGGTCGGGTAGTGGCGCAGGCGATCGTCGGTCGCCTTGTCGGCGAGCAGCGTGTTGAAGACGAAGGCCCGCGTCCGCAGGCCGGGCTGGAGGGCCTTGGTGACGGCCTCGGCGGCGGTGCGTCGAACCTCGCGTTCGGGCGCGGCGAGCCGGCTGAGCGCCATGTCGAGCGAGACGGTCTCCTCGAGCTCGACCTCGAGCGCGGACGTCAGCTCCTCGAACAGGCGGCCCCAGGCGTTGCGGCCGGTTAGTGCCTTCTCGGAGAAGACGCGCTCCTCGGGCTCTGAGAGCAGATGCGGACGGTAGCGGCGGGCGGTTCTCAGGTAGTGGGTGCAGAAGTCGAGCCCGTCGCCGGACAGCAGCTCGTCGGCCCGTTCGTCGTCGAGCCCGGCCCATTCGAGCTCGAAGAACAGCAGCATCGTCTCCAGCGCCGTGCCGCGCTCCTCGACCTTCTGCATGAGCGCCCCCCGCTCGGGGTCGGCGGTGTCGGTCGAGAAGCGCAGCTGCGCGTACGAGCCGGCCCGGCCGACGAGATCGTTGATCTTCGCGAGCTCGTGCATCGCCTGTGCGAGGCCGGCGCAGTCGATCTCGGCGAGTGCGCCGCGGTAGCGCTCGGCGAAGGCGCTCGCCAGGGCGGTGGCCTCGTCGAGCGCCTCGTCGACACCGGTCGGGCCGGCTACGAGGTGATCGAGATCCCAGACGACATCTTGGAGCGCGCTCGGCGGGTTCATCGTGTCCGCAGCCTATCGACCTCTTGGGACGCGGCCGGGCGATCCGCGCGCGAGCGGCGCTAGGGTCACCGCATGACCGAGTCGCCGCAGGCCGCGTCATACCGGGAGCGCTGCTGCAACTTCGGCCTGCGCGGTTTCCTGATCGCATCAGCAGTGCTGGCACTCGCGATCGTGCTCGGCAGCGCGCTCGGCGGATCGGGCGGCTCGGCGCCTGCGCTGGCGCTGCTGATCGTGGGGGTGCTGGCGGGGTTCTACCTGTTCGCGGTCGTCCTCTGGCTGCCATACGCGATCGAGCTTCGCGAGGATTGGCTGGAGGTTGGCGTGCGTGGTGTGCACCCCGCCGGGCGCGTCTGGCGCCGCCAGCGACTTCCCCTCGACGCGGTCCGACGGTGGGATGTGATCGCGGCCCGCGAGCTGAAGACCGCTCGTGGCACTTACTTCCCCGGTGGCCGGCTGGCCGGCTCGACCGGCAATCTGGTGGGCCCTGGTGGGCGCTACCTGCTGTGGATCGACGCCGACCGCTACTGGACCGCCACCGGGTTCCCGAATCGCATCTGGGTCGGCTACCTCCCGGCCGACGCGGCGGCGAACGGCTACCACAACAGCGGCCGGATTCTGATCGCGACGCGGCGACCTCGCGGCCTCACGCACGCCCTCGAGCAGGCACTCCCGGGACGCCGACTCGACCGGACCAAAGGCATTGCGTCTCGCGAAGGGAGCCCACCGCCAAGGGCAGCCGGGCGGAGAGCGCAGCCGCGCGGGTCGACCGTCAGCTTGCCGGCTGAGATCGCCGCCGAGCTCACGGCGGGGCGCGACCTGCAGCTCGGCGACTGGTCCGAGGCCGAGCTGCTCGCGGGCGGGATCACACGGTTCACCGGGGGCGCCCCGGACGTCCCGGAGTCGGGCAGCTCGTTTTCGAGGCTGGCCGAGAAGGACAAGGATCGTCTCGTGGCTGACGCCCTGGAGGATCTCGTGAGTCGCGGGATCGTCCGCGTCGCCGCCGTAGGTGACGGCGTCGGTGCGCCGGTTCCCGGCACGTACCTCGCGCTGGTCGGGGCAATCAGCGGTGATTGCGTCTTCGCCGGCGGCTGGGCGAGCGGCGACTCGACGAGCTCGTCGGTAGGTGCCGGCGGCGTCTACGGTGTCCGCGTAGGCCCCGATCGGCCGGTCGCGGTGCTCGACGAGCGAGTCGACTTCGCGACGAGCCGGCACGAGTACACGCTGCGGCCGACCGACAGCTACGTCGCCCTGATCACCAGCGACGTGCTCGGCGACCAGGCGGGGCCGGCCGGGTCCGACGACGGACCGCCGAGCGACGCGAGCCTGTGGACGTTCTTCTTGATCTGGGCCAGGAGATCGACTACCCGAAAGGCCACCTTGATCGCCGTTCGGGCCCGCGTACTTCCGTCGGTCCGGCTGACGACGCTGCGCGACTACGGACGCCGCCGGAAGTCCTCGGGCAGCCTCACCGAGGACGAGTTTCGCCGGGTCGTGGACGCGGTCTTCGCCGAGGCGTGTGCTGGCCAGCGTGGGAGCGCGAGCGCCTGACGCGGCTCATGCCGGATCCCGACAGCGTGACGTCCATCGGCGCGGTCGGATCGCCGCGGCGCTCAGGCGTCGATTCGGGACAGCTCGATGCGACGAGCGACGAGCTCGGTCCACGCGGCCGGGCCAAAGCGCTCGCGGACGGCCGCCGCGCTGGCGGGGGGTCGTAGGCGACGCGGCGGTGCTCGACGGCCCCGTCATCGGGGACGATGGCGTAGGCGGCGCGCGGGTCTTGCCGACGGCCAAGCGCCGACCAGGGGGTAGTCGCCGCCGAACAGCCAGGCGTCGGTCGGCGGGGCGTCGGCGAGCACGGCCTCGAGTGCCGGAGGTTGCCGTGGATGTCCTACAGCACGCCGAGCAACGCTCGCTCCGCCATCAGCTGCGGGCGGACTCCCAGGAGAAGCCGCGGACGGCGAGGTAGATGCCGCCGGCGGCCCAGACTGCGATCACGGCGAGCGCCCCGAGGTGGTTGCCGAGGCCTCCACTGGCGGCGACCATGCCGCCCTTCAGGCCGGTCACGACGTGGCCGAGCGGGAGGACCTGGGCGAGGTCCTTGGCGAAGGCGGGGGAGTGCTTGGTGTCGAGCGAGACGCCGGAGACGAAGACGGCCGGCAGGAACACGGCGTTGACGATCGCCGGGGCCGAGTCGAAGTTCGGGATCACGTGGGAGAGGGCGACGCCGAGCGAGGCGAGGCAGATCACCCCTGCGAAGGTGAAGACGATCAGCTGGATCGGGTCTGGTGGCCAGCCGATGCTGAAGAACAGGCGACCGGCGAGCACGACGAAGACGATCTGGATCGCGGTGTTGGTCACCGCGTTCAGCCCGACGCCGCCGAGGTAGGTGCCAGTCGAGATCGGCGTGCCCCGCATCCGCTTGAGGACCCCCTGCTCGCGGAGGAACGTGATGTTCATCGCCAGGGCGGTGAACGTCGTCGACATGATGCTCATCGCCGCGACGGCCGGCAGGACCGTCTCGAGGTCCTTGTGGTTGCCGCGGAAGATCACGCCGAAGACGACGAGGAAGAGCAGCGGCAGCAGGAAGTTGAAGAAGGCGGCGCTCGGGTTGCGCCAGAACATCCGCCGTTCGAGGCGGTACTGGTGCCAGAGGAGGCTGACCTGCCCGTTCGCCGCAGGGTCAGACATCGGCGGTCAGCTCCAGATAGACGTCTTCGAGGCTGGGCCGGGTGACCGACAGGTCGAGCAGGCTCTCGCCGCGGGCGATCGCCTCGGAGGTCAGGCGATGGAGGAGTTGGGTCGGGTCGTCGGTCTCCTCGGACAGGACCGAGCCGTCGGCGTCCGTGTAGCTGACCTGATACCGGGAGATCCCCTGGACGCCGAGCTCGGCCGGCGAGCCGATCGCGAGGATCCCGCCGTCCTTGATGATCGCGACCCGGTCGGCGAGCTCCTGGGCCTCGTCGAGGTAGTGGGTCGTCAGGAGGACGGTCTTGCCGAGCCCCTTGAGCGAGCGGATCGTCTCCCAGGCGGCCCGGCGGGCGGCCGGGTCGAAGCCGGTCGTCGGCTCGTCGAGAAAGATCAGCTCGGGGTCGCCGACCAGGGCGAGGGCGAAGTCGAGCCGGCGGAGCTGGCCGCCGGACAGCTTGCGAGTTCGCTCGTCCTGCTTCTCGCCGAGACCGGCGAGCGCGATCACCTCGTCGACGTCGCGGGGGTGGGGGTAGAACCGCGACCAGTGGGTGAGGGCCTCGCGGACGGTGATGTGGCGGTACATGCCACAGCTCTGGAGCACGATCCCGACCCGCTGGCGCAGGGCGGTCGACCGCAGCTGGGGGTCCTCGCCGAGCACGCTGACCGTCCCGGCGGTCCGGTCGCGGTAGCCCTCGAGGATCTCGACGGTCGTCGTCTTGCCGGCGCCGTTGGGCCCGAGCAGACCGAACACCTCGCCGGCGGCGACCGAGAAGTCGATCCCGCGGACGGCCTCATGTGCCCCGTAGGTCTTACACAGCCCGCGTACCTCGATCGCCGGCTTCTCGCTGGTCATCCGCGCCAATCATGTCAAGATCGAATCCACCGAGCCCCGGGGATGCACGACGAGCTCGGAGTAGGACAATGCCTGCTTGCGCTGTGCGTGCATCGACATCGGCTCGAACACGACGCGACTACTCGTCGCCGAGCTCGCCCGGTCGGCCGAGGGAGTCGAGACGGGTGGTCTGCGGCCCGTCGCGGCCGAGCGGGCGTTCACGGCGATCGGCGCGGCGATCCGCTCGGACGGGTCGCTACCGGCGGCGAAGATCGCCGAGGTCGCGGCGGTCGTCGCCGGGCAGGTGGCGTCTGCCGGCCGCCACGGGGCCCTCTCGACCCGGACGGTCGCGACCGCGGCGGTCCGGGCGGCGACCAACGGCGGCGAGCTCGCCGCGGTCGTGGCCAGGGTCGCCGGGATCGAGGTCGAGATCCTCACCGGGGAGGACGAGGCCGGTCTCGCGTTCGTCGGTGCCCTGGCCTCGCTGCCGCAGCCGCCGGTCGGCCGGGTCGCCGTGGTCGATGTCGGGGGCGGGTCGACCGAGCTCGTGATCGGAACCCAGGCGGCCGGGCCGCGGTGGTGGAGGTCGCTGGCCGTCGGGTCGAGCTCGCTGACGGCGAGCTGCGTCCACCACGATCCGCCGTCGCACGGGTGCCTGACCGCCCTCGAGCGGGAGACCGCGTCCGCCTTCGCAGGACTGACCCCGCCGTCGGTGGGGTTGGCGCTGGCGGTCGGCGGCTCGGCGACGACGCTCCTGGCGATCGACGGCGCCCGGGTCGACCCCGACTCCCTGGCGCACCTGCTGGCCGAGTTCACAGCCGAGGCGGTCCTCCCGACGGCGGTCCGGCTCGGTCTCCACCCTGACCGGACGCGGCTTCTCCCGGCCGGGATCATGCTCCTGATCCGGGCGTCCGAGCTCGTCGGCCGGCCCCTGCTGATCGCCCGGGGCGGCCTGCGCGAGGGCGTCGTGCTCGGCCTGCTCGGCTGACCCGGTCCGCGGTGTCCGGAGCCCTCTCGCGGGGCAGCCGGTGGATCAGATGCCGGTCACGGAGAACGCGAACTCTGCGGTGAAACTGCCGCCGGGGTCGACCCAGCCGAGGCCGCGTCCGCTGGTCAGAGCGTCGACCGGAGCGGTCATCGGCTCGAAGCAGACGAAGTCGGCCGCAGCGGGCGCGAAGACGTGGGCGACGGTGTAGCCGCTGAGAAACTCGACGCTCACCCGGCGACGGTCGTCGGCAACCGAGAAGGCCAGCGGCCGGTGCGCCGGCGACGGCCCGAGCCGGTCGAACGAGTCGTCGAAGCCGCGGTCGGCGAGACGGCCGGAAAGCTCGCGCTCGTCGAGCGCCTCGTCCGCGCCGGTCGGGATCCCGCGGTCGTCGAGGACTGCCCGGCGGAGGACCGGCAGCTCGACCGACCAGGTCCGGCGGGCGGAGCCGGGCAGGCGGACGTAGGGATGAAAGCCGAACGAGATCGGGACCGGCTGCGTGCCGGTCGGCGTCAGCGTGAGCCCGACCGTAAGGCCGCTTGCCCCGACGCCGGCGTGGAAGGACAGCCGGTGGGGGAAGGGGAACGCCGCGAGGCGGGCCGGGTCGGCGGCGAAGTCGAGCTCGGCACGGAGCTCCGCGACCCGGGAATCGGCGGCGACGGCGGCGTGAGTGACGATCCAATCGGGGCTGGCGCTCAGCAGCCCGTGCATCGGCAGGCCGGTGGCGCCGTCGACGTGAGCCAGCGGCGAGCCGTGATCGATCTGGACGCGCCGCCCCGCGGCGGTGTACTCCCAGCCGCTGAGCCGGTTGGCCCACGGGTGGAGCAGCGGAATCCCGAAGCTCGACCCGCGCTCGGCGTACGCGGTCGGTCCACCGCGGCGCTCGAGCAGCTCTTCGCCGCGGTGGAGCAGAGAACAGCCGACCATGCCGAGCTGCGGGAGAAACGTCGCCTCCACGACATCGTCCGGGCTGGCGAGCGTGAGCCCGGCGTACCCGTCGACATCGGTGGGACGAACGCTGGCTTGGCCGGCCACGCGAGCAGTCAGGGTTCTCGACGGTGGCGGTGCATGTCGCGGACGACTGCGGCCGCGTACATCGTCAGGGTGACCACGAAGATCGTGATGGCGCCGGCGAGTCGCGTCACGGAGAACATCGTCCCACACCGGTCGAGCCCTGCCACGCCCGCGCCGATCCACGGCCTAGACTGCGCTTCGATGAACTTCTCGTCCGCTCGGACTCGCCAGCTCGGCTTCGGAGTCCTCTGCCTCGTCCTGGCGATCGTCGCCGGACTCACCGGCGGCTACATCCCGCTCGCGGTTCTCCTCGTCGTCGGAGCGACGTTCATCGCGCGTGGCTTGACGAGCAGGTCATGAGACCGACGTCATGACCACCAGACGCAAGACGCTGCTGGTGGCGATCGTCGTGCCGATCCAGCTCGTCCTTGCCGTGCTCGCCTGGCGGGACCTGGCGCGGCGGACCGACGAGCAGGTGCGCGGCAACAAGCGGATCTGGCGGTGGTTCGTGACGATCAACCCCGGCAACGCGATCGCCTACTGGCTGCTCGGGCGGCGCTGACCGTCCCGCCACGGTGTCGTCGACGTGTGGCCACCGAGCTCGCCGGCGTGCGGGCTTCGGGCTCGACGACTCAACCGACGCCTGCCGCGCTTCACGCCCGCTCGAGGATGCCGCGCGCTTCGGGCGGCCTGGCCCGGCGAGCGCGTGGCTGGTCTGCTGCCATCCGCCGAGCGCCCAGCCAGACCCGCGGCTCGTCCGGGACGCGCGTTGCGCTATGAGTGTCGGGGTGGACGACGACGACGACTGGATCGGTACCCCTCCCGAGGGTCACCACACCCGCGACCGGGCGCGGCCCGACTTCTGGCGCAATCAATGGCAGGCGATCGCCGCTGCCGGCGGAGTCCTGCTCGTGCTGATCGTGATCGTCCTGATCCTCGCCCTGCTCGTCCACTGACCAACCCCCGGCCGGCCGGGTGGCCTACCAGTGGACGCCCTTCATCACGTTGGCGAGCGCCAGCTGCTCGGCCGTCGCGTGCTCGTTGGGATCCTTCTGACCCCTCGCGGCGGCTGAGTCCGGGAAGACCCGGTAGGCCAGGTGGAGGATCTGGTCGACGGCCTTCGGCGCCAGGGCGTAGGCCACCTCGCCGAAGGTCCCGAGCTTCGTGCCGACGTGCTTCGGCTTCGAGCGCATCGCCTCGCAGATCATCCCGGCCGCGATCTCCGGGCTGATCGCCGGGAACGCGTCGTACATCTTCGTCGGGGCGATCATCGGCGTCCGGACCAGGGGCATGTGGATCGTCGTGAACGTGATTCCGTCGCCGATCATCTCGCTCGACGCGACCCGTGTGAACGCGTCGAGGGCCGCCTTCGACGCGACATACGCCGAGAAGTGCGGCGGGTTCGTCTGCACGCCGATCGACGACACGTTGACGATGTGCCCGTGGCCCTGGGCCTTCATCGTCGGGATCAGGGCCGTGATCAGCTTGATCGCGCCGAAGTAGTTGAGCTGCATCGTCCGCTCGTAGTCGTGGAACCGGTCGCGGCTCAGCGACACCGACCGGCGGATCGACCGACCGGCGTTGTTGACGAGGAAGTCGATCGTCGGGTGATCGGCCAGCGCCCGGTCGACGACCTCGTCGATCGCGTCGGTCCGCGACAGGTCGGCCGCGTAGACGTACGCCCTGCCGCCGTTCGCCTCGATCTCCGCCTTGACCTCGTCGAGCTTCTCCTGCGTCCGCGCGACCAGCAGCGGCGTCCCGCCCGCCGCCGCGACCATCAGCGCGGTCGCCCGCCCGATCCCCGAGCTGGCCCCTGTGATCAGCACGGTCCGCCCGCCGAGCGCGGTCACCATCGACTTGTCTCTGTGCAGATCCGGGTCGAGCTGGCGCTCCCAGTAGTCCCAGATCGGCTTGGCGTACGTCTCGAGCAGCGGCGCCGCGATCCCCGAGCCGGTCAGCGCCTGGACGGCGTCGCGGTCGTCGAACGGACAGCTGAACGCCAGGTGGCCGAGGACCTCCTCGGGGATCCCGAGATCGGCCAGCAGGAGCGACCGGATGTCCTTGATCGCCGGCAGCTTCAAGAGCAGCGAGAAGACCCCCTTCGGCAGGGCATCGGTCAGCCGCTTGTCGATCCGCATTGCCAGGCGCGGGGCGTGCGCAGCCCGCGCGAAGATGTTGAGGACCTCGCCCGAGCGCTGGGACTTCGGGCTCGTCAGATGGAACGCCCGGCCGTCGAGGCCCGGCTGGTGTCCGATGTGATCGATCGCCCGGACGACGTAGTCGACCGGGACGATGTTCGTGTGGCCGAACTCCGGCCCGACCAGCGGCACCCACTCCGGGATGTAGTGGCGGACCTTCTGGATTCCCTTGAAGAAGTAGTACGGCCCGTCGATCTTGTCGGCCTCACCCGTCTGCGAGTGGCCGATCACCACGCTCGGCCGGTAGACCCGCCACGGGACCGTGGCCTCCGTCCGCACGACCCGCTCGGAGTCGAACTTCGTCTGGTGGTAGGACGACGGCAGGTACTGGCCCTCGTCGAACATGTCCTCCCGGAAGAAGCCCTCGTACCGGCCGGCGACGGCGATCGACGAGACGTGGTGGAAGATCCCAGCACCGAGTCTGTTGGCCAGCTCGACCGCCTGGCGGGTGCCGCCGATGTTGACGAGCTCGTTGTAGGCCGACGCGGCCGTCATGTCGTAGATCGCCGCGACGTGGAAGAAGTGGTCGATCCGCCCGCGCAGGGCCGCCAGGTCGGCCTCGCCGAGCCCGAGCAGCGGCTGGCGCAGATCGCCGATCACCGGGTGGATCCGCCCGGGCGCGGCATCCCATCGCTCGATCAGCGCCTCGAGCCGCGCGGCCGAGCCCTCGCGCACGAGGACGTGGATCTCGCCCTCCCTGCGGAGCACGGTCTCGACCAGGTGGCGGCCGATGAAGCCGGTCGCCCCGGTCACGAAGTACGAGGTCGGCCTCCGGGCGATCTCGAGGTCTGCTGTACCCGAGGGAAGTTCAGCCGCGGCGGCCACGCCGCCCCCCACCTACCAGCCGCCGTGCGGCTCGGCGGACGACTTGTCAGCCGCCTTGCGGGCCGTCTTGCGCTTGTCGAGTTTCGACTGGATGATGCTGGCCACGAGGATGAACAGCGGGAAGAAGATGATCAGCGCGAACCCGGCGTCCGTCGTCACCTTGTCCGTCGTCTCGCCGTACAGACCCTGCCCCCCGTCGTGGGCCAGCGCGACCGGCGCGAGCATCGCCAGGCTCGTCAGAGACATCACGGTGGCGGCAAGAAGGCGTCGCATGACCCGCCGATCTTATCCCCTCCGGCGGCCGGCCGGAGCCGCGGGGACCTGGTGCGCTCCGGCGCCTGCTAACCCTGGGCGGCCTGATGGACCAGCGGCAGCAGGGACGGCAGCAGCGCCTTGACCATCAGGCGGTAGCCGGCCGCCGTCGGATGGATGTCGTCGACCAGGGTCAGCTTCTTGGCGACCGACGTCGCCGGCGACCAGAGGTGGGTCAGGGCACTCGTGTACGTGCACCCGCCGACCTTGGCCACGTCCCGTTCGATCGTGTCGAAGCGGGCGACCAGCCTGGCCGAGGACGGCAGCGGCGTCGGCGACGCGATCAGGCACTTGCCGCCGTAGGTCCGGATCAGGTCGACGTACTTGCGCAGGTTCGACAGGTACTCCTTGGCCCTCCGATCGGCCACCGACTGTGAGGTCGCCTCCTCGATGTAGAGGTAGCCGCCGAGGAAGATCGAGACGCCGAAGCGCTGCTGGACGACGGACTCCTGGACGAGCTGAGTCAGGTCCTGACCGAGCAGGTGGCCCATGTGCCCGAGGTCCTCGACCTCGGTCTGCACCGTCCCGGCCTTCACCGGCCGGCGGGAGATCGCCCCGTCGAAGATGAACTGCCCCGACGCCGGACCAGTGATCGTCAGCGTCTTCGCCCCGGCCGGAATGTTCAGCCACAGCTCGGTCGGCTGGGCCGGCCCAGCCGAGCTCGTGCTGATCGACCAGGTCTGCCCGCCGGCCGACGCCGTGAAGGTCGGTCCGCCGGCGTATTTCGTGTAGAGGACCGCGACCGTCGGCGCGTCGATCGGCGCGGTCGCCGTCGCCGTCGCCGAGATCGCCAGCGCGCTGTACCCGCTCGGCCCGTTGAGCCCGGTCTGGGTTCCGAAGCCGTTGAGCAGCCAGCCCTTGACCGGTTGGCTGCCGCTCCCGCCGATCACGAAGCTCCGCTTGAACTTCCAGCGGAACGGCGTCGCCGGGATGAAGCCGCTGCCCCCCCGCGAGAACCCCGCCCCGACCAGTCCGTCCTCGAGCAGCGGGGTGAGGCCGTCGGTCAGGAAGTTGGGAACCGTGTAGCCCTCGACCACCGAGTCGCCGTACACGGCAACCGTCGCCCGCGGCCCGGTGTGGGCCGACGCGACCGCCACCAGGCCGGCCGGCGCCGCGGCCGATGTCCCGAGCGCCGCGACCGCGACGGCGGCGCTCAGCCCCGCGCGGATGCGACACCGCCTCGTTTTGATTTCCGCCGCACCCAAGTCGATCTGCGCCCGAGGATACTGGCGCGGCGGCCGACGGTGGCCGGGTCGACCGCGGGCGGCGCTCGGCCGACGGTCAGGCGCAACTCGGGCGCTGCCGATGGGTTCATACGTGGCGCTACCCTTTTCGCGCGACGACCGTCCCCCGCTACAAGTGAGGTCCCACAGATGCTCCGCCCGATTCGACTCCCCGTCGCGCTGTGTGCTGCGGCCCTCTGTGCGGTGTCGGCCCTCCCGGCCACGAGCGTCGCCGCCCCGGTCGCCCAGGCGGCGGCCTCCTCCTGCACGACGACGCCCGGCTCGCTCGACGGCGGCTACGTGATCCCCGGCAAGAACAAGGGGGTCAGCTGCGCCAACCGCAAGAGCCTCGAATCCGGCTTCCAGGCCTGCCGCCTCAAGCACGGCCAGAAGGGCACCTGCAAGTCGAAGGTGGTCGGCTTCACCTGCAAGGAGGGCCGCCGCTCATCGAGCCCCGACAGCTTCTTCGCGGTCGTGACCTGCAAGAAGGGCAGCCAGTCGTTCGCGTGGACCTACGAGCAGGACACGCTCTCGTAGTCGTCGCCTGACGCCGCCTGACGTCGCCCGGGGTCCTCCCGGCGCGGCGGAGGTGGATGCGAGACCTTCGTCGCGAAAGTAGCTGACTGAGTCAGTCAACTACTTTCGCTGGAGAGTCCCCTTCTCCACCAGCCCGTCCCCCGCAGAGAGCTCGCCGTCCCTGACCTCCCGAGCCCGGCGGTGATCCTCGGCGGCACGCTCGTCAAGTCCCCGCCGCGTGGGCATCGCCGCCGCGGACCCGACCCGCCCGTGCCCTGCGAGACTTGGCAGATGCGAGTCTGGGCGCCGACATCGGCGAGCGACATCGAGGTCGAGCTGGCCGGAAGGGTGGTCTCGGCAGCCCGCGCGGCCCTGGGGGTCGAGCTCTCCCTGGAGGGGGCGGTGATCCGCCCGGCGGGGCCCGGCCGGAACGCGGACTTCCAGTCGAACGTCGCCCTGGCCCTCGCCAAGCAGATCGGACGCCCGCCGCGCGACGTCGCCGGCGCCCTGGTCGACATGCTCGAGGTCGACGACCTGGCCGAGCCTCCGCAGATCTCCGGGCCGGGTTTCATCAACTTCTCGATTCGCCGCGACTGGCTCGAGCGCCGCCTGTCGGTGGTGGCGGCCGACGAGCGGGCCGGCGTCCCGCGGGCGGCGACCGAGCAGGTCGTCGTCGTCGACTACAGCGCGCCGAACGTCGCCAAGGAGATGCACGTCGGCCATCTCCGGAGCACGATCATCGGCGACGCGCTCGTCCGTACCCTGGCGTTCGCCGGTCACCGCCCGGTCCCGCAGAACCACGTCGGCGACTGGGGCACGCCGTTCGGGATGCTGATCGAGGCCCTCCACGAGCACGGCTGGGCCGCGGGTGAGGCCCACGGCATCGATGACCTGAACGCCTTCTATCAGGCGGCTCGATCGAGATTCGACGCCGACGCCGGGTTCGCCCGGCGGGCGCGCGAGCGCGTCGTCGCGCTCCAGGCCGGCGACCCGGCGACGGTCGCCCTGTGGAAGGAGCTCGTCGCCGAGTCCGAGCGACACTTCGCCGACGTCTACCGGACGCTCGGAGTCCTGATCGAACCCGAGCACACGGTCGGCGAGAGCTTCTACAACGACCGGCTCGCCCAAGTCGTCGACGAGCTCGAGCGCAAGGGGCTGGCAAGCGTCCACGACGGAGCGGTCTGCGTCTTCCCGCCCGGCTTCGCCAACCGCGACGGCCGTCCGCTCCCGCTGATCATCCGCAAGCGCGACGGCGGGTACACATACGCGACGACCGATCTCGCGGCCGTCCGATACCGCGTGCGCGAGCTTGCGGCCGACCGGATCGTCTACGTCGTCGGCTCGCCCCAGCGCCAGCACCTCGAAATGATCTTTGCCACCGCCGACCTGGCCGGCTGGCTCGGGGATCGCGAGACCCTGCTCGAGCACGTCGCGTTCGGATCGGTCCTCGACGAGCACCACAAGATGCTGCGCACCCGAGCCGGCGTCGCCGTCAAGCTCGGCGACCTGCTCGGCGAAGCCGTCACCCGGGCGGCCGCGATCCTCGACTCCCGCAGCCCCGACCTCGCCCGGGCCGAGCGCGACCGCCTGGCTGCGGCGGTCGGCATCGGCGCGGTCAAGTACGCCGATCTGGCGGCCGACCGCGAGAAGGACTACGTCTTCTCGGTCGACCGGATGCTCGCCCTCGACGGCAACACGTCGGTCTACCTCCAGTACGCCAACGCCCGGATCCATTCGGTCCTCGCCAGGGCCGGCGAGCTCCCCGACCCGTCGACCCCGATCCTCGTCGGCGAGCCGGCCGAGCGCGCCCTCGGGCTCAAGCTCCTCGCGTTCCCCGCCGTGGTCGACGCCGTCCTCCAGAGCATGGACCCCCACCGCCTGTGCACCTACCTCTACGCGACCGCCGTCGCCTTCTCCGCCTTCTACGAGACCTGCCCGATCCTCGCGGCCGAGCCCGCGCCGACCCGGGACTCGCGGCTGGCGCTCGCCCAGACGACCAGCCGGGTCCTCACACTCGGGCTCGGCCTGCTCGGGATCGACGCCCCCGAGCACCTCTGACCCCACGACGCCGACTCACCACGGCAGCGGCGTGAACGGATACGTCGCGACCGTGGCCGCGACCACGCAGGCGACCCACCCGGCGAGGACCCTCCGGTGGTGGAGGAGATGCCGCGCGACAACGTCGGCGACCAGCAGATAGACGCCCGGCATCACGATCACCATGTAGTAGAGGTAGCTCGTCCGGGCGAACACCAGGCTCAACAGCTCGTACGGCACGAACGTCCCCAGGAACCACGCCAGCCCGAGCCCGCCCACACCGCCCACACCGCCCACGCCTCCGACACCTCCGACACCCCCGCCGACTCCCCCGCAGGGCCCGCCGACTCCCCCGCAGGGCCCGCCGACACCCCCGCAGGGCCCGCCGACACCCCCGCCGACTCCCCCGCCGGGATCGCGCCCGCCCCGTCGGCGGCGCAGCAGGCGGCGCAGCGCGATCGCGAGGCCCGGCAGCGCCAGGACGAGGATCGGCGGGCTGACCAGACCGAGGAAGTGGGCCGCCGGGTGCACGTCGCGGAGCCCGGCGCCCGGGCTGGCCGGGTTGATGTAGAGGTAGACGATCGGCTTGTAGTCGGCCAGCCACTCCCACGGATACGAGGCGATCCCCTGCGGCCCGTGCCGGCTGGTCTGGCCGGCCGCGTAGCTGAGCATGTGCCCGATCTGGCCGAGCGGGCCCCCGCCGACGAGCGATCGCGTCGCGGGGTCGTACGGCGGTGCGATCCGCTCCATGACGGCCAGCAGCCCGACGAACACGGCGGCCCCGGTCACCGCACACGCCCCGACCCGCGCCACTCGCCGCACGGCCCCGGTCCGTTCCTCGAGGAAGCGGATCGCCTCGAGGAGGGCGAGCACGAGCAGCGCGTACACGGCGACCTCCTTGAAGGCGGCGCCCACGCCGATCAGGACCCCGGCGGCGACGAACCTCCCCCGGAGGTAGACGACAGCGGCCCAGACGAGCGCCGCGAGCACGTAGACGTCGAGCGTTCCGATCCGCCCGTGGACGAGCTCGAGGTTGTCGCTGGCCATCAGCGACGCCGCACCCACCGCCAGCCAGCGCCCGCCGCCGGCGGACCGGACGAGCTGGAAGATTCCGAGGATCGCGAGCGACCCGAAGACGATGCTCCCGAGCCTCCAGGCGATCGGCCCGTCGCCGAACAGGTCGATCGACCCGGCGATCACGAGCTTCCCGAGCTGCGGGTGCTCGGAGTTCGGATCGACGCCGGCCGGCGCCCCGTAGTAGTTGGCTCCCCGGGGGACCGGGACGCCGGCGATCACGCGGGCGGCGTTGACGTAGTAGACCTCGTCGAAGACGAGGACGTGGTCGGCCGCCGTCCGGCAGGGAGCCCGGCACGGCTCGGAGATCCACGCGAGCCGGGCCGCGGTCGAGGCCAGGCAGACGAGGACGAGCAGCACGATCGGGAGCGACCGCATGCGCTCGTCGGCCTCAGCCGGTTGTGAAGTCCTTGCCGATCGCGGTCTCGACGATCGTCGCGGCGAGCTGTGAACCGGCGTCGTTGAGGTGGATCCCGTCGGCAAGGCGGACGATCGTCGCCTGGCCGCCGATCGTCATCGCGTCGCGGTAGGCGAAGCCCGGCGTGAAGACCGGGACGGTGTCGATCATCCGGACCTGGTCGGCCCACGGCTGGGCGGCGACGGTGACGGCGTAGTCGACGACCCGGGCGATCTTCGAGCGGGTGGCGTCCCGCATGGCGGGGAGCGTCAGCCAGTAGACGCGGGCGACCCCGTTCTGGCGGTAGGTGTCCATCATCGACCGGGCCCGCTCGGCGTAGATCGCCGCCCACGCGGCTCCGCAACACGGGATCTGGGCGCCGCCGGGTCCGGTCATCGAGAAGCCGTCGTTCGCGCCGATGAAGATCACGACCGCGTCCGGATGGTCCTGGCGGACCTGGGCCGCGGCCTCCTTGCCCCAGTCGAGCAGGATCGTCTGTGAGATCCCGGTCCCGATGTGCGGGTCCTGGATCACGTGGACGCCCTTCGGGTCGAGTGTCTGGGCGAGGTCGGCGTCGAGCGGCTCGGACATCGAGTCGCCGGTCACGAGGACTGTGTGGAGCGGCCGCTTGGGCGGGGCCACCAGGCCGAGCTTGGTCGGGTCGAACGCGTCGGGCGTGACCGGTGGGATCCCGCCGGCCGCCGACGTCTGGGCGATCGTCGCGAACGTGCCGCCCGAGCTGCCGAGGTTGGCGTCCGGCGAGAGCCACCTGGTCGCCTCGTTGGCGATCGTGCTCAGCGGGAGGGCGTGGGCGATCGACGCGGCCGGGTCGCCGAACGCGAGGACGACGTTCCGGCCGAGCTTGGACTGCAGCTGCTGGCCGGAGTGCTTGACCGAGGCTCCGGCGAGGACGACCATCAGGGCGCAGGAGATGAACACGGCGATGATCCCGTCCCGGGCCCGGTAGCGCCGGAGACCGTGGCGGTCGAAGCGGTTCATCAGGCTGTCGTCGCCGTGGTAGCGGTTCTTCGGCGGCCTGCCCGAGACGGCCGACCCGGCCGACGGGACGATCTCGACGGGATCGCCCTGACCGCCCGTCTGCGCGTGGACCGGGACCGGCTCGTTCGGGCCGGGCGGTGGAGCCGGTGCGGGGATCTGGTCGTCGCCGTCGGTCATCTCAGGGTCTCGTCGGCGCGACCGGTTCGTGGGTTGAGCTGGAGCGGCGGCATCTGGATGCGGTCGGCGGGACTCCCGGTGAAAGTGGTCTGACTGAGTCTGTCAGCTACTTTCGAAAGAGTCATCCACCGCGACTCCAGGACGGATGAGCTGGCCACTGCTCGTCCTCTCTAGAAGCGGAAGTAGATGAACGGCGGAACGCCCTGGCTGGGGACGGTCGCCGCGACGAAGGGGACGAGCACGGCAAAGGCGACCCCGAGCACGACGGGTCGCAACCGGCCGATCCAGACCTGGATCATCTCCAGCGGGCGGGCCGGCGCGAGCTGGAGCCCGATCACGAGCAGGACGGCCGCGATCGCCGGGACGCTCCAGATCGTCGGCGCGTGCCAGACGGTCAGGCGGGAGAGGAAGGTCCAGGCGAGCGACAGGGAGGTCGCCCGGAAGAAGACCCAGCCGAGCACGACGAAGTTGAACGTCAGCAGCCAGCCGAGCCAGCCGGGCACCCTGATCCCCCGGCCACGCCCGAAGTGCTCGACGACGAGCCCGACCCCGTGGAGGGTGCCCCAGACGACGAACGTCCACGCGGCGCCGTGCCACAGGCCGCCGAGGACCATCGTGAGCATCAGGTTGCGATATGTGAACAGCCTGCCCCCGCGGTTGCCGCCGAGCGGGATGTACAGGAAGTCGCGGAGGAACCGCGAGAGGGTCATGTGCCAGCGACCCCAGAAGTCGCCGAGCGTCGTCGCCCGGTACGGGCTGCGGAAGTTCTGCGGGAAGACGTAGCCCATCAGCAGGGCGAGGCCGATCGCCATGTCCGTGTACCCGGAGAAGTCACAGTAGATCTGCGCGGCGTAGGCGTACCCGGCGAGCAGGACGTCGGGCGCGCTGAAGCCCTGGGGGACGGCGAACACCGGGTCGACGACGACGCGGCCGAGGTAGTCGGCGAGGACGACCTTCTTGACGAGGCCGAGACCGATCAGGAACAGGCCCGAGCTGGCGGCGACCTTCGCCGGGTCGCGGGGGGCCGCGAGCTGGGGGAGGAACTCCCGCGCGCGGACGATCGGGCCGGCGATCAGGTGGGGAAAGAAGCTGAGGTAGATCGCCGCGTCGATCGTCGATGCCGGCTCGATCAGCCGGCGCTTGACGTCGACGGTGTAGGAGATCGCCTGGAAGGTGAAGAAGCTGACGCCGACCGGGAGGGCGATCGTCACCAGGGGGAGGGGAAGTCCGAGTCCGAGGTTGTGGAGGACGCGGTCGATGTCCTGGGTGAAGAAGGCGTAGTACTTGAAGACGCCGAGTGTCAGCAGGTCGCCGGCGACGGCGACGATCGTGATCCACCGTCGCCGGCGGTCGTCATCCGATCGGTGGATCAGCTTGGCGGCCGCCTGGTTCCACAGCGTGATCCCGCCGAGGAGAAGGCAGAACTTGGGGTTCGCCGACGCGTAGAAGACATAGCTCGCCAGCAGGACGAACGGCTTCCAGAGCGCCTGCCGGGGCATCAGCCACCACGAGAGGGGCAGGACGATCGCGAAGAAGATCGCGAACTGCGCGGTCGGGAAAAGCACGCCTGACGGGCTTCCTGCTCAGACTGAGCTCATCGTGGTCAAGGCGCTGGCCATCCTGTCACAGACAATCGGCGGGCGGCCCTCCTACCATGAGGCGCGTGGCAGTCGTCATCGCATCAGGTCTTGGGAAGGACATGGCCGGGGCACCCCTGATGCGTGGCGTGTCGTTCAAGCTCGAGCGCCGCGACCGGCTGACGATCTCCGGACGGAACGGGAGTGGGAAGACGACGCTCCTGCGAATGCTGGCCGGCGAGGAGTCGATCGACGCGGGCGAGCTGTCGTTGAACAAGCGGGTCCGCGTCGCCCTCCACGACCAGCGGCCGCCGCGGGAGACGAGGGTTCCGCTGAGGGAGTACATCCTGTCGGGGTGCGCGGAGGAGCTCGCCCTCGAGAAGCGATTGGCCGAGCTCGAGGAGGCGATGGCCGGGGGGGACACGGACGGGGCGGCGATGGCCCGGTACGCGCGGACGCAGGCTGAGCTCGAGACGAGGGGCGGGTACCTCTGGCGCGACCGGGCGACGTCGATGTCGGGCGGCCTCGGCTTCGGGGAGGACGAGCTCGACCGCGAGCTGCAGACGTTCTCCGGCGGCGAGCTGACCCGCGCGTCGCTGGCCCGGGCACTCGCGTCCAAGCCGGACCTCCTGCTGCTCGACGAGCCGACCAACCACCTGGACATCGAGTCGCTCGAGTGGCTCGAGCAGACGCTGATCGGCCTGGACGCGGCGATCGCCCTCGTCGCCCACGACCGGTGGTTCCTGGAGACGGTCGGCACGGCAGTGTTGGAGTTGGAGGGCGGTCGGTCGAGATTCTTTGCCGGTACCTGGCACGCGTGGCGCAAGGAGCAGGCAGCCAGGGATCTGGCACTCGGGCGGGCGGTCGAGCGCCAGCAGGCCGAGATCGCCCGGCTCGAGCGGTTCGTCGAGCGCTTCAGCGCGGGGACGCGGGCCCGCCAGGCGCAGGCCCGCGTGAAGAAGCTCGACAAGATCGACCGGATCGAGCAGGCGCCCGGCGAGTCGGCGGCCCTGTCATTCCAGTTCGCCCCGCCAGAGCGGAGCGGCCGTGTCGTGTTCGAGCTCGAGGACGCCCGGATCGACGTCGGCGACCCGCCGATCACGCTGGTCGACGACGCGGAGATCTGGCTCGAGCGGGGCGAGCACGTCTCGCTGGTCGGGCCGAACGGAAGCGGCAAGACGACGCTGATCGAGACGCTCGCCGGCCAGCGGCCGCTCGGCGTCGGGAAGCTCCGCCGGGGCCACAACGTCAAGGTCGCATACCTCTCCCAGCACGCCGACGAGCTCGACGAGACCGGATCGGTCCTCCAGGCCGCCCAGAAGGCGACCGGCCTCAGCCCCAACCGGGCGCGCGCCCTGCTCGGCGGGTTCCTCTTCTCGGGCGACCAGGCCGAGAAGCCGGTCGCCGGTCTGTCGGGCGGCGAGCGACGCCGCCTGGCGCTGGCCGTGCTGGTCAGCTCGGGGGCGAACGTCCTGATCCTCGACGAGCCGACCAACCATCTGGATCTCGAGAGCCGCGAGGCACTCGAGGACGCCCTGCGCGGGTTCACAGGCTCGCTGCTCCTGATCTCACACGACCGGGCCCTGCTCGACGCGGTCGGTTCGCGGACCGTGTCGATCGAGGACGGGACCCTGCGCAGCTACGAGGGCGGCTGGCCGGAGTACGTCCGCCTGCGGGAGGAGCGCAAGGCCGGCGGCGAGGTCACCCCCCAGCAACCGCGGCGGCGGACGCCCGGCGCGGCCGGGTCGGGCGGCCCGAAGGCATCGGCGAACGGAAACGGCGCACAGGCGAGCGGCGGGAAGTCGGCCAACGGGACGAAGCCGGCGGCGAAGACCGGCAGGGGCAAGGCGGTCAGGCAGGCCGCGGGGAAGCTGCCGGACACCTCGAAGAACCGCCTGCGCGAGCAGGCCAGGGCCGAGCGGGAGATCGAGCGGGCCGAGGCGGCGATGGCCGCCCTCGAGCTCGAGCTGTCGGACCCTGCGGCCTGGAAGTCGAAGTACGAGACCGGGAAGAACGAGGCCCGGCACACGGCGGCCAGACTGGCCGTCGACGCGGCCTACGCGAAGCTCGAGGCACTGATCGACTGACGTCGTGAGCCCGGCGGCGGAGGATCTCCGCGCGCGGCGGCCGGTTGGGACATACTGTCGGTGCAAGTCGACTACAGGTATATATGCACGGCCGGGGAGGACGGCATAAGCTGGCGCCGGAACTTGGCGTCGCAGGACACAGTGTCTTCGCTGGGAGGCGAGCAACTGATGTGACGCGCTACGCGCGACGCATCTGACTGGGAGGAATTGCCATCAGGCCCGAGATGACAACATCCGCGCGCGGATTCGCGGCGGCACTGTTCGCTGGTGTGACCCTCACACTCCTCTGGCTCGTCGCGGCGCCGGCCGTCGCGTCGACCGCCAAGAAGAGCGGACACGCCCGCAGCGCGACGGCCGGGCGCCGCAAGCACGTCAAGCACGTCCCGACGGTGCTCGGCGTCTCGATGGTCTCGACGCCGACCGCCCACAAGGCGAAGCCTTCGTCGGCTAGCGTCGCCCCACCGGCCGTCCCCGGCAGGTGCCAGAACACCGGTCTCGTCCCGAACGCGTCGAACGTCGGCGCGATCGAGGCGGCAACGCTCTGTCTGGTCAACCGGGCTCGCCAGGCGGCCGGCGTGGCCGCGCTCGCCGGGAACGCGGCGCTCGGTCGGGCGGCGGTCGGCCACTCCGATCAGATGGTCGCCGAGAACTACTTCGACCATGTCGGGCCGGACGGCAACGGCCCCACCCAGCGGGTGATCGCGGCCGGCTTCACGCGTTCGACCGCGGTGATCGCCGAGAACATCGCCGCGGCCACGATGTCCGACGCGACGCCCGCGGCGACCGTCGCCTCGTGGATGGCGAGCGCCGGGCATCGGGTCAACATCCTCGACCCCGACTTCCGGGAGACCGGCATCGGCGTCGCGGCCGCGGCGCCGGCATTGCTCGGGAGGCTGGCCGGCGGAACCTATACCGAGGACTTCGCCTGACACGAGACCTCGATCGGTTCTTCTAGACTTCGGAGACCGTGAAGAACGCTCGCAACGTCGCGATCATTCTCGCGATCGCCGCCGCCGTGATGATCCTCCCCGGCGGCGGCCGGGCGGCCGCCCTGTTCGGGGCGCTCCTGTCGATCATCTTCGCCGGCGGCCTGGCGCTCTTCGCCGGGCGGATGTACCTCGAGCGGAGAGTCGAGCTGTACAGCCTCGAGGACAACGACCGGGCGATCCTCTATGGATCGGTCGGCCTGATTCTCGTAGCCCTGACCGCCGCGTCCCGCCTGTCCCAGACCGGCCCGGGCACGCTCGGCCTGCTCGTCCTGTTCGGGATCAGCCTCTACGGCCTGTTCCACGTGTACACGGTCTGGCGCCAGTACTGACCTGAAATCAACGGCGGCTGCCGCGGTCCTCGCGGTACACCCGCAGTGCGAACCGGCCGGCCGGGTGTCCGCGAAACCGCTCGACCTCGGCGACCATCGCAACGGGCATCTCGTCGAGCGTGGGCATCGGCCCGCCGTACTCGGGTGGGATCACGGCCGGCGCGGCCATCGACGCGAAGGCGATGTCAGCCGCGGTGAACCGGTCCCCGCAGAGGTACCTGCGTCCGTCAGCCAGACGGGTGTCGATCTGATCGAGAAACGTCTCGATCGCCGCCCGCTGAGTCGGGATCGAGTCGGCTTGGAGGTGGAGCGCCCGACGGAGGGGCATCGCGAGCAGGGGATACGCCACCCTGACGACGAGCCGCTCGACCCGTGGAACCCCGACGCACCAGACCCTCGCCGTGCTCGCCCGGCGCGGCAGCATGTACGCGTACGCCCAGGCCCGGACGGCGACCGCCAGGTCGTCGAAGCACCGATCGAAGAGCGCCTTCGCGTCGGCCTGCTCCCGCGGATCCGCCGGATAGAGCCGTAGCCGGTCAGCCGCGCGCTGCTCATAGTGGTCGAAGACCTCCCGGGCATCCTTCAGGACGACCGCACCCGTATCGACCACCGGCACGGCGACCCCCCCGCCGTGCGTCCGCGTCGCCAGGAGGTGGAGCATCGGGACATGCCCCTGCTCGACGTATGGCACCTCCAGCCGCTCGAGCGCCCAGCGGGCCAGCTCGCAGAACGGACTGACCGGCACAGTGATCATCCGGACCTCGGACATCGAACGGCCTCGCTCTCGTGCTCGTGTGTACGCCGGTCGATCGGACCCCTACGGGCCTACCCCGATCGTCGATCACGCGAGACCGTACCGCCCGAGTCCCCGGCCGGCCGACTGCCGGCCGCCGGCCGCGCCCGCCGTCCACCGGCCCACAGCAGCACCTCCGGCAGGCCGACCCGACGCATCCCCGAGGCGGCCTCGTATCCTCGAGTCGAGGTGACCGACCCCACGCCCGACACGCTCGCCGACCAGCGGCGCAAGCTTCCCGACCAGCCGGGCGTCTACCTGTTTCGGAACGCCGCCGGCCGGGTGATCTACGTCGGCAAGGCCAACTCCGTTCGCAAGCGGGTCGCCTCCCACTTCGCCGGGCGGACGGCCAACGGGTTCGGGCTCGGGACGATGCTCTCGGAGATCGCCGCGATCGAATGCATCGTCGTCGCCACCGAGGCCGAGGCCCTCCTGACCGAGCAGGGCTTCATCAAGCAGTACCGCCCGCGCTTCAACATCCGCCTCCGCGACGACAAGTCCTACCCGTTCATCGCGATCTCGATGGACGAAGACTTCCCCCGCGTCTACTTCACCCGCGAGCGCCACCGCCGCGACCGCTTGTACTTCGGCCCGTACTCCAGCGCCAAGCGTGTCCGCGGGACGCTGACCCTCCTGTCGAAGCTGTTCATGCTCCGCTCGTGCACCGGCGCCGAGCCCGGTCGCCGGTCGGGCTCGCCGTGTCTGGACTATCACATCAAGCGGTGTGCGGCCCCCTGCGTCGGCTACGTCTCTCGCGAGGAGTACCGCGAGGGGATCGACCGGGTGATCGACTTCCTCAACGGTCGGTACAAGGTCCTCGCCAGGGAGATCACGGAGCGGATGCAGGCCGCGTCGGATGCCCAGGAGTTCGAGCAGGCCGCGGTCGAGCGCAACCGGCTCCGGGCGGTCGAGTCACTCCTCGAGCGCCAGCGGGTCGCCAACGAGTCGGTCGGCACGCTCGACGCGGTCGCGATCGCCGTGTCCGGGACCGAGGCCAACGCCCAGGTCTTCCAGGTCCGCGACGGCGCCCTCACGGATCGACAGTCGTTCTACCTGACCAACGAGGCCGAGCGACCGGTCGAAGAGGTGCTCGAGGAGTTCCTCCTCCAGTACTACGAGTCCGGCGTCGCGATCCCCGCCCAGATCATCGTCCAGTGTGGGGTCCGCCCGGTCCTCGCCGAGGCGCTCGCCGTCCGCCGGGGTGGCCCGGTCGAGCTGCGGGCGGCCGAGCGCGGCGAGAAGAAGCGGATCCTCGAGCTCGCCCAGCGCAACGCCGGCCTCGCCCTCGACGAGGACCAGCTCGCCGCCCAGCGTCGCCGCGACCGGCGGACCGAGGCGCTCGACGGGTTGCAGCGGGCCCTCGACCTCGACACGATCCCCGTCCGGATCGAGTGCTTCGACATCTCCAACCTGATGGGCACGCACACGGTCGCGTCGATGGTCGTCCTGGAGGCCGCCCTACCCAAGCGGTCGGACTACCGCCGCTTCAAGATCCGTACGGTCGACGGACCGGACGACTTCGCGTCGATGGCCGAGGTATTGAGTCGCCGGCTGGCCAACTGGGAGCGCCAGCAGGACATCTCGCCGCACGACCCCGACTACGACGCCAGCTTCGCAAGCCTGCCGAACGTGATCGTGATCGACGGCGGCAAGGGCCAGCTCTCAGCCGGGATCGACGCCCTCTCGGGATTTCGCGAGCGGGGCGTCGTCGTCGTCTCGCTGGCCAAGCGGCTCGAGGAGGTCTTCCTGCCGGGGGTCGACCGGCCGCTCGTCCTCGCCCACGACACGGCCGAGCTCCAGCTCCTCCAGCGGATCCGCGACGAGGCCCACCGGTTCGCGATCACCCACCACCGGACCCGCCGCGACCGGGCGATGACCGCGTCCGTGCTCGACGACCTCCCCGGCGTCGGGCCGGCCCGCAAGCGCGCCCTGATCGACCACTTCGGATCGGCCGAGGCCGTCGTCGCCGCCACGGCCGACCAGCTCCAGGCGGTTCCCGGACTGCCGGCGAAGATCGGGCGAGAGCTGCACACTCACCTCCACCGGGTGTAGATGTCCGATGAGGCCGATCCCGATCAGCTTCACGATCGACTCGACCGTCCCCGGCATTGCCGGCCCGGCGCCGACGACGCTCGAGGCCGGGGACCTCATCCGCGAAGCCGAAGGCACCGATCCGACAAATCGCTCCAGCTGCTCGGCGGCCGAGCCGGGGTCGGCGTGTCGAGACGGAAGACCCGCCAGAATTGACGACGTGGCCGCCGGCTCGACCGACCAGGAGGACGCCGCCCGGCCGCGTCTGCGCGACCTGATGGTGATCACCGGCTTCTCCGGGGCCGGGAAGTCGACCGCGATGAACGTCTTCGAGGACGCCGGGTACTTCTGCGTCGACAACCTCCCGCCCCGGCTGATCGGCAGCCTGGTCGAGCTCTTCCTCCACGACGGGTCGAAGGTCGTCCATGCCGCGGTCGTCTCCGATGTCCGCGGCGGCGACTATTTCGACGCTCTCCAGACCGTCCTCGACGGCTTCGGCCGGGCCGGCCTGCGCCACCACGTCCTCTTCCTCGACGCCGACGAGCAGACCCTTGTCAACCGGTACAAGGAGACCCGCCGGCCCCACCCGCTCGCCCCGGAGGGCAGCATCCCGGAGGGAGTCGCCGCCGAGCGGGAGCTGCTCGTCCCGCTCAAGGGCCGGGCCGACCTCGTGATCGACACGACCGGACTCAGCGCGGCGACGCTCCGCCGGAAGATCGCCGACGCCTATCTCTCCCACCAGGCGACCGCCAAGCTCGCCGTCAACTTCACGAGCTTCGGCTTCAAGAACGGACCCGCCCGTGACGCCGACCTCCTGTTCGACGTCCGCTTCCTCCCCAATCCCCACTACGAGCCCGAGCTCCGATCACTGACCGGTCGTGACGAGCGGATCGTCGAGTACATCGGCCGGACCGGCCGCCTCGCCGACCTCTACGCCCGGCTCGATCCACTGCTCGACTTCCTCATACCCCTGTACGTCGCCGAAGGAAAGTCCTATCTCCTGGTCGCCGTCGGCTGTACCGGCGGCCGCCATCGGTCGGTCGCGATCGCCGAGCGGCTGGCCGAGCGCTACCGCGAGCGCGACGACCTGATCGTCCAGGTCACCCACCGCGACGTGGACCGCCAGTCGCCAGATCTCTGACACCCAAAGGCGATCGCCGGGTAGTCCGCGCGAGCGCCGGCAGCCGCCGGCAGGCCGCCCCGCGGGCCGTCGGCGGGCCAGCCGGTAGGGCGGGTCGCCCGTGAATGCCCATAATGCGTGGCGTGATCGATCACGTCGGCTTCGAGGTGTCGGACATCGCCCGGTCGGCAGCCTTCTATGACGCGGTCTTCTTCGCCCTCGGCGGTCGGCGGATCCACAACTCGGCACGGGCGATCGCCTACGGGACGGTCGCCCCCAGCCTGTGGATCGTCAGTCGCGGGCGGACCCCCGCGCCCGGGTACGGTCACATCGCGCTCGAGGCGTCCGGCCGGGCTGCGGTCAACGCCGCCCACCGGGCCGGTCTGGCCAACGGCGGGGCCGACGACGGCCGGCCTGGGGACCGTCCGAACTACGGTTCGCGGTACTACGCGTGCTACCTCCTGGACCCCGACGGCCTCCGCGTCGAGATCGCGAGCGGAACCCGTTGATAGCCTACGCGTCCGCCGGGCGACACTGATCGCCGCGAGATCTGGTAGACCGCTGACAGGGAGAGGGTATGAGTGT
Source organism: Solirubrobacteraceae bacterium (assembly GCA_036510225.1). Lineage (GTDB taxonomy): Bacteria > Actinomycetota > Thermoleophilia > Solirubrobacterales > Solirubrobacteraceae > Palsa-513. Next base: position 3,352 of record DATCEH010000067.1, on the reverse strand, counting down.
ACGCGTGGGCATCAACGGCTTCGGCCGGATCGGTCGGAACGTGTTTCGTGCCGCGCAGGCAGCGGGTGCCGACATCGAGTGGGTCGCGGTCAACGACCTGACTGATTCGAAGACGCTCGGCCATCTGCTCAAGTACGACTCGATTCTCGGCCGGTACCCCGGCACGGTCGAGGTCACAGACGACGGGCTGCTGGTTGACGGTGTCGAGCTGAAGGTGCTCGCCGAGCGCGACCCGGCCGCACTCCCGTGGGGCGATCTCGGCGTCGACGTCGTGATCGAGTCGACCGGCTTCTTCACCAAGCGCGACGACGCCGCCAAGCACCTGGCCGGCGGCGCGAAGAAGGTCCTGATCTCGGCGCCGGCCTCCGGCGAGGACATCACGGTCGCGCTGGGCGTCAACTTCGACAAGTACGACAAGTCGACCCATCACGTGATCTCGAACGCGTCATGCACGACCAACTGCCTGGCGCCGGTCGCCAAGCTGATCCACGAGACGGTCGGCATCAAGCACGGCCTGATGACGACGATCCACGCGTACACCGCGGATCAGCGCCTCCAGGACATGCCCCACTCGGACCTCCGCCGGGCGCGGGCCGCGGCCCTCAACCTCGTGCCGACGTCGACCGGTGCCGCGAAGGCCGTCGGCCTCGTGATCCCCGAGCTCAACGGCCGCCTCCACGGCTTCGCCGTCCGCGCCCCCGTGCCGACCGGCTCGCTGGTCGACCTGACCTTCGTCGCCGACCGGGAGACGAGCGTCGACGAGCTCAACGAGGCGATCGGCTCACGCGCGAACAAGGGTGTTCTCGAGGGGATCCTCGACTACACCGAGGATCCGATCGTCTCGACCGACATCGGCCAGAGCGCGTTCTCCTCAGTCGTCGACGGCGGTCTGACCGCCGTCATGGAGGGGACCCTCGTCAAGGTCGTCAGCTGGTACGACAACGAGTGGGGCTACTCGAATCGTGTCGTCGACGTTGTCCAGAAGCTCTTGTGAGAACGCTCGCCGATCTCGACGTCGAGGGCAGGCGGGTCCTCGTCCGGGTCGACTTCAACGTTCCCCTCGAGGACGGTGCGATCACCGATGACACCCGAATCCGGGAGGCTCTGCCGACGATCGAGGAGCTCCGCCGGCGGGGTGCGCGGATCATCCTCGTCTCCCATCTCGGGCGCCCGAGCGCCGACCGCGACCCCAAACTCTCCCTGCGACCGTGTGCCGACCGGCTCGCCGAGCTGATCGGTGCCCCGGTCGAGCTCGCCCCGGGGATCGTCGGCCGTGAGGTCACCGCGATCGTCGACGCGCTCGAGCCGGGAGACGTCGCGATGCTCGAGAACATCCGCTACGAGCCGGGCGAGCTGACCAACGACCCGGAGCTCGCCCGCCAGCTGGCCGAGTTGGCCGACGTCTACGTCAACGACGCGTTCGGCGCCGCCCACCGGGCCCACGCGTCGACCGAGGGCGTCGCCCGACATCTCGACGAGTCCTGTGCCGGGCTCCTCCTCGAGCGGGAGGTCACCGTCCTCGGAGAGATCCTCGCCAACCCCGCCCGCCCGCTCGTGGCGGTCGTCGGCGGAGCCAAGGTCACCGACAAGCTCGGCGTGATCGAGCGGTTCCTCGAGCTGGCCGACGTGATCCTGATCGGCGGGGCGATGTGCTTCCCGTTCTTCAAGGCCCAGGGACACGACGTCGGTTCGTCCCTGTGTGAGGAGGCCGGCGTCGGCCCGGCCGGTCGGGCGCTCGACGACGCGTCGAAGAGCGACTGCGACCTGCTTCTCCCGACCGATCTCGTGATCGCCGACCGCTTCGCCGCTGACGCCGACCACCGGGTGCTCGACGGGATCGACGTTCCCGACGGGTGGATGGGCCTCGATGTCGGCCCGGCGACGGCCGAGCTCTACGCCGCGAGGATCGCGTCCGCCGGCACGGTCTTCTGGAACGGCCCGATGGGAGCCTTCGAGCTCGAGCCCTTCGCCGCCGGAACGCGCGCGGTGGCCGACGCGATCGTCGCGAGTCCGGCGATCACCGTCGTCGGCGGCGGTGACTCGGCAGCCGCCCTGACGAAGTTCGGCCTCGAGGCCGGCGTGACCCACCTCTCGACCGGCGGCGGCGCCACCCTCGAGATGATCGAGGGACGCGAGCTTCCCGCGCTCGCAGTCCTCCGAGACGGGCCGACCGCCGGCTCTCCGGCGCAGGGTGACCGGTGAGCCGGGCGCTGCCGATCGCCGGCGGCTCGAACCCGAGGGCAGACCAGTGAGCAGGGTTCCACTGATCGCCGGCAACTGGAAGATGCACAAGACGGTCGCCGAGGCCGAGGACTACATCCAGGCGCTGCTCCCGCGGGTGGCCGGCGTCGACGGCGTCGACGTCGCCCTCTGTGTCCCGTTCACCGCGCTCGGCCCGATGGTCGACAGCACGCGCGGCTCGCGGGTCGCGATCTACGCGCAGAACATGCATTTCGGGGCGGCCGGCGCCTTCACCGGCGAGATCTCACCCGGCATGCTCTGCGAGCTCGACATCGCCGGCGTCGTGCTCGGCCACTCCGAGCGTCGCGAGCTGTTCGGCGAGACCGACAAGGCACTCGCCCGCAAGGTCCCGGCCGCCCTCGAGGCCGGCCTCCAGCCGATTCTCTGCGTCGGTGAGACCGAGCAGGAGCGTGAGGACGGCGACATGGCTCGCAAGCTCCGCCACCAGGTTCGCGAGGGACTCGAGCGGGTCGACCCGGAACGGCTCGGTGACGTCGTGATCGCCTACGAGCCGATCTGGGCGATCGGGACCGGCCTGGTTGCCGAGCTCGAGCAGGTCCAGGAAGCCGTCAGCTTCGTCCGCGCCCTCGTCGCCGACCGCTCGAAGGACGCCGCCGAGCAGCTCCGCGTGCTCTACGGCGGCTCGGTCAATGCGGCGAACGCCGGCGGTCTGCTCGGGCTGGAGGATGTCGACGGGGCCCTCGTCGGCGGCGCGTCGCTCGACGCGGAGAGCTTCGCGGTCATCGTCGACGCCGCGCGATGACCCCCGTGCCGTGCCGACGAGGCTGCTCGGCTGAGGGAGTGCGCCGTCGGGGCGAGTGGGGTTGTGCCTGGGCGAGCCGGGTTGTGCCCGGGCCAGCGGGGTTGTTGTGCGGGGGAGAGCGGGATTGTTGCGCGGGGGAGAGCGGGGTCTGCGCGGGGGAGAGCCGGGTTGTGCCGGGGAGAGCGGCGTTCTTCGTGTTTGGAAATTTAGTTGACTGACTCACTCGACTTTCGCGGTTTAGAGGCCGGCGGCGGCCCAGGCGTGTTGGACGTCGTTGATTTCTTGGGTTGTGGGGGTCTGGGGGCGTTGTGGTTGATATTGCGCGGCGATGATCACGCGGCGGGTTTT
>DATCEH010000066.1:0-9511 GCA_036510225.1 Solirubrobacteraceae bacterium | reverse complement strand
CCCCCCGGCCCGGATCAGCGGCGACCCCGCCGGTCGTTGTACCGGGCAAGGGCGTCGTCGCGGCGCGCGGCGTGCCGGGCGGCGTGCTCCTCGCGACGGGCGAGATGCCGGGCATTCCGGTCGTCGAGCCTGCCGGGGCGGTCCTGGCCGCGGAGGACGTCATCGCTCGCGCCGGACTCGAGCGCCCCGCCCGGACCGAACAGGCGCCACCCGTCGCGGCCGAGCCGGAGCACGGAGATCAGCATCACCCAGGCCGGCCAGAAGGCCGCGTGCGCGCCGGTGGCCGCCCAGACGCCGACGCAGCCGACGTTGGCGATCACGACGCCGCCGGCGTCCTGGTAGAGCCGGCGGCGGGCGAGGTCCCGCCGGGGATCTGACTGGACGACCGGGCGGAGCTCCGGCAGATCGACACGCAGGCCGGCGAGCTCGGCTTGGGTCTGGGCCGCGTAGACGGCGTCGAGCCGGTCGCTCAGCTCGTCGGACGACAGCCGGCCGGCCGCGTAGTGGTCGCGCAGGTCGCCGGCCGCCTGATCGCGTTCTGCATCCGAGACGCGCAGCCCAGACGGATCGGTCATGCGTCAAATCTACCGGTCCAACACTCGCGGCTTCGCGGTCCGCGGATCTCCGCGGTAGCCTGAAGGCGTGGGCGGCCTAGACGACTTCGATCTGAGCGCGGCCGGCCTGCGGGCCGACGGGGCCGACCTCGCCAGCGGGCTCGAGGTTCTCGCCGCCAAGCTCGAGGACGCCCTGGGGAGGCAGACCCGCGTCCAGCGCAAGCGCAAGCTGCTCGGCAAGCCGGGGCCGGTCTCGCAGATCGACGTGCGGATCGGCGAATGCCGGTATTCGCTGTGTCCGAGCCCGACCGGTCCGAACGCGTCCCGCCTGCGCGAGGTCGGGGGAATCGCGATCAAGCGGGAGTCCCTGTCGATCGACGACTGGCTGACCGGCCTGACCCGGGATCTGGAAGCCGAGGCCCAGCGGAGCGCGGAGGCGCGCGCGTCGCTCGAGCGACTGCTCAGCTGACGTGGTGACCCCGGACGACCCCCGGCCGGCCGGCGACGAGAACCGGCGGGAGCTCGAGCAGGCGGAGTCGCTGCGGCGGATCGAGGCCGGCGGGATACCGGTCTCGGCCGAACGCCGCCTCCGGGTCCTCTCGACCGGCGGGTCGGCTTTCACGAGCGGGCTGTCGGTCGGCGACTACGCCCTGCTCGACCGGCTCGGGCCCCGCCCGCTCGCCCAGGTCCTCGGGGCGTCGGTCCATCAGGTGGGCTGGCAGTTCCTGCCCCAGCCGAACCAGTGGGGCGGCGAGCTGTTCTGCGAGCTGGACATGGTCGCCCGGGCCTGGGACCAGGCCCGCCGGCGGGCGCTCGATCGACTGACCGAGGAGGCCCAGGCGGTCGGGGCCGACGCGGTCGTCGGCGTCCATCTGCGCCGGGGCGAGCACGACTGGGCGGCCGGGAGCGTCGACTTCGTCGTCGCCGGTACGGCGATCTCACTGCCCGGGTCGGCCGGCGGCGGCTGGCCGATCCTCTCGGACCTGTCGGTCGCCGACTACTGGAAGCTCCACCAGTCCGGCTACGCGCCGGTCGGCCTGGTCGCGGCGACCGCCGTCTTCTTCGTCTCGCCGTCCAGCCAGACCCAGTGGACCCGGTACGCGACGACCGCCCGCAACCAGGAGCTGACCGACTTCACCCAGGGCTTCTACGCCGCCCGGGAGACCGCCCTGCGGTACATCTCCAGCCAGGCCGACTCGAACAAGGCGACCGGCATCGTCGGCGTCCGGATCGACCAGTCGGCCCGGCACGAGAGCTACAAGGTGGCCGGGTACGGCAACCAGCAGCCGGGGTACTTCGACGGCCGCCAGCAGGCCGGCGGCGCGTTCGGCGGTCAGCGGCAGGCGTCCGACCAGGAGCGCAGCGGCCTGGCGATCACCCTGCACGCCGTCGGGACGGCGATCCGCCAGGTCGCGGACATCCCCCAATATCCGCCGGAAACCGTGATCAGCCTAGGAGCGAGTCCGCAATGACCGATGAGACGTACGACCCGACGTCGACCGAGGGCATTCCCGAGGCCGGGAAGACGCGCCTGCTCCAGAACAGGCAGGGCCTGTTCACCTCAGACCTGTCGGTCAACGAGTTCCTGCTGATCAAGCAGGCCGGCTTCGATCCGGTCGGTCTGGTCGTCGGCAGCTCGATCTACCACATCGGGATCCAGGTGGCAACGTGGAAGAAGAGCCAGGAGATGGAGGTCCTGTCGACGGCGATGTACGACGCCCGCAACCTGGCGATGACCCGCATGGAGGAGGAGGCCGACCAGCTCGGTGCCGACGGGGTGGTCGGCGTCCGCCTGGACATCGGCCGGTACGAGTGGGGCCAGAACATGGCCGAGTTCATCGCGATCGGGACGGCCGTCAAGCACCGTGAGGGGAAGCTCCACCGGGCGCCGAACGGCCGGCCGTTCACGAGCGACCTCTCAGGTCAGGACTTCTGGACGCTGCTGCGGACCGGCCACCGTCCGGTCGGCATGGTGATGGGCAGCTGCGTCTACCACGTCGCCCACCGGGGGATGCTCCAGTCGATCGGCCAGGCGGGCAAGAACGTCGAGCTGCCGAACTTCACGCAGGCCCTCTACGACGCGAGGGAGCTGGCGATGGAGCGGATGCAGACCGAGGCGCAGGTCCTCGAGGCCGAGGGGATCGTAGGCGTCGACCTGCAGGAGAAGAGCCACGGGTGGGGCAGCCACATCATCGAGTTCTTCTCGATCGGCACGGCGATCGTCTCCAACGGCGAGGCGACGACGATCGACGCGCCGACGCCGGTCCTGGATCTGGCGGGTTAACCAAAACGAGCCGGCCGTTGGGGGGCCGGCTCGCAGTGGGGGAGGGAGGGAGTGCATGACTCCTATCGGCAGGCTTCGGCCGGGCTTTAGCCGATTTTCGTTTTTCTTTTTCGGACCGCGCCCCGGCGGGTGTTCCGACCCGGGGAACGCCGCGGCCGGTCCTATACTCGGGCGTCTTGCCCGGCGCGGTCAGCATCATCGGCGGCTCAGGCGCCCTCGGGTTCGGCCTCGCCGTCCGCTTGGCGAGTGTCGGCGTCGAGGTGACGATCGGCTCGCGGGACACGCTTCGGGCCGAGCAGGCCGTCGCCAGGGCCCGGGCGGCCGTCCCTGACGGGAGGCTGACCGGCATGTCGAACGAGCTGGCGGCCGGCGCGGCCGACGTCGTGATCCTGACGGTCCCCTTCCGCAACCAGTCGGAGACCCTGACGAACCTCAAGCAGTCGCTCCGGCCCGGGCAGATCCTCCTCGACGCGACCGTCCCGCTGGCGGCCGCCGTCTCCGGCCGGGCGACACGGATGCTCGGCGTCTGGCAGGGGTCGGCCGCCCAGCAGGCCCAGGAGATGGCTCCCGAGGGGGTACGGGTCGTCTCGGGCCTGCACACCGTCAGCGCCGCCTCCCTGACCGATCTCGACCGCCGGCTCGACGAGGACGTCCTCGTGTGCGGCGACCGCCGCGACGACAAGCAGGTCGTCGCCGAGCTGATCGACCGGATCCCCGGCCTGCGCTGCGTCGACTGCGGCCGGCTGGAGATGGCCCGGATCACCGAGTCGCTGACGGCCCTCCTGATCTCGGTCAACGTCCGCCACAAGACCCACGCCGGGATCCGGGTCACCGGCCTCCCGTGAGCGTCGGGCGGGTCGTCGGGTGAGCCGGGCCCATGAACGTCGTCCGCCCAGCCCCGAGCCCGTGAGCGTCGTCCTCCTGTCGGGCGGGTCGGGCGGAGCCAAGCTGGCCCGCGGCCTGTACGACGTCGTCGGCGACCGGCTGACGGTGATCGCGAACACGGGCGACGACATTGAGATCTACGGGACCCACGTATCGCCGGACCCTGACCTGATCACCTACTGGCTGGCCGACCGGATCGACGAGCGGGGATGGGGCATCGCCGGCGACACGTTCGCCGTGATGGACGGCCTGCGCGACCAGGGAGTCGACGTCTGGTTCAACCTCGGCGACCGGGATCTCGCCGTCTGCATCGAGCGCCGGCGCCTGCTCGACGCCGGCGCCTCCCTGACCGACGCGCTCGGCCGGCTCGGCCGGTCGCTCGGCCTGGGCGCACGGGTCCTGCCGATGTCCGACCAGTCGGTCCGCACGCGGGTCCGGGCCGGCGGCGAGTGGACCGGCCTCCAGGAGTGGCTGATCCGCAGGCGGGCGGCCGGCCCGGTCGAAGACGTCGAGTTCCGCGGCGCGGGGAACGCCTCGCCCACCCCAGCCGTGCTCGAGGCGATCGCCGGGGCCACGACGATCGTGATCGGACCGTCCAACCCGGTCATCTCGATCGGCCCGATCCTCGCGGTCCCCGGCATCCGCGAGGCCCTCCTCGAGGCGTCGGCGCCGGTCGTCGCCGTCAGCCCGATCGTCGGCGGCCGGGTGCTCAAGGGGCCGACCGCCGCCTGCCTGGAATGGGCCGGGCGGACGGTTGACGCGGAGGGGATCGCCGCGTGCTACGAGGGTCTCCTCGACGGCTTCGTCGCCGACGAGCGGCTGGCCGGCCTGCCGGCGCTCGAGACCGACACCCTGATGGCCGATGCCGACGGCAGGCGGCGTCTCGCGCAGGAGACCTTGGGCCTCGCCCGGGCACTCGCCGAGTAGCCTCCCACCGCTGATGAGAACCCTCGCCGTCCTACCCGTCAAGCGCTTCCAGCTGGCCAAGCAGCGCCTCAGCGCAGGCCTTTCGCCGGAATTTCGCCACGCCCTCGCCGAGGCGATGATCGCCGACGTGCTGGCCGCCCTGGCCGCCTGCCCGGAGATCGAGGCGACGCTCGTGATCACCAACGAGCCGGCCGTCGTCGCCCTCGCCGAGGCCGTCGGCGCCGAGGCGATCCCCGATCCCCACGAGTCCGGGCAGAGCGCGGCCGCCGCAACCGGGCTGGCCCGGGCGATCGCCGACGGCTACGAACGCGCCCTCCTGGTGCCCGGCGACTGCCCGGCGATCGACCCGACCGAGCTGAGCGGCCTGCTCGGCGAGGGCCGCCCGGGGCCGAACGTCGTGATCGTGCCCGACCGCCACGGTCTCGGGACCAACGCGCTCGTCCTCTGCCCGCCGAACGCCCTCGCCCCGACCTTCGGGCCGGGCAGCTGCCGCCGCCACCAGGAACGGGCGGCCGCCGCCGGCGCGCACTGCCGGGTCGCCCAGGTCCCGTCGCTCCTGCTCGACGTCGACACCCCCCGCGACCTCGAGGTCCTCCGCGAGGCGCTCGAGATCCGCAGCGGCCACGCCGAGCGGACGCGGGCCGTCCTCGAAGCCGAGCCGCCCGCCTGATGGCCGAGTTCGCCGGGCCCGCCTGATGGCGCAGCTCGCGGCGCGAGCGGTCGACGGGATCGGCGAGGTCAACGCGGGCGACGACCTCGCCGAGCTGATCCTCGCGGCCGGCGGCCGGCCGGCGGCCGGCGAGATCGTCGTGATCGCCCACAAGGCGATCTCCAAGGCCGAGGGCCGCGTCCGCCGGCTCGACTCGATCCAGGCCACCCCGCTCGCCAGGGGCCTGGTCGCCGGCAGCCAGCGGGACGCCCGCCACGTCCAGGCGATCCTCGACGAGACGGCCGAGCTCGTCCGGGCGAAGAACGGCGTCCTGATCTGCCGGACGAAGCACGGCTTCGTCTGCGCGAACGCCGGCGTCGACGCGTCGAACGCCCCCGGCGAGGACACGGTCGTCCTGCTCCCGGTCGATCCCGACGCGTCCGCCCGGCTGGTGCGCGCGCGCCTGCGCGAGCTGACCGGCGCAGGCCCGGCCGTCCTTGTGACCGACAGCTTCGGCCGGGCGTGGCGCCACGGGCAGTGCGACGTCGCGATCGGCGCGGCGGGCCTTGACCCCCTGACCGACTGGCGCGGCCTCCCCGACCGGGCCGGCCGCGAGCTCACGGCGACCTGGATCGCCCTGGCCGACCAGATCGCCGCCGCCGCCGATCTGACCCGGTCGAAGGATTCCGGCCAGCCGGTCGTCGTCGTCTCGGGGCTCGACCGCTACGTCACCGAAGCCGACGGACCCGGCGCGGCCGCCCTGATCCGGCCGGAAGCCGAGGACATGTTCCGCTGACCGGACCCGGTCGCTACCGAAGCGACCGACCCGCGTCGCCGGCCCGGGATACCCGCCCGAGGACCCGCTCGCCGGCTAGAGCAGCGGCGCGGCGCCGGCCGGGAGTGGCTCGAAAATCGACCTGATCTCATACAGGGTGGTCCGCTCCGCCGCCGCCCGGCCGGCCCGGTGAGCCGCGGCGATCAGCTCGGGCGGGTCGAGCCGGACGCCGTGGTAGGAGCCGGCCATCCTGGAGATCGACTCCTCCATCAGGGTTCCGCCGAGGTCGTTGACGCCCCACCGCAGGGACTCGGTCGCGACGTCGACGCCGAGCTTCACCCACGACGCCTGGAGGTTGCGGATGCTCCGGCCGAGGGCCAGGCGGAAGACGGCCGTGTGCTTGAGGCTCTCGTCCGCGGTGATCTCCTCGATCCCGTGCGTCCGGCCGAGCAGCGTATGGAAGGGGATGAACGACAGCGGCACGAACTCCGTGAACCCGCCGGTCCGCTCCTGGAGCTCACGCACGACGCGCATGTGCTCGGCCAGCTCCCACGGCTCCTCGATGTGGCCGAACATCACCGTCACCGTCGACGGAACACCCTCGGCGTGGGCCGCCTCGATCATCTCGACCCACCTGGCGACCGGCAGCTTGTTCGGCGAGATCCGCTCGCGGACCCCGTCGTCGAGGACCTCGGCCGCCGTCCCGGGCGTCGAGTCGAGCCCGGCCGCCCGCAGCCGCCCGACGACGGTCCGGGCGGGCAGGCCGGACACGTCGCACATGTGGGCGAGCTCCATCGGCGAGTACGCGTGGACGTGGATCTGCGGAGCCGTCTCCTTGATCAGGGTCAGCCAGCCCTCGTAGTCTTCGAGCCCCCAGTCGGGGTGGATCCCCGACTGCATGCAGATCTCGCTCGCCCCGTAGTCGACGGCCTCGTTCACCCGGCGGACCATCTCGTTCCGGTCGTGCTCGTACGCGTCCGGCGACCGCCGGCCCTGGCCGAACCCGCAGAACGAGCAGCCGACGACACAGATGTTCGAGACGTTGATGTTCCTGTTGACGACGAAGGTCACCGTCTCACCAGCGAGCTCGCGGCGCAGGCCGTCGGCCGCCTGGCGGATGTCCTCGATCGCCTCCGGCCGGGTCTCCGCGAACAGTGCGGTCAGCTCCTGCGGTGTCAGTGTCATGTTCCTGCTCGCCCGGTCGATCGCCCCGGCCACGAGGTCGCGACGGATCGGCCGCTGCTCGCCGCGACCGGACCCCCGCCGGGGGATGAACGACCAGTAGTTCTGGCGGATCACGTCGAGCACGCTCTGGTCAACCCAGGACGGGTCGATGTACTCCGGGTAGACGCACAGCCGCTCGGTCAGCGCGAGGCCGTCGCCGGCGAGCCGCTTGCGGACCTGGTGGGGTGAGGGGAACGGGTGCTCGGGCGAGATGTGGTCGCCGTTGGCCGACAGGCCGCCGAGGTCGGTCGCCCCCGCCTCGATCAGTCCCGGCCACCAGTCTGAGAGGTTCGGCGGGACCTGGATCCCGACGTCCGGCATCAGCCGGCGGCACTCGCGCACGAGGTCGGTGAGGTCGTCGACCGTGATCGGACACGCCCACGACGGCAGGTCGAGCGCCGGACCGTGCGTGATCCCCGTCCGCCAGTAGTCGGCCGCCGCCGCGTCGGCGATCTCCGCCGGCTCACGGCCGTAGTAGCGCTCGTGGGGAACGAAGTTCTGGAGGATGACCTCCTGGATGTGGCCGTGCCGGGCGTGGACCGCGGCGATCGCCTCGAGCGAGGCGATCCGATCGTCCGGGGCCTCGCCGATCCCGACGAGGATCCCCGTCGTGAAGGGGATCCTCAGGCGGCCGGCCGCGTCGATCGTCGCCAGGCGGACGTCCGGGTGCTTGCTCGGCGACCCCTGGTGGGCGACGAGGTCCGGGTTGATCGACTCGAGCATCAGCCCCTGGGAAGCCGTCACCTCCCGCAGGCGGGCGAGGTCCCGCGCGTCGATCGCCCCGATGTTCGTGTGCGGCAGCAGCCCCCGGTCGAGCGCCTGCTGGCAGGCCCAGACGACGTAGGCCGTGAAGTCGGCGTGCCCGTAGGACTCGAGACGGCCGGCGACCTCGGCGTTGACCTCCGGCTGCTCGCCGGTCAGGACGAGCAGTTCCTTGACCCGCCGGCGGACCGCCCCGTCGAGGATCTCGATCACCTCGTCGGGCGCGTAGAGGTGAGCCTTGTGGGTCGCGAACGAGCAGTACTTGCAGTGGCAGCGACACGTCCGCGACAGGGAGAGCGTCAGGTTGCGCGAGAAGGTGACGCGGCGGCGCATCTCCGTGGAGTCTACGCGCGACGCTCGCCGGCCTCCGTGGCTCCGGCGACCTATAGTCCGGGCGAATGCCGCCGACCCGCACGGTGCTCTGGGCCCTTGTCTGCGGCCTCGCCCTGACCGCTGCCGGTTGCGGCGGCTCGAAGGCCGGCCTCCCCCAGGCGACCGTCGTGCTCGATTTCACGCCGAACGCCGTCCACGCCGGGCTGTACTCGGCCCACGCCCGCGGTTACGACCGGGCGGCCGGCGTCCAGCTGAAGATCATCACGCCGGGGTCGTCGACCGACTCGGTCAAGCTGCTCCTCTCCCACCGGGTCGACTTCGCCGTTCTCGACATCCACGACCTCGCGATCGCCAGGGCTGCCGGCCAGAATATCGTCGGCGTGCTCCCGCTCGTCCAACGGCCACTCGCCGCAGTCCTCGCCCAGCCTTCGATCACGACCCCCCGCGACCTCGAGGGCCGCCAGGCCGGGGTCACCGGGCTGCCGAGCGACGTCGCCGTGCTCGACTCGACGGTCGCCGGAGCCGGTGGTGATCCCGCGCGAGTCAAGCAGGTCACGATCGGCTTCAATGCCGTCCCGGCCCTGCTCGGCGGCCACGTCGCGGCGGTGACGGCCTTCTGGGATGTCGAGGGAATCGCCCTCCACCGGGCCCGGCCGGCGACCCGGGAGTTCAGGGTCGACGACTACGGGGCGCCGGCCTACCCGGAGCTGATCCTCTGCGTCGACGCTCAGACGCTGACCCGGCAGGCCAAGCTGGTCGACGAGACGGTCGGGGCGATCAGGCGCGGCTATGGCGAGACGGTCGCCGACCCGGTCGCGAGCGCCGACGACGAGCTGGCGGCCGTGCCCGACCTCGACCGGTCGCTGTTGATGGCTGAGCTGACCGCCCTCCACGGGGCGTTCACCGGCGGGACCGGCCAGCCGTTCGGCGTCTTCGACCAGACGCGGCTGCGCGCCTGGGCGAGTTGGGAGAAGCGCTTCGGGATCGTCAAGCGGGTTCCCGAGATCGCGACGATGTTCCGCACGATCCCGCCAGCCTGAGCGGCCGTCCGCCGCAGGTTGCCGGGGGGAGGGGGGGCGAGTCCGGGGTGGGGGCGGGTGCGGGGTGGGGGCGGGTGC
>DATCEH010000065.1:0-22596 GCA_036510225.1 Solirubrobacteraceae bacterium | reverse complement strand
CCGCCCCCGCACCCTCCCGCGCCCGCGCCCGCGCCCACGCCCACGCCCCGCCCCGCAGCCGCCGAGCGAAGCGTGCGAAGCCCTCGTAAGTCAGGCAACTTGCTTCCAAGGAGCGCCGACAAGGCAACTGCTTGCTCGGCGCTCTCCGCGTTCTCCTCGTCCTCGGCGCCCGCCTCTGCCCCCAGCCTGGCCCGATCCTCGCGAGCCCTGCCGCGGAGGCCATCGCCGGGTTCGCAAGATCCACGGGCCCAAGCGCTAGCGGGTCCTGATGATCATCACGGCAAGATCCACGGGCCCAAGCGCTAGCGGGTCCTGATGATCATCACGGCACACGGCGCGTAGTGGGAGACCTTGTTGGGCACCGAGCCCAGGAGGAACCGCTTGGCACCGGTCATTCCCTTGTTGCCGATGATCACGAGGTCCGCCCCCCGCTCCTCGGCCACGTCGAGAATCGCGTCGGCGGCGTCCCCCTGGCGGGCATAGACCGACACGGCGACCCGCGCGTCGCGGGCGATCGCCGCGGCCTCCTCGAGTGTCGCGTCGACCTCTTCGCGGAGCTTGATCACCCAGTGCGGATCCGGCACGGGGGACATCGTCGGCACGTCGCGAAGGCCCTGCCCGGCGACCGGCTCATACGCGGAGACGACGTGCAGCGACGCCCCGAACAGCTTGGCCATCTCGACGGCCTGCCCGACGGCCTCGCGGGCGGTCTGCGATCCGTCGGTGCCGACAACGATCGAGCTGAACAACCTATCCTTCCCGTACCCGAGTGGTCTCGCCGGACCGGCCGCATCATAGCCCGGCGCCAGCGGGCCCGCGGCGGCCGTGTCGGGCGCCGTAGGCTTGAGCGGTGATCGATATTCACTGCCACATCCTGCCGGGAATCGATGACGGTCCGGAGACGATCGACGAAGCCGTGGACCTGATCCGGGCGGCCGCGGCCACCGGCATGACGACGATGATCGCCACCCCCCACGTCAGCCCTCGGTACCCGAACGACGCCGGCCTGATCGCCGACGGCGTCGCCCAGGTCAAGGCCGGGCTGCTCGCCGCGGGAGTCACGCTCGACATCCGTCCGGGTGCGGAGATCGCGATCCACCAGATCGTCGATCTCCCCAGCGGAGAACTGGAGCGCCTCAGCCTGGACGGCGGTCAGTGGCTGCTGATCGAGAGTCCCTTCAAGTCCCCAGTCGAGAGCCTCCCAGCCGTGCTCGAAGTGCTCCGGGGCAGGGGCCACAGGATCGTTCTCGCCCATCCCGAGCGCTGCCCTGGGTTCCACCGTCGTCCGGACATCCTCGAGACCCTGATCGCCGACGGGGAGGTTCTCGGCTCGATGACCGCCGGCTCCCTGATCGGGCAGTTCGGCCGCGACGTCCAGGAGTTCTCCTTCTGGATGGCTCGCAACGGGATGATTCACAACGTCGCCTCCGACGCCCACGACTGCGTCCGCCGCCCGCCTGGGATCGCCGACGCGATGGAGCAGGCCGGTCTCGGCGCTCACGTCGAACTGCTCGCCCGGGAGGTGCCCGAGGCGATCCTCACCGGCGGCCCGCTCCCCCACATACCGACCTGCCTGCTGCCCGGCCCGCCTCCCCGACGCTCCTGGCGGCGCTCGCCCCGCCTGCCCGGCTGAAGGCCTCGTCAGCTCAGCTCAGCTTGACGATCGCGATCACCATCGCCACGACCACGCAGATCACGATCGCCCCCTGCGTCCAGATCCAGATCGGTGACATCCCCGCCCATCGTATGTCCTGCCGGGCACCGGCCACCCCGAGCCGTCGACGGCTCCTGCGGGACATTGGCGACTCGAGCCGCGGTCGGCCGAGCTCGGCCGACCGCGCAGGCCGGTCCGCAGCCGGCACGCCGGGTCCGCAGCTGGGACCCCGCGAGGCCGAGACTGCCGGCCTCGCCGCTTCGAATGGCGCGAGCCCACCTGATATTGGTGTGAATCCTGGCGATCTCGGGTATTCAGACGAACAGCTACCCGAGACGTCAACTGCCGAAAGGATCTCCGACATGCTCACGATTCTGCTCATCATTCTCCTCGTCCTCTTCCTCACCGGTGGCGGCTACGGCTTCAGCCGTCGGGGACGCCTCTAGCACGCGAGCTCGTCGGTGCCGGCCTCCCCCGGGGGCCGGCACAGCCTCGCCCGCCCCCGGCTCGCCCGCCCCCGGCTCGCCCGCCCTCGGCGTGAGGGCGGGCCAGCATCAGCCTCCCGCAGGGCATGCCAGGATCAGCCGCCCGCAGGGCATGCCAGCATCAGCCGCCCGTCTCGACGGCCGGCCGGACAACTGGAACGTGTGACAGCGGAACTCGCAGGACACGCGCCAGTCGATCCGGCAGCCACCAGTTCCACCTACCGAGGACGGAGACGAGGGCAGGGACGAGAAGCGCACGGACGATCGTCGCGTCGAGGAGTATGCCGACGCCGAGGCCGGTCGCCAGAACCTTGATGTCAGTGTCCGGCGCGGAGGCGAGCGACGCGAACGCGAGGAACAGGATCAGGGCGGCGCTCGTCACCAGACGACCCGTCCGTCCGAGACCCTCGACGACGGCGGCGTCGGTCGACCCGCCGTGGTCGTACTCCTCGCGGACCCTGGCCAGGATGAAGACCTCGTAGTCCATCGACAGGCCGAACAGGAACGCGAACACCATCAGCGGGATCCAGAACGTGATCGCGCCGGTCGCGGGCACGCCGAAAAGCGCGTTGGACCCGTGACCCTCCTGCCAGAACCAGGTCATGATGCCGAACGCCGCGCCCATCGAGACCAGGTTCAGCAGGACGGCCTTGATCGCCAGCACGAGCGACCTGAAGGCCCGGGCGAGGAGGATGATCGTGAGGAGGGCGATCACCGCGAACATCAGGGGAAAGTTGCCGAACACGGCGTGCTGGTAGTCGAGCTCGATCGCACCGACCCCGGTCAGGCCGATCACTCCGGGAGTGTGTGCGAGCGCCAGCCTGGCGGCGCGCACGGGTGAGAGCGTCGTCGAGTTGACGGTCTCGGCCACGGGAATTCCGATCACCACGGTCGTGCCGGCCCGCGAGCTGTCGGGCGCGGAGGACTCGACCGCCGCGGCGATTCCCGGGACGCCGGCCAGCTGCCTGCGGACGGCGCCTGCGGCCCCGGACCGGACGAGCACCTCGATCGGCGTCAGCACCCCGCTGGGCGCCCCGCCGGCGAGCAGGCGTGAGTACGCTCCGGCGGCCGGACCGGACTTCGCCAGCGAGGTCGCGCTCGTCTCGCCGGTCGTCAGGCTGAACACTGGGACGATGAAGATCGCGAGCATGATCACGGCGAAGGCGACCGTCAGGCCGCGATGACGGACGATCCCCCGCGTCCATGACGTCCATCCACGGCTCGCGCTCGACTCGTGGCGGACGCGCGGCCAGTCGACCCGCGGGCCGATCCCGCCGAGCAGGGCCGGGAGCAGAGTCAGGGCGACGAGGGTCGAGATCAGGGGGATCAGCATCCCCCCGTAGCCGACGCTCCGCAGGCCGGGCACCGGGAGAACGACGAGCGAGAGCAGGCCGATCGCGACGGTCAGCCCCGAGAGCACGACGGCCCGTCCGGCGGTCGCCATCGCGACGACCACGGCGTCGGCGTTCTCCCGCCCGTGGGCCCGCTCCTCCCGCCAGCGGGTCACGATCAGCAGGGAGTAGTCGATCGCGACGCCGAGGCCGACCAGGGAGACGAGGAACTGGACGATGAACGAGACCTCGGTGATCTCGGTCAGGCCGAGGATCACGAGGAGCGTCGACAGAATCGAGACGGCGGCGATCAGCAGGGGGACGAAGGCGAGCATCGACGCGAAGACGAACGCCAGCACGGCGAGCGCCCCGCCGGCGCCGATCAGGGTCTCGACGAAGACGCCGGGACCCTTGCTCGACCCGCCGCTCGCGAGCTGATTGAGGCCCGTCAGCTCGACGTGGGCGCCGGTCGGCAGGGCACCGGCGAGGGCCTTGGCGACCCCGGCGGGGATCTTCGGCGCGCCGAAGCTCTTCTCGACGGGCGTGAAGACCAGCGCGAACGTCGAGCGTCCGTCGCGGGAGATGAACACCGGGTCGTGAGTCGCCGCGTAGTCGACGATCCGCGCCGTCGGGACCGCCCGCCGGGCGATTGCGAACGCCCGCCCGAGCTGGGTCGCGTCGCCGGTCGCGGTCTGGCCGGCCGGGAGCGTGACGACCGCCGCCGACGCTGGGCCGTTGCCGCCGTTCCCGTAGAGACGGTCGACCTTCGCCGCCGTCTCGTAACCCGGCTGGCCGGGGAGCGAGAAGTCGAACGACAGGCGACTCGACACCTGGCTCGCGCCAAACCCGCCGGCGAGGAATGCGAGCAACCAGAAGACGATGACCTGTCGACGGTGGCCGAGGACCCACCGCGCGAGACGGGTGATCGTATTCTCGGAATCCAGCTCGGAAACCGGCCCTGGTCCCCCCTTCGTGCCCGCCTGATCACTCCGCTCGTCGGTCATCGCTTGCCCCCAGATATTAGTTCAACCTGTAACGGCTTCCTGGCCAAATGATTTCTAGCAGAAAACATTTCGGTTGTCTATCATCGATTGGGTGAGCCGGAACGCAGCAGACCCCCGCCGTCTCGTCGGTCCGGCCCGGCGCCGATGACCGGGCCGGACGAAGCCGGCCGCGACCCGGCGGGTTTCACGCGGGTCGCCCCGTCGGTGGACTCGAGCCCGCCGTTGCAGTCGGTCGGCTTCACGATCTCGACGCTCGGCTACGCGATCTCCCGCGGCTTTCACGAGACGCTCGGCCCGCTCGGGATCGAGCCCCGGGATTTCTCCCTGTTGCGGGCGGTCGCCGCCGACGAGGGCCGCTCCCAGCAGGTCATCGGCGAGCGCCTGAAGATCGCCGCGAGCCGGATGGTGGCGTTCGTCGATCTGCTCGAGTCTCGCGGCCTGCTCGAGCGCCGGCAGAACGCCGACGACCGCAGGGCGCGTGAGCTCCACCTGACCGAGTCCGGCCGCGAGCTCCTCAACCGGGCGGTCGGGCTGGCCGTCGACTACGAGCGAAGCCTGTGCGGCGGTCTCACGGATGCCGAGCGCGGTCAGCTGCTCGACCTGCTCGGACGGGTCGGGCTGGGTCTCGGCATCCCACCCGGAGTCCACGCGGCCCACGCGCACTCGGCGCTGCCCGACGCGTAGGTGGCGTGAATCGAGATGGCCGACTGGGCGACGATCTCCTCGCTGGCGACCGCCGGAGGGACCCTGGTCCTCGCGGTGGCGACGTTCTCGGCCGTCCGGTCGTCGAATCGGTCGGCGCGGGTCGCCGAGCAGGCGCTCCAGGAGCAGCGGCGGCCGGTGCTCGTCCACGCCCGGCTGGACGACGCGGCCCAGAAGATCATGTTCGCCGACGGTCACTGGGTCCGGGTCGAGGGAAGCCAGGCGGCGATCGACGAGCGGGACGGGATCATCTACCTGGTGCTGGCGCTGCGCAACGTCGGGGCCGGCCTGGCCGTGCTGCAGGCGTGGTACCCGTGGGATACGCACGTCCTCGGCGACATCCCCCACCCCGAGCCGGAGGCCTTCCGCCGCCACACGAGGGACATCTACATCGCCCCGGGCGACATCGGCCTCTGGCAGGGGGCGATGCGCGAGTCCGACGACGCTGTCCGTCGGGGGATCCTCGACGCGCGGGCCGACCGGCGGCCGGTGTCGGTCGACCTGTTGTACTCAGACCAGGTCGGAGGTCAGCGGACGATCAGCAGGTTCGGGCTGATCCCGGCTGGTGACGGACGCTGGCTGGGGAGCGTGGGCCGGCACTGGAACCTCGATCACGCGGGACCCCGGTGAGGCCCGGCGGCGGCGGGCTGGGCCGGGGCGGCAGTGTGGAGAACCCCCGCCCGGCGGATCGTCTCGAGTGCCCGGGCCCGGCGGCAGCGGTCCGGGAGATCGGTCATCAGGTCAGCGGTCTCGGCGCGGTCACGGTCCCGGATGACCGCGTGAACCCTCCGGCCGGCGGTGTCGAGGTGAACGCTGCCGAGGCGGAGGCGACGCTGGACCGGGCCTTCGACGCAGCGAACGCTCTGGACCTTCGCTAGCGGGACCCAGTCGGTGACCCGCCGGATTCGGCCGGACGTCGTGACCGCGTAGGTGTCGTTGGCCGCCCACGAGAGGAAGCGGAAGCGGAAGGGGGACTTCCAGCGGACTCGCGCCGGTGGGCGGAGCCGGTCGTCGGGCTGGTCTGGGAAGACCCGGCCGAGGAGGAAGGCCGCCTGGGCGTGACTGCCGACCGGGAGTAGTGCCCGGCCGGCCTTGGCCTGGTTGCGGTCCTGCCGGCCGCGGTTCTTCTGGCTGGCGACGTCGACCTCGAGCCGGCACCATCCGAGCGGCCTCCAGGCGAGCGGCTCGATCATCCTGATCGCCTGGATCCGGCCTGCGGGAATCGTCTCGGCCGAGGTCTCGACCAGGCCGGAGCGCAGCCGCAGGCCGTCGGGAGCCTCGGCGACCTGGAGCCGGTACTCGGCGTTGAACCGTCGAAAGACGCCGACGAAGACGCCGATCAGGGGGGCGGTTCCTCCGCTGAGCGTCGCAGCCGCCGCGCCGGGAGCGAGCGTCGCGAGGAGGCCGAGGCCGAGGACCACCGAACCGAGCAGGAGGCCGGGCCCGCTGAGCAGGATCGAGACGACCAGCTGGCCGGTCGGGATGCTGACGAGGGGCCGTTCGGGAGGCGCCGGCGTCTCCTCGGCGAGGCCGTGGGCGAGCGCGAGCAGTCTGGCCCGCAGGGCTTCGGCCTCGTCGTTTGTCAGATACGCCAGGCGACCGGCCTTGCCGGTGCCGCTGGCCAGCCGGATCCGCAGCTCGGCGAGGCCGAAGATCCGGGCCAACCCCGGGCGGACGGTGTCGATCGCCTGGATCTGACTGAGCGGGAACCGCTCGGACGTCCGGCGCAGGAGGCCGGCCTCGACCAGGAGGACGCCGTCGGAGACCCGCCATCTCGTGACGAGCCAGGAGATCACGCCGAGGGCGAAGACGACGAGGATGATCGCGAGGTGCTCGAGACTGCCGCCACCGCCCCCGCCGCCGGCGTTCTGGCTGCCGAGCACGGGAATCACGACGACCACGAACAGGGCGATCGCGCCGCGGCCGGCTCTGACGAGCGGTGAGAGCGGATGCAGGCGCTGCCAGTCGCCGCCGAGGCCGGGCATCGACCGACCGGCGGACGGGGTCCCGGCCGTGGACGGGGGGTCGGTCACAGGCCGGTCGCCTGAGCCTCGCCAAGTGAGGTGAGCTGGTCGCGGAGGCGGCCGGCTTCGTCTGACGGGAGTCCGGGAATCCGGGCGTCGCTGGCTGCCGCGGCGGTGTGCATCTGAACCGTCGCCAGCCCGAAGGCCCGCTCGAACGGGCCGGCGGTGACCTCGACGTACTGCATCCGGCCGTAGGGAATCACCGACATCCGCCGGAACATCACGCCCCGCCTGACGAGGAGGTCGTCGGCCCGCTCGGCATAGGACCAGGCTCGAACCCGCCGGCCGGCCAGCAGGTCGGCGAGCAGGCCGACGAGGATCAGCCCGGCGACGGCGATCCCGGCGGGCCCGGCCGCGCCGAGGACGAGGCCGAGCACGGCGACCGTGATCACGGCGAGCCCGGTGCCCGAGACGACCTCGTACCGGCGGAGCACCCGGAGCCGGGGGGACGGCGTGTTCCAGTCGAGACCGTCTGTCACCACCATCAGCACGACGATACCGGCCGACCGCCGTGGCGCAGCCCCCGGGAGTGCTGAGTCGATTTTTCTGGACCGGGATCGGAGTTTTCACATCCGTGTCGGTGAGGTGTCAGTCGGTGACTCGGGCAGCGAGGTCGTAACGTGGCGAGATGGCTCGAGTCAGGGTGAGGCCGGCGGCCGGCGACGACGCCGACGCGATCGCGCGAATCTGGATCGGCGGGTGGCGGGTCGCCTACCGGGGACTGGTGCCCGACCGGGTGATCGATGCGCTTCGCCCGGAGGATCGCGAGGCACTCTGGCGCGGGCGCCTGACAGTCGCGGATCCGGGGGCGCGAACGCTGGTGGCCGTGATCGACGAGCAGCTGGTCGGCTACTGCCGCCTCGCACTCCCGAGCCGGGACGACGACGCCGGCACCGGGACATGTGAGATCGCGAGCCTCTACGTGGCATCTGATCGTCGTCGCGGCGGGATCGGTCGCGAGCTGCTGTCGGTGGCACTTGCCGAGCTCGAGACGGACGGTTGGGCGGAGGTGACGCTGTGGGTGTTCAGTGAGAACACGTCGGCTCGTGCGTTCTATGCGTCTCACGGCTTCGAGCCGGACGGCCGGACCGGCTACGACGAGCTGTGCGAGCTCGACGACATCCGCCTCCGCGCGCGCTTCTAGGAGCGCCGGAGCTCGACGACCCCGCCTCCGCGCGCGTCTCCAGCAGCTCGGCTCGACGACGCCCGCCCCCGCGCGCGTCTCCAAAAGCTCGGCTCGACGACGCCCGTCTGCGCGCCGCGGCTCAGGTCGACCCGGCGGCGGCGAGCTCGGTCGCGGTGAACACCGACCGGAGCTCGAGGCCCTCGGCGGCGAGCCTGGCGAGGCCGCCGGCCTCGCGATCGATCACGCAGACCACCGCGGCGATCGTCGCTCCGCGCTCGTGGAGGGCTCGGGCCGACTCGATGACCTGGCCGCCGGATGTCACGACGTCCTCGATCACGGCGAGCCGCACGCCGCGATCTCGCCGCCCTCGGCCAGGCGGCAGGTCCCGTAGGTCTTGGCCTGCTTGCGGACGAACCGAGCCGGCAGGCCGGTCACGTGGGAGACGACCGTCGCGAGCGGCACACCACCCAGCTCGAGCCCGGCGACCGCGTCCACGCCGTCGGGGAGCAGGCGGCTGAGCGCGACGGCGACGTCACGCAGGATCAGCGGGTCGGCTTCGAGCAGGTACTTGTCGAAGTACTCGCCGCTCGTCACGCCCGACCGGAGCCGGAAGCTGCCGGTCAGGCGGCCCCGGTCGTTGATCCGCCGGGCGAGTCCCGCCCGGTCGGGATCCGCCGCGGCCACGGCCCGGATCCAGGCGGTCCCGGCCCGGTCACGGCCCGGATCCAGGCGGTTCCGGCAGGATTTCACGCGCGGTCCTCACGCGTGCGGGATCGTCTCGTATCACCCCGGCTGTCATCGTCTGAGCGTACTGCCGGCCGCTTGACCCGGCGTGCGGCCCGCCCGAGTCGGCGGCGGCCGATCCCCTGAGATCGGCACATCCGCCGGGCGTGGTCCAGAATATGAAGATGACCGACGTCCGACACGGATCCCGCCACCATGTGGTCATCGTCGGAGGCGGCTTCGCCGGCGTGAACGCGGCGAAGGGCCTGCGGGACGTCGACGCTGACGTGACGCTCGTCGATCGCCGGAACTTCCACCTCTTCCAGCCGTTGACATACCAGGTGGCCACGGGGGCGCTCGCGCCCGGGGACATCGCCTATCCCCTGCGGTCACTGTTCGCCTCTGCGGCCAACGTCCGCGTCGTGCTCGGCCGGGCGACCGGGTTCGACCTGGCCGGGCGGCGCCTGCTCCTCGCGTCCGTCGCCGGCGTCCCCGCCCCGCCGACGATCTCCTACGACACGCTGGTCGTCGCGACCGGGTCGGCCTACTCGTACTTCGGGCATGACGACTGGGCGGCCGTCGCCCCGGAGGTCAAGTCCCTCGAGTCGGCGATCGCCGCCCGCGCCCGGATTCTCGGGGCATTCGAGAAGGCCGAGGCCGTCGAGGACCCCGGCCGGCGGCGGGCCGAGCTGACCTTCGTCGTCGTCGGCGGCGGCCCGACCGGCGTCGAGATCGCCGGGCAGATCGGCGAGCTCGCCCGCCACGCCCTGCGGCGGGACTTCCGGTCGATCGACCCCCGCGACGCCCGGATCCTCCTCGTCGAGGCGGCCGACCGCCTGCTCGGAAGCTTTCCGCCGTCCCTCTCGGCCAAGGCCGAGCGCCAGCTCCGCCAGCTCGGCGTGACCCCGACGACCGACCGGATGGTGGTCGGTGTCGATCCCGACGGCGTGGTCCTCCGGACGCCGGACGGCGCGACCGAGCGAGTCGACGCGGCCACGGTGATCTGGGCTGCCGGCGTCCGGGCGTCCGTGCTGGCCGCCCGGCTCGGCGAGGTCGGCGGGGCCGAGGTCGACCGGGGCGGTCGGCTGACCGTCGAATCCGACCTGACGCTCGCCGGCTACCCCGAGGTGATCGTCGCCGGCGACATGGTCCGCGTCCGCGACCCGGCCTCGGGCGAGCCGGTCACCCTTCCGGGGGTCGCGCCCGTCGCGATCCAGCAGGGCCACTACGCGGCGCGCCTGATCACCAACCGGCTGGCCGGTCGCCCGACGCCGGCCTTTCACTACCGCGACAAGGGCAACCTCGCGACGATCGGCCGGGCCCGCGCGGTCGCCGACCTCCACTTCGTCCGTCTCAGCGGCCCGTTCGCCTGGTTGACCTGGCTCGTCGTCCACCTCTGGTACCTGATCGGCTTCCAGAACCGGCTTGTCGTCCTCGTCCGGTGGGGGTTCGCCCTGTTCACCCGGTCCCGCGGATCCCGTCTGATCACCGACGTCGAGATGACCACGGCCGACGCCCGGCCGCCCGTCGCCCACGACGACTGACGTGCTCGAACGCCGCTCGTCCCGCGGCCGGCCGGCCGGCCGAGTCGTTCGGGTCGGCGTGTCCTGCGTCGCGCTGCTACTGGCCGTCGGCCTGCTCGGCGCGCCCGGCGTCCTCGGTGCCGGGTCACGCGCCAAGTGGTCGCCACCGGTCGACTTCGCTGCGGTCTCCGTGAGCACCGACGCGTCGGCGATCGCCCTTGACGACGCCGGCGACGCGGCGCTCGCCTGGCTGGAACCCAACGGACGAGCCGCCGCCCGCCTGCGGCCGTCAGGTCACGGCTTCGGTCCGACGGCAATCCTCTCCGCGGAGAACGCGCCCGTCTACGGTGCGCCACTGGCCGCCGTCGACCCCCACGGGAACGCGACCGTCCTCTGGATCAGCGAGATCGCCGGCCACAGCACGTACGCGACCGAGGTCCAGGCCGCGGACAGCCCCGCCGGGAAGAGCTTCGGCCGGCCGGCGACGGTGTTCGGTCAGCCAAGCGCCGCGACGCGTTGCGGGTGATCCTGCGCGCGCTGTGTCGCCGGCGTACGGGTTGATGGCCGTCGGGACCCCGTAGCCTGGGATTTCGACCGCGATCAATGTCGTAGCCTGCGACTCGATGTCCGAGGCCGGAGACGAGGCGCGCGGTAGTCGGCCGCCTGACGAGCCCTACCCACCTCCCGGTCGCGCCGAATCGGCGTTGCCCGCACAGGCCACGGTGCTGGCCGCGATGGCTCTGCAGCTGCTCCTTCCCGAGCGACTCACGGCCGGGCCGACGTGGCTGCTCCCGGCGCTCGAAGGGGCGCTGCTCGTCGTTCTGGCACTGGCCACGCCGCGGGAGCTCGAGCGCGAGCACCCGCTACGTCGAGGCCTCGCCCTTGCGATGACGGCGCTCGTCAGCGTGGCGAACATCACCTCCCTCGCTCTGCTCGTCCACTTTCTGCTTCACCAGGGCACCAACAACGGCCGCGAGCTGATCGTCGCGGGCGCGCTGATCTGGCTGACCAACGTCCTGATCTTCGGCCTGTGGTACTGGGAAACCGATCGCGGGGGACCAGGCAAGCGCGCCGCCGGGCGTGACGCGCGGCCCGATTTCCTCTTTCCGCAGATGAGCGACGGTCAGTTCGCGCCGGCTGGCTGGCGCCCCCGGCTGATCGACTACCTGTACGTATCGCTGACCAACGCGACGGCGTTCAGCCCGACCGACGCGTTGCCACTCACGCCGACCGCGAAGAGCATCATGGGCGCCCAGTCGCTCGTGTCGCTGGTGACGATCGGCCTGGTCGTCTCCCGCGCGGTGAACATCCTCCAGTAGCTGCTGCGCGCGGCGAGGAAAGACCAACACGCGCGACTCGCTGATCCGCCAGCTTCGGGAGAGCTCTCCTGCTTGGGGGCGAAGCACCCGGAGGTTGTGTCGCCGCCCATCACGCCCACCGGGCCGTCAGGTGCCAAGCTTGACGTCGAGTTTCGCCAACGCTGTGACCAGATCGACGTCAACGTCGTTGAGTGCGGCGGTCGTGGTGTCGGTCGGTTCGGTGCCTTCGAGATTCGAACCTCTGACCCTCGGTTCCGCAGAACGTGGCGAACGCCTATGAACAACGGCGTTTTGGCGGTTTGGCGACCAAGATGCGACCTCGACGCGCCTTGACAGCCAGCCAGCGCTACACGGTGCAAGGTCCGCGACGGCCACCCGAGCGGTCTCATCCGCCCGGGAACACCCGAGCACACTTTCCCGCTCGCGCAGGCAAGCGCCCCGGCTTGTCGTTCCCGAGCCGCGATGCCGGCGCTGTCGGGATGGGCAGTCGGTCCGAGCACTCCGCAACGATCCCTGCGTGACCACGGCCCCGACGAGCGACCTTCTCGACCGCCTGCCGCGCGTGAAACCCAACGACCGCATCGGCCGCCCGGTCGCTCCCGCTCAAGATCTCCACGGCGTCGCGATCCTCGTAGGCCTTCCGAAGGAATCGCCGAGCGAGTTCGAGCGTTTCAGGACTCGGCAACGAGCCGGCCCTCGCCCAGCGCGGCGTGGACCATCGTCCCCCTGACCGGCCCCCACTTGGCGACGTGGGCCTCGCTGACGACGATCACGTCCACCGGCACCCCCAATGGCGGGAGCGCGTTGCGCAGCCTAGCCATCTCGACCGCCCGGTTCACGACGTCACGCTCGATCACCAGGAAGTCAAGATCGCTGCCCTCACGAGCGTCGCCACGCGCATGCGAACCAAACACGATCACCCCGGCCGGCGACTGCGCCGCATCGGCGAGGATGCGCCCGGCACGGCCGATCAGATCCACGGTGACCATTCCCGAACGGTAGCCGAGCACGCAGCTCGGGATCTCGGCCGGCCGGGACGCCTCTCGATTCGTCCTGGTCTTCTTGGCGCGGCTCCCCACCCGGCTGATCCGAGAGCGCCAAGCCCGAGCCTCACCGGCGACTGGTCCGGGCATTTTGGAAGGGTCATTGTCCAGACTCGTCTTTTGTACCGCGAGCGTCACGCGACTTCATCCTGCGTGGGCGTGTCGGTAGACCCAGATCGGTGCGTGCTCGCGAGCCCACGCGCCCAGGAGCGGGTCGCTGACGGCCCATCGTTGTTTCTCTGGCGAGAAGACCTGTCCGCGGGCGCGCATGCGCGTGAGCGCATCGTTGACGCTCTTGGGGTTGAGCGGAAGCTCGTACGGGCCGACGCCGAGGGCGATCGCGCAGACGACCGTGGGAGCCGCGCGATGGGTGCTCGCGAGTAGCCGGAACTGTTGCGCCGTGGCTGGTTCGGTGGCCTGTCGGAGGTGGCGCCACGCGTCCAGTACACGGGCGCCGGGGTGGCCCGTGCTGGTGGTGACGGCGTCCAGGGTCCGCCAGACGTATGCGGGGGCGCCGGCGGCGAGCTCGGCGGCGGCGGCGATCACGTCGTCGGGGACGGTGGTCCAGGCGCGGCCGATCGCGAGGTCGTCGATGAAGCGCTGCGGCCGCGGACGCCGAACGCGCAGTATTGGTCCGGCGCGGTAGAGCGGATGGCCGGGGTCTCGTAGCGCGGAGGCGAGGCGGCCGTCGGTGCGACCGACGAGCAGCTGTTGTACAGAGCCGGCGCGTTGGTGATCTGCGCGGAGTGCACCCAGCAGCTCGCGGGAGGCTTGGGCGTTGAGGCGCTCCAGGAGGTCATCGAGGTGGTCGATTGCGACCAGCGCGGGCCCGGCACTGAGGGCGGCGGCGAGCTCGAGGGCGTGGCGGAGCTGCTCGGTGCCCGATCCTGCGCCGAGGCGCAGGTCATCGAGGTTCACCCCCTGGCCGGCGAGGGCGTGGGAGAGGCTAAGTCCTTCGATGTCGATCGTGCTCGTGCTGTTCCACCAGCTCGCTGCCTGTGGGGCGAGGCGCGTCACGGCCGCCGTGGCGATTGCCATCGCAAGGTCGAGCGCATCGCCGGTGCTCCTTGCGTCGATCGCGAGGGTCGGGCGATCGGCGTCGTCAAGCGTCATCGAGAGCAGGACGCTCGTACCGCTGAGCGGGTCGCTCTCGATGACGAGGAGGTCGAGATGCTCAGCGAGTTGGATCGCAAGCTCGCGGTGCTCGCTGATCAGACCGATCAGCGAACGGCGGGGATCGAGCGCGATCGGCTCAGCTGTCGTGGTCGAGACGTCCACGCGCCTCCTTGAGTCCGGTCTCGAGGACGAAGTCGTCGACCTCCGCGTCCGCCGGTCGCACGCGGCGAGCCGTCATGCCGACGTAGAGGCGGGCGCTCATCGTGTCGTAGGGGCGCCCTTCGCCGAACTGGATGATCCGTTCGAGGCGCTCCGCGGAGATCGATAGACCGGCCCGTTGGAAGCGCTCGAGCAGCGGCCGGCGCCATTGGTCGATCGGGATCGTCGGCGGGAGCTCGCGACGCTGGCCCAGGCGGGCAAGCTCGTAGGGCTTGCCCATCAGCTGCTCGATCGTTCTGGCGTCGCTGCCATCAACGAGCACGACCACGTCTGTGTTCCCGGCATAGATGTCAACGAGATCCCGGACGAGGCTGGCGCCGTCGGCATAGTCCGCGGCCCGCTGCAGCTCGTCGATGAAGAAGACGACGTGGCGTCGGCGCTGGCGGGCAATCGTCAGGGGCAGCTCGAGCGCCGTGCGTCGGGCCGCCTCGGGGACGCTCGCCCCGTAGTGCGACAGGTCCAGCGGGACGCCCTGCCCTTCGAGCAGCTTCTGGATCGTCGGGAGCGCGGCTTTTAGGAGTCCTGCCGAGATCCGCTCCAGGTCAAGGCCGGCGACGCGGTCGAGCCCTCTCGTCCGACCATCTGCTCCGGTGAGACGCGGCCGCCGGCCGGGAACAGAAGACCTAGTGGGACGCCATCATCAACCATGCCACAACCTTACCAAAACGGAAGTTGTGCCTTTCGTTTTCGCAAGTCGCTTCCTTGGGTCAGTCGGCCAGTGTGGCAGGTTCGCTGGCGGGGCCCGTACCGGTCGTTCCCAGGTTCGCACACACAGGACGGGTACCCTCAGCAGGCTCGCATCAGCAGTGCGTCGGCCGGGTCTTCTCGGGCTCGACGCGGACGCCGGGCGCTCGCCGGGCTCGATCGGTCCGCTCGCTGTGCGGCTCTCGTCTGGTAGCAGGACCCGTGGGGCCGCAGTCAGCTCGTTCTCAAATCCGTGGCGCCACAACCGAGTCCCGTCGTCAAGAGCCTCCACCGCGAAGGTCACGTAGTCCTGGTTCTCGATGTCCGTAAGGGTGTGCCCAGACATCCCGGTGATCCACTCGATCTGCCGCGGGTTGTACTTTGGGTGGTCGATGATCCGCGCGTACGCGTCGAGGGCGACCAGGCCCGCTGTCGCCGCGCTGCTCAATGCGCCCGAGGCCTGAGCCTGGTTGTGGAAGATCTCGGCGCGCTGGCGCCGGGTGTAGGCCGGTAGCTCGAGCAGGATTTTCCGGTCCCAGGTCTCCGTCGGCGAGACGTTCGTAGAGCTGATGGGCGTGCCTCAGGATGTACTCGCGGGTCGTGAGGACGAACCGCGTCGTCGCGCTGCGTCCGGCTAGGCGTATGAACGCGACGAGGCTGTCGTCCTCGTTTCGGCCGAGCCGAGGCTCGAGCGCGCTCCGACCGAGGAAGTCGTCGTAGTAGACGATCTGGCGCACGGCCGGGTCCTGGACGCTCCACGCTTCCTCGAGGTCCGCCGACACGACCACCAACTCGTACCCGTCGTCAAGCGCGTCGCTGACAGGCATCTTGGCGAGCGTGGTCCGGCGATTGGCGATCGTCGCCGATGGCGATCGCTACGTTGGCATCGTCACCCCGGCCGATGTCGAGATGGTCGTCCCCGCGGATCGCCTGCTCGCGGCGGTTGCGCGCGCCGGTGACAGCATTGCTCCCGATGCGCCCGCGGCAACCGGCCTGGCGGTCGTGCTGGCGAGCGCGACGCGGCGCGTGCCGGTCGTCGACGGCGCGGGCCGCTTACGCGGGGTGCTCGCGATAACCGCCGACGGAAGACACTTCGCCTGCCGCGATCCCGCGCGACCAGGCTGACGTTTTTTCGTGCTGGTCCCGGCGCCCGCGGCTCGATCAGGCCGTCGGTGCCATACCGCTGAAAGCGCCTACGAGCCGGCGCGAACCTGGAGGCGACCGTCCTCGATCCGCGCCTGCCAGACCGGTTGAGCGACGGTTGCCGGGCCGCGCACGGCGCGCCCGTCGTCGAGGCGGAACATGCTCTGGTGCCACGGGCACCGCAGGCACCCGTCGACGATCTCGCCCTCGTCGAGCGGGCCGCCGGCGTGAACGCACGTCGCGGACAGCGCGAACAGGCCCTCGTCCGTCTTGACGACGACGACCGGCGTCCCGGCGGCGTCGACGCGCAGCGGCGTGGACGCCTGGAGCACCTCGGCGCCGGCGACGTCGGTCCAGTCACTGGTTGCATGTTCGAAGGCTGCGTGGCTCACGCCGACGCCCTGGGTGAAGACGAGGTGTCCGCCGAGATATCCGGCCGCGCTCGCGACGCCGAGTCCAGCCAGGCTCAGTATCGCGCCGCGCGCGCGGCGACCGCGGCTGCGGGCTGCGTATGACGCGATCTGCAAGGCCAGTGCCGCGACGTTGCCGACCGCGTGGACGAGCCCTATACGCATCTCCGACCCGTAGGTCTCCGACCAGTCAGATAGCCCGCTCGCGGCCGTCGGTACGGCCGACAGGACACCGAATCCGGTCAGGAGCCGAGCGGCGTCGGCGCCGCGGCTGCCGCCGACGAGGTCGATCACGGGGACGCTGACCCACGCACCGATCGTGACGTCAGTCAACAGCGGATGGAGCTGATGCCCGAGCCAGGTGCCGCTCAGCGCGTTCTTGACCGTGTCCTGTTTGGTCGCGCGTGCGACGAGCTTCGCGAGCGGCGCGGTCAGCTGATCGAGTTGGTCGGCTGACGCGATCTGGTCGACCACGCTCGCGATCGTCTGCGGTGGAGTGGCCATGCCGGCTCCCGTCTCGTCGGTGGACTGTCTGTGGGTTCGTGTCGCGGCCGCAGCGCTTCTTACCTGATGCGCCGGCTCGATCCCAGATCCGTGGTCGCGGTGGGCCGCGGTGGTCGTTGCGGGCGTAAGAAGCGTTGCCGTCGCGACGCTCAACTGACTGAGCCAGCGAATCCAGGCGGCGGTCTGACAGGCCGTCCCGCGGCCTCGCGCGGCTCTCAAGCGCCACCAAGAGAGCTCCGCCGTCGACGCTGCGAACGCGTGCCGGCGGGCTCGCGACGAAAGGAACGAGCCTATGGCCGAAGCGCACCACACTCGCCGTAATGGTGATGCGGGGACCCCGCATCACGAACGCGCAGTGCTGGCCGCGGTGGCCGGTGTCGGCGCGAGTGACGCTCATTCGCCAGGGCTCGTCGAGCGCGACGAGGCGGCGATCATCGACCAGCCCGCAGGCGAGCGAGCGGTCCACGATCTCCTGGTCGCACTCGGCCGCGATCCCAGTGAGCCCGGGTTGCGAGACACGCCGCGCCGCGTCGCGGCCGCCTACGCCGAGCTGCTGACCCACGACGCCGTCTCGATGACGACTTTCCCGAACGACGCCGGCTACGACGAGCTCGTCGTCGTGCGCGACATCCCGTTCCACTCGCTGTGCATGCATCACCTGCTGCCGTTTCACGGCGTCGCCCACGTCGCCTACCTTCCCGGGCAGCGAATCATCGGCCTCTCGAAGCTCGCGCGCGTCGTCGAGATGTTCGCCCGCGACCTGCAACTCCAAGAGCGCCTCACGATGCAGGTCGCCGAGTGCCTCGAGCATCACCTGCAACCCAAGGGCGTCGGCGTCGTGATCGAGGCCGAGCACCTCTGCATGTCCCTACGGGGCGTTCAGAAGACCGGGGCCCGCACGACGACCTCGGCGCTCCTCGGATTGCTGCGCAACGACGCCCGCACCCGACAGGAGTTCCTCTCCCTCGTCGCGTGATCGGTAAGAACCAGCAATCCACGACGCACACATTCTCGATGCGCCGGCCACCCTCAGACGCGTCCCGCCCAGCCGGCGAGCCGCCGTTCGGGGCGTGGCGCCGCCGCCGCGTGATCGTCGCCTGCTGCGGCCCTGGTCTGGCTGCCTCGCTCGCCGACGCGATGATCGACCTGCACAGGTTTCTTCTGCTGCTCGACGACGGCTGCTCACCCGGGCTCGCCGCCCGGATCCTCGCCCCACTCGACACACCGGACCCGCAACGGTGAAGGCCGAGCCCGCTGGCACAGCGTCGCCAGCGACCGTCGACCGCGACGTCCCCGGAGTGAGCATGCTCGGCGCGGAGCCTCAGGCGTGCGGAGAACACCTCGCCGGCGACCGTGCCCCGGCCGACGCCGTAGCGAGCCGAACCGACGCCGTGGCGAGCCTCGCCAGTCCACTCGGCGACCGGCGCGCGCGTCCCCGCCGGCGCGGCCATCACCACGCGCCGCCAACGCGACGAGGCGCGTCGCGCCGAAGGCCTCGAGAATCGCCGATCTCGGCGCGCAGTACAGTTCGCGCGGTGCCCCTGGAGTCCGCGGCAAGACAGCCGGTCACGGTCTCGGACGCCGACTCGCGGCGCTGGCTGCATGACCTTGGCCAGGTCGGCCATACCCGCGACGAGGCAGT
This sequence comes from Solirubrobacteraceae bacterium, assembly GCA_036510225.1. Classification (GTDB taxonomy): domain Bacteria; phylum Actinomycetota; class Thermoleophilia; order Solirubrobacterales; family Solirubrobacteraceae; genus Palsa-513. The sequence goes on along the minus strand of DATCEH010000065.1, from coordinate 3,944 downwards.
CGCGCGACTCCACTCGCTGCTTTTGCGTGCCGCGCGTTTCGAGCTCTCGCGGCGCCGCGCCGCCATGCCGGCGCTCGGGAGCGGCGACTTCGCGGACCTCGCTCAGCAGAGTGCGGCCGACGCGCTCGTCGCAGTGCTCGCAAAACTCGGGGACTTCCGTGGCGAGAGCCGCTTCACGACATGGGCCTACAAGTTCGCGCTGTACGAGACCGCGGTCCAGGCGCGACGCCACGCCTGGCGCGCGCGGGAGCTGCCGATCGAACCGGAGAAGTGGGAGCAGATCGCTTGCCTGCGCCTCGCGCCCGGCGATCAGGTCGCCGACAGCGAGCTGCTCGAGGCGCTGCAGGTCGCGATCGCGACGGCGCTGAGTCCGCATCAGCGCGAGGTGCTCGTCGCGATCACGCTTCAGGGCGTGCCAATCGACGTGCTCGCCGAGCGGCTCGATACTACGCGGGGAGCGCTCTACAAGACGCTCCACGACGCCCGCAGAAAGCTCCGCAGCAAGCTGGCCGACGACGGCTTCGACCTCTCCGACGTCGGGGCGAGCACCTCATGAACGAGCCGACCCGCCAGCGCCGGGAGCTGATCGCCGCCCTGCTCGGGCCGGGCGAGCCGGAGATCACGTGCGAGGACTGCTTCGACGAGCTCGACCGCTACGTCGACGTCGCGCACAACGGCGGCGACGCCGACCAGGCCGTGCCCGGCATGCGCGCACACCTCGCCGGCTGCCCCGCTTGCAGGGAGGACCACGAGAGTCTGCGCGATCTCGTCCGCTCCGACGCGGCCGCCGAAGCACCCTAGACCCCCGCCCCGTAGGTCGGCAGCGCACCGCGGCGCAGCCCACCGCTGAAGCTCCGAAGCATATGCGTTCACCGATCGCTCGACGTGGCGTAAGAACGGCGCGTCCCGAGACGCTCACCCAGCGACATGGCCAGATCCCGCGCGACGCCTGTGCGGCTGTCTGGGCTGCTGAGATCTGACAACAAGCGGAGGTGACCGGAGTGGGCAGCATCACTGAAGGCAAGAGCGTCGGGCAACTGGCGGCACTCGCGATCGGCGTCGCATACTCGGCCGGTGCCGTCGCCGGGTTCTGCGTGACCGGCTTCAGCGACGTCACGGCGTCGCACGACAAGACGATGTTGGGCCTCACGCTCAACCCCTTCCAGGACTTCTTCCACCTCTTCGTCGGTGGCCTCCTGCTGATCGCCGCGCTCAAGTGGACGACGGTGACCTGCGAAGGCCTCCTGCTCGGCGTCGGCGCGATCTACATCATCGCCGCGATAACCGGCTTCACCTACGCGCACATCCCAGTCATCACGATCGTCACCGCCGGCAACCTCGACAACTACCTGCACCTCGTCACAGGGCTGACGGCGATCGCTGGGTCGCTGCTCTCGACATCGATCACGAACAGCAAGGGGCGAGCGACCGCCACATCCTGAAGCAGCCGGCCGGCGGCCACCCAACCACGTGGCCGCCGGCCCGGCTCAACGATCCTTCGACCGACCACGGCCCCGGGGTCCCGGGATCCTGTTCTGGGATGGAGTGACGGAGCGCTTCAGCGATCACCGGCCCACCCGGCCGGCTGCCTGCCAGCCGCGGCGTCAGCCGTCCGGCACGGCGGAGGTCAGGTCACGCAAGTCGACGACCGCGCCGTTCTCCAAGCCGCGGTCGAGGAGTCCCCAGATCTCGCGCGCCACTCGCTCGGGGTCGGCGAGCCCGCGATCCCGGTGCAGATCGACGAACTTCTGGCGCTTGGGGAAATCCCGCTCCGCGGTCTCGCGCAGCTGCTGCTGCATCCCGGTGTCGACGGTGCCCGGCGCGACCGCGATCAACTGGGCTCCGCCGCGGAGTTCCTGCTCGGCGCCGGCGTCGCGTACCCACTGGTCAAGCGCCGCCTTCCCCGCGCCGTAGGACGCCCATCCCGGATAGACGCTCCTCGCGGCACCCGACGTCAGCATCACGATGTGGCGGCGCGCGTCGACGCGTCTCGTGGCCGTGAGGAACATGTGCCCAAGCACCTGTCCGGCGGCGCTGTTGAGGATCACGTTGCGCACATACGGAGCGGTCTCGATCTCGCCGGCGAATCCGATCGGCTCGACCACGCCGGCGGCGTGGACGAACACCACGCGGTCACCCGACCAGCCCGCCAACTCGCGCTCGAACGACCGCGCGACCAGCGCCCACGAGCCCGGATCGGCGAGGTCGGCCGCGACGTGCTCGCCGACAGCCGGCGCTCGCCGGCTCACGCCGAGCAACCGCGCGCCTTCCCACGGAACGGTCGCGGCCAGTGCCCTGCCGATACCGCTGGAAGCTCCTGAAATCCAGACCAAGGACCCGGCCACGGCCGTCATCGTATCTTTACTCGCATCGCGGCATTGCTCGTGGCCTGTCGCTCGATGCCGAGCCGTCTCAGGGCTCTGTCGTTCATGCCAGCATGACGTTGCGTGCTTGCGGGTTGATGCCCAGGTCGACGTCGAACTGGACGCGATCGCCCTCGAAGAGCGCGCTGACCCCGAGCGCGAGGCCGGCCGTCCGCACCGGGATCTCGAGCTTGTCGCGATCGCGCACGATCGTACCCGCGCCCTCGTCCTCGTCGAACGACTTGACGATCCCGATGAACTGCATGCTGTCTCCTCTCGACTCGAAACGACTGCGCACGACTCCACTGCGCTGGATCGGCTGCTCTCTTACCAGGTGCGGGCGGGTAAGGGCCACGTGAGCGTCACCGCGCCCATTCTTGATTGCCGCGCCGTCAAGCGGCGGGCGCTCGAGGGTCGTCACCGGTCGCAGGTCCATCGGGTCTGCCGGGTCGAGCGGCGGCAGGGCGATCGCGCCCGGCGCTCTGAGCGACGGCGTTGGGCACGTGCGCGCTGTCGCGGCGATCATCACGGCGTAGGCCATCGCCGAGAGTTCCCGCAGCGACTCGTGGCGGTTCTACCGCGTCCCCAGGTTGACCTGCGCCATGCGCTCCAGGCCAACCGCACGCCAGACGTCGATCAGCAGAGAAACCCTGCTTACCGCTTACCAGGGCTTTCCCAACGCGCCCGAGAGGATTCGAACCTCTGACCTTCGGTTCCGTAGACCGACGCTCTATCCAGCTGAGCTACGGGCGCAGGCTTCGAAGGATACGGGGCCCCCGGATCCCCCGCGGGCCGCGTCGGCTACGCGGCGGCCGGGTCGGCCGAAGGGTCGGGCGTCGCCCGGCGAAACCGGTCGGCCAACTCGCGGACTCGGTCGACGAACTCGGGGGGTTCGATCACGTCGAAGTCGACGCCGATCTCGGCGACGTAGACCGCCAGGCCGCCGAGCCAGTCGGATCCTGTCCGTAGGAGGCACGAGTCGTCGTCGATCGCCTCGAGCGTCCCCACCCACTGGGGGACCCGGTCGGCGACCGCGGACAGGGGAGCCCGGAGGACGACGGTTGCCTGGAAGCGGTCACGGGCGGACGAGACCCCGCGAGAGACATAGGCCGCGAGATCTTCGGCCGGCGGCTCCCGCGGGGAGAACCGCCGATCGACCGAGAGGCGCGGGCCGAGCCGATCGACGCGGAACGTCCGCCAGTCGGCCCGGTCGACGTCCCAGGCGACGAGGTGCCACCGCCGGCCGGTGTGGACCAGCCGGTGGGGTTCGACCAGCCGCCGGCTGGATTCGCGTGAGTGGCTCCGGTAGGCGAAGCGGATTCGCTCGTGATCGCGGCAGGCGGTCGCGATCTGGGCGAGGACCTCCGCGTCGACGGTCGGCCCGACCGACGGATACGGGACGGTCGCGGCGCCGAGGGCGCTGACCCGGCGGCGGAGGCCCGGGGGCAACAGGTGCTCGAGCTTGGCGAGCGCGCGGATCGACGTCTCCTCGATCCCCGCGACGCCCACGGTCGCGGCGGTCCGGAGTCCGACGGCGACGGCGACGGCCTCCTCGGCGTCGAGCAGGAGCGGCGGGAGGGG
>DATCEH010000064.1:0-3932 GCA_036510225.1 Solirubrobacteraceae bacterium | reverse complement strand
GGATGAACGGACCTCTGGTGTATCTGTTGTCGTGCCAACGGCATAGCAGATTAGCTACGTCTGGATCGGATAACCGCTGAAAGCATCTAAGCGGGAAGCCGGCCTCGAGATGAGTTCTCCCATCCCCATGAGGGAGTAAGGTCCCTGGTAGACCACCAGGTTGATAGGCCAGATCTGTAAGGACGGTAACGTTCGCAGGAGACTGGTACTAATGGACCGAGGGCTTGACGGATTTTTGTTTTACCCATTGTGTGGCGGCTGTGCAGTTTTGAATGACCGCGGGGCGTGGTCTCTCACCATTTTCCGGTGGCCATGGCGAGGGGGAAACACCTCTTCCCATTCCGAACAGAGCAGTTAAGCCCCTCAGCGCCGATGGTACTTGGCCCGCAAGGGCCTGGGAGAGTAGGTCGCCGCCGGTTTCTTAAGTTAGACGCCGGTCGCCCCGTTCGGGGGGCGGCCGGCGTTCTGCGTTTTGGCGCAACGAGGGCCGCCAGCGCCCCCAAAGCGACCGACCGACCGATCGACCGATCGACCGAGGGCTGGGGTGTGCGTGAGTCTCGGGCCCGTGAGTTTCTCCGGGGGGGCGGGAGTGGGGGCACCACTCCTTCGAAAAGTAACTGCCTGACTCAGTCAGCTAATTTCACGAAGAAGTCGCAGCGCAGCATCTTCAGGACGCTGCTCCCACCGAGATCGGCCCCGCCCCGCCGGCCAGTCCCGAACCGACGTCCCGCGGCCCGCCGACCCCGATCCGATCCATCTGCGGTTCCGCGCGCCACCGGCGGCCGCCGGGACCCTGCCGTCTCTCGGGGCCTACCCGAACCGCCCCGTGACGTAGTCGTTCGTCCGCGGGTCTGACGGTCGCGTGAAGATCTTCACGGTGTCGGCGTATTCGACCAGGGTCCCCGTCATCCGCCCCTGGTGCCGGCCGAGGCTGAAGAACGCCGTGCGGTCGGCGACCCGCGCCGCCTGCTGCATGTTGTGTGTGACGATCACGATCGTGTAATCCCGCTTGAGCTCGCCGATCAACCGCTCGATCGATGCCGTCGCGATCGGGTCGAGAGCTGACTCGGGCTCGTCGAGGAGGAGGACGTCCGGCTCGATCGCCAACGCCCGGGCGATGCACAGGCGCTGCTGCTGTCAGCCCGACAGACCGAGCGCACTAGGCGTCGCCGGACGAGCCGACCGGTTCCTGACGGTGTCGGCTCGCCGAACGGCGAGCGAGCCGCCGGCGGTCCGCCCCACACAGGGGACGGACCTCCGCTGGCGGTCTGTGGCCGAGCCTCCCAGCTCTCAACCACGTCCTGCGCGCACGGTCACTGCCGGCGGGCAGGCTCGGGGTCGAGCCACGGGTGAGATGCAGACTTGTCGTGTCGGCGCCGGCGCACCCCGCCGACGGGAGCCCTGTCGCCCACGTAGCGCCACCCGATGGGGATGGGCCTGGGCGCTTCCCCCGGCGGCCGAGGACCAGTCGAGCTGCTCGCCGTCGAAGACTCCTCCAGACCCGGCCAACCCGCAGTCCCCGGCGGTGACCAGGCACCCGCCGCGCTGAGGATCGGCCGGATTCCCGGGGGCGTGGGGTCCCCTGGGTCTGGTGGGTGCCGGCCGGTTCGCGGCGGCCAGTCGGGCCGCCGCAAATGGAATGGATCCGAGGCGCGGCGTAAGCTCCTGGGCGGGGTCGCGGGGCTCGAGATCGTCCTCGAGCAGGATGAATGCGCGGACCCGGCCGAAGGCGCGGTGAACGGCGCTGATTGGGGCCGGGGTGTGAGTGGTGCGCCAGAACATACGTTCGTAAGCTAGGACCCCCGGCGGACGGAAGCCGCCCGGCCCGGCGAAAACCCGCCGAATTGGCTCTGCAGAGCCGCTGCGGCTGCAACGTGACTTGCACGGCGGAGCGGGATTTCGACGAATTGCGCGCGATCGGTCCCAACGCCGGCCTCGGTGCCGGCGTCGTCGCGCCGCCGGGTGGCCGGACGGCCGGCGCGAAGCGGCGGGCGGCCGATTCAACGGCCGGAGCGGCGGTCCGGCAGGGTAAGGCGGTCCGGCCGGCGAAAGGATGTCGGAATGGACGATGCGGAGCGCCGGGCGGTGAGCACGGAAGCCGGGATCGGGGAGGTCGAGGCCGAGATGGCTGTTACCCTTCGCGGGCGCTCGGGCGGCCCACGTCTGCGGGCCTGGCGGGTGCGCAAACCACTTATGGAGAAGTTCGTCATCCACGGCGGCGTGCCGCTCTCAGGCACGATCGTCCCTGCCGGGAACAAGAACAGCGCCCTGCCGCTGCTTGCGGCGTCGGTCCTGACCGAGGACGACGTGGTCGTCGACAACGTCCCGCGGATCCGCGATGTCGATGCGATGCTGGCGATCCTCGAGGACATCGGCGTCGTGGTCCGGTGGACCGGGGAGCACGAGGTCTCCCTGTGCGCGGCGGGCGTCCACTCGACGGCGATCGAGCGGGCCCTCTCGGAGAAGATCCGCGCGTCGTTCCTGCTCGCCGGCCCGCTGCTCGCCCGCTTCGGCCGGGCGGTGATGCCACCTCCGGGGGGAGACGTGATCGGCCGCCGGCGCCTGGATCCCCACCTCGACGCGTTCTGCGCGCTGGGAGCGACGGCCCAGCACGGCGGGGACATCGTGCTGAGCGCGCCCGACGGACTCCGGGCGGGCGACGTGTTCATGGACGAGGCGTCGGTGATGGCGACGGAGAACGTCCTGATGGCGGCGGCGCTGACGCCGGGTGCGACGGTGATCGGCAATGCCGCGTGCGAGCCGCATGTCCAGGATCTCGCGCGGATGCTCGTCAAGATGGGCGCCGACATCCAGGGGATCGGGTCGAACCTGATCACCGTCAACGGGGCCGACCGGCTGCGGGGCGCCCGGCACACGGTCGCGCCCGACCACATCGAGATCGGCAGCTTCATCGCCCTGGCCGGCGTGACCGGCGGAGCGCTGCGGATCAAGGACACGATTCCGGCGGATCTGCGGATGATCTGCCTGGTCTTCGACCAGCTCGGCCTGCGGACGGAGTTCGAGGGCAACGACGTGATCGTCCCGGGCGATCAGCGCCTCGTCGTCCGGTCGGACGCGGGTGACTACAAGCGCAAGATCCAGGACGGTCCGTGGCCGGCCTTCCCGGCCGACCTGACGAGCATCGCCGTGGCGCTAGCGACCCAGGCGGAGGGGTCGGTCCTGATCCACGAGTGGATGTTCGAGAACCGGCTGGTCTTCACCGACAAGCTGACGAGCATGGGCGCGGACATCGTGCTGTGCGACCCGCACCGGGCGATCGTGATGGGCCCGCGGCGGATGCGCGGCGGCCCGCTCGAGTCGCCGGACATCCGGGCGGGCATGGCCATGCTGATCGCCGCGCTGTGCGCCGACGGACGCAGCGAGATCAGCAACATCCGCCAGATCGACCGCGGCTACGAGCGGATCGACGAGCGCCTGCGGGAGCTCGGCGCCCGGATCGAGCGGGTGGCGACCGAGCCGGCCGTCGCGGTCTAGCCGCCAGTCCACGACCTCGTCGACGGCCCGGCACATCCCGACGACCGGAGTCCCAGGCCGGCAGTACGTGTTCGGCTACGCGTCGCTGCTCGACCGGCGTGATCGCGACGACGACGATGGCAGGCCGGCCGGGCTGGCCGACCTGACCGGATACCGGCGGTCGTGGGGCGTCGCGATGGACAACAGCCTGGACATTCCCGGCTACAAGTACTACGTCGACCCGGCAACCGGTAGCCGTCCGGACGTCTTCGTCGCCTTTCTGACCATCTCGGCCTCGCCCGGCGGCCGGGTCAACGGCGCGCTGATCGAGGTCTCGGCGGGCGATCTCGTCGAGCTCGACCGCCGGGAGCGCAACTACGCCCGGGTCGACGTGACCGACCGGCTGGCGCGCGCCGCCGACGGAACCGACCGGCTGGCGGGCGCCGCCGGGGTGACCG
>DATCEH010000063.1:0-24773 GCA_036510225.1 Solirubrobacteraceae bacterium | reverse complement strand
GACCGGCGAGAGCTCGGAGTCGAGCTGCCAGGCTCCGAAACGGGCCGTCCCGGGCACCGGGAGGCGGACCGGCGCTGGGACGATCTCGGGCCCGATCGGCTCGATCCGAAGCACGCCGTACTCGACGACCGCGCGGACCCGTCCGCCGATGTCGAGCCGAGCGCTGCCGCCGCGGGGGGCCAGTCCGACCAGCTCGGAGACGCGGCCGCCGGCCCCGGGTACGAGCCGGCCGGCGGCATCCTCGGCCATCCGGACGACGACGAGCCGAGCCAGGGCCGGGGGTAGCTCGGCGAGCCGCGACAGCGCGATGCGATCACGGCCGGCAAGGGCCGTGGCGACGACCTCGTCGAGGACGGCCGCCTCGTCGCGCAGGAGCCGAGCCGTGCGAACGACGTTCTCGGCCGCGGCCGGATGGAGGTCGTCGAGCGCGGCGGCCAGGCCGTGGCGGCAGCGGCTCCGCGCGTACTTGCCGCCGGAGTTGGTCGAGTCCTCGCGCCAGTCGAGACCCCGCTCGATGCAGTAGTCGGCCGTCTGCGCGCGAGTCACGCCGAGCAGCGGGCGGATCAGCAGGCCGTCGACCGGCGCCATGCCGAGCAGGGCGCGGCGCCCGGGTGACGCGGCAAGCCGGTACAGGACGGTCTCGACCTGGTCGGTCGCCGTGTGGCCCGCAGCGATCCGGGCGTCGCGTTCGCGCGCGCGAGAGACCGCCTCGGCGTAGCGCAGATCGCGGGCCCAGGCCTGGACGTTGCCGCGGACCGGGGCGACCGGCGCGTGGATCACGGCCAGCTCGACGCCGGCGAGGCTGCAGAGCCGGCGGACATGCTCCTCGTCAGCGTCGGACTCTGTCCCTCGCAGCCGATAGTTGACGTGGAGCGCGAGCAGCCGGTCGGGTCCACAGAGCGTGGCGGCGACGTCGAGCAGGCAGACGGAGTCGCGCCCGCCGGAGACCAGCACGACGAGCGCATCCCCCGGCCCCAGCAGCGGCGGGTCGCCGGCCGCTGCCAGGACACGCTCGACCGGCGTCGACACGGCCGGGTCGCCGCCTCAGACCTTCAGATGCGGGTACTCGGTCTCGACTACCCGGCGGTAGCGCGCGTAGATCGGCTTGGTGATCGGAATCAGGGCGAGCGCGGCCTTGATGTCGCCTCCCGTCTTGATCCGCCGCCTGGCGATCGCGATCGCGATGTTCTCCTTGCCCTGGAAGTACCGGTTGGCGATCTCCGAGGACATCGTCATCTGGACCTTGGCGGTCCAGTCGACGTCGTCGGTCCACTCCCAGTAGAGGTTCACGCCCTCGTCGGGACGACCGGCGCGAATGTTGACGACGGCGTCGAAATCCACGAACTCAAAGCGCTGGGGACAGTCGGCGTCGCGGAGCTTGGGACCCATCTCGGGGTCCTCGCTCATCATCGTGAAGATGCGGTCCATCACCTCCCGGAACTCCTTGGACGATTCGAAGGCCGTCTCCATCGTTCTCCTCTGGTCACGTTGCCCGGGCTGGGTCGCCTCGCCTGTCGAGAGCTTAGTGCGGCCGGGTCCGGGGCCTCGGAGACACGCCCGCGGCGCCTCACAGCAGGCCGGATCGGAGCCCGCCGGATCGAAGCCCGCCGGATCGGAGCCCGCCGGATCGGAGGCCGCCGGATCGGAGCCCGCCGGATCGGAGCCCGCCGGATCCTCGGTGACGTGGCGAGCGCCAACCCCGGCACGCGTGAGATGATCCGCCGTCCCCGTGTCGATCCACATCAGGCCGACGGCACCGCTGGCCGAGCGAGCGCTCCTGCCAGCCGATCCGGGGCTCGCCCTCGCACTGGCACAGGCGCTGCTCGATTCGCCGCGGATGTTCAACCACGCGCGGGGGCTGTGGGGCTACACGGGACTGGCGGGCGACGGGACGGCCATGACGATCCAGAGCACCGGGATCGGCGGACCCTCGGCGGCGATCGTCCTCGAGGAGCTGATCGGGATGGGCCTGGAGCGGGCGATCCGCGTCGGGACGTGCGCCGCCCCCGGCCCGGGCGCGCCCGCCACGACGCCGGCGGGCGGCGAGGGGGCAGCCGGGCCGCCCGAAGCTTTGTCCGCAGGGCCACCGGCGGCCGGCGGGCCGCCCGGCCGGATCGGGCTCGGCGACCTGCTGATCGCCGAGGCTGCCGTGTCGTCTGACGGTGCGAGCCGGTCGCTCGGGGCGGATCGCCTGGTCGGTGGGGACGAAAGGCTGAGCGCCGCGATGGTTCGGGCGGCTGCCGGGGCGCGGCGGGGCCGGGTGGTCTCGACGGACCTCTTCTACGGGGAGGCCGACGGCTTGCGCCTGGCGGGCCGCCTGCGGGCCGAGGGGGCGCTGGCAGTCGATCTGGAGACGGCCGCCCTGTTCGCGCTCGGCGCCCGCCGGCGGGTCGCCGTCGGCTGCGTGCTGGTCGTGGCCGACGTGATTCTCGACGGCCGGCGCACCCGGCTCGACGACGCGGGCCTGGATGGCGCCTGCGAGCGGGCCGGACGCCTCGGCGCGAAGGGTCTGGCCGGCGCGCGCTGATCCACGGCGATCGCCCTGCGGACTGCGGCTCCCCGGGCGTGGAACACGCACGACCGCCGAGCTCGGCGTCGGACGCCATCCGCGAGGACGCCGGATGCCGCGCTGCCCGGCGGGCGGGCTAGGTCGCCTTGGGGGCCCGCCGCGAGGCGGCGGACTTGCGCGGGCGCGGGGTCTTGGCAGGCCCTGCGGCGGTGGACTTGCGCGGGCGCGGGGTCTTGGCAGGCGGTGGGGCGGGCGCGTCCTGACCGACGCTGAGCCGCTCCTGGGCGTGGGGAACGTGGTCCGGCGTCTCGGAGAGGTCGCCGACCTGCGCGCTCAGGCTGCTCAGCCGCTCTTCGATCGCCGCGAGACGCCGGCCGAGATCGGCCGACTCGGCCGGCCCACGACCGGCCACCCGCTCGATGCGATCCAGCCCGTCCTCGATCCCCTCGAGGCGCTGGGACACGGACCGCAGGCGGCGAGTCAGGCGCTCGATGTCAGCGGCCGACGGGATGTTCAGAGCGCCCATCGCGACCTCCTGAGCCTGGGCGGCCATTTCTCGCGCGCCCAGCGCGCGAGTTAAGGCTCCGTTGACGATCGGGTTCTCGAGCAGGTCCTGGGCGAGTTTTCCCAGAGCCTCCTCTCCCTTTGCTGCGAAGCGGTCGCGGACTCCGTCTGATGTTGAATCGTCGGTCATTGGCGCTCGCACGCAAGCCTACCGGGTGGCGTCTGCCGGCCGGTGGCTCGCCCGCCTGGTAAGGCCGGCCGGGGGCCGCGTTGCAATCCGCGGGTTGGGACGGTAGGTTTGCGGCTGCGTGTCCCCGGGAGAGCGATGCCAGACGGGCCGCCAAAGGCGGCCCGCGATGCATGGGAGGAGTCAGGTTGATTTCAGGTAGGCGTAAGCTGATTACTGTAACGGCGCTCGCGAGCGCCCTCGGTGTCGGGCTGGCGGGAACGGCGGTGCCGGCATCGGCAGCCAACGAGAACGTCGTGCTGACGCTGCTGAACGGGCTCAAGGTTCCGCTCTTGATGAACGTCCCCGCGGGTACCCCGCTGGCCGATCTCAAGCTGCCGGCCGAGATCTCACCGATCGTTGGGATCTCCGTCAGCGGGGACTCGGGCGCGGCCGTCACGAGCGCGCCGGCCGCTGTGCCGGCCCTGCCGGGCACCGGCCTCGTCCCGGTGCCGACGGTCCCGGCCACGTCGAGCATTCCGCTTGTCGCGGGAGGCAAGGCGCAGGCGTCAACGGGCGACAAGCTCGGGAAGTCGGTCGCGGGAACCGTGTTCGGTGCGCCGCAGTCGGCGACTGCCGCGCCGGTCAAGCCGCAGGCGACGGCCTTCCGGGCGTCCGACGGGCTGCCGACGGCCCTGAACCCGACCCTCGAGGTCGCTCCGTTCGATCCGGTCGGCACGGACGTGCCGAACTTCTTCATTGACAACTTCGAGATCCCGCCGTTCCTGCTGCCGATCTACCAGGCGGCCGGGACGGAGTACGACGTGCCGTGGCAGGTGCTCGCGGCGATCAACGAGATCGAGACCAACTACGGACGCAACCTCAGTGTCTCGAGCGCGAACGCCGAGGGCTGGATGCAGTTCCTGCCGTCGACCTGGGCCCAGTACGGGGTGGATGCGACCGGCAGCGGCGTCAAGGATCCGGACAACCCGGCCGACGCGATCTTCGCTGCGGCCCGCTACCTGCACGCCGCCGGCGCGTCGACGAGCCTGCGGGGAGCGATCTTCAGCTACAACCACGCGAACTGGTACGTGGACTCGGTGCTCCTCCGGGCGAAGCTGATCGGCGGCATGCCGTCCAGCCTCGTCAACTCGATCACCGGGCTGACGCAAGGTCTGTTCCCGGTCTCGGCGACGTCCAAGTACGCGGACGACGTGGCCGAGACGGCGATCGTCAAGCGGGCTGCCAACGAGCAGAACGCGACCCCACCGGTCACGGCGAGCGCGGCGCAGACGGCGACGAACATCTACGCGAAGGCCGGCTCGCCGGTCGTCGCGGTCAACGACGGCACGGTCGTCGGGATGGGTCACTCGCCGAGCCTTGGCAACTACGTCAAGCTGGTCGACGCCTTCGGCAACACCTACTACTACACGGACCTCAAGAAGCTGGCGACGTTCTACCCGGTGCCGAAGCCGACGACCGAGTCGCCGGCGAGCGTCAGCCGTGAGCTGTCGCTGCCGAGCGACCCGAAGCCGACTGCTCCGGCGTCAGCCGGACACCAGGCGGCGGTCGCCAGCACGGCGCCGAGCGCGGTCACGAGCGTGACTCCGACGGCGGCGGCACAGGCGACCGACACGGCGAGCACGAACCGGCTGTTCGCCCACCCGAACCGCCCGGCGGACTACGCGGCCGGCGGGGCGACGCAGGTCGCCACCGGCAGCCCGGTCAACGTCCGGAGCTACCTGACCCAGCCGTACGGGCTCAAGGCCTCGGACCTCGAGCTGAAGGCCCTGACCAAGGGTGCGCACGTGATCGCCGGAACGATCCTCGGACGGATCGGGACGACCTCGTCGGTGATGGCGCCGCACGTGACGTTCATGATCCGCCCGGCCGGGTCCGGCTCACCGCTGATCGACCCGAAGCCGATTCTCGACGGATGGGAGCTCCTGCAGACGACGGCGATCTACCGCTCGGCCGACAAGAGCCCGCTGGCCAGCCTGACCGGGGCCAACCCGACGCTCGGCCAGATCCTGCTGGAGAGCAAGACCCAGCTCCAGGAGCGAGTCCTCTCGGATCCGGCCGTCAGCATCTACTCGTGCGGGCGCCGGGACATCGAATCCGGTCTGATCGACCAGCGGGTGCTGGCCGTGCTCGAGTTCCTCTCGGTGCAGGGCTTCAAGCCGACGGTCTCGCAGCTCAAGTGCGGGGCAAGCGCAGCCAGCAGTGGCGGCCTCGTCTCCGAGCAGGCAGCGGGTGACGCGGCAACGATCAGCGCGATCAACGGGATCCCGGTCCTCGGCCATCAGGGCCCGGGCTCGATCACCGATCTCGTGATCCGCCAACTGCTGACCCTCCAGGGGACGTTCCAGCCCCACGAGATCGTCAGCACGATGAGCTACCCGGGCAGCGCCAACGCGCTGGCGATTCCGACCCACACGAGCAGCATCCAGGTCGGGTTCCTGCCGCAGTACGACGCCAACTCGAAGCTCGGCCACGAGGTCAACGCGGCCCTCCAGCCGAAGCAGTGGATCGAGTTGATCTCGCGGCTCGGCGCGATCGCCAACCCGGTCGTCTCGGCGACGCCGTCGCCGTTCGCGATCCCCGACAGCACACCCGCCGGCGGCTGACGCCTCCGCCCACGGGCGCAAAGACGGGCGCTGCGCGCTGCCGAGGCAGCCGCAGCGCCCGTCGTCGTTAACCGGCGGAGTTTGGTCGTGGCCGGGCGCCGTCGCGCCCGACCGACCGAGCACGTCGCGGGTGACCTGAGAACGCGGCCGGCAGACTCGTCGACTTTTCACGGCGAACGGACACAGCGGGGCTTCCTCCGCCCAGGACCGTCCCTGGCGACCCGGCCGATCCGAGGACCCGGCCGATCCGGGACCCGGCCGATCCGGGACCCGGGCGACCTGGCAACCCGCGCGACCCCGGCGCCCCGGCGCCCCGGCGCCCCGGCCCGGAGCGTCAGCTGCCGGTGAACCGCGGGCGGCGACGGGCGAGAAACGCGCCGATTCCCTCGCGGGCGTCGGCTGACGCGAAGACCTCGGCGAACGCGGCCTTCTCCGCGGCGATCCCCTCGTCGAGATCCCCGTGGGCACTGGTGCGCTTGATCTGGGCGATCGCGACCGGTGCCTGCCCACCGAGCATCCGCGCCCAGTTGAGGGCGCAGTCGAGCAGTTCGTGGTCGGGGACGACCCGGTTGACGAGCCCGAAGTCATAGGCCTCGTCGGCTGAGATCGCCTGCCCGGTGAGGTTCATCTCGAGCGCCTTCGAAGCGCCGACAAGCCGCCCGAGGCGCTGGGTCCCGCCAAAGCCGGGAATGATCCCGAGGTTGATCTCCGGCTGGGCGAAGCTGGCCGACTCGGCGGCGATCCTGACGTCGCATCCCATCGCCAGCTCGCACCCGCCACCGAGGGCCGGGCCGTTGACCGCGGCGATCGTCACCACCCGCGAGGTCTCCCACTCGCGGAGCAGACCGTGCATCTCGTCGACCAGGCGGCGGCCGCCGGCGGCGTCGATCTGGGTGAACGACTTGATGTCGGCACCCGCACAGAAGAGCGTCGAGTTGGCCGAGGCGATGATCACCGCGCTGACGCCGCCCCCATCGCGGACCGTCTCCCACGACCGGCGAAGGGCACCCACGGTGTCGGGGGAGATCGAGTTCGCCGGCGGGCGATCCAGCCAGAGGATCGCGATCGGGCCGCGAAGCTCGAGCTTGACCGGACCGTCCTGGTCGGGCTCGACCTGCGGGTACGGAAGGAAGCCCTGTCCGGACTTGCACCCGAGCCGGCCCTGGGCGACGAGCCGGCGGAGAATCGCCGGCGGGGCGTAGCGCTCGCCCCAGTCGGCGGCGGCCGTCTCGAGCGCGGCGAGCACGGTGTCGAGGCCCTGCTGGTCGGCCCTGGCGAACGGCGGCGGGATCAGGCCGGCTCCGGCCATCATCCCGAGATCGATGTCCCTGACCGTGGCGGCGCCCTCCTCGAGCAGGAGACACGACTCGACCAGCGCCTTGAGGGCGAATCGCTCGACCAGATCGAGCCCGTCGAGCTCGTCCGATCCGCCGGTCCGGGCCTCCCCGTCCTCGTAGAAGCCCTTCCCCGTCTTGGCTCCGAGCTCGCCGGCCGTGACGAGCTCGGCCATCCCGCGGTGAACGTAGAACCGATCGCCGTAGGACGCCTGCAGATGGGTCGCGACGTGGTGGACGGTGTCGAGGCCGAGGAGATCGCCGAGGAAGAACGGGCCCATCGGGGCGACCCGGGACGCGGCGACGGCCTGGTCGATCGCCGCAATCGACAGGCCGCGCTCCTCCTGCACCCGCCAGATCTCAGAGACCGCTGAGTTGAGGATGCGGTTGACGACGAACCCAGGCGTCTCGGCCGACCGAATCGGGACCTTGCGGAGGGTCTGGGCGAAGTTGAAGGCGACCTGGAGGGCCGCCGGGGACGTGTGCTCGCCGTGGACCACCTCGATCAGCCGCATCATCGACGCCGGATAGAAGAAGTGGAAGCCGAGGACCTGCTCGGGGCGCGAAGTCGCGAGTGCGATCTCGGTGATCGAGAGAGACGACGTGTTCGACGCGAGGATCGCCCGGCCGGGGGTGACGAGGTCGAGCTCGGCGAAGACGGCCTGCTTGACGGCCAGCCGCTCGGGAACGGCCTCGATCACGAAGTCGACGTCCCCGAAGCCGTCGTAGGAGAGGGCTGGGTGGATCCGGCCGAGAATCTCCGCCGTCTGGTCGGCGGCCTGCTCGGCGGTGAGCTTCCCCCGGTCACGCAGCCGGTCGAGTTGGCCGCGCGTGACCTCCTCGGCTCTGGCCAGTCCCTGGTCGATGAACCGTTGGTCGATGTCCTTGAGGATCACCGGGACTCCGGCGGCCGCGATCACCTGCGCGATCTCGCCGCCCATCGTTCCGGCGCCGACGACAGCTGCCTTGAAGACGAACATTGCGCTCTCCTCGGTCTGGGTGGGTGAATCTAGCGCAGCCGATCCCCGGCCCTCCCGGGGCGGGCGGGAGATCCGGGGCGTGGACGCGGTGGATCCGGGGTAGGTTGGTCAGATGATGCGATTCGCGGCGATCTGCGCAGGCCTCGTCCTTGGAGCGAGCGGAGTGGCAGCGGCGGCGGTGCCGGCCAAGCCCGTCGTCACGACCGGCGCTGCCACCGCCGTCACCTACCAGTCGGCCGGCCTGACCGGGACGGTCAACCCAGAGGGCAAGCCGACGGTCTACTTCTTCCAGGTCGGGACGTCCGCCAAGTACGGCGGCCAGTCGGCCCCGGTCAGCCTTGCGGGCACGACGGCCGCGGTCGCCGCCGCGGGCCAGGTCGGCGGCCTCAAGCCGGCGACGAAGTACTTCTACCGCCTGGTCGCCGTCAGCGCCGGCGGGACGACCCTCGGCGGCGGGAAGGCCTTCACGACGCCGAAGATCCCCCTCTCGGTGGGGATCACCGCCGTCCCCAACCCGACCGTCTTCGGTGCCGGGCTGACGGTCGCCGGCACCGTCTCGGGAACCGGCGGCGGCGACCGGGACGTCGTCCTCCAGGAGAACCCCTACCCGTTCACCGCCGGATTCCAGAGCGTCGGCAATGCGGCCGTGACCACAGCGACCGGGAGCTTCGCCTTCAACCTGCTGTCGCTCCCCGTGACGACCCAGTTCCAGGTCGTCAGCATCGGCGGGGGACAGGCCGTCGGGAGTCCGGTGACCACGGAAGACGTGTCGCTCGCCGTGACCACTCGAGTCAGCCGCCACAGGACCAGGCCGGGCTCGTACACGATCCGCTTCACCGGCGCGATCGCCCCGGCCGAAGTCGGCGCCCGGGTCGGCGTCGAGCGGCTCGTCGGCCGGACCTGGGAGTTCGTCGCGGGCGGCGGCGCGACGTCCGCCGGCGCGCAGAGCTCGGCCTATTCGGTGACGATCCACGCCCACCATGGTGGCTTCTACCGGGTCAGGGTCCTCCCGGTCGAGGGCGGCCACGTCACCGGCTATGGTCCGGGCACACTGGTCCGCCTCGCCGGCGTCGTCTGAAGCCGGCCGAAACGCCGGCCGCGGCCCGGTCGGCTCGCGATCGTGAGCCGACCTCGGCGCCGAGACCAGCGCTCCGAAAGATGATCCGCTAGGCCACCCCGGCCGTCGCCCGCCGCGGCATCAGCGTCTCCCGGGCGATCACCATCCGCTGGATCTGGGCGGTCCCCTCGTACAGCTGCATGATCTTCGCGTCACGCATCAGCTTCTCGACCTTGTACTCCTTGATGAACCCGTAGCCCCCGTAGACCTGGACCGCGTCGGTCGTGACCTTCATCGCCGTGTCCGCCGCGAACCGCTTCGCGTGGGACGACAGCAGCGTGTTCGGCTTGCCCTGGTCGAGCAGGACCGCCGACTTCCAGCACAGCAGACGCGACGCCTCGATCTCGGTCGCCATGTCCGCGATGATGAACTGGATCGCCTGGTGCGCGGCGATCGGCACGCCGAACTGGACGCGCTCCTTCGAGTACTGGCAGGCGAACTCGAACGCCGCACGCGCGATCCCGATCGCCATCCCGGCAACCCCCGGCCGCGTCCGGTCGAGCGTCATCATCGCGATCTTGAAGCCCTTGTTCTCCTCGCCGATCAGGTGATCCAGGGGGATCTCGACGTCGGGGAAGGTCACGGTCGCCGTGTTCGACGCCCGCTGACCCATCTTGTCCTCCTTCTTGTCGACGATCACGCCCGCGTCACGCGGGACGACGAAGCACGAGATGCCCCGGTGGCCGGCGTCGGGGTCGGTCTTCGCGTAGACCGTGTAGTAGTTAGCGTAGCTCCCGTTCGTGATGAAGCACTTCGACCCGCTGATCACCCACTTGTCGCCCCGCTTGACCGCCCGCGTCTTCATCGACGCGACGTCCGACCCGGCATCCGGCTCGGTCAGGCAGAACGACGCCAGCAGTGGGGCCTCGGTCAGCCGTCCGAGGTACTCCTTCTTGAGCTCCTCGGATCCCGCCAGGATCAGCGGGGCCGTGGCCAGTCCGTTGCAGCCGACCGACGTCTGGATCCCCGAGCAGCCCCACGACAGCTCCTCCTCGATCAGCGCGCCGTCGAGGTAGCCGATCCCCGGTCCACCGTACTCCTCGGGGATGTGGTTGTTCATCAGACCGAGCTCCCACGCCTGCTCGATGATCTTCTCCGGCCACTGGCCGTCCTTGTCGTACTCCCAGGCGACTGGGCGGATCTCCTTCTCCGCGAAGTCGTGCGCAAGCTCGCGCAGGCTCTTCTGTTCATCGGTCAGCGTGAAATCGACCACGGTCTGATGTCTCCTAAAGGTCGGGCGAGTAGCGGCTGCGGTGCTAGGCAATCATCGGCAGATTGACTGGTCAGTCAACGGAAATCTCGTCTAAGGATAAACGACCGAGGGTTCGGCTCTCCCACACCCGGGATCCGTTCTTTCCGCGGCCGCGTCGAGACATCCCAGCCGGATGGGTGCCACCGGTAGAATGGCCGGAATGGACACCCGCCGCTTCGGCAAGACCGACCTCGAGACCTCGGCCGTCGGCTTCGGGACATGGGCCCTCGGCTCGGACTGGTGGGGCGATCACGAGGATCCGGATCGCCTGATCGCACGCGCCCTCGACCTGGGGATCACCTTCTTCGACACCGGCGACACCTACGGCCAGGGGCTCAACGAGGAGCTCGTCGGCGCCGGTCTCGCCAAGTCCGGAGTAGCCAGGGACCGGATCCAGCTGTCGACGAAGTTCGGGTACCTGCTCGACAGCGAGCGGACCGACCACGGCGAATCCGAGCGGCCGCACGACTGGTCGCCTGCCCACACGCGTCGAGCGCTCGACGCCAGCCTCCACCGGCTCGGGACGGATTACGTCGACCTCTACCAGCTCCACAACCCACGGATGGACGCAATCGAGGACGACGAGCTGTTCGCGTGTCTCGACGACCTCAAGTCCGAAGGGAAGATCCGCCACTACGGCATCGCCCTCGGCCCGAAGATCGGCTGGCGCGACGAGGGCGTCGAGGCCCTGCGGTCGCGGACGATCACCTCGCTGCAGACCGTCTACAACATGCTCGAGCAGGAGCCGGGTGCCGAGTTCCTCGAGCTCGGCGAGTCCCGCGGCGTCGGGATCATCGCCCGGGTACCCACGTCGAGCGGCCTGCTCGAGGGCCATCTCACGCCGGACCACACCTTCGAAGGCAACGACCATCGCCGCCACCGGCCGCGGTCGTGGCTGATCGACGGCCTCAAGAAGGTCGACCGGATGGCCTTCCTGACGCGTGACGGCGAGCGGACGCTCGCCCAGGTCGCCTACGGCTACATCCTCAGCCAGCCGGCGATCGCCACGGTCGTCCACACCGTCAACACGTGTGCCCAACTCGACGAGTGGGGCCGGGCAACCGACGTTCCGCCGCTCGACGAGGACGAGCTCGCCGCGTTCGACGAGCTCTACGGCTCGGGCTTCGGGATGCTCGAGCCGTCCGGCCGCTCGCCGGGCCAATCAGCCGCCTGATGCGCCGGCGACACCGACTGCCGGGCCGCCCCAACCGGCGGTCGAAGCTCGACGCGGCGCCGGTGGTCGGATGATCGACGTCGCGCTCAAGTCCAACGACCTCCGCCCGGCCCAGGTCACGGTCGTGATCGACGTCCTCCGGGCGACATCGACGGTCGCCCAGGCGCTCGACGGCGGCTACGCACGCGTGCTGTGCACATCGACGCTCGACCAGGGACTCGCGCTCCGGGCCCCGGGCCGCGTCCTCGCCGGCGAGTACCGCTGCCTCCCGCCGGACGGGTTCGAACTCGGCAACTCGCCGTCCGGCGTGGCCACGGCCACAGGCGTCGAGCTCGTACTCTGCACGACCAACGGCGCCCCGGCGATCGTCGCGGCGGCCGCCGCGTCCGACGAGGTTCTGCTCGGCAGCCTGCTGAACCTCGACGCCCTGGTCGACCGCCTCCGGGCCGACGATCGGGCCGACGACCTCCTGCTGGTCTGTGCGGGCACGAACGGCCGGCTCGCGATCGAGGACATCTACGTCGCCGGCCGGATCGTCGCCGAGTTGGGCGGACCGGCGACCGACGCGGCGCGGACGGCCGAGCTCGTCGCGACGGCGACGACCTCGACGACCGAGCTCTTCGAGAACAGCATGAACGGCAAGGTCCTGGTCGACGTCGGCCTGACCGAGGACATCGCCTGGTGCATCCGGGAGAGCGTCCTCCAAGTCGTACCCAGAGTCGCCGCGGCGACCACGTCGGTCGCGACGATCACCGCCTAGCTACCTCGACCGCCCGACGTCCGGGCACGCTAGTCTCACGGAAGGGCCTGCGTTTCACTGTTCCGCTCAGGCCCCAACGTCCGCCCGCCCGGCTCACCCCGCGGCGGCCGGGCCACGCCACTCATAGAGAAAGCGCGAAGTATTCGCCCGAACTATTGAGTATTTTTTCATGGACCTAAGGTCCATACTGGCTTTATCAGATCATTGCGCAAAGGAAAGTGAGACTCCACTGATGAGCGAAGGCAACGGCGCTCCGCCGAAGAAGGACCGCTGGACATCTGGGGTGACGCCATACGCCGAGATGGGGTATTGGGACGCCGACTACGAGCCCAAGGAAACAGACGTGCTGTGCGCCTTCCGGATCACTCCGCAGCCCGGAGTGGACGAGATCGAGGCAGCCGCCGCCGTCGCCGGTGAGTCGTCGACCGCGACGTGGACCGTCGTCTGGACCGACCGCCTGACCCCATACCAGCACTACCAGGCCAAGGCTTACTCCGTGGAGCCGGTTCCCGGCATCGAAGGTCAGTTCATCGCGAAGATCGCCTACGACATCGACCTCTTCGAAGAGGGCTCGATCGCCAACCTGACGTCGTCGATCATCGGCAACGTGTTCGGCTTCAAGGCGCTCAAGGCGCTCCGCCTCGAGGACATGCGGATCCCCGTCGCTTACCTCAAGTCGTTCCCGGGTCCGCCCCACGGCATCGTGATGGAGCGCGAGTACCTCGACAAGTTCGGCCGCCCGCTGCTCGGCGCGACCGTCAAGCCGAAGCTCGGCCTGTCGGCCAAGAACTACGCCCGCGTCGTCTACGAGGCGCTCCGCGGCGGCCTCGACTTCACCAAGGACGACGAGAACATCAACTCCCAGCCGTTCATGCGCTGGCGTGACCGCTACTGCTTCGCGATCGAGGCCGTCGAGCGGGCTTCGGCCGCGTCCGGCGAGGTCAAGGGTCACTACATGAACGTGACCGCCGCGACGATGGAGGACATGTACGAGCGGGCCGAGTTCGCCAAGGAGCTCGGCTCCGTGATCATCATGATGGACCTCACCGTCGGCTACACGGCGATGAGCTCGATGTCGAAGTGGGCCCGCGCGAACGGCATGATCCTCCACCTCCACCGGGCGGGTCACGGGACCTACACGCGCCAGAAGACGCACGGCGTCAGCTTCCGCGTGATCGCCAAGTGGTGCCGGATGCTCGGCGTCGACCACATCCACGCGGGTACGGTCGTCGGCAAGCTCGAAGGCGACCCGAACATGATCAAGGGCTACTACGACGTGCTGCGCCAGCGCTACAACGTCGCCAACCCCGAGACCGGGATCTACTTCGACCAGGACTGGGCCTCGCTGGCCGGCGTCATGCCGGTTGCGTCAGGCGGAATCCACGCCGGCCAGATGCACCAGCTGCTCGAGTACCTCGGCGAGGACGTCGTCCTCCAGTTCGGCGGCGGGACGATCGGCCACCCGATGGGTATCGCCGCCGGCGCTACCGCCAACCGGGTCGCCGTCGAAGCGATCGTCGCCGCGCGCAACGAGGGCAAGGACTACTTCAACGAGGGTCCGGACATCCTCATCGAGGCGGCCAAGGGCTGCCCCGAGCTCGACGCGGCACTCGATGTCTGGAAGGACATCACGTTCAACTACGCGTCGACGGATACACCCGACTACGTCCCCACCGTCACCCCGGCCGGCTGAAACGGAGCCAATGAGATGAGAGTTACACAGGGCACATTCAGCTACCTCCCGGATTTCTCCGACGAGCGGCTGACAATGCACATCAAGTACGCGATCGGGCAGGGCTGGGCGATGATGGTCGAGCACACCGACGACCCGCATCCCCGCAACTCGCTCTGGGAGATGTGGGAGCAGCCGCGGTTCGACGTCGAGGCCGACGACGCGCATCTCGTGCTCGACGACATCAACGCCTGCCGCGCGGCGTATCCGGCCCGCTACATCAAGCTGGTCGCCTATGACAGCACGAGGGGGCGGCAGACAACCGGCCTCAGCATCATCGTCAACCGACCGGAGCACGAGCCGGGCTTCCGCCTCGACCGGCAGGAGTCGAACGACCGGACGGTGCGCTACACGCTGCACTCCTACGCCACCGAGCAGCCCGTCGGCTACCGCTACGGGGCGGACGGCGTCGAGAAGGAAGAGCGCATGACCGCGAAGGACAGCGGCGAGTGACCACCGAGCAGAGCCGTAGCGGTGCCCCGGAGGACAACGGGGCACCGCTCAAGGTCGAGGACGTACTAGCCGAGTCGAACGTCAGCCAGGTACTCGAGGAGCTCGACGAGAAGCTCGTCGCGCTGGCCCCCGTCAAGGAGCGGATCGCGGAGATCGCTGCCCTGCTCGTGATCGACCGTCTCCGGACGGCCGTTGGGCTCACCTCCCAGCGGCCGTCTCTGCACATGTCGTTCACCGGCGAGCCCGGTACCGGCAAGACGACGGTCGCCCTGGAGATCGCCAAGATCCTCCACGGGCTGGGCTACATCGAGAAGAACCAGGTTGTCGCCGTCACCCGCGACGACCTCGTCGGCCAGTACGTCGGCCACACGGCGCCGAAGACGACGGCCGTGATCAAGCGGGCCCGGGGCGGTGTCCTCTTCATCGACGAGGCCTACTTCCTGTTCCGCCCGGAGAACGAGCGCGACTACGGGGCCGAGGCGATCGAGGTCCTGCTGACGGCGATGGAGAACGAGCGCGACACGCTCGTCGTCGTGCTCGCCGGCTACCACGACCGGATGGAGCAGTTCTTCCGCAGCAACCCGGGGATGGGTTCGCGCGTCGCCCACCACATCGACTTCCCCAACTACACACGTGACGAGCTGATGGACATCGCCCGCCTGATGCTCAAGCAGGCCTCCTACACGATGACACCCGACGCCGAGGAAGCGCTCTCCAACTACATCGAGTTGCGCATGAAGCGGCCGCGCTTCTCGAACGCCCGGAGCATTCGCAACGCCCTCGAACGCGCACGGCTGCGACAGGCCAAGCGGATCTTCGACCAGGGCGGCCAGCCCACCCGCGAGGACTTGATGAGGATCGAAGCTGACGATATCCTGGCCAGTCGGGTATTTGGCGACGACGGCGAAGGTGAGGCACAATCAATGACCGATTCAGAGCTCGACGCGGCTGTGGCCGCGGGCAAGGCCGGGGACTGACCCGTGCCGCGTCCCGTGATCCTGGGAGTCGTGGGCGACTCCGCCACAGGAAAGACGACCATCACGCGCGGTCTGGTACGGGTTCTCGGCGAGGACGCCGTGACCCACGTCTGCACCGACGACTACCACAAGTACGACCGCAAGGCCCGGGCCGAGAACGGCATGACGCCGCTCAACCCGGATTGCAACTACCTCGACATCATCGCCCAGGATCTCGCGCACTTCCGCAAGGGCGAGCCGATCCTCAAGCCGACCTATCTCCACGCGGACGGGACATTCGGAGCGCCGAAGTATGTCGTGCCCGGCCGTTTCGCCGTGATCGAGGGTCTGCTCGGCTACCACACCGGCCCGCTCCGCGACGCCTGCGACGTCCGCGTCTACCTTGCCCCGCCGGAGGAGCTCCGTCGGCACTGGAAGGTCCAGCGCGACTGCTCCCGCCGGGGCTACACGACCGATGAGGTCCTCGCGGAGCTCGACCGTCGTGAGCACGACTCGGCGTCGTTCATCCGCCCGCAGCGCCGGCACGCCGACATCGTGATCTCGTTCGTCCCCCACGCCGACGAGAGCGGCGACCCGGATCACCTCGACGCCGAGCTGACCCTGCGGGACGGGCTGGTCCACCCGGACCTGTCTCCCGTGATCGACGCCGACAGTCCGATCGGCATCGAGACCCGTCTCGGTGAGCGGTTTCTCCGGATTCCCGGGAACCTCGAGGCGACCCAGGGCGCCCGCATCGAAGAGGCGATCTGGGACCGGATGCACTTCGCGAGCCACCTGCGCACGCAGCGCCTCGGCGAGTTCACGGTCGGAACCGACCTGCACCGCTCCGAGTCGCTGGCCTTGGTGCAGCTCTTGATCCTCTACCACATGGCGACCGCAAAGGCCGCCATCGCCCTTGGTGGTGACGGTGGCCGCAGCCGCCAGGAGTCACCGCCGGCCAACGTCACTCCCGAGCCGGAGGCAGCGACCGCATGAGCGATACCACGACGAGCGAGCAGCTCGCAGAGACCATCAAACATCTGCTGGCCCCGCCGCGGGGGATCCTCGCGGCTGATGAGAGCATCGGCACGATGTCCAGTCGGCTGGAGAAGGCCGGAGTTCCTCCGACCAAGGAGATGCGGGCCGCCTACCGCGAGGTCCTTGGCACCGCGCCGGGCCTCGGTGAGACGGTCAGCGGAATCATCCTCTTCGACGAGACGATCCGCCAGGTACTGGCCGACGGGACCGCGTTCCCGGAGGCGCTCGCCGCCGGCGGCGTCGCGCCGGGGATCAAGGTCGACACCGGCGCCAAGCCGCTGGTCTCCGCGCCCGGCGAAACGGTCACCGAAGGACTCGACGGGCTGCGCGAGCGGCTGGCCGAGTACAGGGAGATGGGCGCGAAGTTCGCGAAGTTCCGCGCGGTGATCCACATCGGCGACGGCCTGCCGACGGACTACGCGATCGCGGTCAACGCCCACGCCCTCGCCAGGTACGCGGCGCTCTGCCAGGAGGCCGGGATCGTCCCGATCGTCGAGCCCGAGGTCCTGATGGACGGCGACAACACGATCGAGCGCTGCGAAGAGGTCACGACGGCCACGCTTCGCAAGGTCTTCGCCGAGCTCCAGGCCCAGAGAGTCTCGCTCGAGCTGATGCTGCTCAAGCCGAACATGGTCGTCTCCGGCAAGAAGTGCCCGGTTCAGGCATCGGTCGAAGACGTCGCCGAGGCGACGGTTCGCTGCTTCCGCCGGGTGGTTCCGGCTGCCGTCCCGGGAATCGTCTTCCTGTCGGGCGGGCAGTCCCCCGAGCTGGCCAGCGCCCACCTCAACGCGATCAACAAGCTCGGCCCCCAGCCGTGGCGGCTGAGCTTCTCCTTCGGCCGTGCGCTCGTCGACCCGGCCCTGGCCGCGTGGGTCGGCGACGACGCCAACCGCGCGATCGCCCAGGAGGCGCTACTCGACCGGACCCGGGCCAACGCCGACGCGAGCATCGGCGAGCTCGCGGAATCGCTCGTCGCCTGAGGTTCGGGCTCAGACCACGACGAGTCACTCGCCGGCCGGACGTCTGAGTCGCGTCGGCGAGGGCGTGCGCCGTCTGCGCGCAAGTCAGGGCTGGCGCGCCTCTCGCCGGTGGCCGGACCTTTCCCGGGGCCGTCCAACCCGTGCGGTCGTCGGGTCGCACGGCCCGACCGACGGCCACGTCCTATTCGTACAAGTTATATTTCGATGAGTGGCAATCACGCTCACGCAGTTGCGGAGCTTCCTTGCTGTCGTGCGCGAGGGCTCGACGGCCGCCGCGGCTGACCGCCTGTTCGTCACCCAGCCGTCGATCTCCGCCGCCGTCTCCGCCCTTTCGGAGGAGCTCGGCGTCAAGCTGACCGAGCGGATCGGCCGTGGCGTCCGGCCGAGTCCGGCCGGCGAGGCCTTCACCGACTACGCGGCCGACGTGATCGGACTGCTCGAGCAGGGACGACGAGCCGCGCTCGAGGCCGCCGGCGTCGCCGACCGGGAGCTGCGCATCGCGGCGGTGACCACGGCCGCCGAGTATCTCGTTCCGACCCTGATGCAGGCCTTCCGTGAACGCCACCCGTCGATCATGCTGACGCTCGACGTCGGCAACCGCGATCGGGTCCTGCGCCAGCTGCTCGATCACGACGTCGACATCGCGATCGGCGGCCGGCCGCCAGGCGGCGACCGCCTGACCGGGGCGGCGTTCATGGTCAACGAGATCGCCCTGATCGCCCGTCCCGACAACCCCTTGGTCGGCGGTGACGCGGTCACCGGCGAGCAGCTCGGCGCGTGCACGTGGCTGCTGCGTGAGGAGGGGTCGGGCACCCGGGCGATGACCGAGCACTACCTCGAGGCCCACGGTCTCAGACCACGCGTGCTGACGCTCGGATCCAACGGCGCGATCAAGCACGCCGCTCGTGCCGGGCTCGGCATCTCACTCCAGTCGAGGCTGGCGATCGAGCTCGAGTTGGAGGCCGGCGTCCTGCGGACCGTCCCCGTGACGACCCCCCTTCCCCAGCGCGACTGGTACGTCCTGCGCGCAGCGGTCGGCCCCCGCCGACCACATGTCGACGGGTTCATGTCGTTCGTCGCCGGCAGCGAAGCCCAGGCCGTCCTGCGGGACTACCGCAAGACGTCCTGGTGATCTGAGCTGAGCTGCCTTCAGCGGCCGGCTGCGGCCGCGAGCTCGCGGGCCGGCGCGGCGGCCCGGTCAGGATTGACGAGCGTGACCGGCAGCCCGAGCGCTCCGATCTTGCTCGGGAGATCCAGCTTCAGCCACCGGGAGACCCGGCGTGGGAGGGTCGAGACGATGATCTCGTCGTAGTCGGCCCTGTGGACGGCGTCGGCCACGGCGCCCAGCGGGTCGTGGCTGCCGACCTCTCCGGTGACCTCGGTTCCCGCGGCCTCGCTCAGAAGCGGGAGCGCCTGTGCGAGGCGA
Organism: Solirubrobacteraceae bacterium; assembly: GCA_036510225.1. GTDB lineage: Bacteria > Actinomycetota > Thermoleophilia > Solirubrobacterales > Solirubrobacteraceae > Palsa-513. The sequence continues at coordinate 5,765 of DATCEH010000063.1, read as the reverse complement.
GCAGTCGCCTCGTCCCGACCGTTGTCCTCGGGGTCGACGACTCGGTGGAGACCGTGCGGCGATGCCGGCATGACGAGGTGGTAGTCAGCCTGGCCGATAGCCGACCGGCGGCGGATCTCGCTGAGCAGGGGCTCGGTGGCCGCCGTCCGATTCGCTACGACAAGTACACGGTTTCTCTTCTCCACTGGTTCCTCCGCTCGGTCCTGCTTGCCTGGGCCGGCACCGATGCGCCCCCGGGAGGGTCGCCCGTGCCTGAAAGCCGGGTGAAACGAGTGCACCCGGCTTGTAGCAAACCGTACAAGTCTCCGGACAAATAGGGAAATACAGATTTGCTTTCTTATTCGGCGGATCATTTGAAGTTTCTACGGGAGTCCACGTCCCGCCGGCTGACCGAGTCCGGCACATCGCTCGGCCGCCGGGCGGCGCGCCCGGCTCAGCTCAGGCGAGCAGGGCGGCGGCGATCGCGGCCTGGCCGAAGGAGATCCCTCCGTCACCGGGCGGGAGCTGACGCGGCAGCAGGCAGCGGAAGCCGGCCAGCTCGTCGATCGTCCGCTCGGTCAGCAGGCGGTTCTGGAAGCAACCCCCCGACAGGACGACCGTATCGAGCCCGGTGGCGATCACGGCGAGGGCCGTTCCCCGGGCGACCGCGTTGTGGAAGCGGGCCGCGACGATAGGAATCGAGACTCCGCGGGAGACGTCGCGACGGACATCGAGGATCAGCTGCCTGGCGTCGAGGTCTCCGGCCAGGGGATATCCCCCCCGCTCCTGGTGATCGGCGATCGCCTCGAGCTCGATCGCCGCCTGGCCCTCGAAGCTGACGACCGCACGGATGCCGCAGAGGGCGGCAACCGCGTCGAAGAGCCGGCCCATGCTCGACGTCCGCCCGGCCGTCCTGGCCAACCCGGCCACCGCCGCCCAGCGCTTCGGGTCCACCCGGCCGGCGAGCGACGACGGCAGCGGCGGCTCACCGCCGAGCGCGTCCGCCAGCCAGGAGCAGGCCATCCTCCACGGCTCGGCTGCCGCCCGGTCGCCGCCGGGGAGGGCAACCGGCCGGAGGTGGCCGGCCCGCTCGAAGCCGGTCAGGCCGCCGACGAGAATCTCCCCGCCCCAGACCGTACCGTCGGCGCCGTATCCGGCCCCGTCGTAGATCGCCCCGACCGCCGGCCCGGTCTCCCCGTGCTCGGCCAGAGCGGCCGCCAGGTGAGCGTGGTGGTGCTGGATCGCAAACGTCGTCGGATCGTCGACGTCGGACACGAAGTGGTCGGTTGCCTCGCGAGTCGAGAGGTAGTCGGGATGCAGGTCGTGGGCGACGACCTCCGGGCTGACGGCGAACAGCCGCTCGAAATGGGCGACGCCCTCCCGGAACGAGGACAGTGTCTCCCAGTTCTTGAGGTCACCGATGTGGTGGGAGACCCAGGCTCGGTCGTCCTTCGCCAGGCAGAACGTGCTCTTCAGCTCGGCCCCGCACGCCAGCAGCGGCTGGGCGGCCGCGACGGGGAGGGTCAGGGCGGATGGGACGTAGCCGCGGGACCGGCGGATCATCAGGCCGGCACGAACGACCGAGTCGTCGGTCCGCGTGTGGATCGGCCGGTCGTGGGTCAGAAAGTGGTCGGCAATCGTCCCAAGTCGGTCGACGGCATCCTCGTCGCGGAAGGCGATCGGCTCGTCCGAGACGTTCCCACTCGTCATCACGAGGTCCCGATCGGCCACCAGGAGGTGATGGAGCGGCGAGTACGGGAGCATCAACCCGAGATCCGGCGAAGCCGGCGCGACCGACTCGGCGACCGGCGCCCCCGGCCGGCGACGGGCGATCACGATCGGCCGCGACCGCTGGGTCAGGAGCTCCTCCTCGACCGGCGAGACGAAAGCCAGCCGGCGGGCCGCGTCGACGCCCGAGACCATCAGGGCGAACGGCTTCTCCTCCCGGTGCTTGCGTCCCCGCAGGCCGGCGACCGCCGGCTCGTGGTCGGCCCGGCAGGCGAGGTGATAGCCGCCGAGCCCCTTGATCGCGAGGATCCTCCCCGCGTCCAGCGCGGCCAGGGCGGCGTCCAGAGCCGCCTGCGCCCGCGGCGGAGCGCCGGCCGGCGGCCGGCTTGCGGCCGGGGCCGGGGCCGGCTCGCTCGTCGCAGCGTCGAGGAAGACGAGCTGCGGCCCGCAGACGGGACAGGCGTTCGGCTGGGCGTGGAAGCGCCGGTCGAGTGGATCCTCGTACTCGGCCTGACAGAGCTCGCACATCTTGAAGCGAGACATCGTCGTCAGCGGCCGATCGTAGGGCACGCCCTGGACGATCGTGAACCGGGGACCGCAGTTCGTGCAGTTCGTGAACGGGTATCCGTAGCGCCGGTCGTCCGGGTCGGTCAGCTCGGCCAGACAGTCGTCACAGGTCGTCATGTCCGGCGAGACCGGCGCGACCTGCTGATCCGGCTGACCGCCGGACCGACTCATGACGATCCGGAAACCGTCCTCCCCGGTCGGCGGGATGGCCGACCTCTCGACCCGCTCGATTCGGGCGAGTGGGGGCGCCTCGGAGCTAAGGCGCTCGACGAAGTCGTCCAGCCCCGCCGCGGCGCCTTCGACCTCGACCAGGACGCCGGAGGTGTCGTTGAGAACGAACCCGTCGAGGCCGAGCTCGTGGGCCAGGCGATAGACGTGCGGCCGGAAGCCGACTCCCTGGACCGTCCCGGCCACGCGGATCCGGACCCGGCCGGCCGGCGTCAGGATCTGGTCTGCCGCAGCGCGGGGAACCTCGGCCGGCGTGATCTGGTCAGCCGGGGAGACCCGGCTAGCCGACGAGTTCCCGGAGCGCGTGCCAGGCACTCGCCTGCGCCTCCTGGATCCGCGGAATGTGCTGGGACCGGGTGACGATGACGTGGTCGGCGAGCTTCTGGTCGGCGATCTTCCCGCCGTCGTACCCAACCATCGCGACGGTCGTGACGCCGCGCTTGCGGGCCTCGATCAGCGCCTCGATCACGTTCTCGGAGTTCCCGCTCGTCGAGAAGCTCAAGACGACGTCCTGGGCCCGGGCGTGGGCGATCACCTGCCGCGAGAAGACCGCCCCGACACCGATGTCGTTGGCGATCGCCGTGATGATCGACGCATCGTCTGAGAGGTCGAGCGCCGGATGCGGGGTCAGGCCGTTGGGCGGGAAGGACGTGTCGGCGACCGCGTCCATCGCGTCGGTGCACGAACCCCCGTTCCCGAAACTCAAGAGCCTACCGCCCTTCTCGAAGCTCGCCCGCATGGCCGCCGCCGCCGCTGTGAGAGCGTCCTCGTTGTCGGCCAGCGTCTGCGTCCGCAGGGCCGAGATCTCCTCGGACTTCATCAGGACCGACGCGGCGACGTCGCCGACGACGGCTTCCGGATCGCGGGCCCGTTCACCCAGCATCGGGTAGAGCCAGGCCGCCGGGCCGCCATCCTGGGCAGCCCCGCCCTGACGTCCTCGGTGCTCGAAGAAGACATGGACCAACTCCCAGAGCAGGTGGTAGTGGGTCTCGATCAGCTCCTGGGCGACGAACGGGTCGTCGCAGCCGGGGTCGAAGTCCCACTCGGCCCCGCTGCCCCCGTAGCCGATCCCGAGATACACGGGCTTGGAGTCGTCGGTCGTCCAACCACACGAGTCGTCAAACGCGATCACCATGTCGTCCGGCTCGGCCAGAAGGCCCAGCTGCTGCGGTTCGTGGGTCACCGCGAGCGCCGGCAGGGCCCGCTTGCCGACGATCACCGGGTGGACGAACTCGACCGCGACGTGACGGGCGTCCGAGCGGGCCTGAGGCGAGCAGCCGACCGCGATCAGGCGGCCGCCGCGCGCGAACCGATCGGACATCGCGTGGCAGAGCCGCGCGATTCGCTCGGCCTCGGTTGTGAAGAAGCGCTCGCCCGCGGCGACGGCAGGCGCGGTCTTCATGCCGGTGCCGGCGCTCCCGCGGCGACCTGGGTCAGCCAGTCGCGGAACTGGTCGACCCCTTCGCCGGTCTTCGCGCTGACGAGCAGCTTCGGGACATCCGGGTGGACGGCGTCGATGTTGTAGAGCAGCTTGTCGAGGTCATAGTCCAGATGCTCGAGGAGGTCGATCTTGTTCACGACGACCAGCTCGCACGCCCGGAACATCAAGGGGTACTTGAGCGGCTTCTCCTCGCCCTCGGTCACCGAGCAGATCATCGCCCGGGTGTCCTCGCCGACCTTGAACTCCGCCGGGCAGACGAGGTTGCCGACGTTCTCGATGATCAGGAGGTCGAGATCATCGAGCGAGAACGCCGGCAGGGCCGAGCGGACCATGTTCGCGTCGAGGTGACACTCGCCCCCGAAGCCGCCGTCGGTGTTCAGCTGAACGACGGGAATGTGCATTGCGGCGATCCGGTCGGCATCCGCGCTTCCCTGGACGTCGCCCTCGAGCACGCCGACCCGCAGGTCGAGTCCGCCGAGCGTCGCCTCGAGCAGCGTCGTCTTTCCGGCGCCCGGGGCGCTCATCAGGTTGACGACGCTGACGCCCGAGCGGTCGAAATCGCTGCGGTTCGCCCGTGCGATCGTGTTGTTCGCGTCGAGTGCCTCCTCGACGATCTTCACCTTGGTGCGGTGCATGCGGCTTCCTCCTCGTCGATCTCGATCGAGTCGACTTCGAATTCCTCGCCGGCGATGATCGCGACGTCGGCGCTCTCGCAGTTGGGGCAGCGGAAGTGCGGGAGATCGGGCTCCCACTCCTCGCCGCAAGGGCGACACTTGAAACGGGTCTTGACGAGGATCACCTCGAGCTTCGCGCCTTCGCAGCAGGTGTCGCGAGCGACGAAACCGAGGTAGAACTCGAGCGAGTCGACGACGACCTGGCGCATACCGCCGGTCCTCAGGGTGATCAGCGTGACCTTCCGGTCGCCGGCGTGCTTGACGACCGTGTTGACGATCGCGCTGGCCAGGGACATCTCATGCATGCTGGAGGTCCTCGACCGTCGCCATCACCAAGTCGACGGCGTCCGCCGGTCCGACCGGCGACGCCTCGGCCTCCGATCCGGCCTCCGCCGGGGCCGCGGCACCGACCGTGAAGATCCGTCCCGGCCAGCCGCCGATGTACTTGATGAAGCGCAGGACCGTGTCCGCGTCCATCCCGTTGGGCTCGAGCTCCTGGCCGTCCTCGACGCCGCCGTCGACCGCCTGCTCGTCGACCTCGGCCACCGACAGCGCGCGGACGCCGCTCTCGCCGGCGTCGATGTCGATCAGGACGAGCGCGTCGTACCCGCGCATGACCTCGTAGGCGATACCGATCGCTCCGGTCCCGAAGTCAACGTTGGAGACACCGCTCGGAAGCTCCCGGGCCTCGATCAGGTCGGCGACCGCCGTCGCGTAGTCCTCCTCAGGCCGCCACGCCGGACCGATCGCCGCGATCAGGATCTGGCGCTCCGGGGCAACCGGCGTCTCGGTCTCCTGGAATGACCTTCCGTCCGGGCTGACGTTGACCGCGAGCTTGATCTTCTGGGTCTCACTCACAGGACCTCGACCTCGTCCTTGAAGAAGAACAGGTACCGGCCGGTCTCGCGGAGGATCTCCTGGGCCGCATCGTCGTCGACGGTGACCCCGAGATGGACCTTCCCGTCGTAGTCGACCATGATCCGCTCGAGCGTCGCCACTCGACCGTGGAGCATCTTGTCGTACGGGTCGCGGTCGACGCCCGGCTTGAGGACGATCTTGCCGCCAAGCTCGTAGACCACGCCGTCAACCTCGAGGCGCTGCTCGCCCGGAATCTCGACCGCACCGCCGGCGACCCGCGGGCGGAACCC
>DATCEH010000062.1:0-30682 GCA_036510225.1 Solirubrobacteraceae bacterium | reverse complement strand
CAACCGGACCCGCCGCGACCGGCGCGTTGCGCGCGGCGAGCTGGTGCAGGGCGTCGCCGAGCTCACGGGCCGACTGGAAGCGGGCCGACGGAGCCGCGGCGGTCGCCCGGTCGATGATCGCCTCGATCGCCGGCGGGAGCCGCGGCCGGGGTTGGGGCGCGCGACGGGTCAGGGCGGCGAGCAGGACGCAGCCGAGCGCGTAGATGTCGGCCCGGGCGTCGACCTCCCCGCCGCGGACCTGCTCGGGCGCGGCATACCCCGGCGTCCCGACCCACTCGGACGCCTCCGTGAGCCGGGCGGCCGGCTCGGCCGACTGGGCCACGCCGAAGTCGCTGACGTAGACGTGAGGGTCCTCGGGCGCCCCGGCCAGCAGGATGTTCGCCGGCTTGACGTCCCGGTGGACCAGGCCCCTCCGATGGGCGGCGTCCAGGCCGGCGGCCGCCTGGGCGACGATCCGGCAGGCCAGCCGGACGTCGAGCGGACCCGACCGGCCGATCAGCCGCTCGAGATCCGATCCGTCGACGAGGCGCATCGCGATGAACAGCTCGCCGCCGTCGTCGCCGGCCTCGAAGACGGGGATCACGTTCGGGTGGTCGAGCGAGGCCGCGAGCCGGGCCTCGCGTACGAAGCGGGCTCGAAAGGTCTGGTCGCCAGCACGGTCGGACGCGATCACCTTCAGCGCGACCGACCTCCCCAGCCCGACCTGGTGGGCCCGGTAGACGACGCCCATCCCGCCCTGGGCGATCACCGCCTCGACCTCGTAGCCGGCGATCCGGTCCCCCTGCCCGAGCATCACTCGGTCAGCCATGCGACGACCCCGGTGAGGGCGAGCGTGGCCCCAAAACCACACACCGCCAACCATCCACCGAGATTCCATGCCCACACCGTGAGTGCCGAGGCCAGTGCCCCGGCGAAGAAGTTGCCCCCCATGTACGCGGTCGTCAGACGGCTGCGGGCGGCCGGGCGCAGCTCGTAGATGATCGTCTGGTTGAGGATGTGCTGACCCTGGACGCCGAGGTCGAGGACGAGCAGGCCGGCGATCAGTCCGAGCACGCTCGACCGGCCGAGGGCGAGGAAGCCCCAGCCGAGCAGGATCGCCCCGAGGAAGAAGCCGGTCGCCCGCCGGCCGCTGCCGGTGTCGGCCGCCCGGCCGGCGAACTGGGCGGCCATCGCCCCGGCCAGACCGGCCAGCCCGAAGAGTCCGATCACGGCTTCCCCGAAGGAGAACGGCGGGCGCGAGAGGAGCAGGGCGAGCGACGTCCAGACGACCGTGAAGCCGGCCATCCCGAGCGCCCCGTAGACCATCCGCCGGCGCAGCAGCGGCTCCCGCGCGATCAGCGTGCCGACCGAGCCCAGCAGGCGTCCGTACGACGGGCCGGCGACCGGCCGGACGTCGGGCAGGGCGCGGGCGAGGGCGATCGAGAGGACCAGGGTGCCCGCGGCCGCGAGCCCGTAGACGAGCCGCCAACCCCCGAACTGGGCGACCAGCCCGGAGAAGGTTCGGGCCAGAAGTATCCCGATCAGGAGGCCGCTCATGACCATCCCGACGACCCGCCCGCGCTCGTCCTCGCCGGCCAGCGAGCTGGCGAACGGGACGAGGATCTGGGCGACGACCGACGTCGTCCCGACGACGGCGAGGGCGATCGCCAGGCCGGCGAGGCTGGGGGCCGCGGCCGCGCCGGCGAGCCCGATCGTCGTGACGATCAGCATCCCCGAGACGAGCCGCCGCCGGTTGAGGAGATCGCCGAGCGGGACGATCAGGACGAGGCCGGCCGCGTAGCCGATCTGCGACGCGGTGACCAGCAGGGCGGTCGTCCCGGCTGAGACGCCGAGATCGGCGGAGATCGTGTGGAGCAGGGGCTGGGCGTAGTAGAGGTTGGCGACCGCCGCTCCGCAGGCGACCGCCAGCAGGAGGACCAGTCGCCGCGAGAGCGCACCGGTGGCGGAGCCTGCGTCCGGGTCGGGCTCTCCCAGGTGTTCTTTCGGAGCGCTGTCCGGCGCCTGCGGCCGCGGCTCGCTCTCGAGCGGGCGGCCGGCGGTCGGCCGGGCGGGTTGCGACGGGGAGACACGGGGCATCATGGAAACGTTAGGGCAGGCAGGCAGTTTAGAAATGGAGAGGCAGATGGCAGACCGACTTGATGGGACCGTCGCCCTGGTCACCGGCGCGAGCAGCGGGATCGGGGAGGCGACCGCCCGGGAGCTGGCCCGGCTGGGGGCCGGGGTGGTGCTCGCCGCCCGGCGCAGGGATCGCCTGGACGTGCTGGCAGCGGAGATCGACGCCGACGGGGGTGGGGCCCTGGCGATCGAGCTCGACGTGACCGACCGGGCGGCCGTGGTCGCCGCGGTCGACCAGGCGGTCGCCTGGCGGGGCCGGCTGGACACGGTCGTCAACAACGCCGGCGTGATGCTGCTCGGCCCGGCCGTGGGTGCGCCGATCGACGAGTGGGACCGGATGATCGCCCTCAACCTCAACGGACTGCTCTACGTCGCCCACGCGGCCCTCCCTCACCTCTTGAGCGCGGCCGACGGCGACCCGCGCGGGGTCGCCGACCTCGTCAACATCAGCTCGGTCGCCGGGCGTCTCGCCCGGGCGGGGTCGGGCGTCTACAACCTGACCAAGCATGGCGTCGGCGCGTTCTCCGAGTCGCTGCGCCAGGAGGTCACCGAGCGCCACGTCCGCGTCTCGCTGGTCGAGCCGGGCGCCGTCGACACGGAGCTGCCCGACCACATCCGGCCGGAGATCCGCGACCAGATGATGGGCCGCTTCGCCGATGTCGAGCGGCTCGAGGCGCAGGACATCGCCGATGCGATCGCCTACATCGTCAGCCGGCCCCGCCGGGTCGCGATCAACGAGCTGATGATCAGGCCGACCGAGCAGCAGGGCTGACGGCCGGCCCGTCGGGGGGCCGCTCGCGGCGTGGGGTCGTTGACAGTGGCCGAACGACGCGGGTAGGCTGACGAGCATGTTCACCAGATTGGGTCTCTCGCTCGCCGTCTTCGCCGTTGCCGGAGTCCTCGCGGGCTGCGGGGGCACGAAGACCGTCACGGTGACCACTCAGGCGTCGACGCCGGCCGTGACGACGACCACGGCGACCACCCCCACGACCACCACGGCGACGACGCCGCCCACGACGACGACCGCGCCGTCGATCACGGCGAGCCAGCTGAAGGCGGCCGAGGCGGCCGATCCGGCGCTCAAGCAGCAGATCGCCCAAGCCGTCGCGGCCTGCAAGTCGAGCGTCACCTCGACGCCGAATCTGAACGCCGCCGACAAGGCGTCGCTGAACACGATCTGCGACAAGATGCGAACCGGCAACACGGCCGGCATCCAGCAGGCGACCTCCCAGGTCTGCCGGCAGATCATCAAGGACTCCGTCCCGGCGGCGGCGCAGGCCCAGTCGCTGGCGGCCTGCCCCAAGCCGTAGCGGCGCCGGGCTGGGTTCGCCCCGGGCGGGCCGGGGCTGGGGCCGGGGCCGGGGCCGCCGGGGTCGAGCGTTGGGTCAGGGGCTCCGGTGCGCCGTCTTCAGGTTCGCGCCGGGCGGTTGTTGTGAGCCGGCACCCGGCAGGGCGGCCGCGGCGCCGCCGAGCGGGCCGAGCGGCGCTGTGGCGAGACCCTCCAGGAGGAGCCCTGCGGCCGCGGCGTGGACTTGAGCGCTGGCTGCGACCACGGCGGCCCGGGCGCCCGGAAACTGGTGGGGCGCCTTGGCGATCACGCCGGCCAGCGCCTTGAGCCGGACGGACTCCCCGCGCAGGGCGCCCTCCAGCGCGCCGACCGCCGGGCGGTTGCGCCCCGGCAGGGGGAGCTCGGCCACGCCGGCGAGCGCAGCCTGCTCGAGGCCGGCGGTCTGCCCGGCGAGCGTCGCCAGCGTCCGGCCGCCGGTGATCTCGAGGCTGCCGAGCCGGCCGCGGGCGGCCGCGACCGGCTTGAGCGCGGCGGCCAGCCCCGCCTCGAGCTCGGCGTCCGGGCCGGGTGGCAGGACGGCGACCCCGTGGACCGCGACGAGCGCCGCGACCCCGGCGCACGACTGCCCGGCCGTCACGTCGGTCGCGGCCGAGCTGCAGAGGATCGCAAGATCCGAGCCGGCGGTCGGGATGACCCGGGTGACCAGCAGCCGGCCGTTGGCGAGCTTCCACTCGTAGCGCCTCGCCGGCAGGCCGGCGAGCCTGATCGTCGCCCGGCTGATCGGCCGGCCGTAGCGGGCCAGCAGGGCCGGCGGGATCCCACCTGGGACGGGGGCCGACGCGGCCAGGGCTCCCGCGGCGAGCGACGCCCGGCCCGAGCCGAGCACGATCGGCTGGGAGGCCGGCCCGCCGGCCGTGTCGGCGAGCGCGAAGCCTCCCGGAGCGGGCTGGGCGCTCGCCCGCCAGGGAGCGCCGTAGCTGAGCGTGATCGGTCCGGTGTGGGCCGCCGTCAGCCGCGGGCCGGGGTGTCCGCCACGGCTGATCAGGACGGCGACCAGTGCGCCGATCGCGGCGGCGAGAACCACCCGCCCGGGAGTGACGAGCCGCCCGCGGCGCGCCGGCTGGGACCGGATGTCGCCGACCGCCGGCAGCGGGCGCTCGATCGCCGGCCCCCCGTCGATCGGACGCCGGCCGGGCGTCCTCGCGGACGACGGGTCCCGGGCCAGGCGCGACGGCCACCAGATCCTCCGGTCGAACTCGATCACCAGCGCCGGGACGAGCACGGTTCGCACGAGGAAGGTGTCGAGCAGAACGCCGAACGCGATCACGAAACCCAGCTCGGTGAAGCCGATCAACGGCAGCGACGCGAGTGCGGAGAAGGTCCCGGCGAGGACGATTCCCGCCGACGTGATCACCGGTCCGGTCACCTCGAGGGCGCGGACGGCCCCCGCCCGGGTCCCGAGCTCGAGCGTCTCCTCGCGGACGCGGGCCATCAGGAAGATGTTGTAGTCGACGCCGAGCGCGACGAGGAAGAGGAACGTGAAGAGCTCGAGCGACGGATCCTCGCCGGGGTAGCCGAAGACGTGCTTGAAGACGTAGGCGCCCGTGCCGAGCGCGGCGCCGTAGGACAGCAGGACCGTGACGATCAGCAGGCCCGGCGCCACGAGGGCGCGGAGCAGGAGCGCGAGGATCAGGAAGACGACGATCAGGATCATCGGACCGATCACCTTCGTGTCCCGCGTGGCCGCCGTGCGGAGATCGAGCTCCTGGGCCGACGGGCCTCCGACCAGGGCGCTGGCTCCCGCCGTCGCCCTCGCCACCCGGCGCAGTCCGCCGATCAGGTCGAAGGCCCGCTGGCTGGACGGGTCGGTCGCGAGCGTGACGTTGAACGTGGATTCACCCGCCCTGGCTGTGACCGGCCCGACCGCTAGGGGTCCGCTCGCGACGCCCGGCGCCAGGGACATCGCGACACGCATGGGGGCCACCTGGTCGGGGTCGGTGACGACGACCTGGGCCGGCTCGCTCGCGCCGGCCGGGAAATGCTCGGCGATGATCGTCTGGCCCTGGGCCGAGTCGACCTTGCCGCGGAACGAGTTGCCACCGGTCAGGCCGGTGTTGAGCGCTGAGACGCCCAGACACATCACGATCAGGAGCGCCGTGACCGCCAGTGCGATCGGCCGGTGGCCGCCGTCGACCCGGCCGGCGATCCCGCGCCAGACGCGGTGCTGCTCCTCGGCATCGGGTCCTTCGTAGTGGGGAACGAACGGCCAGAACGCCCCGCGGCCGACGATCAAAAGCAGGGCGGGGAGCAGGGTGAGCGCGCTGAGCATCGCCACCGCGACCCCCATTCCGGCGACCGGGCCCAGGCCGCGGGTGCCGTTGACCTTCGCGGCGAGCAGGCACAGGAGCGCCGTGATCACGGTCGATCCGCTCGCCAGGATCACCGGACCTGCGCGGCCGAGCGCCAGGCGCATGGCGTCGTGGCGGCTGGGGTTGCGGCGGAGCTCCTCCCGGTAGCGGGAGACCAGCAGCAGGGCGTAGTCGGTCCCGGCGCCGAACGCCAGTACCGTGAGGATCGCCGCGGACTCGCTCGTCACGGTGACGCCGACGCGCGTCAGCAGGTAGCCGATCCCCTCGGCGGTGAGCTGGGCGAAGCCGACCGAGAGCAGCGGGACGATCCAGAAGATCGGGCTGCGGTAGATCAGCACGAGCAGGATGAAGATGAATCCCGCGGTGACCAGCAGCAGGGTGCCGTTGACGTCCTTGAAGACCGCGTCCGCGTCGTAGGACGAGCCGGCCGGACCGGCCACCTTGACGACCAGGCCGGGCGGCCCGCGGGCGATCACCGTGTTGATCACCTTGATGTCGTGGGTGAGCGCAGCCTCGCTGCCGTGGAGGCGCAGCCCGAAGGCCAGCAGGGTCGCCCTGCCGTCGGTCGAGTTCAGACCGGGCGCGGCCGGGATGCCGGCCGGCGGGAGCTGCCGGTTGAGGGTCAGACGGTCGGCGGCCACCGTCCCGCGGTCGCCCGCGGTCAGCCTGCCGTCTCGTTCGAAGACGATCACGGCCGGCGTCACCTGGGCCCCGCCGGCGATCCGGTCGGTCGCCGCGAGCACCCGCGAGGACTCGGCGTTGCCCGGCAGATAGGAGGCCAGGTCGTTCTTCTGGGCGCCCTGGAACTTCGGCGACACCGACCCGGCGAGGACGGCTATCGCCAGCCAGAGGACGGCCACGATCCACTTGGCCCGCGGGCCGGCCGGCAGTGCGAAGATCCGGTTCTCAGACCGGGGGCCGCGGGCCGGCTCAGGCACAGCCGAGCCCGGCGAGCAGGAACGGCCACGAGCGATCGAGCTCGCGCCGCCAGGTCGGCCACTCGTGGACGCCGTCGCCACGGCTGACGGTCGCCGGGATCCCGAGCTCGTCGAGTCGCCTGGCCAGGCTCTCGGTGCTCGTCGCGAAGAATCGCTCGAGCCAGCCCGCCCCGCGCGGCACGTCGTCGTCGGGATGGGGCCTGCCGTCGGCGCGCGAGAGGTAGAGAGCCGTCCCGCGGAGCTGCTCGGCCAGGTGGTACGGGTCGCTCGCGAGCCAGCGCCGGCGGTCGCGCCGTGGCGAGCCCCAGAGGGCGTGGCGATGCTCGTGCCCGCGCAGCATCAGCAGCGCGATGAACAACGGCATGCCGCGCCGCGTGGTGTGGAGCATGCCGCTGTAGGAGGCCGCGGCGACGAACATGCCGGGCCGCTTCGCGGCGTACGCGATCGCCCCGTAGCCGCCCATCGAGACGCCGGCGAGCACCCGCCGGGCGCTCGCCTGGTAGTGGTTCTCGAGCACGACCGGGAGCTCGTCGAGGTGGAAGCCCTCCCAGCGCGGCGTCGTCCCGTCCGCGGCCGGGCGTGCCCAGTCGGTGTAATAGCCGACGGGGCCGGCCTGCGGCAGGACGACGAGGGCGTCGAGCGCCTCGCATCGCTCGACGATCCCCGCCTTGCGCGTCCACTGGGACGGGCCGTCCTCCGCCCCGTGGAGCAGCAGCAGCACCGGCCAGCGTCGGCCGGGCGACGTCGAGAAGCCTGGCGGCGTGAGCAGCTGGAAGGACGCCGTCCCCTGCATCGCCTCGGATGCGATCGTGACCTCACGCAGACGGCCGTCCAGGGCGACGTCGCTGAGCACGTCCGGGCCGCCCCCGCGAGTGGCCGTCCCCGAGTGCTCGTCAAACCTGTTCATCTAACCTCCGCCGGGTCATGGACCCTACGCGAGGCCCCAGCCGGGCGCGGACGAGGCCGTGGTTGGCGTTGGGGGCGGTGTGTCTCGGAGGGATGATGGTCGCCCTGGACGGCACGGGCGTGACGATCGCCGCGCCCCGCATCGCACGCTCGATCCACGCGTCGCTCGGCGACCTCGAGCTGATCGCAAACGTATACCTCGTCGTCCTCGCCGCCGGCATCCTCCCCGCCGGAGCGCTGGCCGACCGCGTCGGTCGGCGTGCGACCTTCGTGGTCGGGGCCGCCGGGTTCGGACTCTGCTCGCTGGCGATCAGCCTCTCGCACGGGGTCGGCGCCCTGGTCGCCTTCCGCGCCGCGCAGGGCCTCTTCGGCGCCCTCCTCCAGCCGGCCGCGCTCGCCCTCCTGAGCTCCACCTTTCCACGCGAGCGCCTCGGCGTCGTGCTCGGCATCTGGGGCGCCGTCAACGGCCTCGCGGTCGGCCTCGGCCCGTTGATCGCCGGGCTCGTCGTCCAGGGTTTCGGCTGGCCGGCGGTCTTCCTGATCAACGTCCCGGTCGCGGTTCTCGCCGTCGCCCTGATCCTCGTCGCCGTCGGCGAATCGCGGTCGCCGCCGACCCACGCACCGGTGCGTGCGGTGCTCGGGACGCGCGCCGTGCGCTGGGCCGCCGTGCTCGTCGCGACGAGCTCGTTCGCGGTCTTCGGCGTCCTCTTCCTGCTGACCCTGTACCTCCAGAACGTCCACGGCCTGAGCGCGCGGACGGCCGGCGAGTGGCTTGTCACGCCGACGCTCGCCGTCGTCGTCGGCGCCCCGGTCGGCGGCATCATGGCCGAGCGGGTCGGGCCGGTCTGGCCGGTGATCACCGGCATGGTCGCGGTTGCGGCCGGCCTGATCGGCGCCACCCAGATCTCCGCGAGCGCCTCCTTTCTCCACGTCGCCTGGCCGGCCGTGCTGATCGGCCTGGGGATCGGCGTCTGGGTGATCGCCGCGATGCAGACGATCGTCGTGAGGTCTGCGCAGGAGCTGGTCGGCACGGCGTCGGCCGTCCAGCAGGCGGCGAGCCAGATCGGCGGGGTGCTCGGGATCGTGGTCTTCGGTGCCGTGATGGCGCAGCGAGTCAGCGCGGGGCTGGCCGGGCGACTGCGAGACGCCGGGCTCCCGGGGCCGGTCGTCGACCACGTGCTGGGCTCGCGCAGCCTGGTCGGGGAGGGCCGCTCCCCGCTCCCCCGGGGAGCTTCGCCGCAGGTCGCCGACGGCGTGCGGGCTGCGACGCATCTGAGCTTCCTCGACGGAATGCACAAGGCCTTCCTGCTGTCGGCCGCCGTGATCATCCTCGCCGCGCCGCTCGGACGACTGCTCGGGCCGGCCGGCGCCAGGGGCGAGCCGCCCGGCCCGCCCGACTCCGAGCGCGGCTGACGCTCGGTGGGCTCGCGGTGCGGCCTCGCGCAGGAAGCCCGCGTGCCGGTCACGCTCGTGCGGGTCGAGGAGGTCGAGGAGGTCGAGCGGGTCGTGCGGGTCGAGGAGGTCGAGCGGGTCGAGGAGGTCGAGGAGGTCGAGCGGCCGCGGGGCCGCCGCGCTCGTCGATGCCCACCAGACCTGGCAGCGTCCGGGCGCCAGGGCCGGGACCGCCGCGTGCCGAGCCGATTGCATCGAGCCTAGGCCACGGTGAGGCGGTAGTCCGCGAGCAGCAGGTTGAGGTGCCCGGCGAGCGTCTCGACGTGAGGTGAGTCCAGCAGCGAGAGATGGTGTCCCGGCACGCTGACGATCTCGAGCCGCTCGCCGCAGAACGCGTCCCAGCCGCGGGCGGGGTCGTGGCGATCGAAGCGCGGGTCGCGCATCCCGGCGGTCTGGAGGTCGCGCGGGCTGTAGAAGACGACCGGTCCGTCGTAGGTCGCCGGCCGGTAGCGTTCGACCGCGCGGACGTCGAGGTACGAGGTCCGCTGGTGGCGGAGGATCGCCTCGTTCGCATCCGGGTCGATCAGGCCGGCGGCGACGATCGCCGCGATCACGATGTCGGTCTGCTCGTCGTCGTCGAGGCCGGCCATCCGCTCGTATGGGAGCGACACCGGCTTCCCGTAGGCGGCCTCGAGGAACGCCGCGAAGCGCTGGAAGCGGAGCTCGATGACCTTCGCCTCGTCCAGGCCGGGCGGATCCGGCAGGGGGAGGATCGTGTCGATCAACGCGAGCAGCTCGACCCGCTCGCCGGCGGCGTGCAGGCGCACGGCGGTCTCGTAGGCGAGCACCCCGCCGAAGGACCAGCCGGCCAGTAAGTACGGGCCGCTCGGCTGTACCTCGGTCAGCAGCTCGACGTAGCGCCCGGCGCGCTCCTCGACACTCAGCGCTCCATCGAATCGGTCGCAGCCCCAGACGGTCAGGCTCGGATCGAGGTGATCGACGAGTTGGCGGTAGACCAGCGTGTCACCGCCGCCGGGGTGGAAGAGGAACAGTGGGGTGGGCGCAGGACCGTCGCGCAGCAGGCGCAGCGGGGTGTCCGCCGTCGATTCCGGCTCGCGCAGGAGCCTCGCCTGCTGCTCGATCGTCGCCGCCGGCCCGAACAGCTCGCTGACGATCAGCGGGTGGCCGGTCCGCAGCGAGAGCAGCTCGCTCGCCCGCGCTGCCGTCGACTGGTCGCCGCCGAGCGCGGTGAATTCCTGGGTCACGCCGAAGTCCTCCCGCCCGAGGACCTCGCGCCAGACGGCGGCGACGATCCGCTCGGTCCCGTCCCGCGGCGCGACCCGGGCGATCCGGGCGGGGGCGTCGCTCGACGCGCCGGACAGCGCCAAGGTGTCGCACAGCCAGGCCACGACGTCGGTGATGGTGGCCCCCCGAAGCAGCAGCGACGGTGGCAGCGTGACCCCGAAGTCGTGCTGGAGGGCGTTGCGCACCCGCACCGCGAGGAGCGAGTCCAGGCCGCGTGCGGTGAGCGCCGCATCCTCGTCCAGGCCGGTCGAATCGACGCCGAGCACGGTCGCGATCCGCGCCTTGACCCGCCGCTCGATCTGTCGCTGGGCGTCGTCGCCGTCGAGCCCGGCAGCACGGCTCCATCCTCCGCCCGATCCCTCGGCCGGTCCCCGTGCCGTCTCCACCAGGCCCGCGAAGAGGGGAATCCGCGCGAGCTCGGCGAACGTGTCGGCGAGCCCGCCGACGTCGATCTTCAGCACTCCGGCGAGCGGGATCGGGTACGCCAGCAGGGCTTCGAGCGCCTCGGTGGCCTCGACCGTCGTGATCGCGCCGACCGGGTGGGGCCGATCCCCGTCACCGCCGCCCGGCGAGCGGGCGCTCCAATGGATCGTGCTCCCGACCAGTCCGCCTGCCCGCCGGGACTCGACAAGGGCGTCGAGAAAGGCGGCGCCAGCCGCTGCCCCGGCCGAGCCGGGCCAGCCGATCAGGGCGGGCGCGGATGAGAAGCCGACCCACCAGTCGAGCTCGAAACCGGTGCTCGCCGCCGACAGGCGGGTGGCGCCGGCGGCCGTCGCAGACCACACGCGACGCAGGCTCTCCGCGTCGAGGCGCACGACCGCACGGTCGTCGGCGATCCCCGCGGCGTGCGCCACGCCGCACAACCTCGCCCCCGGCATGTTGCTCGCCGTCACGGCCCGCTCGGCGACGCCGGGCCGGGAGATGTCGCCGGCGACGAGGATGACCTCACTGCCAAGGCGCCGCAGGTCGGCGAGCGCCTCCGCGTCCTCGGGCCCGGGAGCGCGGTCGTCGTTAAGGACCAGGCGTGCGGCGCCGCGTTCGGCGAGCCAGCCGGCGATCAGGAGACCGGTCCGTCCGAGGCCGCCGCTGATCAGGTAGGCGCCGTCCGGGCGCACCGTGCCGGCTCCGTCGGGCGCCGGAGCCGCAAGCTCGGGTGCGACCATCCGCGCGACGTGGCGCTGCCCGCGGCGCCACGCGACCTCATCCTCGCCGTCGGTCGTCCCGAGCTCCCGCAGCAGTCCGTCGAGGCGATCGGACGGATCGAGGTCGATCCACGTCGGTCGCAGGTCGGCGTGCTCGGCGGCGAGCACGCGGACCAGTCCGCGGAGCCCGGCGGCTCCCGGGTCGGCCCGGTCGCCGTCGGCGATCGCTGCGGCGCCGCTGCTCACCAGCCAGACGCGCGCGCCGGTCGGCGTGCTCGGGCGCTGGCTGAGCGCCTGGACGAGTCGCGCCGCGCAGAGCACGAGCCGCTCGCCGCGGATCACCGCGCCTTCCGGGGCCTCGTCGGGGGGAGCGGGTCCAGCGAGCAGGACGACGCCGTCGATTCTCCGATCGGCCCGCAGTGTCTGCTCGGCGTCGCCGTCGCCGTCGCCGCCGCCGTCGCGGTCGACGACCGTGGCCGCGGCGCCCCTGGCCCGCAGCGCGCCGGCGAGCTCGCCGGCCAGCGGATCGGACTGATCTGCGACGATCAGCCAGCGTCCTGAGACGGAGGCGGGCGCAGGTGCGTCGACCGGGCTCCACGCACGGCTCAGGAGCTTGGAGCGCAGGGAGGTCGGGAGCGTGGCCCGCGGGACCCGGGACAAGCTGATCTCGTCGAGCGTCAGGCGGATGCGGCCGTCCGCGTCGGTCAGCTGGAGTGCGGCAGTCGAGTGGTCGGGGGCAGTCGCCGCGGTCACCGAGGTCCTCGCGGAAGTCACCTCGTCGATCGGACCGAGCCAGCGTGCGAGCCCGACCGATCGCACCACCCAGGCGTCGTCCTCGGCCGGTCGCAACGAGCCGACGAGGACGTCGAGCGCGCTGTCGAGGACCGACCGTGTCCCGCCGCCTTCCGCGGCGGTGCTCGCGGCCGCGAGCAGCACGTGCATCGGGGCGTCGAGCTTGGCGGCCGGCGCCGGTGACTCGGGAGACATCTCGAGCTCGGCCGAGAGGTCGAGCCCGGCCGAGAGGTGAGCGCGCCAGCGGCCTCCGGCGATGCGCGAATGGACGGTGAGCCGGCCCGACGATCGCGAGTCGCGCACGATCGACGTGCTCAGGGTGCGTCGGTCGCCGAGCGCCAGCGGCGCGTGGAGCGCGAGGTCGCGGATCTGGAGGGCGCCGGGCGGCGAGCCGAAGGCTTCGGTGGCCGCCGACCGGATCAGCTCGAGCCATCGGCCGAGCCCGATCGTGCCGGCGACGGCGACGGCGCCGGCGCCGGGCGCGGGAGCGCCCGGAGTGCCCGGAGCGCCGGGATCGCCGGGATCGCCGGGATCGAGACTGAGCTGCCAGGTCAGGCGTGTCTCGTCGGGGAGCTCGACGCGGGCTCCGAGCAGGCCGTGTGCCGGCGGCGCGGCCCGCCGGGCTCGCGGCTCGAGCCAGTGGCGCCTGTGGCGCCACCGCGTTCGCGGCAGATCGATCGGTCGTGCGTCGGCGCGGGCTGGCGCGGAGACCGCGGACCCGTTGATCAACAGCGCGGCGAGCTGGGCGTGGACGTGCATCGTCTCGTCGTCCGAGCGCCTGCCGGTGGCGAGGATCACGGCGTCGGGCACGTCGCACGAGCGGGCGTTGTCGATCAGCGCATGGAGCAGAACCGGGTGCGGGGACACTTCGATGAAGGTCCGGTGGCCGTCGGCGGCGGCCGCGGCGATCGCCTGGGAGAAGCGCACCGGCCGGCGGATGTTCGTCACCCAGTAGGCGGCGTCGAAGGACGGGGTCGCTCGAGGATCATCGAGCGCGGTGCTGTAGAACGGGGTCTGGGCGGCCGAGGGCTCGAGCCCGGCCAATCCGTCGGTCAGGGCGCCGAGGATCGGATCGACGAGCCGGCAGTGGCCGGCGACGGTCGATTTGATCAGCTTCGCGAGCAGGCCTCGAGCCTCGACCGAGCCGACGAGCTCCCTGACCTGCGCGGGCGCGCCGGCGACGGCGACCTGACCCGGCGCGTTGAAGGCAGCGATCTCGATCTCGACCCCGTCCCGCTCGCCGAGCATCGCCGCGAGCTGCTCGGGCGAGAGCTCGAGCAGAGCCATCGCGCCGGTCCCGGCGAGCGTGGCCAGGAGACGCGAGCGGAGCGCGACGACGCGCGCGCCATCGCGGGCCGAGAGTGCGCCGACCGCCACGGCGGCGGCCAGTTCGCCGAGCGAGTGGCCGACGACGGCGGCAGGCGTCAGGCCGTTCGCGCGCAGGAGCCGCGTGAGCGCGACCTGGACGGCGAACAGCACCGGCTGGAGTCGCTCGATCGCCGTGATCTCCTCACGGCGCTCGAGCTCCTCGCACACCGAGAAGCCGGCCTCGGATCGGATCAGGCCGTCGAGCTCGAGCAGGGCGTCGGCGAACACCGGCTCGTCGCGGATCAGGTCCAGCGCCATCCCCGCCCACTGCGATCCCTGCCCGGAGAACACCCAGACGGCACCGGTGTCGAGGCCGCCGGCGCGGGCCTCGACGAGATGTGGAGCGCTGGCGCCGGCCGCGCAGAGTCGCAGGCCGTCGACCAGCGATTCGTGCTCGCGGGCGACGACGGCCGCCCGGGCCGAACCGGACATCCGCCGGGCGAGGGTGAGCTCGACGTCGGCCAGTCGGGCGCCGGCTCCGTCGGCCTCGAGCCAGTCGGCGAGCCGCGCGGCACTGTCGCGGACGCGGGTCTGATCGGGACCGGCGAGCACGAACCGCCTGATCGGGTCGCGTTCGCGTTCCCGATCGGGCCGGGATGTGGGCTGGGCGGCAGGCTGCGGCGGCTGGGCGGCAGGCTGCGGCGGCTGGGCGGCCGGCTGCGGGGGCGGGGCTTCGACGACAACGTGTGCGTTCGTCCCGCCGAACCCGAACGCCGAGACACCCGCGCGGGCTGGCCGATCGGTGAGCGGCCAGTCGGCCGTTCGGTCGACGACCGCGAGCCCGAGACCTTCGAAGTCGATGTGCGGGTTGCCGTCCGTGACGTGCAGGCTCGCGGGGATGCGCCGTCGATCGAGCGAGAGGATCAGCTTGATCAGGCCGACGATGCCGGCGGCGGCCTCGAGGTGGCCGAGGTTGCTCTTCACCGAGCCGATCAACAGCGGGTGACCGCCGGGACGGCCGGTGCCGAGCACGGCGCCGAGCGCCCGCGCCTCGATCGGGTCTCCGAGCAGCGTCCCGGTTCCGTGGGCCTCGACGTAGTCGACCTCCCGCGGATCGATCCCCGCGGACAGATAGGCGGCGCGTAGGAGGTCCTGCTGGGCTTCGACGTTCGGCGCGGTGATGCCGTTGGAGCGGCCGTCCTGGTTGACCGCCGAGCCCCGCAGCACGGCGAGGACCCGATCGCCGTCGCGGCGGGCGTCGGCGAGTCGCTTGAGCACGACGACCCCGGCGCCCTCGGCGCGGACGATGCCGTCGGCGGTCGCCGCGAACGGCTGGCAGCGGCCGATCGCCGAGATCACGCCCATCTGGTGGAACGCGGCGGTCACCTCGGGGCCGAGCAGGAGGTTGGCGCCGCCGGCGATCACGAGGTTGCTCTCACCGGTCCGCAGGCTCTGCATGGCGAGGTGGACGGCGACCAGCGAGGACGAGCATGCGGTGTCGACGGCCGCGCTCGGCCCGCGCAGGTCGAGCGCGTAGGAGAGGCGATTCGCGGCGATGCTCAACGCGCCGCCGGTGCCGCTCCAGGCGTCCACACCGGAGATCGCCGAGAGTGACCGCTGGCCGTACTCGGACGCGCTGACGCCGACGAAGACCCCCGTCGGGCTGCCGCGCAGTGACTCTGGGGATATCCCGGCGTGCTCGAGCGCCTCCCACCCGACCTCGAGGAGCATGCGCTGCTGGGGGTCCATGCGGCGCGCCTCGAGCGGGCTGATGCCGAAGAACTCGGCGTCGAAGCCGGCGATGTCGCGGAGGAATCCGCCGAGCCGGGTTGTCTGCTCGGTCACCTCCCGATCGGCTGCGGTGTCCGGCTCGAGCCAGCGCTTTGGCGGCACCTCGCCGATCGCGTCCGCGCCGCGCTCGAGCAGGCGCCAGAAGTCCTCGGGCCCGGCGACGTCGCCGGGGAGTCGGCAGCCGAGTCCGACGACCGCGACGGCGTTGGCGTCGGCTTCGGCGTCGAGCGCGACGGCGAGCGGGGCGGCCGGCGGACTCGCAGGCCGGCGGGTGGGTGTGGCGAGCAGCGCGGAGGCGAGCTGGCGGATCGTCGGGTGGTCCCAGACCAGTGTGCTCGGCAGGGTCCGGTCGAGCAGATCCTCCAGCCGGCCGGCGAGCTCGACGGCGTCGCGGGAGGACAGGCCGTAGTCGACCAGCGGTCGGTCGAGCTCGACCCGATCGGGCGGGAAACCGCAGCGGTCGGCGACGACCGCCACCAGCCAGCGCTCGAGCCCGGGGATCGAGATCGCGTCACCGGTCAATGCTCGCGCCCCGCGACGTAGCGCTCGCGATTTGCCGCTCGGGCGATCTTGCCGCTCGAGGTCCGCAGGACCTTGGTCCCGTCGAGGATCTCGATGTCCCGCAGCTTGAGATCGTGCGCGGCCGCGACCGCGCGTCGCACCGCGGTCGAGATCTCCGCCGTCGGGGCCTGGGTCCCGACGTTCCCCCGGGCGCGCTCCATCACGACGACGATCGCCTCGCCGTCCTCAGTGGACATCCCGAACGCCGCCACCCGGCCGGCACGGATCGCCGGATGGGCGCCCTGGACGGTCTCCTCGATGTCATGTGGGTAGTGGTTCTTCCCGTCGACGATGATCACCTCCTTGAGCCGGCCGGTGATGTAGAGCTCGCCGTCGTGACGCACGCCGAGGTCTCCGGTTCGCAGCCACCCGACCGCCGGAAGCCCGTCGCCGCCTCCGATCAGCCGGGCATCGAAGACCTCGCTGCTGCGCTCGGTCTGACCCCAGTACCCGCTGGCCACGTTGGGCCCGTGCACCCAGATCTCACCGACGTCGCCGTCCGCGCGGATCGTCCGCGTGTCCGGATCGACGATGCACACGCACTGTCCGGCCGGCGAGCCGGCCGAGACGAGCCGGGTCGCTTCGGCCTCGGACCTCGCCGCCACGGCGTGGCCGGACATCAGCTCGCCGCGCGCGAAGCCGGTCGTGCGGGGTCCTCCGGCCCCGCTCGTCGTGACGAACAGCGTCGCCTCGGCGAGCCCGTAGGAGGGCCGGTGGGCCTCGGGTGCGAACCCGTGGGGCCCGAACGCCTCCTGGAAGCGCTGGACCGTCCCCGCCCGAACCGGCTCGGACCCGTTGATCGCGACGTGCACCCCCGAGAGGTCGAGGCTCGCGCGATCCCTGGGCGCGACCCGCTCGACCGCGTAGTCGAAGGCGAAGTTCGGAGCGGCGGTCAGCACGTTGGTGTGGCCGGAGAGCTGCTCGAGCCATCGCCGCGGGCGTTGGACGAAGTCGAACGGCGCCGAGAAGACGGCCCGCGACCCGAGCACCACGGGTGCGCAGATCAGCATCATCAGACCCATGTCGTGGAAGAACGGGATCCAGCCGACGGACGTCGTGTGCTCGTCGAGCTCGAGCGCGTCGATCCCCTGCCGCACGTTCGCCGCGACCGCCCGGTGGCTGATCACGGCGCCGGCCGGATCGCGAGTCGCGCCGGAGGTGTATTGAAGGTACGCGGGGGCCTCGAGGTCGACGTCCGGCGCCCGGGGCTCACGAGCGGTCCCGAGGGCGACCCGGTCGACCGCGATCACGCCGGCCGGTCGGGGGACCCGCGGATCGCAGAGCAGTTCGTCGACGGCGTCCATCGAGGCCTGCGTGGTGAGCCAGACGGCCGCCCGGCAGTCGGCGAGCGCGCCGATCAGGCGCGCGGCGTGCGAGCTGGCCTCGGGCGCGAACAGCGGCACCGCGATCGTGCCGGCGGCGAGCGCGCCGAGAAAGCCGACGGGATAGTTGAGGTCCTGCGGGCAGAGCACGGCGACCCGCTCGGACGGGGCGGCGAGCTCGGTGATCGCCGCGGCGAGCGCCCCGACGCGCTCGTGGACCTCGGACCAGCTGAGGGTGTGAGCCAGGCCGGCGCGGTCCTTGCGGTAGTCGATGTGGGTGAAGGCCGCTCGATCGAGCTCCGCTCGTCGAGCCAGTGAGGCGACGAGCGACTCCAGGGGCGCTGCCGTCCCTCGACATGTGAGCCCTCCCGGCGAGGCCGACGCCACGTTCATGCCTTTCCGTAGGCCAATTCGGGGCTAGCTTATCGCCCGCGGACCCGGCCCCCGCGTCGAGATCGTCGCGCGAGGATCAGACCGGCCGGCTGACCCCGCCCGGTGAGACTCTCGCGCCCGTCCCAAGACGCTCTTTGGAGGCGCGAGGCTCGCGACGAATTTGCAGCATGTCGACATCGACGTCGCCGGGTTGCCTCCCTGGCGAGGAACCGGCATCGAGAAGAGTTCTGCGACACCGTGCGGCCAGGACGCTTCAGACCTCGGTGTCACAAATCAGCAGCTCAACGTGTCGATCGTCGTCACGCGCAGCACGCCCGGACCCGGCCGGCCTCTACGTCGTCAGCGTCGGCTATTCGTTGCCGGGGCCTGGGGGGTCGCCGGGTGGGGCGCGATGATCACCCCGGCTTTGAGCGCCGTTGGCCTGCTGCGGTTCGTCGGCCGGCGCCCCGAGCACCCACGCGCGGCCAGCGCGATTCAAGCCGTCGTACTCGCGAGCGCCGGGCTGCTCTGGGTCGACGCGATACCGCTTGGACGACAGGCGATTACCGACCCGGTACTCCTCGTGATCCTGGTGCTCGGCGCCGGCGTGCTCGCCACGCGCAAGGTCGAGAGCGTCTGGGTAATTCTCGGCTCCGCGATCGTGTATTTGGCTGCGGCTTCATCGCGATCGGTTGCTGGACTCTGACCCAAGCGCTCCGGCGTTGTCCGTCCGGCTTCGGAATATCGTTGCCGACGTGGCATCCGCGGCCCGCCCGCTTCTTACCGTCCCCGAAGTCGCCGACCGCTTTCAGGTCACGGCCCAGACGATCCGCAACTGGGTCGATCATGGGAGTCTCCCAGCCGTCCGCGTGGGTCGAGCGTTCCGCATCCGCCCCGAAGACGTCGACGCGCTGCTCGAACGAGCGAGCGCCGACAGCAGCTCACTCGCAACGCGACGCGACCTCTGGAACCCGACGACCACGACGCTGCCGCGCCGCCGCGGCGGCACGCCACGCTCGGTCTGGGACGACAGCGAGCGGCCGCTCGAACCCGTCCGTCCCGCGTAACGCGGCTACGCTGAGCGGCGAGCGCGCGGCAGCAGACCCGACGCGCGGTCCTCGTTCTCGACGGCCGTCGCGAGCTCGCCCGCCACGTCGGCGAGCTCCTCGTAGGCGTCGGCGACGTCCAGCAGATCGGTCCCGCTAGCCGCGCGGTTCAGCTCGGACACCGCGACGTCGAAACGGCGCCACAATTCGTCCGAACCGCGGCGGCCCGAGCCGGGTCGCAGCTCGTACGGCGGATCGCTCGACGCCGCGCGGTGCGGCGGCCATTCGAACCCCGCCTCGTGTGCCTCGCGACATGCGATCGCCTCCGCACGAGCAGCTGCGGCTAGGTCACAGTCCGAGCGCTGAAGCCGGCGTCTGGCGGCGCCGCGCGGTGACCTTCGAGCGCCCGGCCCCGCTTCAGCTGAGCGTCGCGGAAGGCTGTCTGCCCCTGCGTCTCCTTGTCGTCGGCCACGCGTGTATTTTGTCGCGTCGGCCGGCGGCCACAAGGGACTCAGCGTCGTCGGTTTGGCTGAGTTGGCTAGCCGGTCGCTGGCGACCGCTCGGCGGGGCGGGTACCGTTGTCGGGGTGATCGACGAGGCCGTCATAACCGAGGCCGGCCGTCGGCTGCGCGAGGCGGCGCCGGCGGCCCGGATCATCCTGTTCGGCTCCAGGGCCCGCGGCGACGGCGGGCGTCACAGCGATCTGGATTTTCTCGTGGTCGAGCCGGAGGTCGAGAATGCGACCGAGGAGTCGGTTCGCCTCCGTCACGCATTGCGTGACCTGCTCGTCCCGATGGACATCGTCGTGATGAGCGAGCTTGACGTCGCTCGCTGGCGCGACGTGCCAGGAACCCTTGCGCACGCCGCGCTCGCGGACGGTCGCGTTCTCGCCGCCTGATGACTGGCGACGGCGAGCTGGCCCGCCAGCTCCTCGAGCGAGCTGACGATGACGTTGCGGCCGCCCGAGCCCTGCTCGCTGTCCCGGATGTCTCTGATTTCATCATCGGGTTCCACGCCCAGCAGGCGGTCGAGAAGGCGCTCAAAGCCGTGCGAGACCATGCCGGCGGCCGGCCCGGTTCCTGACGCTCGGCATGTGTCTGCCCTTTTGCGGACGGCGCCTCGGCGATCACGATGCGCGGCCGGCGCTGACAGCTGGCGTCGCCGAGATGATCCGGCGTCGCGGGGATCATCGTCTGCAGACTGCGGACCGCCGGCGCTCCTCCGGCGAGCCCAGTCACCACTGCGGCAGCCTCGCTCGCACTCGCGACCAGCGAAGCACCGGCTTGACGCGTGCGTACTGGCGCCGGACCGGCCAAGCCACCGGGTGGCGTGAGCCCTGGCATGCGTAAGCGGCGTCGAGCTTTCGACTGTCGGGCCGCCGCGCGCTTGGGCATCTGGCCGCGAGGCCCGTCCTGATCGCGTTTCGATTCCGTCCGCTGCCCGTCATATATACGCGGACCTTGAATTTGGACCGAGCTTTTCAAGGGGCACTGATCTTGCCTTCAATTTCAAGGCCCGTCTTGACGGAAACTTGAATGGGCGCGAGGCGGCTATGTTCAAGTTTTCCGCTGCTAGCCTTGAATTGTGGATCTAAAGGCTATGGCGCAGAGCCCGATCGGGCAGCTCGTTCCGATCAGCGGGAGCGACCCCTGGCGCGGGGAGCACTACGAGCACCAAGCGTTCGTCCCAGACGCTCTCCCGGAACGCCTCGAGGGCCTCATCCTCAGCGCCGAGACGTGGAGCGCTGTGGTTGACGCTGCCGCCGCCCTCGCCAAGCTTGATCAAGCCGGGCGTCAAGTGCCCAATCCGGAGCTGTTTCGCCGCCCGACCCTTCGACGCGAGGCGCAGAGTACATCTGCGCTGGAGGGAACCTACGCGGCCTTTACGGACCTCCTGGAGGCCGATCTGGACGTGGGTCGACCCGCCCGATCCGCGGAGGTGCGCGAGGTACTGAACTACGTACAAGCTGCCGAGCGGGCGTTCGAATGGATAGAGGACCGTCCTTTGACTCTGGTGCTACTCGGCGAGCTACAGCGGATCCTGGTTCGCGGAACCTCTGGCGATCTGAGTGATGCTGGCGGCGTCCGCGACCGCCAAGTCGTTGTCGGAGCCCAAAGACGGCCCATCACGGAGTCTCGGTACGTGCCGCCTCCGCCCGGGGATGTGCTGCAGTCCAGCGTTGAAGCGTGGCTGCGCTGGCTAAATGCGCCGAGCGACATCCCGCACGTGGTACGCGCCGCCCTTGCTCACTACCAGTTCGAGTCTCTGCATCCGTTCTCAGACGGCAATGGCCGGCTCGGCCGGCTCATTGTCGTCCTCCAACTCATGCGGTACGAGGTCCTGCACTACTCGCTACTGATTGTGTCGCCGTGGTTCGAGGCACGCCGCCTCGAGTACCAGGACGCTCTATTGACCGTCAGCCAGACCGGTGATTTTGACCCATGGATCAAGTTCTTCTCGGACGGCCTGCGAGCGCAGGCCGATGAAACGTTTTTGCGGATCGCGGAGCTTCTCGACTATCAGGACGAGCTACGCGCGCTGATCCGCGACCGGGGAATCAGGGGCGTCCGAGCGCAGATCATGGAGGGCATCGTGGGGCAGCCCATCATTGCGGTGCCATGGGCTGCGCAGCGGCATGGCGTCTCGTATCAGGCAGCGAACGAAGCCATAGCAAAGCTCGTCAACGCAGAGATCCTCGAGGAGATGACCGGCCGGAACTATGATCGCCTCTTCGCTGCCAGGCGGGTGCTGCGGATCATTGAAGACTAATCCGCAGCAGAACGGCAGAACAGCAGAACACAAGCGTCGCAGGTATTTTGAGAGCCGACGCGGGGACTCGAACCCCGGACCCCTTCATTACGAGTGAAGTGCTCTACCAGCTGAGCTACGTCGGCATGCGCAGGGATTTCCGTTTCCGGTGCTCGGGCTCCGGTCGCAGTCGCAGCCGTCCTGCTGAGATCCGCGCCTTAATTCCCGCTACCGCGGCGATGCCGCCCCCTGCGGGTTCGGCTGCCGCATTGCAGGGTATCGGGATGGCCGAATGGTCAGCTCTGTCCACGACGGTGGTTCCATGGCCGGCGCCTTCGCCGCAACGCTTGTGGTCTGGGCGCTCGCCGGCTGCGGCTCCTCGGCCCCGAGCCAATCATCCAAGCTCAGCTCCCAAGCCGCGACGGCCCTGCATCAGAAGGTCGCGGACGTCCGCTCGGGGATTGCCGCCGACAACCCTGCCGGCGCCCAGACCGCCCTTGACGCATTCAGCCATCTCCTCGACCACGACGCCGCCGCCGGACGGCTCAGCTCGGCCGAGCTGTCCGCCCTGCGCACCGATACCGCCCAGGCTCGGTCGCTGATCGCAGCCCAACTGACGACGACCGTAGCTCCGACCACCCCGGCCTCGACGACAACTCCGGCGAAGACCAAGCCCGTGAAGACCACCAAGCCGGCGAAGACCACCAAGCCGGCGAAGATCACTCAGCCGGGAGTGACGACGACGGAGGAGGTCACGCCGGCCCCGACGGCGACGCGCACGCCCACACTGACGACCACCGCCCCGGCGGTGACCACGCCCGCCGACACGACAACCGGCCCGACAGCGACCACGCCCGCCGTCACGACAACCTCCCCGGCGGTGACGACGCCCCCGGTGACGCCGACCACGCCGACCCCGACCACGCAACAGCCGGCGTCGACCCCGGCGGCGCAGACGACGCCGGTTCCCCCATCGGTGCCGCCCGCGTCCGACGCAGAGCACGCAGAACCCGAGCAACTCCAGCAGACCCACGCGTCAAATTGAGACTCGCCCCCGGAAAATCGCTCGGCGATGGCCGCTACAAGCTTCAGCGTCTCCTCGGCGCCGGTGGGATGGCATCCGTATGGCTGGCGCGTGACGACCGCCTCGGACGACCGGTTGCGGTCAAGGTGATGTCAGACACCCTCGCCGTCGACGACCAGTGGCTTCAACGATTCGAGCGCGAGGCCCTCGCCGCGGCGTCCCTCTCCCACCCGAACATCGTGCAGGTCTACGACTACAGCGCGTCCGACGCATGTCCGTACCTCGTCATGGAGTACGTCCCCGGTGGGAGCCTCGCCGAACGGCTCGCCGCTCGCGACGAGCTGCCACTCGACCCGCTCGATGTCTCCGTCCTCGCAAGAGGGCTTCTGATCGCCCTCGCCCACATCCACGACGCCGGCATCGTCCATCGTGACGTCAAGCCCGCCAACATCCTGCTCGGGCTCGACGGCCGGCCGCAGCTCACGGACTTCGGAATCGCGCGGGCCGACGACGCCGCCGGCCTGACCCAGACGGGCATCGTGATCGGGACGCTCGGCTACCTCGCGCCCGAGGTCCAGGACGGACTGCCCGCGACCGCCCAGAGCGACCTGTACGCCGCCGGCGTCGTCCTCCGCGCAGTCAGCGCAGACCACGCCGGCTCAGTCGCCGCCCTGATCGACGCCTTGACCGCGTCCGCGCCCGGCCGGCGTCCCGATGTTCCCGCGGCTCTCCAGCTCCTCGACGGACCGCCCGTCCCGACTGTCGTTGCCCCGACCCCAGCTCCCCCGACCGACTTGGCCACGCCCGCCGCTGCGCCCACTCCCCCAGCGCCCGCTGCCGTCGACACGGCCCCAGCGCCCGCCGCCGTCGACACGGCCGCGGCGCCCGCTGCCGTCGACACGGCCGCGGCGCCCGCTGCCGTCGACACGGCCCCAGCGCCCGCTGCCGTCGACACGGCCCCAGCGCCCGCTGCCGTCGACACGGCCCCAGCACTC
Source organism: Solirubrobacteraceae bacterium (assembly GCA_036510225.1). Taxonomy (GTDB): domain Bacteria; phylum Actinomycetota; class Thermoleophilia; order Solirubrobacterales; family Solirubrobacteraceae; genus Palsa-513. The sequence continues at coordinate 7,268 of DATCEH010000062.1, read as the reverse complement.
GCTGCCGTCGCCGCTCCAGAGCTGGAAGTCACGGCACAGACGCCGGCCGCGCCGACCAAAGCCGTGCCCTCGGCCGCGCCGGCGAATGCCGCCCGCGCGGCCGCGCCGGCGAATGCCGCCCGCGAGATCGCCGGTCAGACAACCCCCGCGAACGCCGCGTCCGCTCACCGTAGGCTCTCGCCGCGGCTCGTCCTCGCCGGCCTCGCCCTGCTCATCGTCGTCGTCGTACTGGCAAGTGCCGGTGGCCGCGGCTCATTCCATCCGACCGGGCCCACCGCCGGAAGTACCGCGCTTCCCGTGCCGGCCCCGACCGCTCCCCTCCAGCAGCAGCTCCAAGCCCTCGACCACGTCGTCGACACCGCGTCCGGCCACTAGGTCCACGACCGGGTCGACTCCTCCGGGTCGGCTACTCGCCCGCCCAGACGCCCGCCAGCCTGATGATCACCGCCGCGGCCGCGGCCATGTCCCTGACCGAGACCCATTCCCTCACCGAGTGGAACTCGTGGCCCCCCGCGAAGATGTTCGGCGTCGGCAGACCCATCGCGCTCAGCCGCGACCCGTCCGTCCCGCCCCGGATCGGCTTGCGGATCACCGTGATCCCCTCCGCCCTGATCGCCTCCTCCGCGGCCTTGACGATCTCCGGGAACCGCTCCACATACCGGCGCATGTTCGGGTACTGCGGCGTCACGTCCACCACCATCGACGCCGTCGGCTCGCTCCCGACGACGTCCTCAGCGATCTCACGCAGGACCCTCACGTGATCTGCCAGCAGGTCGTCGTCGAAGTCCCGCACGATCGCCCGGATCTCCGCCGCGGCGGCCGAACCCTCGAGCTCGTAGACGTGGATGAACCCCTCCCGTCCCGACGTCGTCTCCGGCGTCAGCGTCGCCGACGGCAGGCCCGCGACGATCCGCGCCGCCAACCTCGCCGCGTTGACCAGCTTGCCCGTCGCGTAGCCCGGGTGGACGTCGACCCCCTCGATCCGGATCCTGACTTCCACCGCCGAGAACGTCTCGTCCTGCAGCTCGCCGATCGTCGACCCGTCCATCGTGTACGCGCACCCCGCCCCGAAGCCCTCCACGTCGAAGCGCTCCGCCCCCATCCCGATCTCCTCGTCCGGCGTGAACCCGATCCGCAGCGTCGGACGCCGCAGCTCAGGGTGACCCGCCAGGTAAGCGACGGCCGCCATGATCTCCGCGACCCCCGCCTTGTCGTCCGCGCCCAGCAGCGTGTCCCCGCTCGAGCTCACCAGGTCCTCGCCCTCCTTGCCCCGAAGCTCCGGCATCGACCCCGGGTCGAGCACCGTCCCGCCCCGCGGCAGGCTGACCACACCACCGTCGTAGTCCCGGTGGACGATCGGCTCGACTCCCTCCGCCGGCGCGTCCGGGCTGACGTCAAGATGCCCCAGCAGTCCGACCACCGGGCCCTTCCCGGCCAGCGTCGCCGTCACGTAGCCGTTCTCGTCGACCGCCGCGTCCTCCAGACCGATCTCCCGAAGCTCGGTCACCACCAGCCGGGCCAGGTCGACCTGGCCAGGGCTGCTCGGGCTCCCCGCGCGGTCACGCACCGCCTGCGTGTCGATCCGCGCGTAGCGCACCAGCCGCTCCAGAACGTCCTCGGCCAGCGACTCCGCCAGCCCTGACGTGAACCCCCTCACCCCTGCCAGCCCTCGATCCGCGAACGCACGTCACCCAGGAACTCCGCCGCCAGGTTCCCGTCCATCGCCCGGTGGTCGAACGACAGGCACAGGTTCGCCATCGGCCTGATCCCGATCGACTGGTTGTCGAGCACGACGACCCGGTCGACGACCGCCTCCAGGTCGAGGATCCCGACCTGCGGCTGATTGATGATCGGTGTTCCCCCGGTCGTCCCCCACCGCCCCGGGTTCGTGATCGTGAACGTCCCGCCCCTCACCTCGTCCGGCCTCAGCTGGTTCAACCGCGCCCGCGCTCCCAAATCGAGGATCCGCTCGGCCAGCTCGGCCACCCCAAGCGTCTCCGCCCGCTCGATCACCGGGACGATCAGCCCACGCTCGCCCAGCGAGACCGCAATCCCCAGGCTCACGCTCCCATGCCGGGTCACCACGTCGCCCTCGAGCGTCGCGTTCATCCCACCGAACACGCACAGACTCTCCGCAACACACCGCGCCACGTACGGCAGCAGGCCCAGCCCGGCCGCCCGCCGCGCCCGCACGATCGCCGACATGTCGACCTCGATCACCGTCATGCAGTGCGCCGCCGTCCGCAGCGACCTTGTCATGTGCTCGGCGATCGCCCGCCGCATCCGCGACAGCGGCTCGCTCACCGTCTCCCGGTCGCTCGCGTCGATCTCCAGACCGCCCGACCGCGGGCCCGCAGGCTGCCGCGCGATGTATGCCTCGACGTCCTGCTTGCTGATTCGCCCGTTCCGCCCCGTCCCCGCGACCCCGGCCAGGTCGATCCCGTGGAGCTCGGCCATCCGCAGCACGACCGGCGAATGGTTCGTCCTTCCACCGCCGGCTGCCGCCACCCCGGTCGGCGCGGGCGACCCGCCCGCTGGCGCCGGTCGGTCGGCGTCGCCCCCATGAACACCCGGATCCTCGCGCCCGACCGCAATCCTTGCCAGCACGGTCCCCACGACCACCGTCTCCCCCTCACCCACGACCAGCTCCACCACCCGTCCGTCGGCTGGCGACGGGATGTCCGTGTCGATCTTGTCGGTCGAGATCTCGCAGATCGTCTCGTCCGCGAGGATCCCCTCGCCGACCGCCTTGTGCCACGCGGCCAGCGTGCCCTCGACCACCGAGACCCCCATCTGCGGCATCGTCACCTCGACGACCCGACCCGCCGCCTCAGTACGCGAGGAGCTCACGGCACGTCTCCCGGATGTCCTCCACCTGAGGCAGGAGCGCCCGCTCCAGGGACGGCGCGAACGCGATCGGCACGTCCGGCGTCGCCACCCGACGGACCGGTCCATCGAGGAACTCGAAGCCCCGATCCGCAATCACCGACGACACCTGCGCTCCCGCCGCGCACGTCGCGTTCGCCTCATCGACGACGACGACCTTTCCGCACTCCCGGACCGCCTCCAGGATCGCCTCCTCGTCGAGCGGGACAAGCGACCGCAGATCGAGCACCCGGATGCTCGCCCCGTCCAGATCCTCGGTCGCCTCGAGCGCGCTCCAGACCATCCCCCCGTACGTGATCACCACGAGGTCGTCCCCGTCGCGCGCCACCCGCGCCGTCATCGGAGTCTCGTACAGGCCGCCCGCCACCTCGCCCCTGATCCGCCTGTAGAGGTTCTTGTGCTCGAGGAAGCACACCGGGTTCGGGTCGCGGATCGCCGCGATCAGCAGACCCTTCGCGTCCGCCGCGGTCGACGGCGCCACCACCTTCAGGCCCGGCGCGTGCATCAGCCACGCCTCCGGGTTCTGCGAGTGGAACGGACCCCCCGAGAAGCCCCCGCCCGACGGCAGCCGGATCACGATCGGCACGGCCAGCCCCTGCCGGTAGTGCATCTTCCCGGCGACGTTCACAAGCTGATCGAAGCAGCACGCCACGAAGTCCGAGAACTGCATCTCGCAGACCGGCCGCATCCCCACCACCGCCGCCCCGATCGCCGCCCCGATGATCGCCGCCTCAGCCATCGGCGTGTCCATCACCCGGTCCGATCCGAACTCCCCCTCGAGGCCCTCGGTCACCTTGAACGCACCCCCGTACGTCGCGATGTCCTCGCCCATCACGAAGACCCGCTCGTCCGCCCGCATCTCCTCCCGCAGCCCATCGGTGATCGCCTGGAGGTAGGTCATCTCAGGCATATCCGCTCCACGGCGCCAGCCCGTCGCCCAGCGCCCGCGCCTCCCCCTCGCAGAAGACCCCCTCCCGCGCCGTCGACCCGTCCGGGAACGCGTGCTTCCGCGCCCTCCCCAGCGCCGCCTCGAGCTCTCCGGCGACCTCCGCTCGCAGGCCGTCGACGTCGACTTCAAGCTCGATCAGCCGGCGCTCCTCCAGCTCGATCGGGTCCCGGCCCCGCCAGTGCTCGACCAGCTCGTCCGGGACATAGGCCATGTCGTCGTGCGCCGCGTGCCCGTGCATCCGCATCGTGACCGCCTCGATCAACGTCGGCCCACCCCCGTCGATCGCCCGCTCCCGCGCCTCCAGCGTCGCCGCGAACACCGCCTCCACGTCGTTCCCGTCGACACTGACCCCCGGAAACCCGTACCCCGCGGCCCGCTCCACCGGGTTGACCGCGTACTGCTTGCTGGTCGGCGTCGAGTACGCGTACTGGTTGTTCTCGAGCACGAAGATCACCGGCAGCCGCTGCACTCCCGCCCAGTTCATCGCCTCGTGGCAGTCCCCCCGCGACGTCGCCCCGTCACCCAGCCAGGTCAGCGCGCACCGCCGTTCCCCACGCATCCTGAAGGCCATCGCCATGCCGACCGCGACGAGCATCATGTCCGGCAGCATCGAGACCATCCCCACGCACCCCAGCCGGTGGTCGCCGAAGTGGACGTTGCCGTCCCGGCCGTCGGTCAGGCCGCTGGTCCGGCCCATGTACTGGGCGAAGATCCGCTCCGGCTCGACCCCCCGGATCAGGTGGGCCGCCAGGTCCCGATGGAGGATGCACAGGCGATCGTGGGACGCCATCGCGAACGCCGCACCCGCCGAGACCGCCTCCTGCCCGAAGCCGTCATAGAAAGACCCCGGCACCTGACCCTGGCGATAGAGCGTCATCGCCCGCTGCTCGATCCCCCGCATCTCCAGCATCCGGCGCAGCAGGCCGGTCCGGTCGGCCAGCGTCAGCCGGTCGACCTCGGCCGCTCGCCGCTCGCCGCTCGTGATCGGTGTGGCGCGGGCCTCCGGGTCGCCGTCCGCCGCCCCGGCCGTGCTTGTCGTAGAAGTCGCCATGGGCGTTCGAGAGCCGCCGAAGTGTACCTCGGCCCTCCCGGCGATCCCGCGGCCGGCCTGTTCTCGGGGCGACGGATGCCCGGCGGCGGACGTGGAGTGCTGAGACATCCATCGCGAAATGGTTGCCTGAGTCAGTCGGCTTTCGCGGGTTTGCGTCCGGCGGCGGGGCCGGGCGTGTTGGACAACGGCGCTTTCGCCGGTCTTGGGGTCACGTCCCCGTTCGGCGTGATGTTTCGCGGCGGCGCGGTGCTCACGCGGCGGGAGAGCTTCGCGAGCGTGCCGTCCAGGATCACTCGGGCGGGCTCGGGAGGTCAGAGGCGGGCGAGCTCTCTGCGGGGGGGCCGGGTCGTGGAGGTGTGGACTCTCCAACGAAAGTAGCTGACTGACTCAGTCAGCTACTTTCGCGACGAAGGTCTCGCATCCACCTCCACCGCCCGGGAGGACCCCGGTTGATCACATCCCGCACCCCCGCACCCGACCCGCACCCGCCCCGACCCCGGCGCCGCCCCGCCTCGACCCGACGTGCAGTCGGCCGAGCGGAAAGCGCGAAACCCGAGTGATTCAGGCAACTACTCTTCTTGGAGAGTCCCCCTCTCCACCACCCGGTCAGGAACCGGGCCTGACCCCAAGATCGTCAGGCCTGCACCGCATCCAGATCCCCGGTCGGCCGGTCTACTAGCGGACGAGCCCGTCGGCCTGCAGTCGCCCGATCAGGATGCTCGCGGCGATCGCGTCCCCGCCCAGCGACAGGTGGTAGCCGTCCGGCTCGCGAACGTCGACCGTCCGCCCGTCGTATGTCATCTCCTGCCGGTAGCGGCCGCCCGGCGTGAACACCGGCACGAGGTCGATCAGCTCGACCCCGGACGCGAACGACCCCGCCGCGATCGCGTAGGCCCGATTGATCGCCCGGAAGACCGGCTGGGCCGCCGCATTGCGCGGCGTCGGCAGCGTGAACCAGAAGACCCGCCCCGCCCCGCCCCGCAGGTAGCTGGCCATCATCGACTCCGTCCGCTTGGCGAACGCGTCGACCCACGCCGGGCCGCAGCAGTACGACGTCTGGCCCGACGCCGCCGGCAGCGGGAAGCCGTCGTTGGCCCCGATGAAGACCACAGTGATGTCCGGGTGGAGGCCGACCGCCTGGGCTGCCGCGTGCTTGACCCAGTCGAACATCGCCGGCTTCGAGATGCCCGTGCTGATGTGGGCCTCCCCGGTCACCCCGACCCCCTTCCGGCCAAGCTCGCTCCCCAGCATGTCGTCGAGCTCCTGGATCTCCGAGTCCCCAGTAGCCAACATCCGCAGGCGGCCGCCGACGACCTCGACCGGCCGGGTCACCCGCTCGCCGCCGGCGATCACGCTTACGCTCCACTCGCCCAGCCGCTTCGCCTGGAACCTCGTCGAAGCCCGCCCGCCGGCTCCGAGCACGACCGCCGAGCAGACCGGATCTCCGGCCCCGCCTGGGCCGGCACCTCCGCCGGCGCGTGGACCCGCGCCCGCCGGCGGCGTCACGCACTCGACGACCCGCGTCCCGGCGTTCGCCCCGTCGTCGGCGATCTCGACGACCGCGTCGTGACCGACCCGGGCCGGTGACGGCCAGACCCCGACCATCAGCTTCCCGGCCGCCCCGGGCGATCCGCTCGCATCGCTCAGGCCGGCTCCGCGGGCGAGGGCGAGGGAGACGGTCAGGGCCAGGGCGAGGGCGAGGGCGAGGGCGAGGGCGAGGGCAGCGGCCAACCCGAGCGCCGTCCGCTGTCTGCGTCCGCCTTGCCCCGTGGCCATCCGCATGCCGGCAGAATACGCCCGGTCATCACCGCGCACTCCACCACCAGGCTTCCCCTCGGCCTTCTCCTCACCCTCGTTCTCGGCCTGCTCGCGCTCGCCCCGTCCGCCCGGGCCGACTGTGGCGGCGTGCAGTCGCAGAAGCCGTCGAAGCGCCCGCGGACCTATCTTCCGCCGCTGGCGATCGGCGACTCGACGATGATCTTCGCCCTACCGAGCCTGGCAGCCGAGGGGTACGACGCGAACGCCCGCGGCTGCCGGCAGTTCCCCGAGGCGATCGCCCTCCTCAGCAGCCTCCGCCACGCTCACACGCTGCCCCACCTCGTCGTGATCGCGCTCGGCGCCAACGGCTCGGTCACCGACCCCTACGTCCGCGAGGCGCTCGCCGTCCTCGGACACGCCCGCCAGCTCGTCCTCGTCACCCCCCGGGAGGCCGGCGGCGGCTCAGGCTCGGACGCGGTCACCGTTCGCGCGCAGGCCCGTCGCCATCCAGGCCGGGTCCGGGTGCTCGACTGGGTCGCCTACAGCGCGGGCCACGCCGCCTGGTTCCAGCCCGACCGCCTCCACCTGACCTTCGCCGGCGCGCGCGCCTTCGCCGCCCTGCTC
>DATCEH010000061.1:0-51628 GCA_036510225.1 Solirubrobacteraceae bacterium | reverse complement strand
CGGCGCCGGGGTCGGGGCGGGTGCGGGCCGGGTGCGGGAGTGTCGAATGTGATCAACCAGGCTCCTCCCGGGCGGCGGAGGTGGTGCGAGACCTTCGTCGCGAAAGTAGCTGACTGAGTCAGTCAACTACTTTCGTTGGAGAGTCCGCTGCTCCCATGACCCACTCCCCGCAGAGAGCTCGCCCGCCTCTGAGCGCCCGAGCCCGGCCCGAACGATCCTCGACGGCACGCTCGCCCAGGCCCCTCGACGGATCAGCACAGCCGCCGCCGAATATCACCCGGAACGGGGACCTGACCCGAAGACCAGCGAGATCGCCGGCGTCCAACACGCCCGGGCCGCCGCCGGCCCATAACCGCGGAACCCGACTGACTCAGTCAGCTACTTTTCTTGGGGACCACTCCTGCACCGTCAGGCCAGGCAACCATTCGCGGACGAACGGCGCAAAGGGCCAACCCACCGAGTTCGCGTCACAAGTCGGCCGCTTCGCGCAACGGTATGGGTATGGCTGACGATCCCGACCGCGACGATGACCTGGTTGTGCGGATCGCCGCCGGCGACCAGGAGGCCTTCGCGACCTTCTACCGAGCCCACCTCGACGGTGTCGTCGCCTTCCTCGCCCGCAGGGTCCCCGGCCGCGAGCAGGCGTTCGATCTCGCGGCTGAGACGTTTGCCGCCGTCGTCATCGGCGCCCGGTCATACGCCGGCGACGGTCCGGTCGTCGCGTGGCTGTACGGGATCGCCCGCAACAAGCTGCGCGAGAGCCTCCGCCGCGGCAGGGTCGAGGACGCCGCGCGCCTCCGGCTCGGCATGGAGCCGGTCGTTCTCGACGACGCCGATCTCGATGCCGTAAGCCAGCGGGCCGGCGACGGCTGCGCTCTGCTCGACGCGGCCCTCGACGCCCTCCCCGAGCCGACCCGACGCGCGTTGGTCGCCCGCGTCGTCGAGGAGCGCGACTACTGCGAGATCGCGCTCGCCCTCAACTGCTCCGAGCAGGTCGTTCGTCAACGCGTCCACCGCGGGCTGGCACGTCTGCGAACCGGGCTGGGAGAGGCCAGATGACCGACGCATTCGATCGGCTCGAACGCGAGCTGTCCGCGGCCGTCGGTCGCCTCGACCCGCTCGTCGACGGCTCTCCCAGGTCGTCGATGTCGCGGCCCGGCGTCCTCCGGCCGCTCCGGACCCGGCTGCCCGCCGCCTTCACGGGACCACGGACCTGGCGGCCCGCGGCGTTCACCGGACCGCGGACCTGGCGGCCCGCGGCGCTCGCACTCGTCCTCGCGCTGCTTGTCCTGACCAGCGCAGCCTGGGGGGTCGCCCGGCTGATCTCCTCCGGCTCGCCGGTCGCCTACCAGTTCGGTCGGCCCGTGGCCGGCGCCGGCTTCGGCGTCCCCCTGCCGGCGACCGTCGAGCTCCTCCCGCTTCGCGTCGCCGATCCCGCCGGCGGCCCGCCCTGGGGCATCCGCGTCTTCCACACGTCCCGCGGATTCGCCTGCCTCCAGGTCGGTCGGATCGTCGCCGGCGAGCTCGGCGTGCTCGGCGCCGACGGCGCCTTCGCCGACGACGGGCGCTTCCACGAGCTCCGCCCCGGCGTCGTCCTCGACCGGGACGACTGCGTCCCGCTCGACGGGTCCGGCCACCCCCACATCGCGATCCACGACGGGATGTTCCCGGCCAGCGGCATGATCACCAGCTGCCAGCCGCGTGGAACGCTCGGCGCCCGCGCCGGAAACACCTGCCCCCCGGCCGGTCTGCGGTCGCTCGACTTCGGCTTCGCCGGCCCGGATGCCACGACGATCGCCTACGCGACGGGAGGCGCCACCGCGACGACCGAGGCGAGCGCCCCCGACGGCGCCTACCTGGTCGTCGGGCGACCCGCCCAGCCGGTCCTGCCCGTCCGCACGCCCGCGGCCCGCCCGGAGCCGGGAGCCGCGCCCCGCCCGGCGCCGCGACTCGTCCCCTACACAGCGACCCAGACGCCCGTCGGACCGGTGATCGTCCGCGTCGACTACCGCGACGCGAGCTCCTGCCTCGTGCACGCGTCGGCCAGTCCTGCCGGCAGCTGCCCGACCCACGGACCGGTCGCCGTCTCCCAACCCCTGCCGAGCCGGGCCGCGCTCACGACCACGCTGCACGTGGAGCTGACCGGCCGCGACACGACCGCCGTGCTGCACCTGAGCTTCCGCGCGCGGGTCGGCGTCCAGAGCGAGCGAACCGGATACAGCTTCCTGATCCAGCTGCCCGACTGGCGAGACCACGCCGATCCGCAGCCCGGGCGCCTGCGCTGCGCGACCGAGACCGGGGTCGACCTCGACCGGGACGTACGCGCCGGGCAGACCGTCCACTTCGCCGCCCCGCTCTCCGGCGAGTACTGCTCGGGCACCTACCGCATCCAGCTCCTCTACCGGGTTACGCCGCCGCGCCCGAGCCCCGGCGGTACGGTCGGCCTCGCCGACCCCGGACGCCTGGCCGGCCTGGCCACGCTCACGATTCCCTGAGTCGGCCCCGTCCGGCCGACTTCTGGCAGGCTTGCCGTGTGCCCGGCCGTCGCGTTCTCCTGCTCGGATCGACCGGCTCGATCGGCGTCCAGGCGATCGACGTGGTCGACCGCTCCGAAGGCGAGCTTGAGCTCGTCGGCCTGTCGGCTCAGTCGTCGTGGCAGACGCTCGTCGAGCAGGCCACCGCCCACGGCGTCCGGCGGATCGCCCTGACCGACGACGACGCCGCCGACGAGGCCGCTCGCGCCTGGCCCGACGGCGAGGTCCTCGGCGGGGCCGCAGGTCTCGTCCGCCTGATCGTCGAATCCGACGCCGATCTCGTGCTCAACGGGCTGATCGGCTCGGCCGGCCTCGGCCCGACCGTCGCCGCCCTCGGCGAGGGGATCGACCTCGCGCTCGCGAACAAGGAGTCCCTCGTCGTCGGCGGCGAGCTCGTCATGGCCCTCGCCGAGGCCACCGGCGCTCGGATCATCCCGGTCGACTCCGAGCACTCGGCGATTCACCAGCTGATCTCCGGGGAGGCGCCCGGCATCGTCGACCGGCTCGTCATCACCGCGTCGGGTGGCCCGTTCCGCGGGTGGACCTCCGACCAGCTCGAGTCGGTGACCGTCGCCCAGGCCCTGCGCCACCCGACCTGGGAGATGGGCGGCAAGATCACGATCGACTCGGCCACCCTGATGAACAAGGGCCTCGAGGTGATCGAGGCCCACCACCTGTTCGGCACGCCGTACGACCGCATCGACGTGGTCGTCCATCCCCAGTCGATCATCCACAGCATGGTCCAGCTGTGTGACGGCGCCTCCCTCGCCCACCTCGGATACCCCGACATGCGCGTGCCGATCTCCTACGCCCTCCATCACCCCGACCGAGCCCCCCTCCCGGTCGCCCCGCTCGACCTGATCGCGCTCGGAAGCCTGACCTTCGAGGCCGTCGACGCCGACGCCTTCCCGTGTCTGCGGCTCGCCCGCGAGGCCGCCCTCGCCGGTGGGACGGCCCCGTGCGTGCTGAACGCGGCCAACGAGATCGCCGTCCACGCGTTCCTCGCCGGCCGGGTCTCCTTCCTCGCGATCGCCGAGATCATCGACGCCGTCCTCGACGAGCTCGGCTCCCAGCCGGTCCGCGCCTTCGAGACGCTCTTCGACGTCGACCGCCGCGCCCGCGAGCTCGCCCGCGATCAGCTCGAGCAGCTCACGATCTCTTAAGCCGCGCCTGCCAGACTGCTCGTGTGTCCCTGGTCCTCGCGCTGGTCGGTCTCGCCGTCCTGATCATCCTCCACGAGCTCGGACACTTCGCCGTCGCCAAGGCAGTCGGGATGCGCGTCGAGCGAGCATCGCTGTTCTTCCCGCCCATGCTCTTCAAGGTTCGCCGCGGCGAGACCGAGTACGGGATCGGCGCGATCCCGCTCGGCGGCTACGTGAAGATCACCGGCATGAACCCCCACGAGATCGAGGGCCTCGAGCCCGACGTCGCCGCCCGCGCCTACTACACCCAGCCGGCCTGGAAGCGGGTCGCCGTGATTTTCGCCGGACCGGCCGTCAACTTCCTGATCGCGTTCGCGATCTTCTGGGTTCTCCTGCTCGCCGGCGCCACCGGAGCCGAGAACACCATGAGCTACCTTGCGCCCTCGGTCACGACCCTCGTCCCGGCTTCGAACGTCGCCGAGATCGAGAAGGCCGCCCCCGCCTACGGCGTCCTCAAGCTCGGCGACCGGATCCTCGCCGTCGACGGCCACGGCGGATCCGTCGCCCAGATCACCAGGACGATCGCCGCTGACTCCTGTGCCGGTCCACTCACCGCCGGCTGCACCGGCCGGGCCCCGCTCAGCCTGACCGTGCTCCGCGCCGGACGACGCGTCACGCTCTCGGTCACGCCGCGCTACGACCCCAAGGCCAAGCGGATGCTCGTCGGCTTCGGCTTCGGCCTGGCCTCCAAGCACTTCGGCCCGCTCGCCGCCGCGACGACCGCCGGCGCCGAGATGTGGAACATCACCGAGCAGACGATCACCAACATCGGCGACGCCTTCACCAGCTCGAAGGCCCGCCACCAGATCTCCAGCATCGTCGGCGTCACCCAGGTCGCTCAGGAGGCGGTCGCCAACGGGGCGCAGTACGGCCTCGTGATCCTCGGCTTCATCTCGCTCAGCCTCGCCGTGATCAACCTCTTCCCGTTTCTCCCGCTCGACGGCGGCCACATCCTCTGGGCGGTCGGCGAGAAGGTTCGCGGCAAGCGGATCTCCGCCGCCGCGATGGTCCGCTTCAGCACGGTCCCCCTCGTCCTGCTCGGATTCCTCGTCTTCAGCGGCCTGAGCAACGACATCTCCCGGCTCAGCTCGGGGACCTAGACCGGCCCACACGGCTCGCGCTCAGCCGGCCGCCGCCGGTCCGGGCGGACGTACGCAGATCCAGCTCTTCGTCAGCGGCCCGAACCGCTCGGGGATCGCCGGCCCGAACAGCCCCTCGAGCTCCCGGCGGCGCAGGAGTCGGACGTCCTCCCAATGGCCTGCCGCGCCCAGCCGCCAGTAGAACCGTCGCAGCCCCGCCGGCAGCCAGTGGGCGCCCGGCAGCAGCGAATGCGGCTCGACCGGGAAGGACACCGCCGGCGTCTGCACGTACCAGCCCCGGCCCACCCGCCGGCACTCGGCCGCGAACCGGGCGCGTCGCTCCGGCGGAACGTGCTCGATCACGCTGTTGCAGTACACGAGATCGAACTCACCGTCGCCGAACGGCAGGCCGTCGGCCGCGTCGGCGACCACCAGGCGCCCGCCGTATCCCGGTCGCTGCGCCAGGTCGACACCCGTGACATCGAGGTCGCCCGCCCGGCCCAGCAGACCGACGCTCCCGCAGCCGACGTCGAGGATCCGCGTCGACGAGTCAACCCCGGCGAGCGCCAGGAACTCCGCATGCCGACGGCTCCGCGCCCGCCTGGCGAACGGCTCGGCCAGACGGGGGAGAGGCCCCCGGGCCGTGTCGTAGATGCGCCGACCCGTCACGAGCGCACACCCCGGCCGGTCACGGATCGAGGGCGGCGCCGCTCACGGCCGTGAGCGTACCGTTACCCCCGTCCGGCGCTTGTCCCCCTGCGCGTACAATCCGGCAATGGCTTCCAAGCGGCAGATCCACGTGGGTGGCGTACCGATCGGCGGCGGAGCCCCGGTCGTCGTCCAGACGATGACCAAGACCGAGACGGCCAACCTGACCGCGACGATGGACCAGATCCGCCGGGTCGCCGAGGCCGGCGCCGACATCGTCCGCGTCGCAGTTCCCCGCGACAAGGACATCGACGCCCTCCGGACGATCGTCCGCCAGTCACCGATTCCCGTGATCGCCGACATCCACTTCAACCACACGCTCGCCCTCAAGGCGATCGACGCCGGCGCCCACTGCGTCCGCCTGAACCCCGGCAACATCGGCGGGCCCGACAAGGTCGCCGAGGTCGTCGAACGGGCCCGGGCCGCCGGCACGCCGATGCGCATCGGCGTCAACTCCGGCTCGCTGCCCAAGCATCTCCACGACCTCGAGACCCGCAGCCCGGTCGACGCCCTCGTCGCCGCCGCGGTCGAGTTCGTCGAGCTGATGGAGCGGCTCCGCTTCGACGACTTCAAGGTCTCGATCAAGTCGACCAACGTCCCCAACACGATCGCGTCGAACCGCCTGCTCAGCGACCGGATCGACTACCCCCTCCACCTGGGGATCACCGAGGCCGGCACGAAGTGGTCCGGCTCGCTCAAGTCGGCCGTCGGCCTCGGCACGCTCCTGGCCGACGGGATCGGCGACACGATCCGGATCTCGCTCTCGACGTTCCACGCCGAGGAGGAGGTCAAGGTCGCCTGGGAGATCCTCAAGGCCCTCAAGCTCCGCGAACGCGGCCCCGTCCTGATCGCCTGCCCGACGTGCGGCCGCCTCCAGTTCGACATGGACACCGTAGTCGCCGAGGTCGAGCGCCGCCTCGAGGCCTACCCCGACGCGATCGAGGTCTCCGTGCTCGGGTGCGCCGTCAACGGCATCGGCGAGGCCAAGTCGGCCGACTTCGGGATCACCGGCGCCAAGGACATGGGGATGATCTACTCACGCGGCGAGCCGCTCAAGAAGGTCCCGACCGGCGAGCTCGTCGACGAGCTGTTCAAGGAGATCGACCGGTTCTACGCCGCCGGGAAGACCGTCGTCCGTGACGAACAGCAGGCATCCGCCGCCCGCGAATGGCTGGCCGAGAACGAGGACGCCACGGCGATCACCCCGGAGCGGCTCGCCGCCCTCGAGGCCAAGGCAGCCGCCGACGACCAGGCCGACTCCGAGCTCGTCGCCGCGCTCGCCACCGGCGATCCGATCGCCCCGCTCGACGAGGCCGACTCACCGGTCACCGGGCGCCGCTTCAGCCGGACCTGACCGCACGTCGCCGAGCCGAGCGTTCCGGCCCTACCCTCACGGCGATGACAAGCTTCCGGTCAACCCGCCGATCCCGGGCTACGGCGATCGGCGGCCTTCTGGCCGGCGCCTGCGCCGGCGGGGCCCTGCTCGCCTTGATCTGGGTCGCCGTCCGCCGTCCGACACCCGGCGTGGATCGCCGCGCCTTCGACCTCCTGGCGACCACCCGAGGATCGCTGCTCGCCCGCGCCGTCAAGCTGCTCGCTGATCTCGGCCCGCCGCTCGCAGCCCTCTTCGTGCTCCTCCTCCTCGCCGTGCTCGCCATCCGCCGCCGCTGGCTCGATGCCGCGGTAATCGTCGTCGGCTATCCCCTCGTCGCCGTCGCCGACCACATCGCCAAGGCGGCCGACGCCCGACCCCGGCCGCCTGGCTCGTTGATCGTGGCCGGTGGCTACTCGTTCCCCTCGGCCGAGGCCGCCCTCTCGGTCGGGTTGCTCGTGATCGCGATCGTGATCGCCCGGCTGATCGGCCACCCAGCCGGCAGGGTCCTGATCTGGGCTGCCGGCCTCCTGATCGTGCTGATCGGCGCCCTCCTGATCTCGGTTCGCGTCCACTACCTCACCGACGTCCTTGCCGGCTGGGCGCTCGGCGCGGCCGGCTTCGCCCTGGCCGGCGCAGGCGCCCTCGCCCTTGACGAGCTGCGCGACCGACGACTGTCGCGCTCGTGAAGTCAGACGCCGCCGGCTGAGGTCGACCGCGCCGCTCGCCCGGCCGTCGAACCGCTACGAGATGCCCGCCGCGCCGGGGTTCGGCACCGGCGCCGCCCGGCTGGTCTCGTGGTACGGCGGCATGTGCGCCGCCCAGGTCGCCTCGATCGCCCCCGGCCCGGGATACGGCATCGTCCCGGTGAAGAAGTCGTGGCCGTTGGTCACAGACACCGGCGCGCCGATCGGAACCCACGTCGTCGTGTGGATCGCCTCGAACATGAACTGCACGGTCTGCGGCGTCGTCAGGTCCGAGAACGAGTGCGGCAGGAACCGCAGCTGTCCCCAGAAGCCGGTCAGCGGAGCCCCGGTCGTCGGGTCGGTCCCCCCGCTGTAGGTCACCAACGGGAGGACGTACGCCTGGTAGGACGGCTTCTGGTGCCCGGCCGCCGTCTCGAGGCCTGCCTGGTAGGTGTCCCAGTACGCCTTCGACGTCGCCGGGTGCTTCTTGTCCGGTCCGGCGTCCTTGAGCTGGAACTGCGTCATCCCGACGACCCGCGGATCCGAGTACGCGAGGAAGTCGCCCTCGTTGTCCCAGGCCGCCTGGTTCACGACCGACGTCCCGGCGAACGGGTCCGGCGGGTTCGTCTCGTAGCCGAACTCCGACAGCACGACCGACAGGTTCGAGCTGATGTGCCCGGTCGTCACCGCCAGGCCGTCGAGCAGCGTCGTCAGGGACGGGAGGTTGTCGATCGTGATGTCTCCCGCCGCCGGCGTCGTCTCCGGCGGGACGGCCTTCGTATACGGGTGGTGTCCCCACGCCGACGCCTTGATCGGTCCGTACTTCGCGAACTCAGAGCAGTTCCGGGCCGTCGCCGAGTTCCCCGTGTACGGGACGTTCGCCCCGTTCACGCAGAGCATCTCCTGGATGAACTGGACCGGCGACAGCGGATCGTTGACCGACAGCGGGCCCCGGCCGCTCGGCGCGGTCTCGCCGGCGACGATGAAGTCCTTGTCGTGCCCCGTTGCCGTCAGCGCCGCCCGGCCCTGGAGGTAGAGCAGCCGGTATGCGCTCGGCGCATACGGGATCACCTTGTGGGTCACCGGGCTCATCAGCGACTGCGGCGCCAGCCAGCCGGCCTGGTTCGGCTCGTTCCACAATGACCAGAAGCTGACCCGCGGGAGCAGTTGACGGGACCCAGTCTCCTTGTGGTAGGTCCCCGAGTATCGCTTGCCGACCGCGTACGCGAACCGGTAGAACTGGGTCGCGTTCGGCATCCAGGCCGCGTTGTACTTGCTGTCGGCCGCCGGCGCCTTCGCGTGCGTGTAGCCCGGTCCCGGTCCCGTGATGTCGAGGTACACGCCGATCCCGTCGTTGTTCGCGTTCTGGACCAGGTTGTCGTACCGGTCCCAGTTGGCGTGCGGGTAGTCGGCCGGGTTCTTCGCGTCGAAGCCGGCCCCGGCCTTGACGCCACGCGCGACGTTGCTCCAGAGCACGGTCACCCGGACGTACTCGACGCCGAGGCTCGCCATCACCCGTAGGGCGTGGTCCGCGCGGGAAGCGCTCCCATTGACCAGTTGATCGTCGTCCTGCATGATCGAGATCTGGTTCGGACTTGCCTGCGCGGTGCTCGCACCACACGCGGCGATCGGGATCGTCACCACGATCCCCAGCAGGAGCGACGTCAGCCTTGTTCGGTTCATGGGCCTCGTGGAGTCGATTGGACCGGATTGACGGAGAAGGGAGGACGCGATTTCGCGTCCTCCCCAATACGAACGAGGTTACCGACCCGAAAGTCGCGGTGCTGCGGTCAGCCGACGCTTGCGAAACGACTTGCGACGGTACCCCAGTCGACCGTGTTCCACCACGCGTCGATGTAGTCCGGCCGGCGGTTCTGGTAGTTGAGGTAGTACGCGTGCTCCCAGACGTCGACGCCCAGCAGCGGCGTCTGACCCGTCGAGATCGGACTGTCCTGGTTGGCGGTCGAGACGACCGCAAGGCCGGATCCGTCGTGGACCAGCCATGCCCAGCCCGATCCGAACTGGCCCAGACCGGCCGTCTTGAGCTTGTCCTGGAAGTCGGCGAACGACCCGAACGCCGCGTCGATCGCCGCGGCGAGATCGCCACTCGGCGCGCCGCCGCCCTGCGGGCTCATGCACTCCCAGAACAGCGTGTGGTTGTAGTGGCCGCCGCCGTTGTCGCGGACCGCCTTCTGCTTATCGGCCGGCACGCTGTCCAGCGACTTGAGGAGATCCTCGATCGGCTTGCCGTCGAGATCGGTCCCCTCGATCGCGGCGTTCACCTTCGTCACGTAGGTCCCATGGTGCTTATCGTGGTGGATCGACATCGTCTTCGCGTCGATGTGCGGCTCGAGCGCCTCAGGCGCGTACGGCAGGTCCGGTAGGACGTATCCCATCTCGTCTCCTTCTCAAAAGGTCGGTGGCTCTTTGCCACACTATCTACCCTGCGGGTCTTCCGGCCCCCCGTTGCCAAGGCCGCAACGACCCCGACCACTAGGCTTGCGGCAATGACCCGCCTCGCTGGTTATCTCCTACCCACTGAGAAGCAGGCTCCAACCGACGCCGAGGCGATCTCCCACAAGCTGATGGTCCGCGCCGGCCTGATCCGACAGGTCGGCAGTGGCCTCTGGAGCTGGCTTCCCGCCGGCTGGCGGGTCCACCGGAAGGTCGCGGAGATCATCCGCCAGGAGATGGATGCGATCGGCGCGCAGGAGATCCTGATGCCCGTCCTCCAGCCCGCCGAGCTCTGGAAGAAGACCGGCCGGGCCGGGATCCCCGAGCTCTTCAAGCTCCACGATCGCAAGCAGGCCGAGCTCGTCCTCGCGATGACCAACGAGGAGGTCGTCACCTCCCACGTCGCCCAGGTCGTTCGCTCCTACCGCGACCTCCCGTTGATGCTCTACCACATCCAGGTCAAGGAGCGCGACGAGCCGCGGCCCCGGGCCGGCGTCCTGCGCACGCGCGAGTTCATCATGAAGGACTCCTACAGCTTCGATCGCGACCCGGCCGGGCTCGACGAGAGCTACGACAAGCACTCCGTCGCCTACGCGAGGATCTTCGAGCGCACCGGCCTGCGCTGGTACCGGGTCGAGTCCGACGTCGGGATGATGGGCGGCACCGACGCCCACGAGTACATGGCCCCGTGTCCCGCCGGCGAGGACGACGTCGCCCTCGCGCAGGGTTACGCCGCCAACGTCGAGGTCGCGACCGCCGACCCCCAGCACGTCGACCTGCCCGATCCGCTCGCGGCGCCCGAACCGGTCGCGACGCCCGGTCTGCGCACAGTCGCCCAGGTCTCCGCCGCGCTCGGCGTCCCCGCCGGCGCCCTGCTCAAGGCGTTCCCCGTGATCGCCGAGGATCGCGGCCTCGTAGTCGTACTCGTGCGAGGCGATCACCGCGTCAACGAGATCAAGCTGACCAACGCCCTCGGCGAGACCTGGCGCCCGGCCTCCGAGGCCGAGATCGCCGATCGGATCGGGCCGGTCGGCTTCATCGGGCCGGTCGGCATCGACGCTCCGATCCTGCTCGACGACGCCGTCGCCCCCGGCGGCTATGTCACCGGAGCCAACCTGCCCGACACCCACCTGCTCGGTGTCGAGCCCGGCCGTGACTTCCGTTGTGAGCGGTCAGACATACGATCAGTCGAACCTGGGGATCTCGTGCATGGCAACCCGATTCGCGTCGAGCCGGCGATCGAGATCGGCAACATCTTCAAGCTCGGGACCCGGTACTCCAAGCCGCTCGGCGCCTCCTACCTCGACGAGACCGGCCACGACCAGCTGATCTGCATGGGCTGCTACGGGATCGGGCCGGCCCGGATCGCCGCGGCCGCGGTCGAGCAGTTCGCCGACGACCGGGGAATCTCCTGGCCCCGCGCGATCGCCCCGTTCGACGTTCATCTCGTCGCCGTCGGCCGGACCGGGACGCCCGAGCGGGAACTCGCCGAGACGGTCTACGCCGACCTCGAGGCCGCCGGGCTCGACGTCGTCTTCGACGACCGCGAGATCGGCCCCGGCCAGAAGTTCGCCGACGCCGACCTGCTCGGCTGCCCGATCCGCCTGACCGTCGGCAGGCGATCGCTCGAGAGCGGCCTGGTCGAGGTCGTCCGTCGCCGCGGACAGGAAGCGCTCCCCGGACTCCCGCTCGAAGGCCTCGGTCCGGCGGTGAGAGAGCTGTGGCTGACCGCGCCCTGACCAAGAAGCGCCTGTTCGGGATCGACCGGTCCGGCCCCCCGCCGCCCGCGACCCAGGCCGGGGCGCCATGGAATCCGTGGACGATCCCCAACGCGATCGGCTTCGTCCGCGCCGCTCTGATCCCGGTCTTCCTCGTTCTCGAGTTCAGCTCGACCGACGGGGTCGTCCCGCTCGCGGCGACGCTCTACTTCATCTCCGGCGTGACCGACTACGCCGACGGGATCGCCGCCCGCATCACCGGCCAGTACAGCCGGCTCGGCGCGATGCTCGACCCCCTGATCGACCGGACCCTCGTCCTCAGCGGCGTGATCGTCTGCTGGCACTTCAGCCTGCTCCCCCGCTGGGTGATCGGCGTCCTGCTCGCCCGCGAGGTCCTGATGCTCGCGGTCGGTCCGCTCTGGGTCCGCAAGGGCCTCGAGCTGCGGATCAACTGGCCCGGCCGGATCGCCGTCGGCCCGACGATGCTCGGCGTCTTCCTCGCGATGGCCGGCGCCCGCGCGGTCGGCGAGGGCTTCCTCTACTTCGGGCTCGCGCTCGCCTACGTCGCCACGCTGCTCTACGTACACGACGGCGTCCGCCAACTCCGCGAGCCGGCCGACGCACCGCCGCCCGCGGCAGCTCAGACCAGCCCGGGCCCCTGACCGATCGCGTTCGAACATCCGTCGACCAGTCTCAAGCTCAGCTTGAACGTCGGACCGGCCGGGTTATACTGCGAGCCCCATCCGCCCGGAGGAGAACATGGACACCTTTCCCGACCTCGGCTCCCTGACCGATCCCGAGCTCAAGGACCTGATTCACCAGCTCAGCGAGGAGGAGGTCGAGATCTCCTACCGGCGCCGCCTCCTGCACGGCAAGATCGACATCC
Source organism: Solirubrobacteraceae bacterium (assembly GCA_036510225.1). Lineage (GTDB taxonomy): Bacteria > Actinomycetota > Thermoleophilia > Solirubrobacterales > Solirubrobacteraceae > Palsa-513. Next base: position 38,989 of record DATCEH010000061.1, on the reverse strand, counting down.
TCCGCGCAGAGCTCGTCAATCGCCTGCGCCAGAAGCACGAAGGCGGCGGCGAGATCATCAGCGGCGCGGACGTCGAGCGCCTCTCGGACATCCTCTCCGGTCGCACGTCCGCCGGCCCGATGCCCGGCGGTGCCTAGGCCGGCCGGACCCGCCAGAGGATGGGCCACTAGTGGCACTGCACTGTGGGGAGTGCGGCTTCGTCAATGACGAGGCCGCGAACTTCTGCCAGAAATGCGGCGCCCCGATCGTCCACGAGACCGGCCTCGAGCCGTCGACGGCGACCTACCGGCTCGGCGAGACCGGCGACTTCATCCCGGTCGACCTGGAGGAGGTCGTCAACCACGGCGCGGCCCTCGTGATCCGCTCGGGAGGCGGCCGCGTCGGCGAGAGCATCGCCCTCTCGGGTGAGCGGATGACGATCGGCCGGCGACCGGACTCCGATCTCTTTCTCGACGACGTCACCGTCTCCCGCGACCACGCCCTCCTGATCCGACGCGCAACCGAATGGTTCCTCGACGACTGCGGCTCGCTCAACGGCACCTACGTCAACCGGACCCGGATCGACTCCCAGCGGCTCGCCGACGGCGACGAGCTCCAGGTCGGCAAATACAAGCTCGCCTACCGCGCCCGATGACCACGGTTCCCGACATCGATCTCCCCGACTCCGCCCGGCCGGCGGTGCCCGCCCAGAAGTCGATCACGATCGGCGCGGTCTGCAAGAGCCTGCTCCAGGACTTCCCGGACATCTCGATCTCGAAGATCCGCTACCTCGAGGATCAGAAGCTGCTCACCCCGCGCCGGACGTCGGGCGGCTACCGGCTCTACAGCCCGACCGATGTCGCCCGCCTGCGGACCATCCTCCGCCTCCAGCGTGACGAGTTCCTCCCGCTTCGGGTGATCCGCCAGGAGCTCGCCTCCGGCCGCGGGGCCGAGCCGAACCTCGCTCCGGCCGCGGCTCCGGCCGAGGCCCGCCGGCGCTGGCGGCCGACCGTCAGCGTGACCGAGGCGGCCGCCTACTACACGCTCGCCGACGTCGTCGAGGCGACCCAGGCCGACCCCCGGCTGATCGCCGAGCTCGAGGACTACGGCGTGATCAAGGGCGAGAAGCGCGACGGCGTGCTCTGCTACGACGACACCGAGCGCGAGATCATCCGTGCGGTCACCGAGCTCGCCCGCTACGGCGTCGGCGGTCGCAACCTCCGGGTCTTCCGTTCGTCGGCCGATCGCGAGGCCAGCCTGCTCCAGCAGATCCTCGAGCCGGCGCTCCGCTCGCGCAACCCCCAGCGCCGGCGGGAGGCCGTCGAGGCGCTCGAGAACCTCGCGGCCGTCGCCACCCACCTCAAGCACCTCCTCCTGATCCGCGACCTCCGCAAGCTCGCCAACTGAGTTGATGGCCCCGGCCGTCGACCTGCGGTCCCTGATCCGGGCAATTCCCGACTTCCCGAGCCCGGGGATCCTCTTCCGGGACATCACGCCCCTGCTCGCCGACCCCCGCGCCCTCGCGACCGCGGTCGACGGCCTCGCCGGTCTCGCGGCCGGGACCCACGTCGACCTGGTGATCGGCGCCGAGGCCCGCGGGTTCATCCTCGGCCCGGCGCTCGCCGTTCGCCTCGGCGCCGGCTTCGTCCCGGCCCGCAAGCCCGGCCGGCTCCCGTACGACGCCGTCAGCGCGAGCTACGAGCTCGAGTACGCGAAGGCCAGCCTCGAGCTCCACACCGATCCCGTCCTCGACGGCGTCGACGTCCTCGTCCACGACGACCTCCTCGCGACCGGCGGAACCGCCAGGGCGCTCTGCGAGCTTGTCACCCGCCTCGGTGGCAACGTCGTCGGCGCGGCCTTCCTGATCGAGCTCGCCGACCTCGGCGGCCGGGACCAGCTCCCATGCCCGGTCCAGACGCTGATCACCTACTCCGGTTGACTCGGGTTTGGCGGCCGACCACGACACGGCGATGGCCGCGGAGGACATGCGCTGGTGGGGCTGGGGGGACCCCGACCACCCGCCGGCCCTCCCGTCCCACGCCGTCGACCTGCTCCGCGACGAGGTCGGGATCGCCGACGAGCCGCGTCGACCGGTCGAGCTCGAGCAGGTCACGCTCCCTGCCCCGGTCCTCGGCCGGGCCGCTCTGCGGGGGCTGACCGAAGCCGTCGGCGCCGCCCGCGTCCTCACCGACCACCAGGTCAGGGTCGTCCACGCCGCCGGCAAGAGCTATCCCGACCTTGTCCGCCAGCGGGCCGGCGCCCCCGAGTCGGCACCCGACGCCGTCGTCTTCCCCGAGTCGCACGACCAGATCGCCACCCTGCTGGCAGCCTGCGCCCGGATGCGCGTAGCCGTCGTCCCCTTCGGCGGGGGGACCACCGTCGTCGGCGGGGTCGCTCCACTGCGAGGTCGCCACAACACGGTGATCTCGCTCGACCTCCGCCACCTCCGCGGCCTGATCGCCGTCGACCGCGAGTCGCTCGTCGTCCGGGTCGCCGCCGGCACCCGCGGCCCTGCCCTCGAGGCCGAGTTGGCCGCCCACCGTCTCACCCTCGGCCACTTCCCCCAGAGCTTCGAGTACGTCACGATCGGCGGCTGCGCGGCGACCCGGTCGGCCGGCCAGGCCTCGAACGGCTACGGGCGGATCGACGAGCTCGTCTGCGGGCTGCGGCTCGCCGCCCCGGCCGGGGACCTCGACCTCCACGCCCAACCCGCGAGCGCCGCCGGCCCCGACCTCGGTCACCTGATCGTCGGCTCGGAGGGCACGCTCGGCGTGATCACCGAGGTCAGCCTCCACGTCCGGCCCCGGCCCGCCCAGACCCACTACGAGGCGGTCTTCTTCGAGACCTTCGAGCAGGGCGCCCAAGCCCTGCGCCTGGTCGCCCAGGAACGCAGGGCCCCCGACATCGCCCGGCTCTCCGACGAGGAGGAGACCCGCCTGACGATGGCGATGGCCGGCGACGGCGGGCTCAAGGGAAAGGTTGGTCGCGGATACATCCGTGCCCGCGGGTACACCGGCGGCTGCCTCGGGATCTTCGGCTGGGAGGGCGGCGACGACGACGTCAGACAGCGCTCGGGCGACTCGATCGCCCTCCTGCGACGGGCCGGCGGCCTCCCGCTCGGCGGCTCGCCCGGCCGGGCGTGGGCGCTCGGGCGCTTCGCGGCCGGATACATCCGCGACGAGATGCTCTCGCTCGGGGTGATGGTCGACACGGTCGAGACGGCCGGCCTCTGGTCGGGCCTGCTCGCCCTGCGCGACCTGGTCGGCGCCGCCCTGCGCCAGAGTCTCGGCGACCGGGGTACCCACCCCCTGGTGATGTGTCACATCTCGCACCTCTACGAATCCGGCGCCTCGCTCTACTTCACCGTGATCGCCCGCCAGCAGGACGGCCACGAGATCGAGCAGTGGCACGCCGCGAAGGCCGCGGCGACCGACGCGATCATCGCCGGCGGCGGCACGCTCACCCACCACCACGGGGTCGGCCGCGATCACGCGGCCTGGCTCGACCAGGAGATCGGCAGGACCGGTGCCGACCTGCTCCGCGCGGCGAAGTCGCGGCTCGACCCGGCCGGCGTGATGAACCCCGGCAAGCTCGTCGGGTAGACGACCGGCCAGGGTGCGAGGATCTCTCGAATGCCCCGACCCAACATCTTCACCGACGCCTGCAAGCCCGACGAGACCGACCCCGACGGCTACCGGGCGGCCGAGGCCCGCGTCGGCGCGGCGGCCGGCGGCCAGGCACTGACGGTCAGGGTCTACGAGGTCCCGCCCGGCCAGAGCGTCTGCCCCTACCACTACGAATACGAGGAGGAGTGGCTCGTCGTCCTCGACGGCGCCGTCGTCCTCCGCGCGCCGGACGGGGAGACCCAGCTCGGCCGCGGCGACATCGTCTGCTTCCCACCCGGACCAGCCGGCGCCCACAAGGCGACCAACCGCGACCCGGCCACCGCCCGGCTGATGATGTTCTCGAGCGCCCGCGAGCCGGCCGTCGCCGTCTATCCCGACAGCGACAAGATCGGCGTCTGGCCGGGCAACTCCGACGACCACGTGATCCTCCGCCGGGCCGACGGAGCCGTCGACTACTACGACGGCGAGCTCTAGGTCGGCGGGTCGGCGGGTCGGCGGGCCGGCTGGCCGCGTCGCCTTCGGCGACGCGCGCGCGGGATCGTCGGACGTCGCGACGACGAGCCTCCGCTGCTGCCGCGTCGAGTCGAACCCAGCGTCAATCTCGACCGACGCTGTCGAAATCGTCGACACGCGCGCGTCGTAGTCGTAGATGCCGGTGACTGGCGCCGGCCGCAACGAGGGATGGTGTCCGATGAAGTATCTGTTTCTGCTCTACGCCGACGAGAACGGATTTCCGCCGCAGGACTCACCCGAGGCACAGGCGATCTACGCGGCCTACGGGGCGTTCTTCGAGGAGGTGAGCGCGAGTGGGGCGCTCAAGGCCGGCGATCCGGTCCAGGCGTCGACGACGGCCAAGACGGTGACCCTCCGCGATGGCCAGACATCAGCGACCGACGGTCCGGCGGCCCCCGGCGGCGAGCAGGTCATCGGGTTCTACGTGCTCGATGTCGCCGACGAGGCCGAGGCCGTCGCGCTGGCCGCGAAGATCCCGGCCGCAGCCCACGGGCGCGTCGAGGCCCGGCCGATCCTCGTCATGTAGCGAGGCGGTCGCGCGGCGCTGTCCTCGCGGGCGGCGCCGCGGCGCCGGGTTTCGGCGTCTCGCCGGTCGGTTCGGGCGGCTACTTGCCGGTCGTGCGGTGCATCGCCACACGCGTATGGCCGGCATCCCGGCGCCCGGCGCCCGGGGCGCTGCGATCCGTGGCGCGAGTCGGCGCCGGTGTCCGCTTGATCAGCAGGCGGAGCGCCGGATCGTGGGGTCCGTCCTCGGTCCGCTCGGTCAGCGCGTTCGGGTGGACGGTTCGAAAGACAGGTCCCCGGCCCGAGTCGACGACGGCGACGACGACCTTCGTTCGGCTCGGCGTGTCGAAGACGATTCCGTCGAGCGTCGGGCCGGCGCCGGCGACCTTGACGAGTGTTCCAGTGCGCGTCGTGTCCATGGCTACAGCGTACTCGGCCGGCCGGCGACCAGACGACCGCCGGGGACCGCGGGGACGCGGGCGACCGGGCGATCGGGGAGGCGTATGACCGGGCTCGGCTACCCGTCGTCGTTCTCGAAAGCCAGGCGTGCCCGCGTGCTGATCGTCTCGGCGAGCCCGGCCGCGTCAGACGCTCGCCGCGCGGCGTCTGCGAGCTGTCTTCTCCCGGCGCAGAACGCCCAGCATTCGAGCATCAACGGTCGGGCGCGGATCGCGCCGGCAAGGCGGGCGATCTCCTCGGGCTCGAGCGTGACGTGCCTGCGGTAGCGCGAGACGACGACGTCGACGAGCCGCGGGCTGAGGGCCCCGGCGGCCCACAGCAGAAAGCCGAGTGACCAGAGGCGGGGTCCCCGGCCGGCGCCGGCCCAGTCGACGATGACCAGTCGCTCGTCCGTGGTCGGGATCGCGTTGGCGAGCACGAAGTCCGGGTGCACGAACGCGTGCGGCAGGTCGTGACAATCGTCGGTCGTCTCGACTTCGTCACGCAGGCGGTCGTAGAGCCGAAGCTCGCGGGCCCCGACGCCTGACCGGGCAACCTCGAGCAGCTCCCTCGCGGCGGCGACCTCCTCGCGCGGTCCACCGACGAACGAGAGGTGATGCCAAGCCCCACCCTCGCGCAGCCCGGTACCCGGGTTCGCGTGCAGCCGGCCGAGCAGACCGCCGAGGATCGCCCCGGCTCTTCCCGGACGCAGCCGTTCGCCGCGCTCGACGAATTCGGTGACGAGCACGCCCTGTCCCGCGAGGGCGGACACGGGGTCAGGGCGCGCGCACCGCTCGGCCGGGAACCCAGCCTGCTCCAACGCGCGCAGGATCGCGGCGTCGCCCTCGACGCCGTCCAGGGGCCGCGCCGCCGGGAAGACACGGGCGACCCAGCTCGGGCCGTCGGTGCGGTCCACCCGGAACACGCCGACGTCCAGCGCATCGATCGCCGCCACCTGGATCGCGTATCTCTCCCCGAGGTGGGCAGCGAGACGGTCGTCGCCCGTCACGGGAAGGCGCTCCCGTTCTTGCCGCTGACCGGCGTGATGACTCCGACGGACACCAGGACCCCATAGACCGTAGCGCCAGCTGCCGGGAGATGCGGGTCTTCACGAGTCCGAGCGAGTTGCAGGTAATCCTGTCCGACTGGTCGAGGATGCCGTGCGGCTCGCGACCGGGGATGATCTGCGCAGCCTCGACGCGCCGCACCTCGCCGTGTCACGGTGGTGGCCCCGGCACGCCGCCAGTTCGACAAGCTTCCGATCGCAGTCGCCGCAGCCGTTTTCGAGACCCGCGACGCGATCGCGGAGAATCCGACGCGGCGGGTAAGCGTCTCGTCCTCGAGCACGACGGTCACTGGTCCGCACGGCGCGGCCCGTACACGATCATCTACGAGCTGGTCGAGGATCAACGACTCGCTCGAGTCCCCGCGATCGGACATCGGCGCGACGTCTACCGGCCACGCTGACCGACAGCCGGAGCCAGCGCCCCTTTCGCGGGCGGGTCACTGGCCGCCTGTGTCGCCGTGCTCGGCCCCGCCCCGCCGCGCAACGCAGGAGCACGCAGGATGGCAACCGAGGCCCATCCGCAACCTCTCCACTTCCAACTTATACCAGACGGGGGCCTCTCATGAGGCCGTGATTCGTGCCGCATAATCGCCCGCTGCAGGCTGAAGCCAAGCAACAGGAGTGGACTCGGGTCAACTCCGAGGGAGGTGGCGGATGGGCGGCTACGTGTTGGATTTCCAGGAGATCGACCAGGCCCAGGTCGCGGTCGTCGGCGGCAAGGGTGCGCACCTGGGAGAGCTTTCGCGGATCGACGGCATCCGTGTGCCGGCTGGCTTTTGCGTCACGACGGACGCCTTCCAGCGGATCCTGGGGCAGGCGCCGTCGATCGACGATCGGCTCGACCGGCTGGCGCGCGTGAAGCCGGACGACCGGGAGGCCATACGCGCGCTCAGCGCGGAGATCCGCCGGGCCCTCGAAGGGATCGCGATCCCTGAGGATCTCGCGTCGGCGATCACGCGCCGGCTCGCCCGGATCGGCGAGCAGGCCGCCTACGCCGTCCGATCCAGCGCGACGGCGGAGGACTTGCCGACGGCCTCCTTCGCCGGCCAGCAGGACACCTACCTGAACGTCGCGGGGCCGGCTGCGATCCTCCGGCACATCAGCCGGTGCTGGGCCTCGCTCTTCACCGAGCGGGCCGTGACGTACCGTCTGCGCAACGGCTTCGACCACCGGAGAGTCCAGATGGCCGTGGTCGTGCAGCAGATGGTCCTCCCGCAGGCGGCCGGCATCCTGTTCACGGCCGACCCCGTCACCTCCAACCGGAAGGTCGCCTGCGTGGAGGCCAGCTTCGGCCTGGGCGAGGCCCTCGTCTCAGGCCTGGTGAACCCGGACGTCTACAGAGTGCGGGACGGCGAGATCGTCGCCAAGGCGCTCGCCACCAAGCAGCTTGCCATCCACGCCTCGCCGGCAGGCGGGACGCATCAGCAGGCGATCGAGCCGGAGCGCCAGCAGCAGGCAGCGCTGACGGATGCGCACATCGTGCGACTCGCGCAGCTGGGCCGGCGGATCGAAGCGCACTTCGGCGGTCCCCAGGACATCGAGTGGTGCCTGGCCGACGGCGACTTCTGGATCCTCCAGAGCCGGCCGATCACGACGCTGTTCCCGATCCCCGCGGCCGGCGACCGAGAGAACCACGTCTACGTCTCCGTCGGTCATGGGCAGATGATGACCGACGCGATGAAGCCACTGGGGCTCTCCCTGTTCCAGCTGACGGCCCTCCCGCCGATGCACGAGGCCGGCGGCAGGCTGTTCGTCGACGTCACCCGGCGACTGGCCTCGCCGACGACTCGGGTAGCTCTCCTAGAGGTCATCGGGAGAGGCGATCCGCTGACCGGGGACGCGTTGCAGACGATCCTCGAACGCGGCGACTTCGTCCCCTCGCTCCCGGACGAGGGTCCCGCCGGGCCGCCGTCTGCCGGCGCGCCCGACCCGATCGAGACCGATCCGGCCATCGTCACCGAGCTGATCGGGCGCAGCCAGGCCTCGATCACGGCCTTGAAGCGTGAGATCCGGACGAAATCCGGATCGGCGCTGCTCGAGTTCATCCTGGCGGACATCCCGGAGCTGAAGCGGATCCTCTTCGATCCGCGAAGCCATCAGGTGTTCATGGGGGCGATGGAGGCCTCGTGGTGGCTCAACGAGCACCTGGAGGTGTGGCTGGGAGAGAAGAACGCAGCCGACACGCTGACGCAGTCCGTGGCCCACAACGTCACGTCTGAGATGGGGCTGGCGCTCCTGGACGTCGCGGACGTGATCCGCCGGCATCCGAGCGTGGTGACCTTTCTGCAGAACGTCGAGGACGAAGGCTTCCTGAACGAGCTGGAAGGGCTCTCGGGCGGAGCGCAGGCGCGGGACGCCATCCAGGCCTACCTCGACATGTACGGGATGCGCTGCGCCGGTGAGATCGACATCACGAGGCCGCGTTGGAGCGAGCGTCCGACGACGCTTGTGCCCGTGATCCTCGGCAACATCAAGAACTTCGAGCCGGGCGCCGGCGAGCGACGCTTCGACCAGGGGCGACAGGAGGCCTGGAAGAAGGAACGGGAGCTGCTGGCGGGCCTGCGGGTCCTGCCAGACGGGGAGCGCAAGGCCGAGGAGACCAAGCGGATGATCGACTTGGTCCGGACCTTCATCGGCTACCGGGAGTATCCGAAGTACGGCATGGTCAGCCGGTACTTCGTTTACAAGCAGGCGTTGCTGGAAGAAGCCGAGCGCCTCGTGCAGGCCGAGGTGCTTCGTGAGAAGGAGGACATCTTCTACCTCACGCTTGCGGAGCTCCGCGATGTCGTGCGCACCAATCAAGTGGATGAGCAGCTCATCCGCCGGCGCGAGGCCGCGTTCAGGTCCGATCAGGCGCTCACGCCGCCCCGGGTGCTCACGTCGGACGGCGAGGTCATCGCCGGGGCGTACCGACGCGACGATCTGCCGGCCGGCGTGCTGGTCGGCTTACCGGTTTCCGCCGGGACGATCGAGGGGCGGGCCCGCGTCATCCTGGACATGGCGGAGGCCGATCTCGAAGTCGGCGACATCCTGGTCACCGCCTACACCGATCCCAGCTGGACGCCGTTGTTCGTCGCGATCAAGGGCCTGGTGACGGAGGTGGGGGGCCTGATGACCCATGGCGCGGTGATCGCGCGGGAGTACGGCTTGCCGGCCGTCGTGGGGGTGGAGCACGCTACCCAGCTGATCCGGGATGGGGAGCGGATCCGCGTGCATGGAACGGACGGGTACGTCGAGATCCTGCCGTAGCTGTTGAGGCCGGTGACCTCCCGAATGGGGCGGCAGGTGTCTTTCACGGAAAATAGCTGCCTGAGTCAGGCAACTACTTTCAAATGGTCGCCGTGTCCAAGCCCGGCGTCCGGCGTCCGGCGTCGGGCGAGCGGGCCGATCGAGGTGCCCCAACTTGCGCTCGTAGTCGGTCAGACAACCGGCGGCTGATTGCGAGGGTGGTGTCACAGCTGGGGCGGTTGTCCTGTCTTATGGGTTGTAGGCCGGATCGCGAAGCGGATGATCAGACTGGAGCACACCCGAGATGAGCGCTGAAGAGGACGAGCTGGAGGAGCTGCGGCGGGTGTCGTTTGCGATTGCCTACCGGATGCTCGGCAGTGTCTCTGAGGCTGAGGACGTCGTCCAGGAGGCGTTGCTGCGCGTCCATCAGGTGATCGAGGGCGGCGAGCAGATCGCCTCCCCGCGGGCCTATGTCGCGACCGTCACGACTCGGTTGGCGATCAATGAGCTGCGCTCGGCGCGGGCGCGGCGTGAGCGGTACGTCGGGGAGTGGTTGCCCGAGCCGATCCTCACCGACGGCGTCGACGATCCCGCCCAGCATGCCGAGATGGCCGACTCGCTGTCGCTGGCGATGCTGGTGCTGCTCGAGAGTCTGTCTGCGGAGCAGCGAGCCGCGCTGCTGCTGCACGACGTGTTCGACTATGGCTATCGGGAGATCGCGGAGATCATCGGCAAGAGCGAGGACAACGTTCGTCAGCTCGCGAGCCGCGCCCGGCGTCACGTCGAGCAGCGCCGCCCGAGGTTCCAGGCTTCGCGGGAGCAGCGCGAGGAGCTCACGCAGAGGTTTCTCGCCGCCGCCGAGCAGGGGGATCTCGCGGGGCTTGAGGTGCTGCTGACGCACGACGTGGTCCTGACCGGCGACGGCGGCGGCAAGGTCCCGGCGCTGGCGCGGTCGTTGCGCGGTCGCAACCGCGTCGCCCGGATGCTGCTCACGTGGATGGGGGTGCTCTCGCGGGTTCCCGGGTCCGCGTTGCGGCCGAGCGAGGTCAACGGCGGTCCGGGAGTGATCGTCGTGGACGGCCAGCAGCGGCTGATCAGCGTGTGGTCGCTTGAGATCGCCGGCGGCGAGGTCCGCAGTATCGGGTCGGTCGTGAACCCCGACAAGCTCGCGCACCTCGGGGTGGTCGCCGACTTCGCAGCGCTGGTCCGGGCGCACCGGCCGCGTCCCGACACACCGATCGATCCCCAGGCCGACACCCACAACCCAGGAGGAGCATCATGACCCAGGCGAGAATCCAGAACCCCGCGCTGAGCGTGCCCGGCGCGCTCGACGCGGCCCAGCAGCTCGGCGCGTGCGCGAAGCATGCCGGGATCCCGGAGGCCACGCTCGCAATCGTGACGCTGCGCGCGAGCCAGATCAACGGCTGCAGCGTGTGCGTGGACATCCACACGCGCGAGCTCGAGCAGATCGGCGAGAGCAGCGCGCGTATCCACCTCGTCGCCGCGTGGCGCGACGCGCCGTACTTCAGCGACGCCGAGCGTGCGGCGCTCGCGCTCAGCGAGGCCGCCACGAGGCTGGCCGACCGGCCCGACCCGGTCCCGGACGAGGTCTGGGACGAAGCCGCCCGCCACTACACCGAGCCGCAGCTGGCGGCCCTGGTCGTCGCGATCGCGACGATCAACGCGTTCAATCGCGTCAACGCCGCGACCCGGCAGATCACCGGCGACCACGTAGCCCGCATCGTCGAGGCGGCCGCGGGAGCCGCGGCCTGAGCACCAATCCACAGCGCGACGAGCGGACCGTCGCTCGCTCGTCGCGCCGTGTCCAGGCCGCACCGGCGGGGCGATTGGGGGCCCGCTGGTCAGGAGTCGCGTACGCCCGCGCAGGGGTCGCGCCTCATGCGATCTTCGTGTACGTCAGCTCGAAGTCCGTCTTCCACGCACCGTCCTCCTGTATCTCCCACAGGCCGGCGATCGCCTTGCCGTCGTCGGAGAACGTGCCCGTGAAGCGTTGTGCGAAGGGCTGGCCGTCTCGCCACAGCTGCCACACGCCGTCGGTCATGCTCATCTCGTAGACGCGCTGGACGTCTCGCTCGTCTGTGTAGAGCTGGTAGCAGGTGTCGCTCATACCGTCGCAGCCGATCACCGCGAGGCCGCCGGGGGCCTCGGGCGCATCGACGTGCCACCGCTGGATCAAGAGCGGCACGCCGTCGAGCCACTCGAAGCTGACCCGTCCCGCGCCGGGCCATGGCGGCCCCCCGGGTGGTCCGGCCTGGAAGGTCCATTGCCCGACCAGTGCCTCGAGGCGCTCCCGCGCCACAGCGTTGGTGGACTCGCTCATCGCATCTCCTTTCGTCGAGTTCCCAACACTGACGCCGGAGGGCGTCCGAAGTCATCGGTGCTCGCAATCGGCGGCCTCGGACGACTTGGACGAGCCGCAGTCGGGGGGTCGCGGCGCTAGCGGCGCCAGAAGGCCAGCCGCTGCAACGAAGCCGTGAGGATGTGGCCCCAGGTGATCGACGCGTCCTGACGCTGTGAGACCGCCTCGAACGGGCTGAAACGCATCTCGTTGCCGGTCCCGAGCTCGATCGTGCCGTCGTCCTGCCGGGTGGCGTTGACGATGATCCAGCCGCGCTCGATGCGGGGATGCCCACTCATGGCGCGTTAGCTTACCCATGGCTCGTGGCGCGCGCGGCCGGCTGGAGCCGCGTTTGCGTCGTCGGCGACGGGGGCGGGCAGCCGCGACGCCAGCGGCGGGCGAGCGCTCTGCGGGGGACCGGGTCGTGGAGGGTGGGACTCTCTCTAACGAAAGTAGTTGACTGACTCAGTCAGCTACTTTCGCGACGAAGGTCTCGCATCCACCTCCGCCGGCCGGGAGCAAGGTCGACTCGACCTCAGACGGCGACGGTGCGAGGGACTCACCCGTGGCGCCGGCGACGTCGTGCAGCTCGCCTACGACGTGCAGCTCGCCTACGACGTGCACCTCGTGGAATGACCGTGCAGACAGAGCCGGTCCGGACGAGACCGGGCGCACGGGGTGACGCAAGAGGGCCCCGGCGTGGCGCCGGGGCCCTCTGCCGCACCACCCGATTGTGCTGCTACATCCGGACGGGCCGGCGCCCCTCGTCGTCCGGGATGGCCGGTGCCCCGGGGTCGACCTGGCCGGCGGCCTCGCGGGGCTCCTGGTGGTCGTCGTAGGACCGGGCCGGCGGTAGCAGGGACCAACCGGTGCGTCCTGGGTTCTCAGCGGTGCGGTCGGCGCTCTGGCGGGGGCCGGCGGCCGCCGGGGTCTGCGCCGCGGCGGGCAGGGTCCGTCGCTGGGGAATCGCGGCCTGCCTGATCGCCGGTGCCTCGAACGGCGTGAGCGGTGCCTGCTTGCGGGGGGCCTCGACCGGGGCGGACTGGGCCTCGCCCGAACGGGGCCACGCGCGCCCGTTGAGGGTTGCCGCCTGGTTGGCGATGATCGCCCGGGCGCGGGCGCGCTGCGCCGACGCGGTGGTCTGGGCGGCGTGGAGCGCTGCCCTCGACTGGACGTCGACGGAAGCCCGCTTGTGCGGGGCGCGGTGCTTCGGCGCGGCGATCTTGTACGGCTCGTAGGTCGAGTTCATCGCCACGCCGGGCGCGTCGGACGCGACCGGTGCCGCGGTACGTCCGACCGGCTCGGTCGGGAGCGGTGCGCGTCGAGTCGCGGGGGCCGGCCGGGCGGGAAGCGGACCGCCGTCGTAGACCAGCTCGATCCGCCGCGGACCCGGCGCGGCTTGGATCGGGGCCGTGACGGGGGAGAGGGAGGGGGAGACGGGCGTGACGGAGCCGGTCTCGTGGAGGGTCGACTGCTCGAGCGCGGCCGTCAGCTCCTGATCGAAGTCGCCCGACGGGTCGCCGGCGCCGGTCGGGGTGTGGTAGTCCAGCCAGGCCTGGCCGAGCTCGCTGGAGAGCTCGGGGCTGTTGGCGAGGCTGGTCTCGAGCATCGTCTTGAGCGTGCGGAGGTCCCGCTCGCTGGCGTCCCGGCGGTTGAGGATGCACGCGCCGTTGTAGCTGTCCCAGACGGCGGCGAAGATGTCGGCCATCGGGCCCGACTCGAAGGCGTTGCGGTCGGCCGCGATCATCGGGCACATACCACCCCGGCGGTCGGTGTTCGCGCCTGTGATGATGCGGTTCCGCTCGAGACCGTCGAGCATCGCCCGCTTGGTCTCCGGGGGAAGGAAGTCGACTGTCGTCCTCAGCCGCTCGGCACGCTGCGTCTTCATCTGGCGCTCACCTCGTCGCTCCGGGGTAGATGCAAAGCTGTCCGGGCAAGAGCGTAGGGTGGCCCATCGGCAAGCGCAAGCCGGGTCCTTCTGCTGCATGGAGACTTGCATCGACCGTCTCCATCCGGCATCCGGGTCGTCGCGGGAGACCGTCCGGTGAGGCATTAGGCTGGAGGAATGGATCGGCCTCCGCCCGTCCCGTTGGCCCCGCGCGGGTTCGACGCACTCTACGGCCTGGAGTTGGTGCAGGTCGGCAGCAACGAGGTTCGCGCCCGCGTGGCCGTGCGCGACGAGGTCCGCCAGCCGTTCGGCCTGGTCCATGGCGGCGTGTTCGCGTCGATCGCCGAGTCGGTCGCGTCGATCGGGACGCTGGTCGAGGTCCTCGAGCAGGGCCTGACGGCGATGGGCATGTCGAACAACACGACGTTCCTCCGGTCGATCACGACCGGCAGCATCCACGCGGTCGGCCGACCGCTCCACCGGGGGCGGACGACGTGGGTCTGGGACGTGGAGATCACCGACGACGACGACCGCGTGTGCGCGACGTCCCGCGTGACGATCGCCGTGCGTCCGCCTCGGTAGCCGGCCGTGCGTCAGCCGCGGTAGCGGTTGGTGATCGGCATCCGCCGGTCGCGCCCGAAGGCCCGCTCGGTGATCTTGATTCCCGGGGGCGCCTGGCGGCGCTTGTACTCGGCGGCGTCGACCAGCCGGATGACCTGGTCGACGTCGGCGGCCGGGAGGCCGCGCTTGATCAGCTCGTCCCGTCCGAGGACGTCCTCGACGTAGCCGCGGAGGATCGCGTCGAGGATGTCGTAGCCGGGGAGGGTGTCGTCGTCGCGCTGGTCGGTCCGCAGCTCGGCCGACGGCGGCCGGTCGAGGATCGCCTGGGGGATCCCTCCGCGGTGGCGGGCCAACCCGTAGACGAGCGTCTTCTCGCAGTCCTTGATCACCGCGAAGCCGCCGGCCGAGTCGCCGTAGAGGGTCGAGTAGCCGACCGACATCTCAGACTTGTTGCCGGTCGTCAGGACGAGCCAGCCGAACTTGTTCGACAGGGCCATCAGGAGGTTCCCGCGGATCCGGGCCTGGATGTTCTCCTCGGCGAGATCGGCCGGCCGGCCGGCGAAGACCGGGGCGAGCGTCTGGTCGTAGACGGCCATCGCCGGGGCGATCTCCAGCTCGAGCAGTTCGACCCCGAGCGACCCGGCGAGCGTCCGGGCGTCGGCCTGCGTCTCGGCGGAGGAGTACGGCGACGGCATCACGACGCAGGTGACCCGGTCGGCGCCGAGCGCGTCGACGGCGATCGCGGCGACGAGGGCCGAGTCGATCCCGCCGGAGAGTCCGAGCACGACATGGAGGAAGCCGTTCTTCTCGACGTAGTCGCGCAGCCCGAGGGCCAGGGCGGCGTAGATCTCGGCCTCGATCGGCTCGCTGATCGCTGCTTTTCGGAGCGGTGGCGGCGGGCCGAGCGCAGGGGGGAGGTCGAGGACGGCGAGGAGGTCGGCCGGGTCCGCAGGGTCGCCGGCGCGCGGCCGGCGAGCGGGCGAGCGGATGCCCGGCGGCGGGCGGTCGTCGAGGGGGTCGGTCTCCGGCGGGCCGAGGCCGAGGTCCAGCTCGCAGACGAGTAGCTCCTCGGCGAACCGACCCGCGCGGGCGAGCACGTCGCCGGCCGCGTCGAGGACGAACGAGTGCCCGTCGAAGACGAGCTCGTCCTGGCCGCCGACCAGCCCGCAGAAGGCGAACGCCGCCTGGTCCTCACGCGCCCGCCGGCCGAACATCAGCTCCCGCTGGACGCCCTTGCCGGCGTGGTAGGGCGAGGCCGAGAGGTTGAGGATCAGGCGGGCGCCGCCGAGGGCCTGGGTGCTCGCCGGAGGACCCGGCTGCCAGACGTCCTCGCAGACGGTCAGGCCGATCCGGTGGGGGCCGAGGTCGATCACGCTGGTCTGTGACCCGGCCGCGAAGTACCGGCGTTCGTCGAAGACACCGTAGTTCGGGAGGTGGACCTTCCGGTGGACGGCCTGCTGCCGGCCGGCGGCGAGCAGGGCGGCCGAGTTGTAGACGGCGTCGGCCCGCTCGGGGAAGCCGACCAACGCGACGATCCCGTCGGCCAGCAGGGCCAGTCGCTCGAGGGCGGCGGCGGCGTCTCGGAGAAAGTGGTCCTTGAGCAGGAGGTCCTCCGGCGGGTAGCCGGTGATCGCCAGCTCCGGGAAGAGCACGAGCTGGGCTCCGGCCTGCCGCGCCTGCTCGATCCCAGCGGCGATCTTGCGCTCGTTTCCGGCGATATCGCCGACGGTTGCGTTCATCTGGCACAGGGCGAGGCGGAGCGCCCGGTCGTCTGACATCTCCGTGATTATGAGCAGACCGACGGCCGGGCGGTCGGGACCCCGACCCAGGCCGAACCTGGGTGCATCCGGTCAGACCAGTAGGATTGCCCGACAACCGTTCGATACGCCTAGTCGCGCCTGCCCAATGCAGGCGTGGACGGGGGACCCACTTGCTCGAGTCGGCGGTTGCTGCGCCGTCTCGGGTTGGGGCGAATCGGCCGCTGATGCGGCCGTAGCGGGGAGGACGCACGGGCTCTGGACGAGCAGGCGCGACTCGCCAGCGAGCCCGACAGCTAACCCCGGCGGCCGCGAAGCAAGGAGAATCGATGAGGCGACAACTTGACCTGCGTTCTGGACGCGTGACGCTGCTCGCGCTCGGGACGCTCGGACTCGGTGGCACGTACGCCGGGGCGGGGGCCGCGGCGCCGGCAGCCCAGGCGTCGACCGGGGGTACGAGCTCCAACGACGCGTCGGCCGAGGCCCGCCAGACCGGCGCGGCGGTCGTGATCACCGATTCCGTCGGGGCGGCGGCCACCGCACTCGCGCCGAGCCATCCGCTGGTCGCGGTCCCGACGGTCTCGGCCACGGAGACCAGGCGGAACCTGCTGGTCGGCGGCAGCGTCTCCGTCCGCGGGGCCGTCGAGTCGGCCGGCTCGACGGCGCGGACCGTCGCGCTCGAGGAGCGCCGCGGTCATCGCTGGCTGACGGTGGCCCACGCGCGGACCCAGCGGCTCGGCAGGTATCGCCTGCGCTTCAAGCCGGATGCTCCGGGCACCGTCAAGCTCCGCGTCCTCGTGGCCGGAGCCGGCGCGGATGCCCGCGCCCGGCGCACGCTAGGGTCGGTGAACGTCTACCGGCAGGCGTTCGCGTCGTGGTACGGGGGCGGCGGACCGCTGGCGTGCGGCGGCACGCTGACGAGCTCGACGCTCGGCGTCGCCAGCAAGACCCTCCCGTGCGGGACGATGGTCCGCATCCGGCTCGGCCGCCGGACCGTGCGCGTCCCGGTGATCGACCGGGGGCCCTACGTCGCCGGCCGGGAGTTCGACCTGACGGCCGCGACCAAGCGGGCGCTCGGGTTCGGCGACCTCGGGACGATCTGGGTCACGACGTAGGAGTCCGGGTTCCCTCGACCCGGACGCCGCCGACTACGATCCCGGGTCGATGAAGCTCGGCATCATCACCGGCTCGGGCACCTACGCGCTCGACGAGCTCGAGCAGCCGGAGGCCCGTGAGATCAGGACGCGCTTCGGTGGCGTGATCGTCACCGAGGGGCGCCTGGCCGGGGTCGGGGTCGTCCATGTCTCACGCCACGGCCGGGGTCACGTCAGGCTGTCGAGCCACGTCAACCACCGGGCGAACATCCTTGCCCTCAAGGAGGCCGGGGTCGACGCGATCCTTGCGGCGACCGTCTGTGGGGCGGTCGACCCGGAGCTCGAGCTCGGCGGGCTGATCGTCTTTGACGACGTCCACTTCCTCGGCAACCGGCTGCCCGACGGGTCGATCTGCTCGCTCTACGCCGAGGGGGAGGCCGGCCGGGGGCACTGGATCTTCGAGCGTCCGTTCAGCCCGCCGCTGCGGGACGCCCTGCTGGCTGCCGCGGCCGAGATCGGTGCTCCGGCTCGGGACGGCGGCTGCTACGGCCACGTCGACGGCCCCCGCTTCAACTCACGTACCGAGATTCGGATGCTCGGCCAGTGCGGGGTCACCGCGGTCAGCCAGACCGCCGGGCCGGAGACCGTGCTCGCGGGTGAGGCGGAGCTCCCGTATGCGCTGGTCGGGTACGCGACCGACTATGCCAACGGCGTCGTCGTGGCCCCGACCCCGGTCGCCGAGCTCGTCCGCCTGATCGAGGCCAGCACGGAGGCCTTCGGCCGGACGCTGGCCGCGGCCGCGCCGCGGCTGGCCGGCGCGAGCGTCGGCCCGACGGGTTCCCACTTCCGCTTCGACTGAGCCTCCGGCTGCCGCGGGCGAGACTCCGGCGGTCCGACGCGCGGAGCGCGGCCGGGTGACCAGTCTCGGCCGGGCCGCCAGCTGTCAATATCCAGGCCGATGGCTGACCCGATCCGCGAGATCATGGCTGACTTGCCGCTGGCGGCGATGAACCAACGCCCGGAGGGGATGCTCGCGATCCGCCGGTCAGAGGTGCCCGAGGCCTACCAGCCGGCCGTCGATGAGTGGGTGGAGGCCCACGGCGGGAGGATCGCCTCCGACGCGCTGTTCAGGGTTCACAACGGGACGACCCCCGACCTCCCGGGCGGCGACGAGTTCTACGTGCTGCCGCCGAGCGCGTTCACGTCGTCCTGACGAGGAGGACGACGGCGTGCTCGGCGCGTCGTGTCGCGGCCTGGAAGTGTGGGGCTGAAGAAGTTTCGTGCGATCTGTCGATGTGCCCTTTCGCGCGGTGACTGTCGCGGTTATATTGCTCGGCGAGTACACGTCGACCTGATGCTCGCGCCGCGGCGCTCGGCGTTGGGTTCGCGGGCAGGAGAGACGAAACAGGTCTGGTCCATCGCCGGCCGGACCGAGGTTCGTTGGCGCTCGGCCGGACTCGGGAGGTCCTGGTTGTGTCCCAGCAGCGCAGCGACAACGAGCTGATCGCAGAGATGCAAGCCGGCAGCACGGCGGCCTTCGGCGAGCTGTACGCCCGGTACAGGTACTCGGCCTACCGTGTCGCCCGCCTCGTCTGCCCGGACGACGCCCGCGCCGAGGAAGCCGTCCAGGAGGCGTTCAGCTCGATCTGGAACGCGCGTGCGACATACCGACCGTACCGGCCGACGGCGGGACCGTGGTTGTTCACGGTGGTGCGCCGCCGAGCGATCGACATCACGAGGCGTGACGCGCAGTACGACGCTCGTCGCGTGAGCGACGCTCTGCTGGAACGCTTCGCAGCGCCTGGGGATGTGGCCGCGGAGACCCTCGAGCGCCACGACGCGTCCCAGCTGCGGGCGCGGCTCAGCCGGCTTCCGGAGGTCCAGCGCCAGGCGATCGAGCTCGCCTTCCACGACGCCCTGTCGCAGACCGAGATCGCCACACTCCTGGGTGCGCCGCTCGGCACGGTCAAGGCCCGCATACGCCGGGGCCTCCACACACTCCACGACGAGTTCGCCAACGACGAGGCATAGGACGCTCGGCGCGTCGCATCGGCGGCAGACCATGCGACCGGGAGGTGATGGTAAGACCATAGTGTCACCGGGGGTGGCCCGACACCCGGAACGCGACGGGAGGGGCGGATCGTCGGCGTGTGAAGACGATGCGTGACACGAACGACACGGCGGAGCGTCGTCGGCGCAGTACGTGGACGACGACTTCGCGCGCGCGACGACGACGCGGCGTTCGATCGGCGTCCGACTCGTCGGAGAGAATCAGGCTGGTGGACTCGAGGACGATCGCTCACCTCGACATGGACGCGTTCTACGCGTCGGTCGAGCTGCGTCGCCGGCCGGAGCTCCGGGGCAAGCCGATCGTCGTGGCCGGGTCCGGGCCGCGGGCGGTCGTCACGACCGCGTCCTACGAGGCGCGCGCCGCCCACGGGATCGGCTCGGCGATGCCGCTCTCCCAGGCCCGGCGGCTGTGCCCCGAGCTGATCGTCGTGCCCCCGGACTTCGATCGGTACCGGTCGGTCTCGGGTCAGGTGATGGCGATCCTCCGGGCGAACATCGACACGGTCGAGGTGGTCGGCCTCGACGAGGCCTACCTGGACCTGACCGGGTACCTCACGCCGAACGCCTCGATGCAGCGCGTCCGCGCGGAGATCGCCGCCGAGACCGGGCTGACCTGCTCGATCGGCCGGGGGCCGAACAAGCTGCTCGCGAAGATCGCGAGCGGGCTGAAGAAGCCCGGGGGCACGGTCACCCTGACGATCGACGAAGCCGGCCGCCGCTTCGCCGGCGCGTCGCCCCGGATGATCCCGGGGATCGGCCCGAAGACGTGCGAGCGGCTTCTCGGGATGGGCATCAGGTCGATCGCCGAGCTGCGCAGCCAGCCGATCGACCGGCTCCGGGCGGCCTTCGGCGAGCATCACGGGTCGTCGCTGGCCCGCCGGTCGCGCTTCGAGGACGACGCCACGCTGGAACCGGTCCGCGACGCCAAGTCCCAGTCGACGGAGACGACGTTCGACTTCGACCTCGTCGACCGCGACCGCCAGCTGGCGGCGATCGCCGGGCTCGCGACCGAGCTGTGCCGGCGCCTCCAGGCCAAGCGGCTCCACGGCCGCAACATCGCGATCAAGGTCCGCCTCGACGACTGGACCACCGTCACGCGGGCGAGGACGGTCGACGCGCCGACCAATGACCCGGCGCTCGTCGGGCGGGTCGCCTGCGACCTGCTCCGCGCCTACGATCCGGCCAGGCCGGTCCGACTCCTGGGGGTCCGCCTCGGCGTCCTCCAGACCGACGAGCCGCCGGCGGCTGCCGTGTCGATCGCAGGCGACGGCCAGCTCGAGCTTCCCGTCGCCTGACCGTCCGGGCGCTCCCAACCGCGAGCCGCCCGGGCGGGCCGACCGCGTCAGCCGGGCCGTGTCCGGCGGTCGGCTAGAAGCAGAAGCCGAGGAAGCAGGTGCCGGTGAGCGTGAGCGTCACCGTCGTCGACGAGCTCAGGCCGCCGGAGGTCCCCGTGATCGGGATCGCGTGTGCTCCGGTCGGGCTCGACGTCGTGCTCGTCAGGGTCAGCGTGGTCGAGCTCCCGCTCGAGGCCGGCGAGAAGCTCGCGGCGACCCCGGCCGGCAGGCCACCGGCGGTGAACGCGACCGACCCGGTGAAGCCATTCTTAGGGGTCACCGTGACCGTGTAGGCCGCGCTCTTGCCGCGCGCGACGCTCTGGGTCGCCGGCGACGCCGTCAGCGTGAAGCTCGGCGGCGGACCAGCCATGATCGGCCCGACCGGGTTGGCAGAGACGGCGGCCGAGCTGCCTCCGACGTTGCGGGCGCTGACCGCGACGGTGACGAATCCCGTGTAGCCGGCCGGCAGCGGGTAGGTCGACCCGGTCGCGCCTGCGCCGAGCGAGCTGCAGCTGGTCGTCGAGCTGGTCGTGCAGTCGAACCACTGGTAGGCGAACGAGGTCGGCGAGTTGGTCCAGGTGCCGGTTGACGCGCTCAGCGTCTGGCCCTGGACCAGGGATCCGGAGATCGTCGGCGCGGAGAGGTTGGCGGGCGGGAGCTCGGTGACCGGCCCGACCGCCGGGCTGGCGAAGGCCGGGGTCGAGGGGCCGCCGGCGTTTATCGCGGTGACCGCGACCGCCACGAACCCGGTGTACCCGCCGGGCAGCGTGTAGGTCGATCCGGTCGCGCCTGCGCCGAGCGACGTGCAGCCGGTGGTCGTCGAGCTGGTCGTGCAGTCATACCACTGGTAGGCGTACGAGGTCGGCGAGTTGGTCCAGGTGCCGGTTGTCGCCGTCAGGACGTCCCCCTGGATCGTCGAGCCCGAGAGCGTCGGCGCGGTCGAGATCGCCGGCACCGGCGTCGGCGGCGTCACCGGTCCGGCCCCGTTCGGCGAGCCGACCCCGGTCGGGCCGTCGTAGCCCCCCAGGCCCGTGCACAGGTAGCTGCCGCCGCAGGATCCGTTCGATCCACCGACGGCGTCGTTGTACTGGCCCGGGTTGGCGTATGCGTAGGCGCCGTAGGTCGGCGCCGCCGCCGAGCCGGACCGGCCGCCGGCGAGGGCGTAGATGCTCGCGACGAGGGGGGAGGCGACGCTCGTCCCGCCGAACTCCAGCCACCCGCTCTCGCCGTAGGTGTCATAGACCGCGACCGGGGTGTTCGGGTCGGCGACCGCCGAGACGTCGGCCACGGTCCGCTTCGCGCAGCCGGTGTCGTGCTGATAGGAGGGCTTCGGGATGTACGCGGAGCAGCCGCTTCCGGCGTCTGACCAGGCCGACTCGGTCCAGCCGCGGGCGTTGGTCGAATGGGAGAGCGTGGTTCCGCCGACCGCCGTCACGTACTGCGAGGCCGCGGGGAACTCGACCCCGTAGCCGTCGTCGCCCGAGCTGACCGTCACGTCGACTCCCGAGTGGGCGTAGTAGGTCGCCCCGGTCGACGCCTCGCCGCTGAACTCGCTCCCTCCGTAGCTGTTGGAGATCTCCGTGGCCCCGAGCTTGGCGGCCTCGTTGACGGCCGTTCCAAGGCTCGTGTAGCTGGTCGACGTCGCCTCGACGAGGAGGATCTTGCAATTCGGGCAGATCGCCGAGACCATGTCGAGGTCGAGCGAGATCTCCTCGCTCCAGCCCGTGTTGCCCGACGGATAGCTGCTTCCGCCGGTCTGGCTGACCTTCCTGAAGCAGCCGGACGCCGCCGTGCAGGCCGGGATCCCGTAGGTCTGGCGGTACGTCGCCAGGTCCGAGGCCGCGTTCGGATCGTCGTAGGCGTCGACGATCGCGACCGTCCTGCCGGCGCCGTTGGCCGCCGCGGCGCTCGCCACGTTGTACGCGCTGCGCAGGTCGCTCGGCCCGAAGCCGGCCGGTGTCAGGGCCGGGCTGACGGCGCCGGGGCTCGCGAGCGGGCTGGGCTGGGCTGGCGTGGTCGCGCCGGTGGCGGTCACGGCGATCGCGTTGCAGGCCGCGTGGCCGGGGCTCGGCGCGTCGCACGTGCGTTTGAAGATCCGGTGGAGCACGCCCGGAATGGTCGGCGCCGCGAGCGCCGACGGGGCGGCCGTCGCTACGGTCGCGAGGATCGTGCCGAGCAGGGCGAGCGACCAGAGCCGGCGCATCAGTACAGCGCCGCCGCCAGCCGCCGGCGGACATCCCGGGCGAGCGGGTCCTCCGGGCCGAGTTGGTCGAGCTCGCCGACGATCAGCCGCCGGACGTCGTCGCGCGCGTCGCCGGCCGCGGGGAGGGCGTCCAACAGCATGTCGAGCGCCCTGTCCTGGTCGGCGTCGAGCGCGTCCAGCGCTTCTGGGAGGCGTCCGTCCCGGGCGAGCGCGATCCGCGCGGCCAGGCCGTCGGACTGGAATCCCCGCGGCGCGTTCTCCAGCAGGGTCAGCGCCTCGTCGGTCTCGCCCCGGCCGACCAGCAGTCGCGCCAGGGCCAGGCCGGCGGCCGTATGCCGGGGCTCGAGGTCGAGTGCCGCACGCAGTGAGGCCTCGTCGCCGGCTGCGACGAGTGCGTCCGCGCCGGAGGGGATCAGGTCGTCGAAGAACCGCTCGACGACGGCCTTCGGCTTGACACCGACGAACTCGTCGACGACCTTTCCGTCGCGGAAGGCCTTCACGGCGGGGATCCCCTGGATCCCGTAGCGCTGGGCAAGGGCCTGGTTCTGGTCGGTGTCGACCTTCGCGAGCACGGCTTTGCCCTCCCGGGCAGTCGCCGCGGCCTCGAGCACCGGGCCGAGCGCCTTGCATGGACCGCACCAGCTCGCCCAGAAGTCGACGACCACCGGCACGGTCTTCGACCGCTCGAGCACCTCCTGCTCGAAATCGGTCGCGCCCACGTCGATCACACCCATGTGCGTAATGTACACAGGCGTGCGGCTGCCGGGCCGCAAATCGTCGGGCATCTCGACAGATGTCCGACTACCCGAAACCCCGGCCGCCAAACCGGCCGTGAGCCGGCCGGGTGCTATAGACGTCAGCGAATGCGACGTGTCGTCCAGGGCGCCGGAGTCGCGCTCGACCTCGAGGAGTCCGGCGACGGGCCGCCGGTCGTCTGCCTGCATGGGCTGAGCGCCACGCATCGGTACGTCCTGATGGGTTCACGCGCCCTCGAGCGGGCGGGCCACAGGGTGCTGCTCTACGACGCCCGCGGCCACGGTGGGTCGTCGCCGGCGCCGTCGCCGGAGGACTACTCCTATGACGCACTCGCAGGCGATCTGCTCGCCGTGCTCGACAGCTCGGCGATCGAGCGGGCGGTACTCGTCGGGGCGTCGATGGGCGCCCACACGATCGCGCGGTTCGCGCTCGAGTCGCCTGAGCGGGTCGCCGGGCTCGGCCTGATCACCCCGGCCTACGAGCCGGCCGGCCTGGAGGGCCGGCTCGAGTCGTGGGACGCCCTGGCCGACGGCCTGCGCGACGGGGGCATCGACGGCTTCGTCGACGCCTACGACCTGACCGGGGTGGCCGACCGCTGGCGGGAGACGATGATCACCGTGATGCGTCAGCGGCTCGCCGCCCACGCGCACCTCGACGCCGTCGCCGACGCGCTGCGCGCGGTGCCCCGCTCGCGGCCGTTCGACCGGCTCGACGAGCTCGCCGAGGTGCGGGCGCCGACGCTGATCGTCGGCAGTCGCGACGACGCCGATCCGACGCATCCGCTCGCGACCGCGAGGCTCTGGGCCGATGCGATCCCGGGGGCCCGGCTCGTCGTCGAGGAGGCCGGCCGGTCTCCATTGGCCTGGCAGGGCGGTCAGCTCTCGCGTGCGCTGGCCGGGCTCGCGGCGGCTCGGCCGGGCGGATGAGCGCCTACCATCCCAGCGCATGTCCGATCCCGCTTCCGGCGTAGGCATCCTCGCGGCCGTCGCCGCCGGGCTGGTCTCATTCCTCTCGCCGTGCGTGCTCCCGCTCGTCCCCGGCTACCTGTCGGCGGTGGTCGGCGTCTCGCCGGCCGAGCTCGAGCGGGCCGGCGCCCGCCGGGTGCTCGGGCCAAGCCTGGTCTTCGTCGCCAGCTTCTCGACGATCTTCATCCTGCTCGGCCTCGGCTCGACGGCCCTCGGGTCGTCACTCAACGACCATCGCCAGCTCCTCGAGCACGTCGCCGCCGCTGTGATCATCGCCCTCGGGCTGGTCTTCGTGCTCTCGCCGGTGATCCCCCGGCTCAACCGCGAGTGGCACCTCGACGGGCTGATGGCCCGCGCGGGGAAGGGCGGCCCGCTCGTCGCGGGCGGGGCCTTCGCGATCGCCTGGACGCCGTGCGTCGGTCCGACCCTCGCGTCGATCCTCAGTGCCGCGGCCCTGACCCACTCCGAGCTCCACGGTGCGATCCTGCTGGCCTTCTACTCGGCCGGCCTGGCGATCCCCTTCCTCGCGACGGCGCTCGCCTTCGGCCGGATGACCGTCCTGTTCGCGGCCGTCAAGCGCCACTTCCCGACGGTCATCTTCATCGGCGGCGCCGTCCTGATCGCGATGGGCGTGCTGATCTGGACCGACCAGTTCACCGTGCTCAACGCCCACGCCCAGAGCGCCCTCCAGAGCGTCGGCCTCAACTTCGCGATCTAGATGGTTGATTCCGAATCAGCGGGTGTGGGACGCGAGGTGGCGTCCGGGCTGGCCGATGAGGCTGTTGTGCCAGATTGCGGCGGCGAGGGCGAGGAGTCTGAGCGCGACGCGGGCGGCGAGGCCTTGGTGGGTGCGGCCGCCGTGGCGTTCGAGGGTGAGTTGGCCTTTGCAGGTCCAGAACACCGATCTCGGGTTCTGCACTTTTCGCTCGGCCGACTGCACGTCGGGCCGGGGCGAGGCGGGGCGGAGCGGGGCGGATCGACCGGGCTCGTCCCGGGCGGCGGAGGTGGACGCGAGACCTTTGTCGCGAAAGTAGCTGACTGAGTCAGTCAACTACTTTCGTTGGAGAGAGTCCACTTCTCCACGACCCAGTCCGCCGCGGAGAGAGCTCGGCCGCCTCTGACCTCCCGAGCCCGGGCCCGGGCCCGGGCCCGGGCCGAACGATCCTCGACCTAGGCCGTCGCCGGCTTCCAGTCCGCCAGCTCGAGCAGCGTGCCGACCGACACGCCGGGCCCGGCCGAGAGCACGCAGGTATGACCGTCCCGGCGCCAGGTCAGGACCGTCCGCGAGCCGTCACGCAGGCTGAGGAAGTCGGTCCCGTCGCGGTGGAGGACGCCGGCCCCGGAGGGCTGGGGGAGGGCGGTCCCGGAGACGATCGTGTAGCCGGTCGTCTGATCCGCGGTCGGGCCGGCGTCGCTCGTGTAGTAGACGGTCATCGCCAGGCGGCCGTCGAGCCGGTCGGTCCGGGCGCCGGACGCCGTGAAGCCGAAGGCGTCCTGCCAGTAGGGGTAGCGCACCCCGCTGACCGAGTCCCGCAGCGATCCCGGGTGCGTCGTGTCGACGATCGGCGGCCCAGTCGTCGGCCCGAGCGATGCCAGCTGGGCCGCGCGCGCCACGGTCGGTCCGCCGGCGCCCGGGAGGAGCGCGACGACGGCCAGGGCGATCACCCCGGCGGCGGCGGCGAGCAGGCCGAAGTTCGGGCGTGGCCTGCGGATCACCGGCTCGGCGTGGGCCAGCCTCGAGCGCAGGTCGGCCGGGGCGGTGGGCTGGGCGGCCCGGACGAGCGCGACGGCCCGCTCCTGCTCTGCGAGCAGGCTGGCGAGCTCGGGCGTCCGCTGGACCCGCTCACGGACGGCCGCCGACTCGCGCGAGCGATCGGCCAGGCCGGCCAATTGACGATGGAGACGTCTCATTCCCCTTAATGACTCCATCACGGGCCGATTCCATCCAACGTCCGGACAACCTGTTGGCGCCCGCGGAACAGCCGGCTCGTGATCGTCGCCTCCCGCGTGCCGAACGCACGGGCGGCCTCACGATAGGAGAGGCCGACGACGTCCACGGCGACGAGGGCGTCGCGCAGCTTGTCCGGGAGGGACGCGATCGCCGAGAACGTCTCGGCGACGGCCAGGCCGGCCTCCGGCGAGCCGCCTGTCCGCCGATCGGCCGGCTCGAAGTCCTCGGGCATGGTCACGGTCTGCGGCCGGCGGCCGGCCGTCCGGCGGGATGTGAGAAAGGTGTTTCGCAACACCCGCAGGAGATAGCCGATGTCGTCGTCTGAGCGCAGCAGGCGCGGCTTCTCGAGCACGCGTGCGAAGGTCTCCTGGACGAGGTCCTCGGCCTCCTCGCGCGAGCCCGACAGGGCCCAGGCCGCCCGGTAGAGGCGGTCGACGTGGTCGGGCAGACTCGCCGGGTCGAGCTCGCGGGGCGGGTCCGGTTCGGCGGGCCCGGACGCGTCCGGCTCGGGTCGGCCCGAGTGGTCGGGCTCGACTGACTGCGCCGGTGCCGTGCGCCGCCCACCGGTCACAAGGTCGCGATCCGTAGGGACACGGTTCAAGGGTACCCGCACGGACCTGGCCGACTCCCCGCACGAGTAATGTCTCCGGGGCCATGGAACACGACCACGTACCCCTCGCCGAGCCTGACAAGCCGGCCCGGCGCCGGCCGGGCATGATCCCGGCGGCGATCGCCGGGGGCCTGGCCGTGCTGTTCGCGGTGCTCAATCTCCAGCGCGTCCAGATGGACTGGATCGTCACGAGCACGCGGACCCCGCTGATCGTCGTGATCGTCCTGTTCGCCGCCCTCGGCTTCATCTCCGGCGCGTTCCTCGCCGGACGTCGCCGCCGCTGAGGCCGGGCCGGCCGGCCGCCGGATGCAATTGCGCCGGAGCTTCCCCGGAGCGGTCTATGATCGCCCGGCATGGAGGGGTCCCGCGCAGCGCGCACGTTCCGGACGCTCGCTGCGGCGGCCAGTGGACTGGCCCTGGCCGGGTCGGCCCTGAGCTCGACGGCCGCGTCGGTCCCGACCCGGTCGACGCGGGACGCGGGGACCTGCCAGGGGAGCGCCCGGCTGGCGATCTCGACGCGCCACCCGGTCGAGCTGCGGGCGGTCGCCTTCGACGCGACGGCGTCCAAGCTGGCTGACGGGACGGTCGTCTTCTACGACTTCAGCTACGGGGACGGGACCGACGACGCGACGACCCAGCCGACGGCGGTCCACGCGTACGAGAAGACCGGGACATACCTCGCGCGGTTGAACATCGTGACCAGCTGCAACACGGTGATCAGCTCGCTCGCCTACCACGTGGTCGTCCGCGACGGGCTGGCGCCGACGACGACGATCAGCTATCCGAAGGCCGATCAGACCGTCCACTTCGGGACCCGCGGACTCCAGCTGCGGGGGACCGCGAGCGACCCGTCGGGCGTCGCGCATGTCGACATCGCGATCCAGATCCTCAGCGTCCTGCGGGCGGCCAGACCGACGACGCCGGGGTGCTACTGGTACGACGGGCATGTCTCGCTGCACCTCCGCGGGTGCGGGTCGCCGCTGTTCTTCCCGGTCCGGCTGACCGGCACCCACTGGACGTTCCGCATGAACCCCCGCTCCCAGATCCCGCCCGGCGGCTATGCCGTCCGGATCCGGGCGACCGACCGGGCGGGCAACGAGACCAGCGTCTTCTCGACGAAGCTCGGCGACATCCAGGGCTTCACACTCGTCCCGTGACCCGGCGTCGTCGTATTCCGCGCGGCGGGGCTCGGCTTGGGATTCTGACCGGCCCCGGTCGGCGTGCCGGGGTGGCCGGCAGCCGGCGGTCGGGTGCTCGGGCGGGTCTGGGCCGGCTCGGCCTGCTGGCGATCGGGACCGGGCTGCTGGCGACGCCGAGCCTGGCGGCCGCGCCGAGCACCCTCCAGGGGGCGTGGAGCCCGGGCCACAACCTCCACGTCGCGCGGATGCTCGCCCCGGCGGTCAGCCTGTCCGACGGGCGGGTCCTGCTGACCGGAGGGTTCGGGTACCCGGGGATGCTCGCGACCAGCGAGATCTACGAGCCGACCCGCGGCAACTGGGTGAGCGCCGCGCCACTGGTCTCGCCCCGCTTCGGACACACCGCGACGCTGCTGCCCGACGGGCGCGTCCTGATCGCCGGTGGGGCGAACCTGACCGCCCAGTATCTCGACACCGCGGAGGTCTACGACCCGCCGACCAACACCTGGGCGATCGCCGCGCCGATGAGCCAGCCGCGGGCCTTCGGGACGGCGACGCTGCTCCCCGGCGGGCAGGTCCTCGTCGCGGGGGGGCGCAACAGCTCGACGGCGTCGGTCCTCGCGACCGCCGAGCTGTACGACTCGCAGACCGGGGTCTGGACCCAGGCCGCCAGCATGCACGTCGCCCGGTACCACTTCGCGGCGACCCTGCTGGCCGACGGCGACGTCCTCGTCGAGGGCGGGGAGAACGCCAAGGACCAGGAGCTGACCGCCGCCGAGGTCTACGACCCGGCGACGAACACGTGGTCCTCGGCCGGGTCGATGCACACGGTCCGCGCCAACCAGACGGCGACCCTGCTCTCCGACGGCCGGGTACTCGTCGTCGGCGGCGGCGACAAGGCTCCGGGTTTCACCGACGTCGCGGAGGCGTACTCGCCGGCCGGCAACACGTGGTCGGTCCTCGCCCCGGTGCCCGACGCCCGGGGCTACGCGACCGCCACCCGCCTGCCCGACGGGCGGGTGCTCGTGGCAGGCGGCTTCGGCAACACGGGCGATCTCGCGTCGACGGAGCTGTTTGACCCGGCCGCCAACCACTGGACGCCGGCCGGCCCGCTGGCGACCCCCCGGGGCGAGGCCAGCGCCGCGCTGCTTCCGAGCGGGCGCGTCGTCGTCGCGGGTGGTCAGCGCTACGCCTCGGGAGCCTTCCTCGCGTCGAGCGAGGTCTTCGACCCGACCGCGACGATCCACATCCTGCTCAGCGGCCCGGCCGTCTCGCCGGCGACGGTCCGCGGGCAGAAGCCGGTCACCCTGACCTACCGGGCGAGCTCGTCCGGGTCGACGTCGATCCGGATCGAGCGGTCGAGCACCGTCGGAGCGTTCACGCGCGTCGGGCAGCCGATCGTCCACCACGACGCCGCAGGTCTCAACCGCCTGTCGGTCAAGATCGCCCGGCCCGGGCATCCCGCACTGCCCGGCGTCTACGAGCTCGTCCTGCGGCGGCCGACCGGCCCGCCGGTGACCGTCGACTTCACGCTCGAGAAGAAGTAGACCGGCCAGGCCGCGGCCGCGAGCCGGGGAGGCCGCCGGCCGCGAGGCGGGGAGGCCGCCGGCCGCGAGGCGGGGGAGGGCGCCGGCCGACCGCCCGGCATGCGATCATTCGGGTCATGGCGACCCAGGAGCAGGGCAAGATCGTCGCGGCGTTCGACCCGCGGGTCAAGATGTACCGCGACCCGTTCAACGAGCAGCTGGTCTTCACGCTCTCGGCGGCCGGCGCGTGCATCGGGGTTCCCGTGATGCTGCTGATCGCCGGCCTGATCTTCGGCCACTTCGGCGTCGGCATCTTCGTCGTCGCGAGCGTGCTCCTCGAGTGGTTTCACATCTTCGTCGTCGGACGCCCCCAGATGAAGTCGCGCGAGGCGGTCGCCTGGGCCGCGCTCTGGGGGTCGGCCGCGGCCTTCTTCGGCGTGTGCTTCTACTACTGGGTCTTCGTCGGCGCGATCTAGGAGCAGGCCGGCCCGGGCGTTCCAGGAGAGGCGGGATCGATGAAGATCTACGGAGGCGGACTCGAGACGAGCGTCGAGACGATCCTGCGCTACGGGGAGCTCGCCGACCAGGGCGGTGACCCGCAGGCGGCCGCCGACGCGTGGACCGACGCGCAGTTCGACGACGACGGGGCCGGCGCCTGGCTGGACGCCCGGTGCTTCGACCCGCAGGCCGCCCGGGCGCTGGTCGACCTCGACGTGACGCCCCGGCAGGCATCCAAGCGGACGCGGGACGGCAAGGGCGACTACATCGACACGCTGGCCTTCAAGGTCTCCAAGGGCGACCTCTCCGCACGCCAGGCCGCCGCCCGCTCCCGGTCGAGTCGATGACGCGCCGGGCCGATGACGCGCCGGGCCGATGGCGCCGCGGACCGATGACCGCGCTGGGCCGATGACCGCGCCGGACCGATGACCGAGCCGGGCTCGCCCGACGCAGGCTCGCCGGGCGGGCGAGCGGACCCGAGCTCGCTTCCGTGCGTCGACTGCGGTCACGTCTGGTTCGACGGCGAGCGTCGCCACGAGTACGTTCCCGCCCCCCCGCCGCCCGGCTTCCGGACCGGCGGCGACCGGGTCGAGGTCGTCTGCGTGCTCTGCGCCCGCAAGCGCGACCGCCGGCCGCCGCCTATGTGAGCACGGCCTGCCGGAGGTGCTTGACTCCGGCGGATTCGACCAGCCGGGTGCATTCGAGGGCGGGTGACGACTCATCGGGACCGGCGGACCCGGGAGGTTGATCGGGACCGGCGGGTGCCCGGTCCGGCGTCAGCCGAGCGTGAGAATCTGCAGCGACTCGGTCGACTTCGTCGTCTTGTCGGGTCGGATGTGCACGATCAGGAAGGCCGTCAGCGTCTTGCTGTGGCCGAGCGCGTACGAGCGCAGGGCCGCGCCGGCCGTGTTGAGCGAGAAGCTCAGCGACGGTCCGCCCGGGGAGATGTGGCTCAGGTCGTTGGCCATCGTCGTGAACCCGTTGTGGCTGGGAGTCCCCGAGTTGCCCGGGCGGATCTCCTTCGCACGCAGGACGATCCGCACGCCGGCGCTGCACGAGTTCTTGAACGTCGCCGCGCCCTGACCCGTCAGTGACGCCTGGATCCCGACCAGCACGGCCTTGGCCGTCGCGACCGGGTCGCACGGGCCGGTCGCCGCGGGCGTCGTCGAACCCGGTGCCCCCGGGGTGCCCGCCGGAGCCGGGGCCGGCGTAACGACGAGCGCCTCGTTGGGGTCCGCGCAGGCGCCGTTGACCGCGCCGTTGTGCATGTCGCCGGTGTACACGGCGATCCAGTGATACGTGCCGGGCGTCGTCGGCGTGAACGGCTGCGAGACGATCGAAGTCGGATCGGTCGGATTGGAGACCGGAACGGTCGACTTCGCGTCGACCACCTTGCCCGCGCAGGTCGGGTCGCTCGGCGGGAAGAGCAGGAACGTGATCGAGCCGGTCGGGCCCTTCCCGCCGGTCAGCGTCGCCGTGTCGGTGACCGGGCCGCTGCCGGCCTGGATCGAAGCCGGCGTGGCGACCGTCGTCAGCTTGGGCGTCACATCGGTGACCTGCACGGTCTCGCTGCCGCAGCCCGAGCTCGTCGCCTTGTAGACGGTGTCGCCGCTGTAGTCGACGACCCACTGGTAGGTCCCCGCTCCGCTGCCGGGTACCGTGTAGGCCGCAGACGAGGCGGTCGACACGACGCCGCCCTGGACGGCGAGGTTCACCGGCCCGGAGGTGAAGACGGGTGCCGTCATGCAGGTCGCGTCGTTCGGACCGTAGAGCTTGAAGGTCACCGTGCCCGTCGGCGGGCTCCCGATTCCGCCGGTCCCGCCCGTGCCCGGCAGACCGATCATCTGGACTGCGTCGTTGACCGAGCCGCCGACCGACACCGACGGAGACGGTTTGGTCTGCAGCTGGGGAGTCGACGTGCCGGCCGCGACGGCCGACGTCCCGCCGCTGAGCAGGATTCCGGCGGCCGCCGCGACCGCGCAGAGCAGCCCGGCGAACCGGACCCGTGTTGCCGTCGCGCCGGCGAATCTGCGTGCTCGCACTGTCGTCGCTCCTGACTGTCGCTTCCCGCACCCGGCGCGTCGCTGATCTCGACCGGCCGCTCCGGGCGCCCCCAAGGCTGAAAATATAGCCGCGCGAACCGGTCGCCGACTCACCCGACCCTGAAATGCGTGACGATCGGCGTCGGGTCGAAGAGCATTCCCGGGCCGCCGGCCGCCACGCTGAGCCGATGCTCTCCCTGCTTGAGATGGGGCAGCCGGTACCGGCCGAGCGGGCAGACCACCCGAGCCGAGTCGATCTCACACAGCGCGAAGCTCGCAAACGGATCGTCGGCCCTGAAGACCACCGTCGGTCGTTGGCCGCCGCTCGACGGCGGCGGCGTCGCGGCGATCGTCTGCGGTGCCGCGAGCGCGCGCAGGTAGAGATTCTCGACCCCGTTGGACGCCGCCGACACGAGGTCGTCGGCGCCCGACTCGAAGACCGCGAACAGGCCGTTGGCCGAGACGACCGGCTGCTGGAGCAGCGAGCTCCCGAGCTCCGGGCCGCGCGCTCGCGAGTCCGTGCTGACGTCGACCGTCGTCGTCTCGGCCCGCCCGAGATCCCGCAGGTAGACGTTCGATCCGGCCGCCGCGTCCGGCGCCAGGTCGTCGGCCAGCGAGTCGAACACGACGAAGTGGCCGTCCGGTGAGATCTCCGGCGCGAAGCTGTCGTCGTCGCCGGTCGTCCCCGTGCTGCTCACGCTGGCCAGCTCCGTCCGGCGGAGCGTCCGGTCGCGTACGTACACGTTCGTGTGGCCGTTGCGTCCCTTACCGGTCAGGTTGGTCGCATCCGAGTCGAACGCCACGTACCGGCCGTCGCCGCTGATCGACGAGACCTGCGTGAACGGCGACGCGACCGCCGCGTTCTGGCGCGCGCCGCTGCCCGACACGCTGATCACGTTGGTCAGGTTGCTCGCCGCGTCGTGGACGTAGACCTCCTCGGCCGCCGTCCTCTGGTGGCCGACCAGGTTCGACGAGGTCGACGCGAACGTCACGTACCGCCCGTCCCCGCTGACCGACCCGTTCGACGACGGCCCGTCTGCCTGCCCGCCGTGGCTCGCGACGCTCACCCGCCGGGTGACGCCGGTCTGGAGATCCCGCTCGAAGACGTCCGGCTTGTCGTTGTCGTCGCCCGCGATCAGGTTGTCGGCGGTCGACGTGAAGATCACCGAGCCCCCGTCGGCCGAGACCGCCGGCTGGTAGGAGTTGCCGTCGGTCGCCGACCCCCCGACCCCGACGCTGACCAGCGACGGCGGCCCGCCGGCCGTCTCGACGTAGATGTTCTCGACCCCCTTCGCCACCCCCGCGGCCAGGTTCGACGCGGTCGAGACGAAGGCCACCGTGCTCCCGTTCCCGCTGATCGACGGCCCGCTCGAGGACCCGTTCGCCGGCGCGCCGGCCGCCGTCGCCGAGACCAGACCGACCGACTGGGCGGTGTCGTCGTCGACGTAGATCTCCTCGGGTGCCGTCCGGCCCGGGCTCGCCGCGCCGATCGCCCCGGTCAGGTTCGTCGCGCTCGACGCGAAGGCCACGAACCTGCCGTTCGCCGAGATGCTCGGCTGCGCGCTCGGACCGTTGGGGACCACGAACGGCGGCGCGAGGCTCAGCGTCCGCGCGCTGACGGCGGTCGCCCGCGCGAGCGGCACGCCGACCACTGCCGTGCCGGCCAATCCGATCCCGCCGAGGCTCGTCATCAGCATCACCCAATGCCGCCGCCGGCTTCCTCCGCTACGCGACCGGCCGGCTCCCGCGACCATCGATCAGTCCACCGCCCCGGCCTCGACCCCGACCACGACCGGCGGCCGCGCCCGGCGCGCGGCCCGCCTGCTCCGTCGATCGCGCACCGCGAGGAGCTTCGCCGCCGCCCAGTCCGGGTCGACGAAGGCCACGTAGAGGACGAGCATTCCCACGCTGAAGAAGCCGACCCGGATCGCCCAGCCGATCGCCAGATGGAAGCCGACCCCGGCCGTCAGGACCCACCGCCGCAGACGCCGGTTCCAGACGAGGATGCCGAGCGCCAGCTCGGTCGCCAGCGTCCCGAACGTCAGCAGGTTGACGATCACCGGCGACTGGCTCAGGAAGGCCGGGACCGGGAGGGCCGCGAGGTCTGAGACCCGCAGCGCGTAGGACACCGCCGTTCCGTTGTTCCACGTCGTCCCCTGCACCTTGTCCCAGACCCCGGCCAGGTAGATCACGCTCAGCTGGATCTGCAGCAGCCGGATCGCCCACGGCGCCCGGCCCGGGCACTCCCAGAACCGGTCGCGCTCGGCTCGCCACCGATCGACCGAGACGGCCGCGCCCGCGGGCGCCAGCATCACGTAGAAGGCGATCACCCGCAGGAGCCCGTCGCCCGAGTTGAAGACGAACGGGTTGCGCCGCTCGAACGACAGCAGCCCGACGAACACGACGACCGCCGCCAGCCGCGTCCGCCAGCCCGCCGCCAGGGCCAGCGATCCGACCAACGTCGCCGCGTACAGCCCGAGCACGACGCCCCCACCCGGCGCGAGCCCCAGGATGCCCCACGCGCCCGGAGCCGTCGGCTGCGCCCCGAGGATTCCCGCAGAGCTGAAGAAGGCCGACAGGTCCGGCGCCAGCGAGATCGTCCACGCGAAGGCGACCAGGCCGAAGCAGATCCGCAGCAGCGCCAGCGTCGACGTCGACACCGGCTCAAACCAGAAGCCGTTCCATCTGCGCACGGCCGATCTCACTGTCCCGGGCCCGTCAGCCTGAGGTTGAAGAACGCCTGGGCCTGCCACGGCCCGCGGATCGGCGTCGTCCCCGGCGCCAGCAGGTTCGCCGCCAGCCGGACCAGCGTCACGTCGAACTCCCGCCGATCCGGTCGAGCCTCCTCGCGCGCCGCCCACAGCGCCGCCGGCCGCCAGAGCGACTGGTTCGCGTCCATGTCGACGTTCTCCATCCATTTCCGCCACCGGTAGTCACGGTAAGTCCCGATCACCGGGTCGTCCTGCGGGATCGTCCACGTCGCGCTCGTCCCGTCGTCGTAGCGGACGACCGCCCGCAGCCCGATCGCCTGCCGCCGCGGGTCGGGCGCGAACAGCGCCCAGTCCTGGTCGAGGCCCAGCGCGTTCAGATACGGCTGGCCCGGCCTGAGCAGGTCGACCCGCAAGTTCGATCCCGGGAGATTGATCGCGACGATCGCGACCAGCGTGACGATCACGAACGCGCTGATCGCGATCCGTCCGACCCCGCTGGACTCGATCCGCGGCTGCAGGTCCGACCAGGCCGAGCGCTCTGCGGAAGGCCGCACCCCGGGCTTATAGAACGCCCGGCCGGCGAATGCAAGGCGGCTCCCGGGAACGCGTCCGACACCGGATCCGGCATAAAAAATTCGGGCCCGACTTCCTGAAATGGTAGTTTAAGCGCGCGGGTGGTTAGAAGTGGGAGGACCGCTCGTCGAATTGGCGGAGGAATCAGATAGGGAGGGGCATGGTGCGGCGTCAGATTGGCGGCTCAGCAGTGGCGTTGGCGGTCGTTGGGGTGCTCGTTGCCGCACCGTCATCCGGAGCGGCGCTCCTCGGCGGCGGCGGTCTCAATCTGCCCAGCCGCTCGAGCACGAGCGCCTCCACAGGCCTCAACGGCGTCGTCAGCGGCCTGACCGGCACGGTCAGCCAGGTCGTCGGCGCCGTGACCGGCGTCGTCGGCTCGGCTCTGCCCAGCGTGACCGGCGATCCGACCGCCGGCTACCAGCCCACCCTCGATGACCCGGGCAACCCCCACGGCGAGGGCACGGTCGCCGCGGTCTCACTCGGCGCCGGCATCGTCCCCGCGGTCCCCGGGGTCGTCGGCACGAGCGGCCAGGTCATCGTCGGTCGCACGCTCGGCGAGTACCAGACCGCGACCAAGCAGTTCCACGGTCACATCACCGTCCTCTCGCTCTTCGGCCAGGAGATCCTCGGCGTCGACACGCTGCCCGGCCAGTCGGTCTCCGGCGTGCTCGGCACCCAGCAGAGCACCCTCTCCCAGCTGTGCGCTGCGTCGATGAACACGATCTGCCTGAAGATCCTCGACGAGGACTCCACGACGACGACGACCAGCTCGACCAACCACGTCGAGACCGCCGGGCTCGGCGTCGGCCCGCTGGCCACCGTCGACGCCGCCTACTCCGACGGCAACATCTCCGTCAACCCGGCGACCGGCTGCGAGACGACCCACGGCGATGCCCACGTCGGCGACCTCCAGGTCATCGGGCTGACCGCCCACGCGGTCGACTCACAGTCCAACAGCACGTCCTGCAACGTCGCCGCCAACGCCGGCTCCGCGCCGACCGGCAGCCAATCGCAGGTCGCGAATCTCGGTGGCTCGATCGTCCCACTCCCGTCGCAGATCGCGGCCCTCGGCGGCTCGGCGCTCGCCGTGCCGATCGTCGCGCCGACCGGATGCTCCGACGGCGGACCCGCCGCCTTCGGCGACGCCGTCAGCGGTACGCCCAACACCGATGCCGGAATTCCCCTGCTCCTGCCGATCGTCTGCAACGCCGACGACACCAACCCGGGTGCAGCCGGATCCCAGGCGTCGATTCCGTACACCGCCCGCGAGGCACTGACCGCCTTCGTCCTCTCACTCACACCCGGCAGCGGCCTCGCCAAGGTGACGGCCGCCGCATCGCAGGCAAGCTCGACCGCACCCGGCGCGATCGGGACGACCGGGACGACGACCGGCTCGACGACCGGAACGACCGGAACGACGACTGGTGCGACGACCGGCTCGACGACCGGAACGACGGCCGGCTCGACCACGGGAACGACGGCCGCTGCCACGACCGGCGCGACGACCGGAGTCGGACCGACCGTCCCGAGCAGCACGACGACCGGAAGCACCGGCAACACGACCGGGACGACGGGGTCGTCGACCGGCGAGCCGGGCACGACGACCGGATCGACGGGGAACACGACCGGCGCGACGACGGGAAGCAACACGGCGAGCGCGGCGACCCCGAAGGCGGCTGCGACGCTTCCGTTCACCGGGTTCAACGTGCTCTGGCTGCTCGTCGGCGGCATGACGATGCTCGTCAGCGGTCTGACGCTCCGCCGGCTCGGATCTCGCCGCAGCCGCTGAAGTGAGGCCGGCCGAGGTCAGGCCGGCCGGCAAGCCGGTGATACCTGCTCGGAGGCGAGCGACCCTGCCGTTCGCGGCCGGGTTGTTCGTCTCGGGCGTCGTGATCGCCGCGATCGCGATCCTCGTGACGGGCGTCGGTCAGCCGACGACTCCGACCGCGCCGCCGCCGGCCAAGCTGCCCACCCTGACCGAGCGCTTCGTCGATCGAGCGCTCGGCGTCACCGGGTACGTAGCCCGGGACTGGATCGTCGGCGGGAAGGGCGCGATCCTCCGACTCGGCAGCACCGACGGCAGGGCGATCATCGCCGTCGTCGCGCCCGGTGCCGCGTCGACGGCGCCGGCCGCGCTGACCACGGCGCTCGCCGCGGTTCGCAAGACCTACAAGCACGTCACGGTCAGGGAGGCGCCCGGCTCGAGCCTCGGCGGCCGGCCGGCGCAGAGCCTGGTCGTCTACGCGACCACGATCCACGGCGTCCACGTCCGGATCCTCCTGGCGACCGCCCGCGGCCGCCACTACGCCTACGCGCTCCAGGCGTCGACCTCGACGAAGGCGCCCCTGCGACTGCTCGAAGAGGCCCAGGAGACGATCGCCACGCTCCGCTTCAGCAAGTAGGACGGCCGGGCGGCTACTTCGACTTGGACTTCGCCTTGGCCGCGGCGATCTTCGCGACCGCACCGGACGAGGTGGCGTTGCCGAGCTTGCCGAACGCGACGGCCACGCCGCGGACCCGGGCGGTGCCGGCCTCGCGGAGGAGGCGGAGCGTCTGGGCTCCGATGTGGATGCTGAAGGTCTTCGACTGGTTGGGGTGGAGAACGAACAGGACGGACCCGAGCGTCGCACCTCGACGCAGCGCGGCGACCTTCGAGCCCGACGCCGGCAGGGTCGTCAGGCGGACGACGCCCTGGCACGACGCGCCTCCGGTGGGGCAGGTCACCGTGATCGCGATGCTCGTCCCGCTCGGCGACAGGCGGGGGCTCGTCAGGCCGACCTTCGGCGTCGGGAGGACCTTGGACGTGGTGCTCGTGACCGGAGCCGGTGCCGTCTTGGCGGCCGCTGCCGGGCTCGACGTGGCCGGCTTGGCGCTCGCCGCGGCCACGTTCGCCGTGCTCGCCGCCACGGTCCGGCTGCCGCCGGGATCGGTGATCGTCACGTGCGTCGCGAAGCTCCCGGCCTTCCCGTAGGTGTGGGCCCCGTTGACGCTGAAGCCGCCGCCCGCAGCCGCGGCGATCGACGACGCCGCCGTGGTCGACCCATCGCCCCAGTCGATCGTCGCCGAGTAGTAGCCGGCCGCCCGGCCGGCGTTGGCGTCGGTGAAGGTGGCGAGCGTCGCGCTGAGCGCAGTGCCGGCGACCGCCGTGACCGGGATGCCCGTCGAGCTGAGCGGGGCGTCGGCCACGGTGAGGTGTGCGACGGCGCTCGTCTGGCTGCCGTCGCCGTCACCGATCGCGACGGTCGTCGTGTATGTCCCCGGGTCCGCGTACGTGTGACCCGCGTCGATGTCGAAGCCGCCGTCCGGGTTGGCGACGATCGCCGGCGTCGAGCTCGACCCGTCGCCCCAGTCGACGGTTGCCGAGTAGTGGCTCGCCGGCCGGCCGGGGTCGGCGTCGGTGAAGCTCGCGACCCGCACGGCGAACGGGTCCCCCTCGATCGCGGTGTTCGCCACGCCGGTGGCGCTCAGCGGCGCGTCGGCGACGCCGGCGCTGCCGACTGCCGTCGTGTGGCTGCCCTCGGGGTCGGTGATCGTGGCCGTCGTCGTGTAGCCGCCGACGTTCGCGTAGGTGTGGCTCGCGTCCACGTCGAAGCTCCCGTCG
>DATCEH010000060.1:0-26334 GCA_036510225.1 Solirubrobacteraceae bacterium | reverse complement strand
CCCCCGCCGCTGCCGGCGGCGGCGGGGGAACTCTCAGTAGCGGGGGCTCGAGCGGTGCTGGCGGTGAAGGTTGTTTGGGCGGCATCGGCGGCAACG
This sequence comes from Solirubrobacteraceae bacterium, assembly GCA_036510225.1. Lineage (GTDB taxonomy): Bacteria > Actinomycetota > Thermoleophilia > Solirubrobacterales > Solirubrobacteraceae > Palsa-513. The sequence goes on along the minus strand of DATCEH010000060.1, from coordinate 26,238 downwards.
GAAGTGTCGGTGGGAGCCTTGCCGGTGGCGCGGGCGGCGCGTCAGGCGCGGGCGGCGAGGGCGAAAACACCAGTGGTGGTGGGGGCGGCGGCGGCTACAACGGTGGTGGTGGTGGCGGGGGCGGTTGCCACGGTGGTGGAGGCGGCGGCGGATCGAGCTACGGTGTCACCGGCCTGACGCACGAGATGCTGGGTGGGGCTGCGTCGGTGACAATCAGCTGGACGATCCCGACGACGGAGGTGCTGTCGGTGAGTTTGGCGGGATCGGGCTCAGGCGTGGTGACCTCGACCGCCGGGGGACCGGGAACGATCGATTGCGGTGAGGGCAACACGGCGTGTAGCGACAACTTCACGACGGGTTCGATGGTCACGTTGACCGAGACCCCGGCGGCGGGGTCGACGTTTGCCGGGTGGAGCGGCGGTGGCTGCTCGGGCACCGCGACCACGTGTACGGTCACGATGAGCGGTGCGGAGTCGGTGACGGCGGCGTTCAACCCGCTGGAGCAGTTGACGGTGACGATCGGCGGGTCCGGGTCCGGGTCGGGGTCGGGGTCGGTGAGCGATGGCGCGAGCTTGGACTGCACGACGGCCAGCTCGCCGTGCAGCGCCAGCTACCCGCAGGACACGAACGTCACGTTGACCGAGACCCCGGCGGCGGGGTCGACGTTTGCCGGGTGGAGCGGCGGTGGCTGCTCGGGCACCGCGACCACGTGTACGGTCACGATGACCGCCGCGGAGTCGGTGACGGCGACGTTCTATCCGGCGCTGTCGGTCACGTTGGCGGGCAACGGGTCTGGGACCGTGTCCTCCAGCCCGGCCGGGATCAACTGCGGCGGTGCCGGCAACAGCGCGTGCACGGCCGGGTTCCCGGGCGGCTCGCAGGTCACGCTGAGCGCGACCACGGCGGCGGGATCGGTATTTGACGGGTTCAGCGGGGCTGATTGCCCGGCGGGGTTCTCAACGACGTGTACGGTCACGATGAACGGGGCCCAGTCGGTGACGGCGACGTTCCTGGCGTCGCAGAGCGTGAGCGGCAGTGTGCCGGGGTCGATCACGGTCACGTCCGGGCAGGTGCTGTACTTGAACGGCGCGCACGTCGGGGGGGCGGTCGTGGTGCAGGCCGGCGGGAGCTTGTTCGCTACGGGCGCGAGCATCGCGGGCGCGCTGATCGCTACCGGCGCGAACGGGATCTCGCTGAGTTCCACGACGGTCGGCGGCGCGGTGAAGATCACCAGCTCGACCGGCCCTGTGCAGCTCGTGGGCTCCCGGGTGAGCGGCTCGGCCACGATCAGCGGCAACGGCCCCAGCACGGTGATCGCTGGCAACCACTTCGGCGGCAGTCTAGGCGGCACCGGCAACAGCGGCCTGACCGACAGCGGCCAGCCCAACACGGTGGTCGGCAGTCGCAGCGGCCAGTTCACCGGGAGCTTCTGAGGCCGCCTGGTCGAGTCGCGGCCACCGGAGAGAGGCTTCGAGTCGGCTGCTGCTGGCGCGCCCAGCGGATCCGGGGTCGCAGCGCTCGGTGTCGGCGCTCTGGACTCTCCAGGCACCAGCGGGCTGCGGTGTATCCGCGATCTCTACCGGGGCTGGAAGCGCCGAGTGCGGCTGCTCCTCCTGATCCCGTGGGCCATCATGCTCGGCTACACGGCCGTCGTGGCCCTCGTCTGGCCCAAGGTAGCCGGCGACATCGTCTTCCTGGCGATCGGCGCCCGTGTCGCGCTATCGCTCATCGTGCTCACCTCGCCTCCTTGGTGGATCGAGAAATGCCGGCAGGGCTACAAGGGCGAGCGCCGGCCCGCCTCTGGACGTCCTGACCCTCGCGGGCCGCATCGAAGTCCCGACGGCCGTCACGGCTTTAGCTCAGTCAACCATTTTGCGACGAAGGTCTCGGCATCCTGCTCGGCCGCCCGAGAGGAGTCCGGGCGATCAGATCCCAACCCCCGGCACCGACCAGCCGCCGGCACCAGCCGCCGGCACCAGCCTCCGGCACCCGCCTCCGGTCAGTCGACGACGCAGGCGCCGCCGGTCAGCCTGGCTTCGTAGATCGCTCCGTCGAGGCGGTGGAGCAGGGCCGCGGGAGTCTCGTCGGTCGACCCGATCGCGACGCCGATCGCGACGCCGATGTTGAGGGACCGGACGCCGACGACGACGGGGTGGCGGCAGATCGAGTCGCGGATCCACTCGGCGATGCTGGTCGCCCCGACCGGGTGCTCGGCCGTCTGGCAGATGACGGCGAACTCGGCTCCGGCATAGCGGTAGGCCGAGTCCCCGTCGTCGAGTCCGCCGTCGAGCCGGCGGGCGATCTCGCGGAGGACCTCGTCACCGAGGGCGTGGCCGAAGTTGTCGTTCAACGACTTGACGTCGTCGATGCTGATCAGCATGACCGAGAAGCCGGTGTCCGATCGTGCGGCGCTCTTGATCGCCTGGTCGACACGCCGCTCGAAGAGGGCCCGGTTCGGCAGGCCGGTCAGCGAGTCGTGATGCACCCGGTGGGTCAGCTCGCGGGTCACGCGCGCGCGTTCGATCGCCCGGTCGATCGTCCGCCAGAGGTGGGCCGCGGCGAGTTCGGGCTTGGTGACGTAGTCCTGGGCGCCCCGGCTGACGGCGGCGAGCGCAAGCTGATCGTCGTCGACGCCGGTCAGCACGACGACCGGGATGCCGGGTGCGGCCGCGAGGATCTGGTTGAGGCCGTCGAGATCGGCTGCGTCGGGGAGGCCGAGGTCGAGCAGCACGCAGTCCTGGGCCGAGCCGGCGAGGACCCGCGCGGCGTCATCGACGTGCTCGCATGTCGTCACCGCGAGGGCCGGGTCGTGCTGGCGGAGCATGTCCGCGGTCAGCAGGGCATCGCCGGGCGTGTCCTCCACGATCATGATTCGCAGGCCGGCGTCGGACGGCGATGCCTGGACGGGCGTGCCGGCCGGCTTGGCGCCGACCTCGGAGACGGTCACTTCCGGCCGCCGGTCGTTGGCCGGCGGTGCGCGGCATGGTTGTGCAGACTCACGTGGGCCCCTGACGATCGGTACCTTCCAATTCTCTGTATCGGGTCGGGCGGGGTCAGGCTTTAGGACCGATCTCGTCCGAGTCGGATCTGTTTGCCGGAGAGAGCGCAACCGTCCTGGCGATCTGACCCGACCCGACCGGACGGGGACGACCGGAGCGGGCTTCATCATTGGGGTTGGGATGGCGGCCGCGAGAATCGAGAACACCGGCCCGCGCGGCTTCGCGGGCAGCCGACGCCCGGACAACGCCGAGCTGCTCGGAGCTCCGATCCGGTGGCCGCGCCCGTCCCTCCTCGAGGCCGAGCTCGACCTGACCGGGAAGGCCGCCGACGGGGCGGCGGCGCTCGGCCTGCAGACGGTCGGCGATCTCCTCGACCATCTCCCAAGGGCTCGGCGAGAGGCCCGGACGGTGGCGACGCTGGCCAACGGAGAGGCGGCCACGCTGGTCGTCGAGGTCCGCGCGATCACCCAGCGGCCGGTCCGTCGCCGGGGGATGCGGCCACTCGTCGAGGCGACGGTGTTCGACGAGACGGGGACGATGAAGGCGACGTTCTTCAACCAGCCATGGCTGGCCGGTCGCTACCGGCCGGGCACACGCGTCGTCCTCCACGGCAAGTACGAGGGCCGGGCGAGCTTCAGGGTCTCCCACCACGCGATCACCGACGAGGCCGCCGCCGGGGACGGGGCGGTCCCCCACTACGCGGCGACCGACGGCCTGTCGTCGACCCAGATCTTCGCGATCGTGAGCGGTGCCCGACCCCTCCTGGGGGAGCTGACAGACGCCCTTCCTGCACGGATGCGGGCCGGCCATCAAATGCCGGATCGGGCAGCCGCGGTCGCCTGCGTCCATTTCGGCGAGACCGCTGCCCAGACCGAGGCCGGGCGGCGGCGGCTGGCTTTCGAGGAGCTCCTGATGACCCAGCTCGGCCTCCTCCGCCGGCGGGCCCGCCGGCGGGGAGGAGACCCGGCGGTCGCGCTGTGCGACGAGCCGTCGTTGACCGGTCGGTGGCTGGCCGGCGGCCTCCCGTTCGAGCTGACCGGGGATCAGCGGTCGGCGATCCGGACGGTCGACGGCGAGCTCGGCCAGGCGATCCCGATGCAGCGGCTCCTGATGGGGGAGGTCGGGTCGGGGAAGACGGTCGTCGCCCTGTTCGCGATGCTCCGAGCCGCCGAGCACGGCCGCCAGGCCGTCCTGATGGCGCCGACCGAGACGCTCGCCGAGCAGCACTTCGCGACGATCCAGCGGCTCGTCGGCGGCGAGAACCTGACGCTGGCCCTGCTGACGGGATCGACGCCGGCCGCCCGGCGGGCGGACATCCTCGGCAAGCTGGGGTCCGGCGAGCTGCTGGTCGCGATCGGCACGCACGCCCTGATCGAGCCGACCGTCGAGTTCGCGTCGCTGACGGTGGCCGTCGTCGACGAGCAGCATCGCTTCGGCGTCCGCCAGCGGGCCGCCCTCGACGCGAAGGCGCCGGCCGGGCTCGTGCCCCACGTCCTTCACATGACGGCGACGCCGATCCCGAGGACGTTGGCCCTGTGCGCCCACGGCGACCTCGACCAGTCGCGGCTGAACGAGCTCCCCCGGGGTCGCCAGGCGATCGAGACCCATCTGGCGGGTGGCGAGCGCGAGCGGGAGCGGGCGTACGAGCGGATCCGCGAGGAGCTCCGCCGGGGTCGCCAGGCGTTCGTCGTCTGCCCGCTGGTCGACGAGCCCGACGACGGGCCGAGCGCGGTCTCCGCGCGGGCGGCGACCGCCGAGTACGAGCGGCTGGCGGCCGGCGAGTTCGCGGACTTTCGGGTCGTCCTCCTCCACGGCCAGCTCCACCACCGGGACAAGCAGGCGGCGATGGCCGCGTTCGCGGCCGGCGAGGCCGACGTGCTCGTGGCGACATCGGTCGTCGAGGTCGGGATCGACGTCCCGAATGCGACTGTGATGCTGATCGAGAACGCCGAGCGGTTCGGGATCTCCCAGCTCCACCAGCTTCGCGGACGGGTCGGTCGGGGTGAGCATTCGTCGGTCTGCCTGCTGTTCGGGCCCAAGGGATCCCAGCGGCTCCAGGCCCTCGCGAACCACACCGACGGCTTCGAGCTCGCCGAGATCGACCTCGAGATGCGCCGGGAGGGAGAGCTGATCGGGACCCGCCAGTCGGGGATCAGCGAGTTCCGGGTCGCCCGCCTGCCCGGCGACGAGGAGCTTCTCGAGTGGGCGCGGTCGGCCGCGGCCGAGGTGATCGCCGCGGACCCCGAGCTGCGCCTTCCCGAGCATGTCCTGCTGGCCGACGCGCTGGCCACGGCTCACGGGTCGGTCGATCTCGGGATCCCGGCTTGACGGGCGCGGCGCCATGCGGGTGATCGCCGGCCGGTACGGCGGGCGACGGCTCACGGCTCCGCCGGGGTCCGCGACCCGGCCGACATCAGATCGCGTGCGGGAGGCCGTCTTCTCGATGCTGACCGCGCTCGGCGGGATCGACGCCGCGCGGGTTCTCGACCTCTTCGCCGGGTCGGGCGCCCTCGGGATCGAGGCCGTCTCGCGGGGAGCCGCGACGGCGACGTTCGTCGAGCTCGACGAGGCTGCCGGCAGGGTGCTGAGGACGAACCTCGCGGCGCTCGGCCTGGCCGCGCCGGTCGTCCGGGTTCGCGGTGGCGATGCGCTCGACGCGCTCGGCCGGGCCGTCGTCGACGGCGACCAGTTCGATCTCGTCCTCCTCGACCCGCCGTACGCCGACGCCGACGCGCTCGGCCGGCGGCTTGGCCCGGCGCTCGATCGGGTACTCGAGGCCGGAGCGTGGGTCGTCTGCGAGAGCGATCGCCGATCGCCGATCGAGCTGGACTTGCCGCTCGAACGCGAGCGCCGGTACGGTGACACCCTGATTCGCATCTACCGTCGAGGAGATCGGAGCCGATGACCCCCAACAACCGGATCGCCGTCTGTCCGGGTTCGTACGACCCCGTGACGAACGGGCATCTCGACGTGATCACGCGGGCGGCCGGCCTCTTCGACGAGGTCGTCGTCGCCGTGGTGTCGAACTCCCTGCGCAAGCAGACGACGCTCTTCTCGATCGACGAGCGGATCGCCTTCATCGAGGAGGCGACGGCCCACCTTCCGGGCGTCAGGGCCGTGCCGTTCGACATGCTGACCGTCGAGTTCGCCCGGCGGATGGGCGCCAAGACGCTGGTCAAGGGCCTGCGGGCGATCTCGGACTTCGAGTACGAGATGGAGATGAACCAGCTGAACCGCCTGCAGGCGCCCGAGATCGAGTCCGTCTACCTGATGGCCAGCCCGGAGTTCAGCTTCCTCAGCTCGAGCGGCGTGAAGGAGCTCGCCAAGTTCGGCGGGACGATCGACAACCTCGTTCCCGGCCGGGTGGCCCGCCGCCTGGAGGAGGAGCTCGCCCGTTGAGCGACGGGGCTTGCAGGAGGAGTCCGCCCGGTAGCGAATCAGGGTGGTGCGAGCCGCACCCAACGCGCGCGGCGCATACCCTCTAGGCTTCATCTGATGGACGTACTCGTACTGATCGACAAGCTCGACGACTTGGTCCACAACGCCAAGCCGGTTCCGCTGACCGATCAGGTCCGCGTGGACAAAGAGGAGATCTACGACATCCTCGATCAGATGCGGGCGACGATCCCCGAGGAGATCAAGCAGGCCCGGTGGATCGTCAAGGAGCGCCAGGAGATGCTGGCCGAGGCCAAGCGCGAGGCCGAGCGCCTCGTCAAGGAGGCCCGCGAGAAGCAGAACCGGCTGATCAGCGACGAAGAGGTCACCAAGGCGGCCGAGCGGGCGGCCGAGGACATCATCGAGGACGCGCGCGCCCGCGAGCGGGAGATCCGCCTGGGGGCGGAGGACTACGCCGACGAGATCCTCAACACGCTCGAGGTCAACCTCTCGAAGTTCATCGCCGCCGTCCAGCGCGGCCGCGACCGGCTGCAGGGCAAGGACGAGCCGGCCGAAGTCGCCTGACCCGCCCTGACCCGGGTCAGCCCGGGTCCTTGGCGGAGCGCTCGTCGATCATCCGGTCAAGCTCGGGCACTGCCGCCCGCAGGCTCGGCAGGTTCACGACGATGCCCTCCTGCGTCGTCCGGGCCAGCACGACGACGGCCTCGTCCGTCGGGGACGGGTTCTCCTCGCGGTGGGGGACGTACGGCGGCACGTAGACGTAGTCGCCCGGGCGTGTCTCGACCCGTCGCTCGATGTCGGCGTCGGCGTCGAGGAAGACGAAGACAGGGTGCCCGCTGAGCACGTAGATGCCGGTCTCGGCCTCGCCGTGGTGGTGGTCGCCCGAGACCATCCCCGGGCCGATGTGGCTCTCGCCCATCCAGAGGTCGCGGGCGCCGTTGAGCGCTCCGGAGATCCCCTCGTACCGGCGCATGCCCGGTGTCTGGGCGGTGTCCTCGCTCAGGCGATCGTGGCCGGTGTGATGCAGCCGGCGGTGCCAGGCCGCCGTCCCGTCGTCGTGTTGCGGGTCGGCCTGGGTCACGCGGCTCACGATAGCGGCGCCGCTCCCGGCGAGCCGGTCGCTACCGGGGCTCGAGGATCACGAGCGGTATCTCGCGGTCGGCCCGGTCCTGGTAGCCCCGGTAGCCGGAGTACGTCTCGACCGCCTTCGGCCAGAGACGGTCGCGCTCGTCGTGGGTGGCGACCCGCGCGTGGACGTCCCGGCGGATCGAGCCGATCTGGATCGTCGTGTCTGGATTGGCCCGGAGGTTGTGGTACCACCGGGGTGCCTGGGGTGGCCGCCCTTCGACGCGACGACGACGACGTCCGGGCCGTCCTTGACGTAGACGAGCGGCGTCGTGCGCAGGGTTCGCGTCTTCGCGCCGACGTGGTCGAGCAGCAGGATCGGCGGCGCTCCGGGCAGCCGGTGGCCGACGAGCCCGCTCGTCGCACGGTAGATCGCCGTGTGGGCGCCGGTCAGCCGGCGGAGGACCGGCCACGCCCGGTCGGTCAGCTCCATCGCGTCCATCAGGCTGCCCGCCTCACGCGGCGGCCGGCAATCACAACCATGCGGTCGTCCGCCTCACGCGGCTGCCCGCGAGCCGCGCAGGAAATGCGCGATCGCGTCGGCGACGAGCTCGTCGAGCCGCTCGACTCCGACCATCCCGCCGGTGACCAGGGCGGCGATCCCCTGAATCGTCGCGAACAGCACGAGACCGACCCGCTCGGGCTCGCCAGGCTCGAGCCCGCCGTCGGCCTGACCCTGTTGGATCAGCTCGAGCAGCACCGAGAACGCCCGGGCCGCGGCATCGTGGATCGTCCCCGACTCGGCGCGGTTCTTACCGGCGAACATCAGCTCGAGGAGGGCGGCGTCCTGCGTCGCGAAGCGGATGTACGCCGCCGCGGTCGCCCGCAACCGCGCCTGGAACTCGTCGCCGGCCCCGTCGACCGCGTCGCGCAGCTCGACTCCGAGTCGGGCGAACCCAGCCTCGGCGAGCGCGTCGAAGAGGGCCTGGCGGTCGGGGAAGTGCCGGCGTGGAGCGCCGTGGCTGACGCCGACCTCGCGGGCGAGCTCTCGCAACGAGAGCTCGTGGGCGCCGCGCTCGCGCACGGTCCGCTCGGCCGCTTCGAGCAGCGCCGTCCGGAGGTTGCCGTGATGGTACGGGCGGTCGCCCGCAGCCGGGTCATGCGTGGGGGCCGCGGGCGCGTCATGAGTTCGCGGCGGCTCGATCACGGCGGGGTCACGCGGGCGGTCGGTCACGGGACGGCAGCCTAGCGGACAGAAGTTGTCGTTGACATCTTTGCAGTCACCGTCTACATTGTTGTCTATGCCTACTTCAAGCGGTTTCGAAATCCCTGACATGACCGGCCGCAGCGTGATCGTCACGGGTGCGAACAGCGGAATCGGTCGAGCGACGGCCGGCGCCCTGGCCGGCGCCGGGGCTCGGGTCGTCCTGGGGGTGCGCGACATCGAGAAGGGCCGGGCCGCGGCGGCCGACATGCCCGGAGAGACCGAGGTCCGCCGGCTCGACCTCGGGAGCCTCGAATCGGTCAGAGAGTTCGCCGCCGGGTGGGCCGGGGAGCTCGACCTGCTGATCAACAACGCCGGCGTGATGGTCCCGCCCCTGAGTCGGACGGCCGACGGGTTCGAGCTGCAGCTCGGGACGAACCACCTCGGCCACTTCGCGCTCACGAACCTCCTGATCGGGCAGATCACCGGCCGGGTCGTGACCGTGTCGTCGACCGGACACCGCATGGGACGGATCGACTTCGACGACCTCAACTGGGAGCGCAGGCCGTACAAGGCCTGGCGGGCGTACGGCCAGTCCAAGCTCGCCAACCTCCTCTTCACGGCCGAGCTCCAGCGCCGGCTGACGGCCGCCGGTTCGTCGGTCCTGGCGACCGCCGCCCACCCGGGCTACGCGGCGACCAATCTGCAGTTCAAGAGCCAGCGGCGCGTGCTCGACCTCGTCTCGTCGGTCGGCAACCGCCTGATCGCCCAGGACGCGACCGACGGGGCGCTGCCGACGCTCTACGCGGCGGTCGCCGCGATCCCGGGCAACAGCTTCGCCGGACCGTCCGGCCTGATGGAGATGCGCGGCGCCCCGGAACTGGTCGAGCGCTCGGCGGCCGCCGCCGACGCCGGCGTGGCAGGCCGTCTGTGGGACGTCTCCGAGGTCCTGACGGGGGTTCGATTCCCGCTGCGGGCGTCGGTCGCGGCGTAGGTGGGATGCTGCCGCGCCCGAACCGAGCGGGTTCGGGTTCGGGTTCGGGCTTGGGGTCAGGTCCCGTTCCGGTGATGTTCGGCGGCGGGCATGCTCACGCGGCGGGGGTTGGCGAGCGTGCCGTCGAGGACGACTGGTCGGGCTCCGGAGCTCAGAGGCGGGCGGGCGCTCGGCGGGGGACTGGGTTGTGGAGAAGGGGACTCTCCGAGGAAAGTAGTTGACTGACTCAGTCAACCACTTTCGGATGAAGGTCTCAACATCCTGCGCCGCCGGGGTGGACGAGCCCGGACGGTCCGCCCCGACCTGCACCCGGCGAGCCCTGAGGGTGGGGCCCCTCTATCTGAAGCGGGCGAGCTCGTTGACCTGCTGCCCGGACCCCCCGATCGGCGTGCACGTCCAGCCGGCGAGCGCGCCATCCGTGCCGGCCGCGCTCAGCAGCCCGGGGAGCTCGCATTCCGGCGCGGTGGGTGTGGCGGCGGAGATGATCTTCGGTATCGAGAAGACCGCGCCATTCGTGCTCGTGGCAGCCTCGATCGCCCCGACGCCGCTGCGCTGTGTCGCCGCCCAGATCGCGATCGCTCGGCCGCGCGGGGTGAGGACGAGGAATGGGCCTTCGCGACCGGGGATCTCGTTCGAGGCGATCAGCCGCGATCCACCGAGCCTGGCTCCAGCCTGGCCGCTCAGTGCGCCGATCTCGCCGGTCGCAGAGCGCACGGCCGGGTACTCCGACGGCTGCGTGAACATCATTGTGACCAGCCCGGTCCGGCCGATCACGGCAGCGATGTGCTGGTCGGCGAGCGTCGGCCATGTCGCCTGGGCGACCTGCTGCGCCGGCGAGAACGGACGTCCCGCCCGGCGCGACGAGGCGTAGACCGTGACCGTCCCGGCCGGAGCGCCGGTCTGGTCCCAGACGATCGCCTGGTCGCCCCGCGCGTTCGTGACGGTCTGCTCGGTGTGCAGGAAGCCGGCGCCGGCCGACCCGGGCCACGGGACGCTCACCGGGGCGGCGAAGACGCCCGCGCTCGTCGACAGCGCCGTCTCCATGCTTGCGCCCGGCGCCCCGGCGCTCGGGATCGGGCTGGAGACGCCGAGGCGCCATGAAGCGCGGAACCCGCCGCCCGTGCCCGGCGACAGGCCGACCTGTCCGACCCCCGCCTCGCTTGTCGGGCCGAGCCGCTGAGCCCCCGCGAGGCGACCGCTGACGAGGCGCGCGGCGAACAGGCCCGACTTCGCCCCGGCACCCGTGTCGGTCCAGAGCACCTCGGACGTCCCGCGACGATTGACGGCGGCCGCATCGAGGACGTTGTCCGCGGGCTTCGCGAGGACGACCCGGTGGCCGACGGCGTGCCCCGGCCGCCAGGGCGCCGCGGCGACCCCGGCGGGACCGAGCAGGTCGGCTGGCGTGGTTGTCCCGTAGGACCACGCGAGGACTCCCGCTCCCGCCTGATTCGTGCTGAGCAGCGCGGTCTCGGCGTTCTGGCTGTCGGGAACAGGCTGTCGGTCGATGAGGTGGTCGGTCGACGAGAGCGCCGCGACGACGAGCCCTGACTCGTTTGAGTACTCGACCCACGGGACCCCGCGCGAATCGAATGCGACCACGGGCACCGGGTTGAACAGGAACGAGCCGCTCCCGACCAGGCGGCCGGCCGGCGACCAGCCGGCCCACGCGTCACTCGACGCCAGCAGGCACCCACCCACCGAGAACGCAAGCGTCCAGCCAACCACCGCGAGGCCAGCCGTCAGACACGCGCGCCCGGCCCGCCCGCGCCACGTCGCGTCCGCGAATCCGTCGTTGGCCAGATCGTACGGACGGCTGCGTCTCATAGGGCTCATACAGGTAGGAACGTCCCGGCCCACCCGAAGTCGCGGCTTCGAGCCCGGCGGCCGAGACTCCGCCCCGGACGGTGCGTCGGCGCCGCCCGAGTGTCGCCCCCGGCGGAGACTCCGGCCCGGGACGGTGCGTCAGCGCCCGACGGTGCATCGGCCCCGGCCCGAGCGTCGGCTCCGGCCCGAGCGTCGGCCCCGGCCGGAGACCCGGTCGCGCGTGGGCCTACGTCGTCGCGTGAGCCTGGAGCGTCTCCTCGCCGACCTCGCCCGTCCGGATCCGGTAGGCCTGTTCGACCGGGAGCACGAAGACCTTGCCGTCGCCGACCGCTCCCGTCCGGCCGTGCTTGAGTACGGCGTCGACCACCGTCTGGACGTCCCCGGCGGCCACGACGCACTCGATCTTCACCTTCGGCCGGAGGTAGTTCGCCAGCGTCGCCCCCCGGTAGCTCTCGGTGATCCCCTTCTGGCGGCCCGACCCCTTGACCTCGGAGACCGACAGCGATGGGAAGCCGAGCTCGAGCAGTTCGGTCCGGATCGGCTCAAACGCCTCGTGGCGTATGTAGGCCACAACCATTTTCATGACGTGCTCACTCTCGAGTCGAGATTTCGGTTGGCGCGGGCGTTCTGCAAACGCGATTCCCGAACGATAGGGCTCAGAGCAGGGCCGTCTGCGCGCGACCGGCCCCGCCGTCGATCAGTCCGTCGATCTCGGCGATGTGCGCCCGGACCCGGCTGGCCATCGCCTCGACGATCTCGCCGGCCTTGTCGATCTGGGTTCGCGCGCCCGTCAGCTGCTGCTTGATCCGTCGGACCTCCTCCATCGCGGCGACCGCTCGCTCGCAGGTCTCCTTGACCGCGGCGAAGTCGACCCGCTCGGTCGCCTCCCCGGTCCGCGCCATCAGGACCCGCGCCCGGGCGAGCGAGTAGCCGACCTGGAGCGCGAGCTGGGCTCCGCTGCCGGGCAGCTCACCCGGCGGGGGAGGGTCGAGCGCGACGACGAGCTTGTCGCCGTTGTACTCCCGCAGTGGCGTCATCCGGGCGGGGACGTCGGCTTCGCTCGGGACGACGAGGATCGCGTAGTCGGCGCTGCGGACGCGCAACGCCCGGTCGAGCTCCTCGAGGGCCTTCGGCTGGCTGAGGCGGCTGCTCTTCGCCTCGAAGACGATCCGACCGCGGGCCGGCCCGCAGGCGGCGCCGACCCCGACGACGATGTCCCCGGTCCGCCGGGTGCCCTCGAGGAGATCCCCGACGGCATCGCATCCGTCGCCCTGGGCGAGTGCCAGTCGGTCGACCGCGTCGTGGACCTGCTCCTCGAAGGTGCGGCCCTTGGCCGTCCCCTTGTCCCGCTCGGCGGCGACCTCCTCGAGCTTCTGGCGCTCGGCCCGAAGGCCGCCGATCTCGAGTCGCATCTCGTCGATTCGGGTCGTCATCGCCGTCAGCTGTTCGGCCTGGCGGTCGGCAGCCTGTCGCATCATCGACTGGGCCATCGACTTGAAGTCAGACAGCGGATTGCTCGCGTCGGCCGACGAGAACTGCCGGACGAGGTCGGCCCGCGACTGGGTCATCACCTCGCCGACGATCGACCGGACCTGGTTCTGCACGGCGCTCGTCGAATCCTCGCCGAAGTGCCGGGCCAGGACCTTGGCGACCTGACCGTCGTCGGCCCCGAACGCCTCGTCGACCTTCTGGTCGAGTCGCTCGGCGACCTTCCGGGCCCGAGCGATGAACTCGGTCTCGAGCTCACGGGCCGCCCGCTCGAACTCAGCGCGGACGAACTCGGCGTTCGCTCCGGCCTGCTCGCGGTCGAGCACGCGCACGCCGATCTCGATCGCGTCGACGATCAGCTTCGTCGGGTCCTCGCCGGCTCGTTCCCGGTCGTGAACGAGGCGGACCGCGCACTCGTCGTCGACCTCGAGGGCGTCGACCCAGACCCGGTCTCCCCGGGTCCTGACGTTGCTGCGAAAGAGTGTCGTGGCAGCTTCCATGAGCGAGCCAGCCATCCTACGGGCGGCCCCGGACGGATTCTCCGAACCCGGGATCTCGCCAGGAGCAGGGAGATTTCCGATCACCGAGCGCGGGTGACCGGGTCGCGGACACGTCGGGGTGCCGTCCGGGCAACGGGCGGACGCGCTCGCCGGTAGGTTGCAAGCATGCCGGCGCCCGCCACTTCGAAGGCCGCCCATCTCGGCAACACGATTCACACCGTGCGCCAGTTGGTCAAGGCGGGCGTGGTTCGCTTTGAGCGCCCGGACAAGCTGATCGCCCTGGCCAGGGCGATCCGGGCGTGGGGGCCGACTCCGGCGGCCGGCTACACGGCGTCGGCGATCAGGGTGCCGGAATCGATCGCGATCGACGACGAGCTCGGGACGCTGACCTTCAGGGAGCTCCACCTCCGGACGAACGCCCTGGCCCACGGCCTGCGCCGGGCCGGCATCGTCGAGGGCGACGGGATCGGGATCCTCTGCCGCAACCACCGCGGCTTCGTCGAGTCGACCGTCGCCTGCTCGAAGCTCGGGGCCAGCGCCCTCTATCTGAACACCGGCTTCGCCGGACCCCAGATCCGCGACGTGATCGCCCGGGAGAATCCGGCCGGGCTGATCTTCGACGACGAGTACTCCGGCCTCGTCGGCGACCAGGCAGCCGGCCGGCGCTGCTTCGTCGCCTGGCACGACGACCCCGGCCTCGCCGACCCCCGACGGCCGACGCTCGAATCGCTGATCGAAGCCGGGCTTGCCGACGGGAGCGCCGTCGCGGACCTGACCCCGCCGAGTCGGCGGGGCAAGGTCGTGATCCTGACGTCAGGGACGACCGGCACGCCGCGCGGGGCGGCCCGTCGCCAACCGGAGTCGCTCAGCCCGGCGGCGGCCCTCTTCTCGAAGATCCCGCTCCAGGCCCGCCAGCCGACGGTGATCGCCGCGCCGCTGTTCCACACGTGGGGCTTCGCCCACTTCACACTCGGACTCGCCCTCTCCTCGACGCTGGTCCTCCGCCGCCGCTTCGATGCCGAGGAGATCCTCACGGCGGTCGCCACGAGCCAGGCCACAGCGCTGATCGTCGTGCCGGTGATGCTCCAGCGGATCCTCGAGCTCCCACCCGCGAAGATCGCCGCGCTCGACCTTCGCCGGCTGCGGATCGTCGCCGTCAGCGGATCGGCCCTGCCCGGCGAGCTCGCGACCCGGGTGATGGACCTGCTCGGCGACGTCGTCTACAACCTCTACGGGTCGACCGAGGTCGCCTGGGTGACGATCGCGACGCCGGCCGACCTCCGGGCCGCGCCCGGGACGGCCGGCACGCCGCCCCGGGGAACGACGGTCCGCCTCTACGACGAAGCCGACCAGCCGGTCGCCGCGGGCGCTCCCGGCCGGATCTTCGTGGCCAACGAGATGCTCTTCGACGGGTACACCGGCGGCGGCACGAAGGCCGTCATCGACGGGCTGATGAGCACCGGCGACGTCGGTCACCTCGACGAGGCCGGCCGCCTGTTCGTCGACGGCCGCGACGACGACATGATCATCTCCGGCGGGGAGAACGTCTTCCCCAGGGAGGTCGAGGACCTCCTCCACGCCCACCCGGAGATCGACGACGTCGCCGTGATCGGGATCCCCGACGAGAAGTTCGGCCAGGGCCTGAAGGCCTTTGTCGTCCTCGCGTCCGGAAGCCGGCTCGAGCCGAGTGCGGTGAAGGCCCACGTCAAGGACAACCTCGCCGTCTACAAGGTTCCCCGGGAGGTCGTCTTCGTGGTCGAGCTCCCCCGGAACGCGACCGGCAAGGTCCTCAAGCGGGAGCTCCGCCTCCAGCAGAGCTGATCGCCGGCGGCGTCCCCGACGGCCGAGCGCCGGCCGGGTCGGTCCGGTCGTCTCGCCAGCGCCCGCCGGAAACCGCTCCAACCGAACCGTGCGACCTGCCGGTCCGCGTATCCTCTGTTGCATGGATCCAAGGAAGGGTCGGGGGAAGGGCCGCGCGTCCGCGCTTGCTGGGGTGATTCTCGTGCTGGCCGTGCTCGCCGTGACAGGCTCGGCTCTGGCCGACGTATCGACTCCGACCGGAGCCACCGGCGCGCCTGGGCCGACGACGACCTGCGACCCGGCTGGAACGACCTGCCCGGCGGCGCCGAGTCCGCCGCCGCCGGCCTGCCCGGTGACGGCCGCAACCTGCTCGACCGACCAGGTTCTCTCCAACGAGACGACCTTCACGACGTGGGCCTACGAAAACACGACGAGCACCGTCCGCCGTTTCCCGTCGACGTCCTCGGCCCGCGTGGCGAAGCTGCACGCGGACACCGAGGACCGGCTGCCGGAGGTCTACATCGCGCTCCGCGAACGCAACGTCGCCGGCCTGGGTTGGGTCGAGATCCGCGTGCCGATGCGCCCGAACGGGACGACCGGATGGGTGCCGCGATCGGCGCTCGCCGATTTCAACAAGGACACGACCGAGCTCGTTCTCACAAAGTCCACCCAGCAGCTGCGCCTCTACAAGGCCGGTCATCTGATCTTCTCGGCTCCGACCGGGATCGGCACGCCCGACGACCCGACTCCGGTCGGGCATTTCTGGATCCGCGAGGAGTTCCCCGTCCGCGGCGACGCCGCGTACGGCCCATACGCGTTCGGCACGAGCGCCTATGCCCCCGGGCTGAGCGACTGGCCCGGCGGTGGCGTGATCGGCGTCCACGGGACCAACCAGCCCGGCCTGGTTCCGGGGCGCCCGTCCCACGGGTGCGTCCGCCTCAAGAACGCCGACATCTCCCGCCTGTCGCACCTCGTCCCCGTCGGGACCCCACTCCTCATCCAGTAGGCCCCGGGGCCCCACCGCGCTCGCCGGGACCCGGCGCGCAGGGCCCGGGAGGCGGGCCGCGCAGGCCCGGGAGCCGGCCGCGAGGGCCCAGGAGCCGGCCGCGCAGGCCGGGGCCGGTCAGCGACGGGTGCCGAAGTCCTCGGCGTAGGTCGCGCCCGACCGGCCGATCCCCAGGGCGGTCGGGACCGCGGCGACGACGCCGATCCCCGTGTCGTGGAACGCCGGGTTGAGGATCTGCGCGCGATGCGGCGGCGAGGCCATCCACGCCGCCACGGAGGCGGCCGGCGTGGCCAGCGACCCGCTCGCCGCGGCGATGTTCTCGCCGAGATCGCGGATCTCGGCGCTGGAGGCGTAGCCGGCGGCCGTGACGCGCTCGAGCGGGCTGTCGCCGGCCGGGCCGACGTGATTGAAGTAGTCACGCCTGACCATCTGGGCGGTGTGAGCCTGCGCCGCCGCCTGAAGGTCGGCGTTCTCCCGCAGTGGCTTGAGCCCGTGGCCGGTCCGCTGCTGGTTGACGAGGCACAGGGTGGCCGCCTTGATCCGGCTGAGGTTCCCCGTCGTCGGGATCAGGTGTGCGCCGGCGCAGACGGCGGAGGCGGCGGACGCGCCGGAGGCCACGATGGCTGCGCTGAGGAGCAGCGCGCCGGTGCTCAGGAGGAGGCGGGCGAACCGGAGGCACGTCGGCTTGGCCGGCATCGCCTGGGGTGCAGTGGCGGGACGACCGATGCTGCTGGGCATGGGTTCCCCATCGGAGGACTCCGGCCAGAGGCTTCATCGGGGCTCGAAACGTGGACGCTTGTTCGGGTCGTCGCCGGCCGCGGATGCGGCGCGCCGGGTTGACGCCGGCCGTGGGGGAGCAGGGCGCCGGCCGTCGGGAACAGGGCGCCGGCCGTCGGATGAGCAGGGCGCCGGCCGTCGGATGAACAGGCCGCCGGCGGCTGCGCAACACTTTCGGGGATGCCCGCGCGCGCAGATGTGTTCGACCTGGCCGGGCTCGGCCTCGCGGCGGGGGAGGGTCGCCGGCTCGAGCTGCGGGTCAGGATCCCGCCGTTGGAGCTGGGCAACGAGCGGTTCGTGGCGGTCCCCGACGAGGTCGACGCGAAGCTCGACGTCTCGCGGATGACCGGCTTCGGCCACGCTCTGCGGCTGCGCTTCGGGGCGGCGATCGCCGGTCCGTGCATGCGCTGCCTGGGGGATGCGGCGCCGGCGGTCGAGGTCGATTCGCGGGAGGTCCATCAGCCGGGGAGCGGGCCGGAGCTCGAGAGCCCGTATGTGGTCGGCGACGTGCTCGACATCGCCGCCTGGGCGCACGACGCGTTCGCGCTGGCCGCGCCGGCCCAGGTCCTCTGCCGCGCGGAGTGCCGCGGGCTCTGCCAGGAGTGTGCGGCGAACCTCAACGACGTGGGTCCAGACCACCACCACGACCCGCCGCCGGACCCGCGGTGGGCGAAGCTCCGCGAGCTGAGGCTCGACTAGACGGCATGCGGGCCGGGTCGTCGGCGGCCGGGGCATCCCCGCAGGCGAGCGTGAACTCTCGTCGCCCGAAATGGTTGACTGACTCGGGTTTCGCACTGTTCGCTGGGCCGGCTGCTCGTCGGCGGGTCGGGCGCGCGTGTGCGGGACGTGCCCGACCGGGCTCGTCCCGGGCGGACGGAGCTGGATGCGAGACCTTCGTCGCGAAACTAGCTGCCTGAGTCAGTCAACTACTTTCGTTGGAGAGTCCACTTCTCCACGCCTCGGTCCTCCCCGCGGAGAGAGCTCGCCCGCTTCTGACCGCGTTGAGCCCGGCCCGAATGATCCTCGACGGCATGCTCGCCAAGCCCCCGCCGCGAGAGCACCGCGCCGCCGCGGACTGTCACCCGGAACGGGGACCTGATTGACCGAGTCATGAGTCAGTCAGTTTCGCGGAGCGGTGACGTGCACGGCCCGCGCCGCGGCGGGGCCCGGATCGACGTCGCACCGCCAGTCGCCGGCTCGGCCGCCGGCCGACTGGCCGGACGGCACAGTCGATTAGACTCGCCGCCGTGGCCATCGACTACGAACGCGTCGCGCTCGAGCCGGCGCCGGATCCGATCGACGAGGTGATGGTCTCGGCGACCGCCGAGGATGTCGAGCCGCCGGGGGACTACGACATCGTCGGCCGGGTCGCGACGGCCGTCGTCACCGGCGTGCCGCTCCTGCTGCTGATCTACGCCGGCTACCGGGCGTGGGGCGGCGCACTCCGCTGGACCGATCTCGTCGTGCTGTTCGTCTGCTACTTCACAACCGGCTTCGGGATCACCGTGGGCTACCACCGGCTGATGACCCACCGGGCGTTCGCGACCGGCCCGCGGACGCGGGGCGTGCTCGCGGCGATGGGCTGCGCGGCGATCGAGGGGCCGCCGATCGAGTGGGTCGCGAACCACCGGATGCATCACGCGTTCTCAGACCAGGAGGGCGATCCCCACAGCCCGCACGTCGGCCATGGGACGGGCTGGCGTGGGGCCCTCAGGGGCCTGGCGCACGCGCACCTGGGCTGGCTGTTCACGTCGGAGTTCGCGAGCGAGGAGCGCTACGCGCCGGATCTCCTGGCCGACCCGACGGTCCGCTTCGTCGACCGGACCTTCGTGCTCTGGGTGCTGGTCGGCCTGGCCGTGCCGTTCGGGATGGGCTACGCGCTGACCGGCTCGATCTACGGAGCGCTGACGGCGCTGCTCTGGGGCGGGGCGGTGCGGATCTTCCTGCTCCATCACACGACGTTCAGCATCAACTCGCTCTGCCACTACTTCGGCCGGCGGCGCTTCGACACCGAGGACGAGTCGCGCAACCTGCTCTGGCTGGCGCCGTTGTCGATGGGCGAGTCGTGGCACAACAACCATCACGCGTTCCCGACATCGGCGACCCACGGGATGCGCTGGTGGGAGCTCGACGTCTCGACCTGGGTGATCCGCGGCCTCGAAGCGACGGGCCTTGCGTGGGACGTCGTGCGGATCAGCCGGGAGCGCCAGGAGAAGAAATTCGGCTCGGCCGCCAAGACCGAGGCCGTCGGCGGGCCGCCGGCGTGAGCTGGTAGCCTTCCGCGTCCGATGGCCGTCCCCAAGCAGAAACAGTCGCACAGTCGAACGACGAAGCGACGCTCTCAGCACAAGATCGTCACGCCGGCGCTCAACGAGTGCCCACGCTGTCACGCGCCGCGTCGACCGCACCGGGTGTGCGAGTCATGCGGGACGTACAACGGCGTGCAGGTCGTCGCGCAGGACGCGCACGACGACGATCACGATCACGACCACTAGTCACCCCGGTGGTCACGACGGTCGCGGTTGACGCGAACGGCGCGGATCTCGGGCCGGCCGAGGTTGCCGCAGGGGCGCGGCTGGCGGCTGCGGAGGGCGTTCGGGTGATGCTGTTCGGTCCGGCTGACCTGCTCGGCCGGTCAGGCGATGGAGTCGAGGTCTTCGACGCTCCGCTTTCGATTGCCAAGGAGCCCGATCCGGTGCGCGCGGTCCGGCGCTCTCCCGAGTCGTCGATCGTCAGGGCGGCCATCGCCGTGGCTGCCGGCGACGCACAGGCACTCGTCAGCGGGGGCTCGACCGGGGTGGCGCTGGCGGCCGGCCTGTTCCAGATCAAGCGGGCGCCGGGGATCCACCGGCCGGCGCTGGCCGTGCCGGTTCCGGTGCCGGGCCACCCGGTGACGCTGCTCGACGTCGGGGCGAACGCGGATGCCCGGCGGGAGCATCTGGTCCAGTTCGCCTACATGGGGGCTGCGTTCGCGAACGCGGTGCTCGGTGTGGCGCGACCGAGGGTCGGACTGCTGTCCAACGGGGGCGAGGCCGAGCGGGGGAGCCAGCTCGTGCTCGACGCTCACGCGATCCTCGCTGAGCGGGCGGCCGCCGGGCCGGGGGCGTTCGAGTTCATCGGCAACATCGAGGGGAACGAGGTTCTCAGCGGGGTGGCCGATGTCGTCGTGACCGACGGGATGACCGGCAACATCGCGCTGAAGCTGATCGAGGGGGTCTCGGCGACCGTGCTGCGGGCGGTCCGCGACGCGGCGATGTCGTCGGGGAGGTCGAAGCTCGGCGGGATGCTCCTGCGACCGGCGCTGCAGGAGTTCCGGGCGACCGTCGATCCCGAGCGCCAGGGCGGGGCCTACCTGCTCGGCCTGCGCCGGCTGGGCGTGCTTCCGCACGGTCGGTTCGGCCGCGACGGGATCGCCCAGGCGATCCTCCGGGCGCGGCGGGGAGTCGAGGAGGACGTCGTCGGGCGGACCCACGCGGCGCTCGAGGCGGCCGGTGCGCTCCGGCGCCGGAGCGCACCGGCGGTGTCCGGGGATAGCGATAGCGTGGGGGTTGCAGATGACTGATCGAGACACCTTTCAGGGGAGCCGCTCGGACCCCGGCTACGCAGGCCGACCGAGTCGGATGACCCACGCCGAGCGAGTCGGATGACCCACGCCGAGGTACTCAGCCTGATCCAGGGGCACCTGGGCGACGAGCTCGACGTCGATCCCGCTGGGATCGAGCCGTCGACCCGCTTCCGGGAGGACCTCGAGGCGGATTCGCTGGATCTGTACACGCTTGTGCAGGAGCTCGAGGACACCTACGGAGTCGCGATCTCCGACGAGCAGGCCGCGAGGATCCTCACGGTGGGTCAGGCCGTCGACTTCGTCCTCTCTCACGCCGGCCAGTAGTTCTGGTTCTTCTGCGTCAACTCCTCGACGGGCTGCCGGAGGATCTCCACCGGCAGGTCTTCACGCATGCGTCGTGGACCCAGCGGAGGAGCGACTCGTACGCGCGGCTGGCCTTTCTCGGGGACAGCGTGCTGTCGCTGGCGGTCACGACCTACCTCTACCCCCGGCTCGAGGCCGAGCGGTTCGGGGCCGGTCGGCTGACGAAGATCCGCGCTCAGGTGGTCTCCGGTGTCTCCTGCCGGGCGGTGGCCGAGCGGCTCGGTGTCCCGGCGATGTTGCGGGCCGCGGCGCCGGCGAACGTCGGTGACGCGGCGGTCGCCCTGGTCGAGACCGAGCGGGTTCTGGCGTCGGTGATCGAGGCGGTGATCGGGGCCTGCTACCTCCACGCCGGCTACGAACGGACGGCGGCGGCGGTCGTCGAGGCGTTCACGCACGAGGTCGAGGAGGCGCTGGATCATCCGGTCGACTTCAAGTCGACGCTGCAGGAGAGGCTGGCACGGACTGGGGAGACGGTCGGCTACGAGGTCGTCGAGGAGCTCGGACCGCCGCACGACCGGACCTTCTCGGTCGCGGCGCTGGTCGCCGGCGCGACGATCGCCCGGGGGTCGGGCCGGAGCAAGAAGCACGCCGAGCAGGAGGCCGCCCGGGCGGCGCTGGACGCCGTGACGAGTGGCGCGCTGTGAGGCGGCGCGCTGATTCGGGGCGGCACGAACCGGGCGGGCGGGTGAGACGGTGTTCCTGAAGTCGGTTTCGATGAGGGGCTTCAAGTCGTTTCCCGACCGTACGCGGCTGGAGTTCGGCGAGGGCATCAGCGTCGTCGTCGGGCCAAACGGATCGGGCAAGTCGAACATCACCGACGCGGTGCTATGGGCACTGGGCGAGCAGTCGCCGCTGGCGGTCCGGGGACAGTCGATGCAGGACGTGATCTTCGCCGGTGGGCGGGGGGTCCAGGCTCGCAGGGAGGCGGAGGTCGAGTTGGTGCTCGACAACTCCGACGGGACGATCGACCTTCCGGCGAGCGAGCTGTCGATCGTCCGCCGGCTGAACCGGGCGGGTGAGGGCGAGTACCGGATGAACGGGGCGCGCTGCCGGCTGGTCGACGTGCTCGAGGTGCTCTCGGACACGGGGATCGGCAAGGAGGCCCATTCGGTCGTCTCACAGGGCCGGGTCGAGGCGATCGTGACGTCCAAGCCGCGGGACCGGCGCCTCCTGATCGAGGAGGCGGCCGGCCTGGGCAAGCACCGCAAGCGTCGTCGGCGGGCGCAGTTGAAGCTGGAGCGGACGGCCGAGAACCTCGAGCGGTCGCTGGACATCGAGCGCGAGGCGCGCGCCCGGCTGCGCCCGCTCAAACGCCAGGCCGAGGCGGCCGCGCTCCACGAGCGGCTCGAGCTCCAGTCGGGGCAGGCGCGGTGGGAGCTGCTGCGCGACGAGGTTCGTCTGCGTCTGGAGCGACGGGCCGCGGCCGAGGAGCAGGCGGCCGGCTCGCGGGCGGCGCGGGCCGGGCTCGAGGCCGAGCTCGCGGGAGTGGCGGCCCGCCGGGAGGCTGCCGAGCAGGCGCTCTCGGAGCGCAGCGCCCGGCGCGACGAGATCGCGCGGCGGGCGTTCTCGGCGCGTAGTGCCCGGGACCGGGTGGGAATGCGTTACGACCAGGCCCGCCAGCTTGCCGCCGGCCTGGAGGAGCGCGCCGGGCGTCGGGCGGTCGAGCTCGAGGGGCTGGAGTCCGGCGAGAACGGCGACGCGGTCTCTGGAGCCGAGCGGATCGCCGAGCTCGAGCTGGGCCTCGCCGGTCTCGACCAGGAGCATCAGACAGCGCTCGCGAGGGAGCTGGCGGCGCTCGATGCCGAACGGGTCACGGCGGCGGCGAGCGTCCTTGAGAAGGCCTCGGTCCGGTCGGCCTGCCAGGAGCAGAGCGCGGCCGCCGAGGCCGGGGTCGAGCTGGCCCGGACTGAGCGGCGGAGGGCCGAGCTGGCCGTAGAGGCGGCCCGCCGTGAGGCTGCCGGGGTCGGGGCGGAGCTTGCCGCGGTCAACCAGTTCCTGCGCAGTCACGTGGCGGCGTCGGGCGAGCCGAACGCGCTCGAGCACGGCCTGGAGGTGCAGACCGGCTACGAGCTGGCCGTGGCGGCGGCGCTGGGTGGTCGGCTGGCGGCGGCTGTCGTTTCCGACCGGGCGGCCGGGGCGGTTCTGCTCGATCGGGCGGGGTCCAACGGCGGGCGGGTGCTCGTGGGGCGCGACGGGGGCGCTCCGGCCTCGGCCGGCGATCCGGCCTCGGCCGGTGATCCGGGCGCCCCGGCGCCCGGGGCGCTACGGCTGGCCGAGGTGGTCAGCGGGACGGCCGAGGTCGTCGGGGTGGTCGGGCGGCTGCTGGCGGACGCGTGGGTCGTCGACGCGTTGGAGGCGGTCGCGGAGGACTTCCGGGGGATCGCGGTCACGCGGACCGGTCGGGTGTGGTTCGGGTCCTCGGGCGAGCTTCGGCAGGTCGCGAGCGGTGGGCGGGAGCGGGCGCTCGAGCAGCGCAACCGGCGCGACACGTTGATCGGCGTCGCCGAGCGGGCGGCGCAGGCCGAGCAGCTGGCGCTGGCCGCGGGAGCCGGGACGCAGGCGCAGCTCGAGGAGAAGCTCGCCGCGCGGGAGGCGGCCGACCGGGCGCTGCGGGTGGCTGACCGGGAGCATGCCGAGGCGCGCGAGCTCGAGCGCCGGGCCGGCTGGATGATCGACCAACGGCGGGCGTCGCCGGAACAGGGCGAGGCGGCGGTCCGCCGGGCGCAGCTCGAAGGTGAGCTGGCGGCCGAGCGGCGGGCTTTGGAACGTGCCGAGCGGGAGCGGCTGGCCCGGGAGCGGCGAATCGTCGTGCTGCGGACCCAGCGGTCGCGTGACCGGGCGCTCGCCCCGCGAGCCGAACGGGCGGCGGAGGTGCTGGCCCGCCTTGGTGAGGCGCTGGCGGCGGAGCTTGAGAAGCTCGATGCGGAGATGGAGGCCGACCGCGAGGCCGGTGTCGGCGTGGCCGCCGAGCTGCGGGCGTGCGCGACGGCCGAGGCCGGCCTGCAGCGGAGGCTGCGCGAGCACGGGGAAGCGGTCACAGCGGCCGAGGTGCTGGCGGCGCAGTCGCGGGACCGGGCGCAGGAGGCCGTGGCCGAGCTGGGCGACGTCGCCGAACGCCTGGGGCTCGAGTCCGAGCCGGGGACGGAGCCGCTGCCCGACGAGCAGCGGGCGGCCCTGGCCGAGCGGATCGAGCGGCTCGGGCGCCGGCGGGAGCAGCTGGGGCCGGTCAATCCGCTGGCGGCGGAGGAGTACGCGGAGGCTCTGGAACGGGTCGAGGAGCTCGAGGGTCAGCGGGTCGATCTGGAGACGGCGCTGCGCGAGCTGCGGGCATTGATCCGGGATACCGACAAGCAGATCACCGACAGCTTCGATCAGGCGTTCGCGGCGACCGCAGGGAACTTCGAGGAGCTCGTCGGTCAGCTCTTCCCGGGCGGGCGGGGCCGACTGCGGCTGGTGCGCGAGGACGCCGGACCGCGGGCGGTGACGGCCGGCGAGTCCGGCCAGGCGGCGCCGGACGCGGAGGCGAGCGCCGAGGCCGAGGCGGCGGCCGAGGAGGCCGTCGAAGAGGGGGAGACCCCCGACGAGCTGATGGGCGTCGAGATCGAGCTGACGCCGGCCGGCAAGTCGATGAAGCGGTTGACGCTGCTCTCGGGTGGTGAGAAGTCGATGACTGCGATCGCCTTCCTGTTCGCCGTGTTCCTCGCCCGGCCGTGCCCGTTCTACATCCTCGACGAGGTCGAGGCCGCGCTCGACGATCTGAACATCGACCGCTTCCTGACGCTTCTGCGCCGCCACCGGTCGCGGGCGCAGTTCATCGTCGTGACCCACCAGAAGCGGACGATGGAAGTGGCCGACTGGCTGTACGGTGTCTCGATGGGCGGTGACGGGGTCTCCAAGCTGGTCTCCCGACGCCTCGAGGACGCCGGGCTCGACGAGGCCGGAGGCGCGCCGCCGCTGGCGGCGGCGGCCGGGGCGGCATAGGGGTTCGCGTGGCGCGGGACTGGGCGGACCTGATCATCACCCGCGACCCGATCGTGGTTGCGACGCCCGAGGCGGAGGAGCCGGCCCGGGAGAGGCGGAGTGGGAGATTCCGGCGACTGCGCGAGAGCCTGCGGAGCACGCGGGAGGCACTCGGAAGCGAGCTCCAGGCAACGCTGACCGAGACGCTCGAGGCGCACGACTGGGAGGCGCTCGAGGAGGCCTTGATCATGGCCGACGTCGGTGCGCCGACAACGGCGGCGGTCGTCGCCGAGCTCGAGGACGCGGCTCGGGAGGAGAACCTCGAGGGTCCGGCCCTGCGAGCTCGGCTGGCCGAGCTCCTGGCGGCGATCGCGAGGACCGGGGACGACAGGATCGATCTGCGCCCGCAGCCGACGGTGATCCTGGCGGTCGGGGTCAACGGGACCGGGAAGACGACGACGCTGGGGAAGCTGGCTCACCAGCTCCAGCACGAGGCCGGCCTGAGCGTCCTGCTGGGGGCGGCCGACACGTTCCGGGCGGCTGCGGCCGAACAGCTGGCGGGCTGGGCCGAGCGAGCGGACTGCGAGATCGTCACCGGGCGGCAGGGCTCGGATCCGGGGGCCGTGGCCTTCGAGGCGGTGGTCCAGGGCCGGGCGAGAGGCGTCGATGTCGTGATGATCGACACGGCGGGCCGGCTGCATACGCAGGACGACCTGATGGGCGAGCTGGCGAAGGTCCGCCGGGTGATTGCCAAGCAGCTGGACGGAGCGCCGCACGAGACGCTGCTGACGATCGACGCGACGACCGGGCAGAACGGGCTGCGCCAGGCGAAGCTGTTCGCGGAGGCGGTCGAGGTGACGGGGATCGTGCTGACGAAGCTCGACGGGACGGCGAAGGGCGGCGTGGCCCTCGGCATCGCGAGGGAGCTGGGAATTCCGGTGAAGCTGATCGGCGTGGGCGAGAAGGTCGAGGATCTGCGGCCGTTCGACGCGGGGGACTTCGCGCGAGCGCTGGTCGGGTAGTCGGTGCCGGATGGGCGGCCGGGTCATCGGCCGGCGGCTCGGAATCCCACTCGACGATCAGCTGTGGCGGTGTGGTCCGAGCGCCGGCTCGGAGGTATGTCGAGCGGGCGGCGAGGTTGTCGGGATCCGCGGCGGTCCACATGTGGTAGCAGCCGCGGGCCCTTGCGAGTCCGGCGAGCGCCTCGACGAGTGATCGCCCGACGCCCTGGCGGCGGGCGGGCGCGTCAACGCCGAGCTCGTCGAGGAACATCTCCGTGCCCTTGTCCGGATGGATC
>DATCEH010000059.1:0-17571 GCA_036510225.1 Solirubrobacteraceae bacterium | reverse complement strand
CGGGCCGGTGGGGCGGGCGGTGCGGGGCGGGCGGTGCGGGGCGAGATGTGGGGCGGGCCGGCGGGGCGGGCGGTGCAGGGCGGGCGGCGCGGGCCCGAGCCTGGACGGATGGCCTGTCAGCCGGGTCGGGGTGCGGCCGATACCGTTTGTGCATGAATCGCTGGCTCCGCTCGAGTTGGATCCGCACGGGTGGCTTGGGACTCGTCGCCCTCGCGATCGCCGCGAGCCCGGCCCTCGCCCCGGTCCCGCAGGCGGCGTTCGGCGCCACGCTGGAGCACCGGGCGGCCAAGCCGGCCGGCCGGGCCGGGCGGACGGCCATGGCTGCCAAGAAGCACCACGCGGCCAAGAAGAAGAAGCATTCGAAGCTCCCGAAACCAAAGCCGAAGAAGCCGAAGCCGAAGCCGAGCGTCGGCATTCCGAAGGATCCGGTGGCTCCGGTGACCCGGCCTGCGAGCACCGGAGCGAGCCAGCCCGGTGCGGCCGGTACCGGCCGGGCGCCGGCGACCAGCACGAGCCCGACCGAGGTCGTCGGGGAGCTGTCCGACGGGCAGGCGGCCGGCCTGGTGACCGGGGTCGGGGAGACGCGGACCGACAATGCGACCGACAACCAGACCGTCCCGACGGCTGCTCAGCTCGCGGCGTTCCGCAGCGGCGACCAGTCGATGCCGGCGGGCTACCTCGCCCGGATCGACGGCGCCTACCGGGGCACGACGGACGAGATCATCCAGTGGGCGGCCTACAAGTGGGGCCTCGACCCGCAGCTGATGCGGGCGGTCGCGGCGGTCGAGTCGTGGTGGCACATGTCGACGGTCGGGGACGGCGGGAACGCTTTCGGCCTGTATCAGTTGGACGCCCGCTACCACTGCTGCGAGGCGCTCGCCCAGACGTCGACGGCGTTCGCGGCCGACTACTACGGCGGGATCGTCCGGTCGTACTACGACGGCGCGCAG
The DNA here is from genome assembly GCA_036510225.1 of Solirubrobacteraceae bacterium. Classification (GTDB taxonomy): domain Bacteria; phylum Actinomycetota; class Thermoleophilia; order Solirubrobacterales; family Solirubrobacteraceae; genus Palsa-513. The sequence continues at coordinate 16,621 of DATCEH010000059.1, read as the reverse complement.
ACGTGGCTGAACACCGTGTCGGGGAACGGCAAGCCGTACGCGGCCGGCGATCTCTGGGACAGCGTCGGCTACTGGGCCTCCGGCCGGTGGGACACTCCGGCCACGGCGAGCTACGACGCCCAGGTCCAGTCGGACCTCAGCCAGCAGGTCTGGCTGGGGCAGTGGTTCTGAGCGGCTGGGGAGCCGCGTCGGCGTCTACTGGGTCTCGCCCTCGAGTGGGGCGAAGGGCTACTCGGTCTCGCCCTCGAGCGGGCGAAGGGCTACTCGGTCTCGCCCTCGAGCGGGGCGATGTACATCGTCTGGATCGCGACCCGGCCGGGGCCGGTGAAGCGGTTCCAGGTGAAGTTCCCCCCGCCGGCGAAGAAGCCGGCCCGGAGGCCGCTGGTGTGGGCGGCCATCCTGACGGAGAGATCCTTGTAGAGCCAACCGCCCGGCTCGACGTCGATCGACTCGCGGTCGTCGAGGTCGACCGCGAAGACGTTGCCGTGGCCGTGGATCCAGACGATCGCGTCGCCGTGCTTGGCGCGGAACTTGTCCATGAAGAAGCCCGACCCGGTGAACAGGGCGTTGCGGACGCCGCGGATCCGCTCGAAGCTGAAGTCGATGTTGTCGGTCGCGGCGACGAACTGGTGCTCGCGGACGTCGATGCCGCCGCCGTCCGACAGGTGGAGGGGGATCAGCTGACCGGGCGAGTCGCGGGAGAAGGCGATTCGGCCGGGTCCGACGGCCTTCGTGACGAAGAACTCTCCGCCGGCGATCTTCCGCTTGATCGCCCCACTCATCTTCCGCAGCTCGATCTTCACGTGGGTCTGCTTCCAGAGCAGGGTGTGGTGCTCGAAGAAGACCGCCGCGTCCTGAAGGTCGACCTGGAGCTCGGGAACCAGCTCACCGCGGATGTGGTAGGTGACCCCGGCCCACGTCTCGTCGTGGATCTGGGTCGAGATCGGCTGGGGGACGTCCATCGGCAGGCTCCTGGGTCGGTGTTTGTCGAGGCGGGTCGCTGTTGTCGAGGCGTCCGGGCCGGGTGCTGGTGCCGGCGGCAGACGTTCTGCGACGCAGCTTGACGCAAGGCGAGCCGGCGGCTCGCCGATCGAGGAGCAGGTCGTCGGTCGAGGGTCGCCGGGTCCGGGTCGCCGCGGGAGCGCCGACCGCCTCGGGCTCGAGAGCTCGACGACCATCTCGGAAGCTCGTCGGGCGCTTGGAGGAGTGCGTGTGTCGCCACTAAAAGAAAAGTAGTTGACTGAGTCAGTCAACTAGTTTTGCGACGAAAGCACACATCCTCTTCGTCACGAGAGCCACCGCCGCAGTCGACATCAGGCCCCGAGTGACCCGGGCCGGCATGCCGGCCCGGGCACGGGGAGGGAACTGAAAGGTCAGACGGGTCGTCCTGCGGCCGTAGCCACACGCCTGGCCGGCTCCGCACACGCCTGGCCGGCTCCGCGTCCGGTCAGTAGAGGGGAAGATCAGGGTCGCGGACAACGTCCTCGCGAACGACGACGTCGCTTGGGCGACGCCGGACACTCGCGAGCCAGAAGAACGACATGAGCAGGCCGAGCACACCGACGAGCATCAGAATGACTCCGACCGTCTGGAGTGAGATTCCTGAGACCGTGGTGGTCACTGCGAACTTGAGGACTGCACCAACAGCTATGAGAAAAATTGAGGTTCCATATTCCATGGAGCCGTCATTCCCCGACCGCCCCGACGCCAAACCCAGATCCCTGAAAGCTTGCTCCGCAGATCCCTGAAAGCTCGTTCCGTTCCGGGCCCCTCGGGCGCGGACGCGCTGGTCCGGGCCGCTGGTCCCAGGCGTGGTCCCAGGCGAGATGTCGCCTGCGCCCAGGCGAGATGTCGCCTGCGCGTGGGCGTCCGGACACAAGGCGTTTCTGAAGGCCGACCGTTGGGTATCTCGGGAGTCAGAGTGAGGTGCGGCCATCGCGTCCTCGAAACTCCGGACAGCCATTGATTGGCTAGGAAGATGTGGTTTCTGTGATTGGTCTAGGCGTAGTCCTTCTCATCATCGCCGTCCTCGTCCCCAAGCTCGCCGTCCTATGGGCCGTCGGCATCATCGTGTTGATCGTCGGCCTGATTCTCGCCGTTCTCGGATCGATGGACCGCGCGGTTGCGGGTCGTCGTCACTGGTATTAGCCGAGCCCGCAGGGAGCATGGGCTGAGGTCAGCTGCACGAACCTCCCGAGTCGCCGCGCCCCATGGGGCGCCGCGACTCCGACGGTGGCCGTCGGGCGATATGCGCGGCCTGGGACTCGAACCCAGCCCGCCGGATTAAAAGTCCGGTGCTCTACCCGATGAGCTAGCCGCGCCCCGGCAGTTTTCCATATGCCGGTCGGCCACCGCTGGAGCTGGGCGGCTCCGCCGCCGCGCCGAAACCTCCGGCTCGTTCACGTCGACCGACGCCTGGCCCCGCCCGTCCGGTCGCCCGCAAATACACTTCCCCGGGCCCAGCCCCCATGGTGTAGCGGTTAGCACGCGGGCCTTTCACGCCCGTAGCGGGGGTTCGATTCCCCCTGGGGGTACTCCGCCGCCGACCGGGCCCCGCGGCGACCGGCCCCCCACGCCAGCCCCGGCCGGCCCGCCCGCAGCCAGTTGAGTGTCCCCGCCGGCCCCTTGAACGGTCCCACCAGGTCGGCTGTGATCCATCCGCCGTAGAAGTCGCTCGGCTGCGCCTCGACCAACTCGTCGTCCAGCCACGCCCCGCCGACCCGGCCGGGGTAGAAGGCGATGTGATCCGCCAGCCACTCGTACCCGGCCGACGGCCTCGGGTAGGTCCAGCCGATCGATCGCGTCCGCCGCCCGTCGACCACCGCGTCGACGTACCGGGCGGCCCCCTTGAACTCGCACCACGTCGACCGCCCCCGGCCGATCTCGACCAGATCCATGCAGACGTCCGCCTGCGGAACGTAGATCGTCGGCGGATGGCTCGTCTCCAGCACGCGCAGAGCCCGGCCCGAGTCCGCCAGCGCCTGCCCGCCCAGCTCGACCCGCACCCGCCGCTCGCACGGCACGACCGCCGGCGGACGCGGATAGTCCCAGACTCGCTCCATGCAGACGGCTACGCCCGGCGCCCGCCTACCGGATCAGCCGACTCGGCCGACGTCCTCCCGGACGACCCGGCTCCTCAGCCCGCGCCCTCCTGAACATGGCGCTTGAGCCGGCCCAGACGCTCGTCCCACTCGGCCTCGATCACACCAAGCCACGACGACGCCTCGTCGAGCGGCTCGGGCGTCAACCGGTACCGCGTCTCCCGCCCCTCCCGCCTGCTCGCGACCAGGCCGGCATCGACCAGCGCCGCGAGGTGCTTGCTGACCGCCTGTCGCGTGATCGGCAGGCCGGCCGCGAGCTGGGTCGCCGTGACCGACTCCCGGGCGAGCAGCCGCCGGACGACCGCCCGGCGCGTCGGATCGGCCAGCGCGAAGAAGACCGCGTCCAGGCCCGCCTCGCTCACCGCCGGCCCGGCTTACGCCAGGACCGCGCAGGAAGTCAGCCGGAGTCCCGACAGGCGCGGCCCCCACGCGACCGCCCGGCCGGCCGCCGCGCGGACGGTCAGCCCACGCTCGATCACCGTGACCCGCGTCCCCGCCGACTCCTCCGTCAGCTCGAACTCGACCGTGCTCTGCTCGCCGCCGTCCTGCGCCCAGCCAAGCGTCAGCCGGCGCGGCGCGTCGACCTCCTCGACCACGCCGACCCGCTCGGTCCCGTCACCCCAACGGAAGACAACCTCCGCTTCGGCGACGAGCTCCCCGGCCGCGGTGTCGACCTCGTCGGCGAACCAGTCCTCCAACCGCGACGGGTCAACCAGCGCATCCCAGACGTCCCCGGCGCCGGCGCCGATCAACACGCTTCTCGTGACGAAGCCCTCAGCCATCTAGCCCTCCCGCTCGTGCAACTTCCAGGTTGCAGGTATGCTACACGCTTGGAAGCGCAACCGAGCGGTTGCGCACAGATCGGGGTGGCGGCGGGCGAACGCCGTCTCCACGGGAGCCACCCACACAAGGAGATGCCATGCCCCTGGTACCGATGGTCATCGAGCAGACCTCTCGAGGCGAGCGGTCGTTCGACATCTACTCCCGCCTCCTCAACGATCGCGTGATCTTCCTCGGCCAGCCGGTCGACGACGACGTCGCCAACCTGGTCGTCGCCCAGCTGCTCCACCTCGAGTCAGAGGACCCCGACAAGGACGTCTCCCTTTACATCAACTCCCCCGGCGGGTCCGTCTACGCCGGCCTGGCGATCTACGACACGATGCAGTTCATCGCGCCCGACGTCTCGACGATCTGCTTCGGCACGGCTATGTCGATGGGATCCCTCCTCCTGATGGGCGGCGCCCCCGGCAAGCGGCTGGCCCTCCCGGACGCGAAGATCCTCACCCACCAGCCGTCCGGCGGCTTCCAGGGCCAGTCGACCGACGTCGAGATCCACGCCCGCGAGATCCTCCAGATCCGCGCGCGGATCGACCAGCTCTACGCCAGGCACACCGGCCGACCGGTCGAAGCGGTCCACGACGACATGGACCGCGACCGGTACTTCACAGCCCAGGAAGCCGCCGACTACGGCCTGATCGACCGGGTGATCGACTCCCGCCGGCTGGCCCCCAAGTCTCCGGCCGGCGCCCGCTGACCCGCCTCGCCGACGCGCCAGCCGACCGCAGCGCCCGGACGGCCACCCCGACCTCGACACCCAACCCGTCCGCGAGATCCACATCGATTCGAAAGACGGGTGCGGAGGCTTTGAAAAGTAGTTGCGTACACACTCGGGTTTCGCACTTTTCGCTCGGCCGGCTGCACGTCGGTCCGGGCAGGGCGGGGCGGGGCGGGGGCTGGTGCGGGTCGGGCGCGGGGCGTATGGGATGTGACCGACTGGGCTCCTCCCCGGCGGCGGAGCAGGATGCTGAGACGTTCAGCACGAAATCGCTGCCTGAGTCAGTCAACTAGTTTCGTTGGAGAGTCCACTGCCCCACGACCCACTCCCCACGCAGAGAGCTCGCCCGCCTCTGACCTCCCGACCCCGGGCAATCATCCTCGACTGCCCGCTGGCCAAGCCCCCGCCAGACGAGCGCCGCCGCCACGAAATATCACCCGGAACGGGACCCGACCCCAAGACCAGTGAAATCGCCGGCGTCCAACACGCCGGGGCCCGCCGCCGGCCTCTAAACCGCGAAAGTCGAGTGACACACACAACTACTTTCGCCAAGACACCTACACCCGCCCCCCGCCGACCCGGCCGAGCCCGCAGCGGCCGCTCCAGCAGCGCCGGCCGGCAACGAGCTCGCGGCCACCGGCGGCTCAGAGGAACGGGTACGGGTCCCAGGCCGGCCCGGCCGCCGCCGCCCCCTGCTCGAGGATCGCCGCCTCGATCAGGCCGTACGGGCGATCCTCGACCCTGAAGATCTCGTTCTCGTTGGGCAGGCCGAACGGCGTCAGGTCGACGACGAAGTGGTGGCGGTTGGGCATCGACATGCGGACCTCGACGATCTCCTCCCGCTCGCCGATCACGGCCGACGCCATCGCGTGGAGGGTCTGCTGGAGCGACAGGCTGTGGGTCGTCGCGAACCGGTCGACCAGCAACGCCCGGACGGCCGTGAACGACGCAGCCCAGTCGCAGTCGACACCCGCATGGCGCCACCTCGCGGTCACCGCCGTGCTGAGGATCCGCTCGCGTGTCTCCTGGAGTGTCGTGTACCGGTCCCTGACGAAACCCGTGAACTCCGATCCCGACGTCTTCAGGACGACCAGGTCACGCAGTCCCGAGAGCACCCACTCGCCGTCGGCCGCGCAGACGACGGTCGCCGTCCGCAGCTCCGACCCCGCCCTCTCGAACGCGTGCGGATGCCCGCGTCCCTCCCGGCCGACCGGGATCCGCTTCCACGACGACGACTCGATCTGGACCCTCGCCCGCTTGATCGGCTCGAACCCGGAGACGAAGTGCCGGCCCAGGCGCAGCCCGAACTCCTCGATCTCGCCGACCGACGCCTGCTTGGCGAACGCGAATACCGTGTTCTTCATCGTGTCGGTCGGCACGACGTTCGCGTTGCTCCCTGTCACGTGGACGTCATCCAGATCCCCCGACAGGGCGATCCCCACGTTCAGGTCGCAGAACACGTGCGACTCGGTCGCCCGGTCGACCGCGACGATCCGCACCTCGGCCTTGCCGTACTGGTTGGCACCGACGACCACGCTCATCCGGCCCCGACCGCCTCCCGGTCGACCCGGCTCACCGTGGCACCCACGGCCGCGCGCCCTCGATCTCGCCGGTCATCTCGAGGTGCACGCTCATCATCCGCCGGGCGAGCTCCGGGTCCATCCGGCGGATCCCCGCAACCATCCCGGCGAGGTCGTCGTCGTCGCGCCGCGACGCCGCCAGCTCGGCGCCCAGCGCCTCCAGCGAGTTGCGGACCTCGCCGAGCGAAGGGAGCTCCGGGTCACGCTCGCGGAGCTCGGCCGCCAGCAACGGCACCGTGTCGGTCGGCGAGCGCAGCAGGTAGACGCCGTTGCCGTGCTGGACGTCGACCAGGCCCTCGATCCGCAGGGCCATCAACGCCTGGCGCAGCGAGCCGCGGCTGACGCCCAGCTGACGGGCGAGCTCCCGCTCCGGGGGGAGCCGGTCACCCGGACGCAGGGCGGCCTCGGCCGCGTACTGACGCACTCGGGCCCGCACGCTCGCGTAGACCGGCGGACGCCGCTTGGAGGTCTCGGTGGTCCGCATCGCGCGCCCATGCTATCCCCGCCGGATCGCCGAGTGACACGCATCACGACGGTCTTGGCCAGTGGTCCACACGCGTCTGGCCAGGCTGTCCATAGTGGTCGCACCTCTCCCCGCGTATGTTCGCCTCAGACGGCCCTGACCAGCAGTGCTTCAGATCCGAGGGACACGATGAGCGAGTCCGCCGTACTCACGCCGCCCACGACCCGCAGGTACGTGCCGAGCACGAGCGACCACCCGGTCGACGAGATTCTGCCGACGCCGCGACTCGTCACGCTCGGCCTCCAGCACCTCTTCATCATGTACGCCGGCGCCGTCGCCGTCCCCCTGATCGTCGGTCCGGCAGTACACCTCGACAAGCAGGGGATCGGCATCCTGATCGGCGCGGACCTCCTCGTCTCGGGGATCTGCACGCTGATCCAGGCGGTCGGGATCGGCCGGATCTTCGGGATCCGGCTGCCGGTCGTCGCCGGGGCGACGTTCACCGTGCTCAGCCCGATGATCACGATCGCCAGCCAGTACGGCCTGCGGTCGGTCTACGGGGCGATGATGATCTCGGGGATCTTCGGCCTGCTCGTCGCCAAGCCCTTCTCGATGATCCTCCGCTTCTTCCCGCCGCTCGTGACCGGGACGATCATCGCGGTGATCGGGCTCTCCCTGATCGGCGCCGACGTCGGCCTGATCGCCGGTGCGGATGCGACCGCACCGAGCTACGGCGCCGTCTCACACATCCTGCTCGCCGGCCTCGTCATCCTCATGCTCGTCGTGATCACCCGCCTGTTCACCGGCTTCGTCGGCCAGATCGCCGTCCTCCTGGCGATCGTGATCGGCACACTGGTCGCCTGGCCGATGGGCCTGCTCGACTTCTCGAGCGTCCACACGGTCGGCTGGTTCGGCGGCCCGAAGATCTTCTACTTCGGCGGGCCGCAGTTCAAGGCATCGGCGATCATCTCGCTGTGCATCGTGATGCTCGTCACCTACACCGAGTCGACCGCCGACATGCTCGCCGTCAGCGAGATGGTCGACAGGCCGGTCTCCCCGAGCGATCTCGCCCGCGGCCTGCGGACCGACGGTCTCTCAGCCCTGATCGCGAGCTTCACCAACTCCTTCCCGGACACGGCCTACGCCGAGAACGTCGGGATCGTCGGGATGACCGGCGTCCGCAGCCGGTGGGTGGTCGCCGTCTGCGGCGTCCTCCTCGTGATCCTCGGACTGATCCCCAAGGCCAGCCAGGTGATCGCCAACATCCCCGGCCCGGTGATCGGCGGGGCGGCGACGGTGATGTTCGCGATGGTCACCGCGATCGGCATCCGCACACTCCACAAGGTCGAGTTCGAGGGCAACCACAACCTCCTGATCATCGCCGTGTCCCTCTCGATCGGACTGATCCCAGCGGTCGCGCCGACCTTCTACGAGAAGTTCCCGGCCAACTTCCAGGTGATCTTCGGGTCGAGCATCACCTCGACCGTGATCGTCGTCTTCTTCCTCAACCTCTTCTTCAACCACTGGACGAGCTTCCCGCCCAGGCGGGGAGTCCTCCGCACGGCGATCGAGCACGGCGCGGTGACCGGCGACGGTGGGAGCCCGGCGCCGGCCGGGGCCCGTTTCGCCAGTGGGCCGGCGACGGCCGATTCGTGAGTGGCGGGCTGACCGCGATCGAGCGGTGTCACGTCGCGACATGCGACGCCAAGGGCACCGAGCACACCGACGGACACGTCGTGCTCGACGGATCACGGATCGTCAGCGTCGGCCCGGGTCCCGCACCCGCGGAGCTCCGCACCGGTGAGCTGATCGACGGGTCCGGCTGCCTGCTGACGCCGGGCCTGGTCAACACACACCATCATCTCTACCAGTGGATCACCCGCGGCATCGCCCAGGACACGACGCTGTTCGGCTGGCTCGAGACGCTCTATCCGATCTGGGCGCGGATCGACGCCGAGACGGTCCACTTTTCAGCCGCGGCCAACCTCGGCTGGATGGCACTGACGGGTTGCACGACGACAAGCGACCACCACTACGTCTTCCCGGTCGACGGCGGCGACTGCCTCGAGGCGGAGATCTCCGCCGCCCGGCGGATCGGCCTGCGCTTCCACCCGGCGCGCGGGTCGATGGACCTCGGCCAGTCCTCCGGCGGCCTGCCGCCGGACTCGGTCGTCGAGCAGCGGGACGCGATCCTCGCGGCGACCGAGGCGGCGATCGACCGCTGGCACGACGCGTCGATCGACTCGATGCTGCGGATCGTCGTCGCGCCCTGCTCACCCTTCACGGTGACCGACGGCCTGATGCGCGAGGCGGCCGAGCTCGCCCGGCGCAAGGGCGTGCGGATGCACACGCACCTCGCCGAGACGGCCGACGAGGACGACTTCTGCCAGGCGCGGCACGGCTGCTCACCGGCCGAGTATGCGGAGAACCTCGGCTGGCTGGGCGACGACGTCTGGATGGCCCACTGCGTCCACCTTTCGGGCGCCGCGGTCGACCGGTTCGCCCAGACTGGCACCGGCGTCGCGCACTGCCCGACCTCGAACGGCCGGCTCGGGTCCGGTGCCGCGCCGATCGCGGACCTGCTGAGGGCGGGCGCCCCGGTCGGACTCGGCGTCGACGGGTCGGCGTCGAACGAGTCGGGCCGGATGATCGACGAGCTCCACCAGGCCCTGCTGGTCGCCCGGGTCCGCGGCGGACCGCTCGCCCTCTCGGCCCGCCAGGCGCTCGCGATGGCCACCAACGGCGGCGCCCGCTGCCTCGGCAGAGCCGGTGAGCTCGGGTCGCTCGAGCCGGGCAAGCTCGCCGACGTCGCCCTCTGGCGGGTCGACGGCCTGGCCGGGGCGGGGATCGCCGACCCGGTCTGCACGCTCGTCTTCGGCGCGCCGACGCTCGACCGGCTGCTCGTCGGCGGGCGCACGATCGTCGAGGCCGGCCACCTCGTCGGTATCGACGAGGACGAGCTCGCCCGCGCCGCCGCGAGCGCGTCCGCCGCGCTCCAGGCCGGCTAGTCCGGATGGATCTCAACGGCGTCGACGCGATCGTCGCGGCCCAGCGCTCGTCGCTCGCAGACTGGCGCGACGGCGACGCCTGGCTGGCGGGCGGGACGTGGCTCTTCTCAGAGCCACAGCCGGATATCCGCCGGCTCGTCGATCTGACGTGCTTCTGCTGGCCGGCCCTGCTCGAACACGACGCTGGGCTCGAGATCGCGGCGACCTGCACGCTCGGGCAGCTCTCCCGCTACCAGGGCTCCGCGGATTGGCCGGCGGCCGCGCTCGCCAGGCAGTGCTGCGACGCGCTGCTCGGATCGTTCAAGGTCTGGAACGCCGCGACCGTCGGCGGCAACATCTGCCTGTCGCTCCCAGCCGGGCCGATGACGTCGCTGGCCGCCGCGCTCGACGGGGTCTGCACGATCTGGACGAGAACCGGCGAGATCCGGGAGGTCGCCGCCTGCGACTTCGTGCTCGGGCCCGGCCAGAACGTGCTCGGCCCGGGCGATCTGCTGCGGTCCGTCCTGCTCCCGGCCGCCGCGCTTCGCTCGCGGACGGCGTTTCGCCAGCTCTCGCTCAGCCCGGTCGGCCGCTCGGCCGTGCTCGTGATCGGCCGCCGCTGCGCCGATAGCGACGCCTTCGTCGTGACCGTGACCGGCTCGGTCCGGCGGCCGGTCCAACTCCGCTTCGACTCGCCGCCGGCTGCCAAGGACCTCCGCCGGGCGCTGGAGGCGGCGGCGCTCGACTACCACGACGATGTCCACGGCGACCCGGTCTGGCGCCGGCACCTGACCCGGCTCTACGTCGACGAGATCCGCAGCGAGCTCTCCACGGCCGGCGAGCCGTGATGCTGGTCAACGGGCAGCCGGCCGACGCGGAGCCCCGTCCTGGGCAGTGTCTGCGGACCTACCTGCGTGAGCACGGCTGGTTCGGCGTCAAGAAGGGCTGCGACGCCGGCGACTGCGGGGCGTGCACCGTCCACGTCGACGGCCTCCCCTTCCACAGCTGCCTGTACCCGGCGCGGCGGGCCCGGGGGCGGGCCGTGACGACGATCGAAGGTCTCGCCGGAGGGGACGAGCTCCATCCGATCCAACGGTCCTTCGTCGAGGCGCAGGGCTTCCAGTGCGGCTTCTGCACCGCCGGGATGATCATGACCGCGGCGGCCCTCTCTCCCGAGCAGCTCGCCGACCTCCCACGCGCCCTGAAGGGCTCGATCTGCCGGTGCACCGGCTACCGGGCGATCGACGATGCGATCCGCGGCGTCGAGAACGTCGACACCGGGGTTCGCGGCGTCGAGAACGTCGACACCGGGGTTCGCGGCGCCAAGGCCCTCGCCGCCGAGATCCGCAGCACCCGGGACGTCGACGCGGCGATGGCCCCGCGGGCGAGCGTCGGCCGCGACACGCCGGCGCCGGCCGGCCCGGCGATCGTCACGGGAGCGGCCCGCTTCACGCTCGACGTCGCCCCCGACGGCCTGCTGCACGTGAAGCTCGTCCGCGCCCCCCACGCCAGCGCGCGGATCCGGTCGATCGACGCCGCCGCCGCGCTCGCGCTGCCTGGCGTCCACCTCGTCCTGACCCACGCCGACGCGCCGGCCGTCCACTACTCCACCGCCCGCCACGAGCTCGTCGCCGACGACCCGGCGGACACCCTGCTGTTCGACCGGGTAGTCAGATTCGCCGGCCAACGGGTCGCCGCCGTCGTCGCGGACACGGTCGCGATCGCCGAGCAGGCCGCCCTCCTCGTCAGCGTCGACTACGACGAGCTTCCCGCCGTGACCGACCCGCACGCGGCGCTCGCGCCGGGCGCCCCGCCCGTCCACGGCGACAAGGACGCCGCCGACTCGCGGATCGCCGACCCCCAGCGCAACCTCGTCGCCGAGCTCCACAGCCGGCTCGGCGACGTCGAGGACGGCCTGCGGCGGGCGGCCGCGGTCTACGACGGCGAGTTCCTCGTCCAGCGGGTCCAGCACGTCCACCTCGAGACCCACGCGGCGATCGCCTGGATCGAGACCGACGGACGCCTCGTCGTGCGGACGAGCAGCCAGACGCCGTTCCTCACGCGCGACGCCCTCTGCCGGCTCTTCGACCTCCCCCGCGACCGGGTGCGCGTGTTCACCGCAAGAGTCGGCGGCGGCTTCGGCGCCAAGCAGGAGATGCTCGTCGAGGACGTCGTCGCCCTGGCCGCCCTGCGCCTCCACCGGCCGGTTCAACTCGAGTTCACGCGCGAGGAGCAGTTCACCGCGGCGACGACCCGCCATCCGATGCGCGTCGGCGTGCGCGCCGGTGCCGATCGCCACGGCAAGCTCACAGCCGTGGCGGTCGACATCCTCGCCGACACCGGCGCCTACGGCAACCACGGCCCGGGTGTCCTCTTCCACGCCTGCGGCGAGCCGATCAGCCTCTACCGGTGCCCCAACCGGCGGGTCGACGCCCGCTGCGTCTACACCAACACCGTCCCGGCCGGGGCGCTGCGCGGCTATGGGCTCAGCCAGCTGGCCTTCGCCGTCGACTCGGCGATCGACGAGCTCGCCCGCATGCTCGAGCTCGACCCGATCGACTTCCGGCGGCGCAACATGATCGGCCCCGACGACGTCCTCGACGATGTCGAGATCGGCAGCTATGGCCTCGACCAGTGCCTCGACGCCGTCGAGCGGGCCCTTGCCGGCGGCCGCGGCGCCGACCCACCCGGCGGCGGCTGGCTCGTCGGCGAGGGCGTCGCGATCGCGATGCTCGACACGACCCCGCCCGGCGGCCACCAAGCCCACGCGCGGATCTCCCAGCTCGCCGGCGGGCGCTACCGCCTCGCCGTCGGGACGGCCGAGTTCGGCAACGGCACGGCAACCGTCCACACCCAGCTCGCGGCCACCGCCCTGCACACGACCCCCGACCGGATCGAGCTCGTCGCCGCCGACACCGACCTCGTCGAGCACGACACCGGCGCCTACGGGTCGACGGGGACGGTGATCGCCGGCGCGGCGACGCTGCGGGCGGCCGAGCAACTGCAGGCGCTGATCGACGCCCCCTCGCGGCAACCGGGACTGCTCCAGAGCACCGAAGCAAGCATCGACGGGCTGCTGCGGTCAGTCGCCTTCAACGCCCACGGCTTCCGCGTCGCCGTCTCGCCCGAGACGGGTGAGATCCGCATCCTGTTCAGCGTCCAGGCGGCCGATGCCGGGACCGTGATCAACCCGATGCAGTGCCGCGCGCAGATCGAGGGCGGCGTCGCGCAGGCGCTCGGCGCCGCCCTCTTCGAGGCGGTCGAGATCGACCGGGCGGGGCGGGTGCTGACGCGGTCGCTGCGTGAATACCACGTCCCCCTGTTCGGGGATCTGCCTCCGACGGAGGTCCACTTCGCGCAGACCCGCGACCGGATCGTCGGTCCGTTCGGGGCCAAACCGATGAGCGAGAGCCCGTTCAACCCGGTCGCCCCCGCCCTGGCCAACGCCGTTCGCGATGCGACCGGCGTCCGCTTCACGAGCCTGCCGCTGCGGCGTGATCGCGTCTTCGTAGAATTGGCCGGGTGACCGACGCGATGCTCGGCCTGCGCGGCTGGCGCAGCGGCGCCTACACCCTGCTGACCCCCGAGAACCACTTTGCCAGCCGGCTCCCGGACCTGCCGGGAGCCCGCGTGATCAAGCTCGTCACGCCGCGGCTCGCGCCGGCCCAGTTCGCCGAGTACCTCGTCGACCTCCCGGCCGGGTCGCGCGGCCAGCCGATCGCGGCAGGGTTCGAGCACTTCCTCTACGGGCTCGACGGTGACGCCCGGGTCGTGCTCGCGGGGGACGACCTGGCCCTGGGCGCAGGCGGCTTCGCCTACCTCCCGGACACGGCGGGGTTCGAGCTCCGTGCCGGGCCGGGCGAGCCGGCACGCGTGCTGTGGATCAAGCGCCGCTACGAGCCGACGCCGGGGATTCCCGCGCCCGAGGCTTTCGGCGGGGATCGCTCGGTTGTCGAGTCCGCGCAGACGCCGGTCCCCGGCCTGCGCCGAGCCGAGCTGATCCCGCCCCTGGACGCGGCCTTCGACTTCAACATCACGCTGATGGCCTTCGAGACCGACATCGGACTGCCGCAGGTCGAGATCCACGACGAGGAGCACGGCCTCTACATGACCGCCGGCGCCGGCATCTACCACCTCGACGGTGAGGATCACGACGTCCAGGCCGACGACTTCATCTACATGGCGCCCTACTGCCCCCAGACCTTTCGAGCCTACGCGGGCGGCGCCGAGTACCTGCTCTACAAGGACGTCCACCGCGACGGCTTCCAGCACTGACTAGGAGCCCCGATAGACGGTGTAGCCGTACGGGCTGAGCAGCAGCGGGATGTGGAGGTGGGGCTCGCCGGCGACCGTGAAGGCCACCGCCACCTCGTCGAAGAACACCCCGCGGGTCGCGAAGACCAGACGGTGGACCCCGGGCTGTGCGCCATTCGAGCCGGCGAGGCCGGCGGTACGGCCATCGGCGTCGGTCCTCCCGCCGCCGAGGCGGGTCCACTGACCGTCGGCGCGGCGCGCGTGGAGTGAGACCTCGATCCCGGCGGCCGGGCGGCCGGACGCCGTGTCCAGGACATGGGTCGTGACGTCGGTCATCCGGTCGCACCCGACGTCTCGCCGGGCGCCGCGTCGAGCAGCCGGCCCAGGCGCAGCCGTGTGATCTTGCGCTGCTCGGCGCCCGCGACGCCGAACTCGACCTGCGGGGGGTTGGCGTAGCGGTCCTCGAGCGCGGCGATGCTCGCCGGCGCGTCGAGCCCGGTCGCGCAGATCAGGAAGACGTACCCGAAGCGGGCCTCGTACGCGGTGTTTCGCGCGACCAGCTCGCTCCGGTCCTCCGCGCTCGCGCCGAGTACGCCGGACTGCTCGCCCCGGCCCTGCGGGTCGGCGTCGCGGGGTTCGCCGATCCGCGCGTGGGCGGCGAACGCCTCCAGCCAGTCGCCCTGGTCGAGCCCGTCGAAGACCAGCTCGGCATGGTCGACGACCTCCTGCGCTGACGCGTACGGACGCCCGCGCTCCATCAGCACGGCCCACCGCTGCGACCCGCAGCAGCCGAGCAGGGCCGCTCGGGCGTCGGGCGGGTCGAGCCGGTTGAGCGACTCGAGGCCGTCGGACACCGCTCAGCCGACGCGGCCCGTGGCCACGCGCGAGGGGGTCACGCCGGCCGGGGCCAGGATCGCGTCGAGGAGCCCGGGAAAGCGCAAGTCGAGATCCTCGCGGCGCAGCGAGTTCAGCCTGGCCGTGCCGTCCTCCTGCTGCTCGATCACACCTGCTTCCCGGAGCACCCGGAAGTGGTGGGTCTGCGTCGACTTGGTGACCGTCAGATGAAAGCTCCCGCACCGCCGCGGCTCGTCGCTCGCGGCCAGCGTGCGGACGATCGACAGCCGCTGGGGGTCGCTGAGCGCGTGGAGCACGGCCGGCAGCTCGAGCTCGTCGGTTGCGGGGTGGCGCAGGCCCATCCAGGCCAGCATTATACGACGATCGTCGTAGGTTTGGTACGATGATTGCCGTACCAATGTCAGGATCAACCGCCATCGGCCGCACCCGCTTCCCCGCCGTCAAGCTCGGCCGCAGGACGTCGTTCTGGCTGCTGGCCGGGACGCTCTGCCTGCTGCTGTTCGCATCGAGCGCGCCGTCCCCCCTGTACATCGTCTACCAGACCGAGTGGACCTTCTCGACGATCACGCTGACCAGCGTGTTCGCCGTCTACGCCCTCGCCCTGCTCGCCAGCCTGGTGATCGCCGGCTCGGTCTCCGATCACGTCGGCCGCCGCCCGACGCTGCTCTTCGCCCTCGTGATCGAGCTCGCCGGGATGCTCCTCTTCGCCGAAGCCCAGGGCGTCGCCTGGCTGTTCGCCGCCCGGATCGTCCAGGGCGTGGCGACCGGGATCGCGATGGGCACGATCAGCGCCAGCCTGATCGACCTCGAGCCCGACGAGCGGCCCCGGCTCGGCGCGACGCTCGGCGTCGCCGCCCCGCTCGCCGGGCTCGCCCTCGGTGCGCTCGCCGCCGGCCTGCTCGTCGAATACGGGCCGGATCCCACCCGTCTGATCTTCTGGCTGCTGGCCGGCGCCTTCGCCCTCGCGATCGCCGTCGCCGGCGCCGTTCCCGAGACCGTCCACCGCGCCGGTCCGTGGGCGCATTCGCTCAAGCCGCGGCTCTCGATCCCGCCGGCCGTCCGCGGCGACTTCCTGCGGGCGATCCCCTGCCTGATCGCGACCTGGGCGCTCGGCGGGCTGATCCTGTCACTCGGCCCGTCGGTGACGGCCGGCGTGCTCGGACAGACGAGCCACGTGATCGGCGCCCTGCCGATCTTCATCATGGCCGGCGTCAGCGCGATCGCGTCGGTCCGCCTGCGCGAGGCCCACCCGAAGGCGACGGCCCAGGGCGGGCTGAGTGCACTCACGCTCGGCGTGGCGCTCGCCCTCGTCGCGATCGGCGAGAGCTCGACCGCCCTCTTCCTCGTCGCGACCGCGATCGTCGGGCTCGGCTTCGGCCCGGCCTTCGGCGGCGCCTTCCGCGCGCTCAGCTCGCAGGCCCCGATCGACCAGCGGGCCGGCCTCGTCTCGTCGATCCTCGCGGTCGCCTACCTCGCCTTCAGCCTGCCGGCGGTCGCCGCCGGAGCCGCGGTCACGCCGCTCGGCCTACGCCAGACGACCGAGATCTACGGGGCCGCTCTGATCGTCGTCGCGCTGATCGCGCTCGTGCTCTCCCGCCAGCTCCAGGGTCCCGCCCCGATCACCCCGGCGCCCCACGACTCGGCCTCAGCCGCCTAGCGCGGCCGCCCGCCCGCGTCGTCGCGGCGCCGCCCCGACCGCGGGGCGGCGCCGGCCGGACTCCACTCAGCTGTGGTTGCCGGTGATTGTCGTCGGGTCGCCCGGGAACGGCCCCGGACCGGAGTTGCCCGAGACGCTCAGGGCGCGCACGGTGTTGTTGATCGCCTCG
>DATCEH010000058.1:0-14111 GCA_036510225.1 Solirubrobacteraceae bacterium | reverse complement strand
GCCATCCCGAGCCCCGGGAAGTGCTTGAACGTCGAGACGACGCCGGCCGACCCGAGCCCCTCGGCGAACGCGCACGCCCGGACGGCGACATCGCCGGCCGTGCTCCCGAACGTCCGGTGCTCGACCGCGAGGAAACCGTTCGCGTTGCGCCTGACGTCCGCGACCGGTGCCAGGTCGACGTTGACCCCCGCCCCCGCCAGGTACCTACCCGCCGCAAGACCCTGCTGGCCTGCGATCCTCCCGCTCGTCATCTGCGAGGCCGCGAGCTTCGGCGGACCCGGCAGCCGCCTGATCGCCCCGCCCTCCTGGTCGGTCATGATCAGCAGGCCCGGCTGATGACCGCTCGCCGCGGCAGCCTGCAGGCTCTTCACCAGCCGCAATGTCCCAGCCTGGCCGCCCCCCGTGTTGCCGCCGAAGAGGATCACCCCGCCGACGTGCCCGTCGTGGATCCGCGCCAGCAGCGTCGCCGCCGGCTTCCTGCCGCTGAAGCCCGCGATGATCATCTGCCCGACCGCCCGGCCGACCGGCAGCGCCGCCGGAGCCTGGCTGCCCCCGCCGGTCGCCGTGCCACCCGCGCCGGTCGCCGCCCCCGTCATCCCGCCCGCCGCCAGGGCGAGGATCGCGACGCCCGGCAGGAAACCCCGGCGGGCCCGTCGCGTCACATTTCTGGCGCCATCCGCAATTAGATGAGTATGGCCGTCTCCGTCTACTCCGCACTCTCCGACGGTGACCTGCTCTGCGCGACGCGGTCAGATCCAGACGCATTCGCCGAGCTATACGACCGCTACGAGGACCCGCTGCTCGCCTTCTTCCTCCGCGCCACCCGCTCCCCCGAGCTCGCCGCCGACCTGACCGCCGAGGTGTTCGCCGCGGCCCTCGGCTCGCTCGACCGCTTCTGCCCCGAGCTCGGCACCGGCCGCGCCTGGCTCTACGGCATCGCCCGCCACGAGCTGACCCGCGCCTGGGAGCGCGGCCGCGTCGAGGACCGCGGCCGACGCCGCCTGCGGATGGAGCGCCTCGTCCTGACCGACGAGGCGATCGACCGGATCGACGAGCTCGCCCACGGCCCGGCCGCGGCCGCCGCCCTCGAGCTGCTCGACCAGCTCCCCCACGATCAGGCGCTCGCCGTCCGCTCACGGATCGTCGACGAGCGCGACTACGCGGATCTCGCCCGCGAGCTCGGCTGCTCGGAGATGGTCGTCCGCCAGCGGGTCAGCCGCGCGTTGAAGACACTCCGAAACCGACTGGAGGACGCCTCGTGACCCGCCTGCCCGAGCTCCGCGACGCGCTGCTCGACGCCGGCCGCCGCGAGCACGACAGCCCCCCGGCCGACGATCCGCCGACGACGGCCGCGTCCGCCGGACGCCGCCGGCACACCACCGCGCGCCGGCGCGGACGTCACACGTCGCTCCTCGCCGCCGCACTCGCCGGACTCCTCGTCCTCGCGGCCGCCGGATTCGCTGCGACCCGGCTGATCCAGAGCGGCACGCCGATCACGCCGCCCGCGGGCTTCTCCCCGACCCCGCGCGCCGGCTTCGGCATGCTAAGCCCCGGCAGCGCCAGGCTTTTGCAGATCACCGCGGCCGACCCGGCCGGCGGTCCGCCGTGGGGCATGCGCGTCCTGCGCACGACCCGAGGTCTCGGCTGCGTCCAGGTCGGCCGGCTCGTCGACGGGGAGATCGGCGCGCTCGGCCAGGACGGCGCGTTCGCCGACGACGGCCGCTTCCACGCCCTCCCGGCCACGGCGATCTCCACCGGCACGATGTGCGAGCCGCTCGACGCCGCCGGCCAGACGTTCGTCGCGGTCTCGAGCCACGGGGCCGCCGCCAGCGGGGTTGTCCAGGACTGTCAGAAGGCGCCGATCCGCCTACCGGCGAACCTCCCGGCCGACGTGCGAGCCCGACTCCGGCGGCTCGGGCCCACCCCGATCTGCCCGCCCGAGGATCTGCGGACCCTCTACTACGGGCTGCTCGGGCCGAAGGCCAGCAGCCTGACCTACCGCTCGCCCGGCGGTCAGCTGGTCACGACGCCGACCGTCGGCCCCGACGGCGCGTATCTCGTCGTCCTCCCCGGGACCGGCCCGCACACCCCGCCGACCAGCTACTCCACCGTCGGCGCCAGCCCGGCCAGCGGCATCGTCAGCGTCCAGTACACCGGCGGCGCCCGCTGCGTGATCCCCCCGGCGAACCGCCTCGGCGGGGCGACGCCGTGTCCGACGGTCGGCGCCGTCCCCGTCCACAGCGGTCAGGTCTCCAGCCAGCAGGTCGCCACCCCGATTCACGCCTCGCTCACGAAGTCGCCCAAGGGTGCTTGGACGCTTCACCTCCGCTTCATCGCCCGGGTCGCCGTCACCAGCATTCGCAGCAGCTACGACGACCTCGTCGTCGTCCCGCGCACATCCGCCTGCGGCGGGATCATGCTCGGCGGCGGGACGTCCATCGACGCCCGGGCCGGCCAGGTCCTCAACCTCGAGATGCCGATTCCCGGAGCCTGTCACCGGACGTTGACCGGGCGCGTCACCTATGTCCGAACCAGCGGGCTCTCTCGGCTCCCGCCGCCGCTCGGGGACGGCCCGCTCGTCGGTCGCTTCGCGATCACCGTTCCCTGACCGGGCGGCCCCGCGCGCCGGCCAGACCAGCCGGCGGGCTCGGCCGGCGACCGGCGGACCTACGAAACGGCGGAGGACCCGGCGGTCACCTGGTTGGCCGCCGCCCGCCCGGCGTCCGGCGCAAGCCCACCGAGACGGAGCTCACCGATCCCGAGCCGCTCGCACCGCTCGGCCCAGATCGCCGGCGTCGTCCTGCTCGACCGCAGCCGCGTGATCTCGAGGTCCGGGCGCAACTCGACACCGCCCTTCGAGAGGATCGCCGCCCGCCCCGGAAGCTTGCAGATCCGCCAGCCGTCGCCGGCCAGTGCCAGCGCCAGTCCCGAGCCGAGACCGGCCAGCGCGGCCTGGAGCCCGGCCTGATCGCTGCCGTACGCCTCGATCGAAGCCTCGACCTGATGCCCGACCTCCCACACCCGCAGTCCCCCGCCCGAGACCTGCGCCCGCCGGACGTGGCCATCCCAGACCGAAAGCACGACCCCCGCCGCCCCTTCCTGCCAGCCGACCCAGACCAGCGACGGCTCGGCCAGCAGGCCCGCCTCGACCGCGTCCACGCTCGCCAGCAGGTCACCGGTCGAACCGTCCGGAGCGATCCCCGACGTCCGCTCGCGGACGAGCGGAGCATCCAGGAAGGACCGAAACCCCTCGGCGATCGGCGGCCGCCAGCCCCGGTCGAGGAACGGCCTGACCTCGATCGACCAGAACCAGTCGAACGCGACCGCAAGCGAGTCGGCGTGGCTCGCCGTCCGCGCGACCGCCTCGGCCCCGTAGAGGCCGGCCGCCAGCCCGCTCCCGGCGAGCTCCCGGCGCCGCTCCAGACGCGACGAGGCGCCGAACAGCGCCCGCGCGTACGGCCGCAGTGGGTGGCACAGGGGGCTGCGCCTGTGCTCGAGGCCGACCATCGTCCGGCCGAATCGGCCCGCGGCAGCCGAGACCCAGCGCGACGACCTGGCTCCCGGGGTCGCGAGGCTTCCGAGCTCGCCGGCGATCACGATCCTCAGCTCGGCGCACGACAGGCCGACCACGTGGGCAAGCGGCAGACTCAGGATCCGCCGCCGCCGCCGGCCCCGCCGGTCCCTGCGCTCGAGCGCCGCCGCCCGACCGTCGAGGACGACCCGCAGGCCGTCGGGCGTGCGCTGGCCCAGCTGGCCGGCGACCGAATCGACGAGCGCCCACAGGACGGGTTCGGCGGCGCGCGGGACGTCGACCCCTGGCAGGGCTCGTCCCGCAGGCCTGACGACAACCGCGCCGATGCCTTCGTCCACCAGATCGCTATCGGCCGGACTCGGCCAGACTTGAGCCGCGGCTTGGCCGCGACCCGGGCCAGTGCCGGGCGAGTGTGCTCACCGCCGGCCCCGGGGTCGGGGTCGGGGTCGGGGTCGGGGCGGGCGCGGGCGGGGGTCGGGCGCCGGGTCGGGCTCCTCCCGGGCGGCGGAGGAGGTGGATGCGAGACCTTCGTCGCGAAAGTAGCTGCCTGAGTCAGTCAACTACTTTCGTCGGAGAGTCCACTGCTCCACGACCCGGTCCCCGGCAGAGCCCTCGCCCGCCGCTGAGCTCCCGAGCCGGCCCGAATGATCCTCGACGCCACGCTCCCGGGCTCGTCACCTACTAGGTCCGCGACCGGAGCACGCCGATCGCGACCACGTAGACGACGCCGCCGATCGCCCCGAGCCACGCATACGGGTTCCCGCTGTGGCCCTCGCCGACCTCGACCATGAAGCCGACGATCACGGCGACGATGACCGCGAGCCCGGCCGTCGCGCTCGCCCGCAGGTCGATCATCGCGAACCGCTCGTCCCGGCCGTCGCCCCGGATCCCGCGGATCGTCTCGCTGCGGCCGCCGAGCAGGGACACGAGCGCCAGCACGGTCATCACGCCCAGGCCGCCCAGGCCCTCGGCCGGGTGACCGCCGATCCAGAACGCCGCGACCAGGACGAGCCCCAGGCTGACGCTGAACGCCGGCAGGTACCACCGGGACGTCGAAACGCGCTTTGGCTTACACGGAACCGTTGGCATGAAAGATCTCCTCTACTGGCTTCTCGAAGAACCGGCCGAGCGCGAGCGCGAGTGGCAGCGAAGGCGTGTAGCGCTCCGTCTCGATCGAGTTGATCGTCTGACGTGAGACACCCATCGCCTGGGCCAGGTGCGCCTGCGAGATCCCCGAGGACCCGCGCAGCCGGCGAATATCGTTCTGCATGCATGACAAGCTAGCTTGTCATCGCCGATATGTCAAGTTCGCTTGTCAGCCGTGTCGGCGCCGGAGCAGCGGCGGGTCGCCGCGCGGAGTCCTCAGACCAGCGCCATCGCGAACTCCGAGCCCCGCAGGAACCTCGTCTCGACGTTGGTTCCGTCGGCGTTCGCCCGTCCCGTGTACGTCGGGCTGCCCGCGGCGCCGCCCGCCGTCCAGTAGACGTGGCTGGCGTCGGCGGCCACCTGGAACGGGCCCTGGTTGGTGTGCGTGTCCAGCCAACCGTCGTCCGCCCCGGCCCCGTCCACAGCCGCCCGCCCGATCGTCCCGTCCCCGGCAGTGCCGAGATCGGTCCAGTAGATCTCGCCCCCACCGACCGCCAGGCCCTGCGGGCAGCCGGTCGAGCCAAGCGAGATGAACCCGTCGTCGACGTGCGTGCCGTCGAGGTCGGCACGGCCGATCTCGCTGTCCTGGCACCGGCTGAAGTACAGATGGCTCCCGTCGGTCGCCAACCCCTCGGCCACTCCGCCGCCACGCTCCTGCGCGAGGGCGATGAACTGGCGCTGCAGATGGGATCCGCCGAGCCCGACCCGGCCGATCGAACGCTGGTCGGCCCAGTAGAGGTAACCACCGGCGGCGACGAGACTGTCCGGGTAGGTCAGTCCCCCGACGAGCTCGCGAGTGTCCCGGCCGTCGAGGCGCGCCCGCATGATCGTGTCGCGCCCGGCCCGACCCGTCTCGACCGCCCAGTAGACGTAGCCGCCGGCGACGGCGATCGCCGGCAGCTCGGATCCGCCGCCCAGGCTGACGACCTTCGTCGTCCGGCTCGGGCCGACCAGGCTCAGCCTGTCGATCGACTTCCCGCTCTGGTAGTAGAGCGCGGTCGACGGCCGCGCTCCGGCCGTCGAAGGCTGCGCCCCGGCCGGTCCGCTCCCAAGCCCGGCGAGCACGGCCAGCCAGGCGAGCATCGCTCCGGCGAGCGCCCGCCCGCGGGCATCTTGTCTCCCGGTCACCGCGCGAGCATCCCAGATCCTCGTGATTCCCGCGAACCGCGTCGCGCCGGCGCGGCCAGGAGTAGGGCTATCCCCACCCGACTCCGGCCTGCCGACCGGCTGGGAGGCCGATCCGGGGATCGTTACGGTTGGCCGATGTCGTCAATCCGCCGGGCCGCCCGCGAATCCCTCTACGTGTCGCTCGGCGCCCCACTCGGGCTGTTCTGGCTCGTCGTCCTGGTCTCGGCCCTCGCCACCGCGATCGCTTCGTCGGTCGCCGTCGTCGGGCTCCCCCTGCTGGCCTGCGTCCTGCTGATCTGGCGGTGGGCCGCCAACACCGAGCGCCAGCGCGCCGGCCTGGTTCGCGGCGCGCCGATCGGACGTCCGCCTCGCCTGCGGCCGACCGGCGGCCTGCTCGCGCGGTGGCGGGCCCGGGCGACCGATCGGGCGACGCTCAAGGAGCTCGCCTACCTCCTCCTGCTCGGGCCGGTCGGCCTGAGCACCGGGACGATCGTGCTCGGGCTCTGGAGCGCCGTCCTCGCTGCCCTCGCAGCCCCGGCCGTCGCCGGTGCGGCCCCGGCCGGCTCGCTGCTCGGCGGCCTCGACACGGCCGAGCTCGCCGGCCTGGCTGCCGGCGGGCTGGTCCTCGCGGCGATCACGCTCGCCCTGACCCACCTGCTCGCGCTCGCGTGCACGGCCTTCGCCGAGAGCCTCCTCGCACCCGACGACCGCGCCGTCCTCGCCGCCCGGGTCGACCGGCTCGAAACGACCAGGGCCGGGGCCGTCGAGTCGGCCGACGCCCGCCTGCGACGGGTCGAGCGCGACCTCCATGACGGCGCCCAGCACCGACTCGCGTACATCGCGATGGAGCTCGACCGGGCTCGGGCGAAGCTCTCCAGCGACCCGGGCGCAGCCGACGAGCTGCTCGGCCGCGCGCACGCCGAGTCCAAGCGGGCGATGGTCGAGCTGCGCGAGCTCGTCCGCGGGATCCACCCGTCGGTGCTCACCGACCGCGGCCTCGACGCCGCCGTCTCGGGTCTCGCCGAGCGCTGCCCGATCCCCGTCGAGGTCGATGTCCGGCTCGACCGGCGGCCGCCGAGCGCGGTCGAGACAGCCGCCTACTACGTCGTCGCGGAGGCTCTCACCAACGTCGCCCGCCACGCCCAGGCACACCAGGCGGCGGTCGAGATCCACACCGACGCGTCGGCCCGCCTGGTAGTCGAGGTTCGCGACGACGGCTGCGGCGGGGCCCTGCGGACGCCTGGCTCGGGCCTCGAGGGCCTCGGTCAGCGGGTCGAGGCGCTCGACGGGAGCCTCGTCATCGACAGCCCGGACGGCGGACCCACCCGCCTCTCGGCGGAGCTCCCATGCGCGTCGTGATCGCCGAGGACCTCGCCCTCCTGCGCGAGGGGATCGCCGCCCTGCTCAGGGACGCCGGCCACGATGTCGTGGCCGCCGTCGGCGACGGCGACGCCCTCCTGTCAGCGGCCGTCGAGCACTCACCGGACCTCGCGATCGTCGACGTGCGGATGCCGCCGACCCAGACCGACGAGGGCGTCCGCGCGGCGGTCGAGCTCCGCCGCCGCCAGCCGGACGTCGCGATCCTGATCCTCAGCCAGTACGTCGAGGAGCGCTACGCGACCGATCTGTTGACTCGCGGGACGCGCGGCGTCGGCTACCTGCTCAAGGACCGCGTCGCTGACGGGGCCGAGTTTCTGGCCGCGTGCCGGCGGGTTGCGGGCGGTGGGACGGCGATCGATCAGGAGGTCGTCGGGCAGCTGCTCACCCGTCGCCGGCGGACCGACCTGCTCGACGACCTGACACCCCGCGAGCGGGAGGTTCTCGGCCTGATGGCCGAGGGACACACGAACTCGTCGATCGCCGAGCGCCTCGTCGTCACCGGCGGGGCCGTCGAGAAGCACGTCGGCAACGTCTTCCAGAAGCTCGGCCTCCCCCCGACCGACCAGCAGCACCGCCGCGTGCTCGCCGTCCTCACCTACCTCGGAGTCTGATCGGAAATGGCAACCACCGAACCAACCCTCACGATGCCGGTCCCATCGTCCTCGTCGCCCTCGCCGGGATCGCCGGGTCGCAGGATCCTGATCGGCATCGGGACGATCCTCGTCGTCGGCCTGATCCTCGGCGGCGCGTTCACCCTGATCGACATCGCCGCCCGTCACAGCTTCGACGTCCGCGCCTCGTACGCTGGTGTCCAATCGCTCGAGATCGACGACGACACCGGCGACGTCCGGCTGACCAGTGCGCCCGAGGGCAGCCGCCTTACGGTCACCGAACACGTCACCCAAGGCCTCGTCGCGCCTCGCCGGGCGGCGGCCTTCGTTCACGGCGTACTCAGGCTGACCACCGACTGCCGGGGCTTCGACCCCGAGTGCAGGGTCCGGTACGCGGTCGCCGTGCCCACCGGGACACCCGTCACCGCGAGCTCCGGTGCCGGGACCGTGACCGCCAGCCATCTCGCGAGCGCTCGACCGATCCTCCTCAGCTCAGGCGCCGGCGACGTGATCGCGGACAACGTCTGGAGCGATACCTCCCTCCAACTCAGCTCAGGCGCCGGCGACGTCAGCGCCAGCCGGATCGGCTCGCCCCAGCTTCGCGTCTCCAGCGGGGCCGGCGACGTCACGGCCGACGTCTCGACGAGGATCGGGAACCTCGTCGCCAGGTCAGGGGCCGGTGACGTCACCCTCCACGTGCCGTTCGCCGCCTACGCCGTCCACGCGACGTCGGGCGCCGGCACCGTCACCGACCACGAGCTCTCCACGAACCCTGCCTCGCCGCGCAGGATCGACGCCACGTCGGGCGCCGGCGACGTCACGATCACGCCCACCGGCTGACCGCTGACCGCTGAGCACCTCAGCCCGCCGCCGCTCGCCGAGCCCGTCGCGAGACGGCTCGCCGGCTCCGCGACCAGAGCCGGTCGCCGCCGGCCCACGCGGCGAAGCAGAGCCCGCCGACCGTCCCGGTGACGGTCATCAGGACGCCGGCCGCCGCCGCGGCCGCCACGCCGTCGCTGCCGAGAATCAGGACCGCCGCCGCCGCGCCGACGCCCGGGCCGATCGGCAGCTGGCCGAGCGTCACGACGGCGATCAGCACGGCGATCGCATCGAACAGCGACGCGTCGACCCCGAC
The DNA here is from genome assembly GCA_036510225.1 of Solirubrobacteraceae bacterium. Taxonomy (GTDB): domain Bacteria; phylum Actinomycetota; class Thermoleophilia; order Solirubrobacterales; family Solirubrobacteraceae; genus Palsa-513. The sequence continues at coordinate 5,179 of DATCEH010000058.1, read as the reverse complement.
CGCCCGTAGGAGCAGCCAGTTGCGGAAGATCTGGGCGAACACGGCGATCAGGACGAACCCGACCAGCCGGATTCCATGGTGCGTGCTCCGCACGATCGCGAGCCCCCGCCAGAGCTCCCGCCCGGTGTTGAGCGCCAGGTGGCGCAGGCCGGCGCTCACGCTGCCGACCACGGCCAGGCCGACCAGCGGGCCCCACCACGGCAGGCCGAGCGGGCCGACCAGGGTGAACGAGGTCAGGGCCGCGAGAATCGCCTCGACCGCGAGGATCGGGAACTCCGCGGCGATCAGGGTCGGCACCTGCGGGCAGACGGTCGGCGACGACCGCCGGAGGGCCGCGATCCTCGCGGCGACGCCGAGCTGGCCGTTGAGCAGACCGCCGAGAACCTGCATGCTCGACGCCCGGAACAGGATCCGCCGCTCGACCGTCCCGCCGGCCGCCTCGATCGACAGGTGCCAGGCCTCGCTACGCGAGACGAGCGCGACGACCTGGAGGACGACCGCCGCGACGAGGACCCAGGCCGCAGGGCCCGAGAGGGCCGCCCCGAACTCCCGTCGGCGGCCGGCCAGGACCACGACGAGGATCGCCACGGTCCCGAGGGACCCCACGACGGTCAGGGGAATCCGTCGGCGCCGCGCGAACGCGCGCGCCGACCCCACCCTCGGGGTAGCGACAACAGACTTCGTCGATAGGCCTGCTGGTTCGTTGCCCGTAACACAACACTACGCCGCGACCCCGCCGGCCGCTCTCTGCGCTACGTTCAACTCGTCATCGTGCCGCCCCTGACCACGATCCTCAGCCGCCGGCCGCACCTGCCGCGCGGCGGGCGCCCCGGCCGGCCGGCCGTCCTCGCGGGCATCGTCCTGCTCGGCCTGATCCCGACCGGCGCCGTCTCCGCACGCGGCTATGACGGCCGCCGCTGCACGCCGCCGGCCGGCTACCACATCGCCGACTGCCGCGTGGCCGAGCACGGCACCCCCGATCTCAGCAGGGCCGCCTGGCGGGCACTGTTCGGCGAGGAGGTCACGATCAGCGCCCGCGTCGACGGCCTCGCGCCGAACCCGGCCGCCGCCGGCGCGAGCACCTGGCCGCTGGTCGACTCGCTCGGCCAGCCGATCGGCCTGCTCGAGGCCACGCCGGCCGGCCGCTTCACGCTCGTCGGACTCGGCGGCACCCCCTACCACGCGAGCCAGGTCAACGTCCGCGGCCACGGGTGCGCCGCGAGCCCAACCCAGTCGGCCGCCTTTCCCCTCGTCCAGGTCATCGCCGGCAAGGCCCCGTCCGGAGGGACCCAGGCGTTCATCGACGGCTCCGCGCTCGGCACGTCGTCGGCCGCCGACATCGCCGCACTCAAAGCCTTCACCACCCAACTCGGCGGCGGCACCGGGTGCGGTCCCGCCGGGCGTGAGATCAGCGGGCCACGGCCGCTCGCCAACCCCGCCGTGGGTGCGAGCGCCCACGCCCGCCTCTCGAACGGCGCGCTCAACACGGTGACCGAGTACGACGCCAAGCCCGCCTTCGGGAACGTCGTCTACTTCAGCTCGAACACGACCGAGGTATCCGTCGGCGGCGTCGCCCGTGGCATGGTCCGTGTCGGGACCCCCGCGGCCAAGGTCGACACGTTCACCTCCTGCGACCCCAACAGCGACGGCACCCTGATCTGGCGCTACTGGTCGATCCACACCGCCAATCCCGCGAATCCCCGGCTCTACGGATGGATTCCCGGGCGCTGCCCGGCCGCGTTACGAGACGTGAACCGGGCCGGAGCACGAGCCTCCTAGACTGACCCGGTGCTCGTCCCGCCCAACGCGATCGGACCCCCGCGCCGATGATGGATCATCCGGCGTTCGCCGTAGAGCCGTGGCAGCTGCGCGAGACCGAGCTCAACCTCGACCTGCTCGCCCAGACCGAGTCGGTCTTCACGCTCGCCAACGGCCACCTCGGCCTCCGGGGCAACCTCGACGAGGGCGAGCCTCACGCCCTTCCCGGGACCTATCTCAACGCCTTCTTCGAGACCCGGCCGCTTCCCTACGCCGAGGCCGGCTACGGCTACCCCGAGGCCGGCGAGTCGATCGTCAACGTCACCAACGGCAAGATCATCCGCCTGCTCGCCGGCGACGAGCCGTTCGATCTGCGCTACGGAGACCTCCGCACGCACGAGCGGACGCTCGACTTCCGGGCCGGCGTCCTGCGCCGGGAGCTCGTCTGGTGCTCGCCGACCGGCCGGGCCCTGAAGATCTCCTCGACGCGTCTCGTGTCGTTCACCCAGCGGGCCGTCGCCGCGATCCTCTTCGAGGTCGAGCCGCTCGAGGACACGACGCGACTCGTCGTCCAGTCCGAGCTCGTCGCCAACGAGCCCGGCCCGCCGGCCGCGAGGGACCCCCGCGCCGCGGCCCTGCTCGCGTCACCGCTGGTCGCCGAGGAGCAGAACGCCCGCGGCACGCGCGGTGTGCTCGTCCATTCGACGGCGTCCAGCGGGCTTCGCGTCGCCGCCGCGATGGACCACATCGTCGACTGCCCGGCGACGGCCGACCACGACGACGTCGAGGCGTGGCAGGATCTCGCCCGCCTGACGATCGCCACCACGCTCGCCGTCGGCCAGCGGCTGCGGGTCGTGAAGTTCCTGGCCTACGGCTGGTCGAGCGACCGGTCGATCCCCGCGGTCCGCGACCAGGTCGGCGCGGCCCTCGCCGAGGCGCGTCACACCGGGTGGGACGGCCTGGTCGCCGAGCAGCGCGCCTACCTCGACGAGTTCTGGGCCGGCGCTGACGTCGAGCTCGACGGGGACGCGGAGCTCCAGCAGGCGGTTCGGTTCGCCCTCTTCCACACCCTCCAGGCCGGCGCCCGCGTCGACGGCCGGGCGATCACCGCCAAGGGCCTGACCGGCCCCGGCTACGACGGCCACTGCTTCTGGGACACGGAGTCCTTCGTCCTCCCCGTGCTCACCTACACCGCCCCGACCGCGGTCGCCCACGCCCTGCGCTGGCGCCACCGGACGCTCCCGACCGCTCGCGAGCGGGCGACCCAACTCGGCCTGCGCGGCGCGGCCTTCCCGTGGAGGACGATCAGCGGGCGCGAATGCTCGGCCTACTGGCCGGCCGGCACCGCCGCCTTCCACATCGGCGCCGACATCGCCGATGCCGTCGCCCGCTACCAGGCGGCGACCGGCGACCACGAGTTCGCCGAGCAGGTCGGCACCGAGCTGCTCGTCGAGACGGCCCGCCTGTGGCGCTCGCTCGGCCACCACGACCCGGCCGGCCACTTCCACATCGACGGCGTGACCGGACCCGACGAGTACAGCTCGATCGCCGACAACAACGTCTACACCAACCTGATGGCCCAGCGCAACCTCCGCAACGCGGCCGCCGCCGTCGAGCGACACCCCGCCCGCGCCGCCGAGCTCGGCGTCGACGCCGAGGAGGCCGCCTCGTGGCGAGACGCCGCGATCGGCATGGTGGTCCCGTATGACAAGGATCTCGGGGTCCATCCCCAGGCCGAAGGCTTCACCCGCCACGCACTCTGGGACTTCGCCCACACCGAGCCCGACCAGTACCCGCTGCTTCTGAACTTCCCGTACTTCGACCTCTACCGCAAGCAGGTCATCAAACAGGCCGATCTCGTGCTCGCCCTCTATACCCGCGGGGATGCGTTCACGGCTGACGAGAAGGCCCGCAACTTCGCCTACTACGAGCAGATGACGGTTCGTGACTCGTCACTCTCGGCCTGCATCCAGGCCGTCGTCGCCGCCGAGGTCGGTCACCTCGAGCTGGCCTACGACTATTTCGGTGAAGCCGCCCTCATGGATATCGGCGACCTCGAGCACAACACCAGCGACGGCCTCCACATCGCGTCGCTGGCCGGGGCCTGGATCGCCGCGGTCGCCGGCTTCGGCGGGATGCGCGATCACGACGGCAGACTCTCGTTCGCGCCCCAGCTCCCCGAGCGCCTCAGCAGGCTCGCATTCCGCCTGGGCTTCCGCGGCAGTCGCCTCCGCGTCGAGGTCGGCGACACCCAGACTTCGTACTCCCTGCTCGACGGACCCCCGCTCGAGATCCACCACTTCGGCGAGCCGGTCACAGTCGGACGCGAGACCAGGACGTTCCCGGCACAGCGGGTACAACCGACCGTGGCCCCGACCCAGCCGAGGGGTCGGACGCCGGTGCGTCGCGGGCAGCGGCCTTCGTAGCGGGGGGCCGGGGGCGGCCGGGGGCCGGGGGCGGCCGGGAGCCGGGGGCGGCCGGGAGCCGGGGGCGGCCGGGGGCCAGGGGGCCAAGGCGGGGGCCCGAGGGGCCCGAGGGGGGCCAGGGGGCCAGGCGTCGAGGATCTGCTCCAGGTCGACAGAGTCACTCGGGTTTGGCCCTTTCGCTCGCCCGGCTGCACGTCGGTGCGGGTCGGGCCCTGCGAGCGTTGAATGTCGACCGGACTCCTCCCGGGCGGCGGAGGTGGATGCTGAGACCTTTCGCCGCAAAGTAGCTGCCTGAGTCAGGCAGCTACTTTGGTTGGAGAGTCCACCACCCGGTCCCAGCCGAGAGCGCCGCCTGACCTCTCGAGCCTGGGCAGTGATCCTCGGCGGCACACATCCCAGGTCTCGGAGGCCGCCGAGGACCGGGCCCTGCCGACGAGCGCTCGGCTCCACCTTTCGTCCACCCGGATCTCCCCGCCGGCTCGCGTGGCGCGCCGCTCGTGCCGATGGTTAGCTGATGGCAGGCCTCGAGACAAGCGAGCTCGCCGGGGACCTCCTCGTCCTCAGCGCCCCACCGCCGATCGACGACTACCGCTACGCCACGGCGATCGTCGACCTCGAGGGCCGCTACCTGCTGGTCAACCAGAGCTTCGCCGGCCTCCACGGGGTGACTCCCGACGAGCTTCGCGGGCGCTGCGAGTCGGAGCTGATCGCCCGGAGCGTGGCGACCGCGCTCGCCGAGAACGACCGCCTCGCGCTCAATCTGCCCGCCGCCGTCCTGACCGAGGAGCGCGTCGTCGACAGCGTCGGCCGCCGCCGGGTCGTGATGTGCAGGTGCGCGCTCAACGGCCCCGACGGCACGCCCCAGGCGGTCTGCCGGATGTACGGCTCGGCCAGCGCCCGCGACCGGATCGCCGCGGAGTTCCGCCAACTGCTCGACGCGGTCGACCCGACCGGCGCGCGCAGGCGCGACTTCGAGGCCGACCGGCTCGGCGGGG
>DATCEH010000057.1:0-6543 GCA_036510225.1 Solirubrobacteraceae bacterium | reverse complement strand
ATGTGATTGTTCGGGGCGCGCTCGTCACGACCGTCGACTGGCGGAGCAGCTGACCGAGTGGCCGGCGGCCGGCGGCGGCACGGGTCAGCCGCCGGTCACGTCCGTGCTGGCGAACTTCATCCGCCGGTCACGTCGCGGCGGAGGAAGACGAGGTACGCGGCGAACACGCACGGGACCGCATAGATCGCGCTGACCCAGGCGGCCCGGACGATCGGCGACCAGTCGATCGGCGTGCGCAGGAAGCCCATCCACGCGTCGAACTGGTTGGGCAGGAGGTAGTCGTGGAGGCTGCCGAGGCCGGGGACGATGTTCAGCAGGTTGAGCATCAGGACGACCATCACCGTCCCGACGACGGCACCGGCGCTGTTGCGGGTCGTCGTCGACAGGAGCACACCGATCGAGGCGATCGCGAGCATCGGGAGGAGGTAGATGCCGAAGCTCGCGTAGACCAGCTCGAGCGCCTTGGGCGCTGAGATGTGCGTCCCCGAGAGTGAGACCAGGCCGTTGAAGCCGGACTCGAGCGACCCGGCGACGGTCGCGACGGTGCCCATCAGGACGAGCGCGAGGAGGGCGTAGGACAGCGCGGCGAGCAGCTTCCCGGCGAAGATCTGACCGCGGTCGAGCGACCGGGTGAGGATCGTCTTCAGCGTGCCGTTGTGATCCTCGGCCGCGACGATGTCCCCGGCGACGAGGGCAGTGGCCAGGGGGAGCAGGAAGGCCGACGCGAAGATCAGGATCACGAGCGGGATCGCCAGCCCCGACTGGTGGACGTAGCGACCGAAGGCCACGCCGTCCGGGCCGCCGGCCCGCAGGCCGAGCGAGATCACGAAGATCAGTGGAACGGCCGTGACGATGCCCAGGCCGAGGTAGGTCCGCTTCTGGGCGCGGAGCTTGCGCAGCTCCCAGACGTAGACCGTCAGCGTTCCCGGCCGCCTCACGCGACTGCCTCCGCGGCGACCGGGTCGCCCTCGGTCAGGCGGAAGAAGAGGTCCTCGAGCGTGGCCTGCTCGTTGGCCAGCAGCTTCAGTCCGATCCCGGCCTCGCCGAGCGCGATCGACAGCTCGGCGATCGCCGGCTCCTCGGCTCGCACGCGGATCTCGTCGTCGGTGACGCGGATCTCGAAGATCGCCGGCTGGGCCCGGCAGACGGCCGCCGCCCGGTGGTCGTCGGTCGTTCGCACGCGGTACTCGGCGGCCGCCGTCCGCTTCAGCTCGGCCAGCTCGCCCTCGTAGGCGACCCTCCCCGTGCGGATGATCGCCACCCGGTTGCAGAGCTCCTCGACCTCGGCGAGCTGATGGCTCGAGAGCATCACGGTGATCCCCTCGCCGGCAAGCCGGCGGATCAGCGAGCGCATGTCGCGCAGGCCGGCCGGGTCCAGGCCGGTCGCCGGCTCGTCGAGCAGGAGCAGGCGCGGCGCCCGCAGGAGCGCGGCCGCGATCCCCAGGCGCTGGCGCATCCCGTGCGAGTAGCCGCCGACCTTGTCGCCGTCGCGCTTGTCGAGGTCGACCGCCCGCAGCGACTCGTCGATCCGCCCGGCGGCCCCGGCCCCGTCGAAGGCCGCCAGCAGGTCGAGGTTGCGCCGGCCGGTCATGTACGGATAGAACCGCGGCGCCTCGACGAACCCGGCGACCCCGTCGAGCGCCTTCGCGCCGGCGATCAGCGGGTCCCGGCCGAACAGCTCGACGTCGCCCTCGTCGGGGCGGATCAGGCCGAGCAGCATCCGCAGGGAGGTGGTCTTCCCGGCGCCGTTCGGACCGAGGTAGCCGTAGATGTCGCCGGTCGCCACGTTCAGGTCGACGTGGTCGACCGCGACGAGCTCGCCGTACCGTTTGACGAGCCCGAGCGCCCGGACGGGGGGAGCGTCGCCGTCCGGGGCGCGGCCGCTCGTGCTCACAATCCGCGGGCCGCGGCCTCGGCCGCGGCAGGGGGCACCGAGCCGACCACGGTGTAGTCGACCCCGTTGTGATCGAAGCGGATCAGCGTGCCGAGCGCCGTCGCGAGCTCGGTGCCGGTCGCTCCGTTGACGGTCACCGTCGGCAGGCCTCCCGACGAGTCCGACGAGCTCGCCGACGCGGGCTTGGCCGGGGCGGTCGTCTTCGCCTGACGCTCGAGCACGACGATCGCCCCGAGGTGCTGGCCGTACGTCACGAGGGCCGCGTCCTTCCCGTCGGCCGAGAGCAGCCTGACCGACGTCTGGGGGAGCCCGGCGAGTGCGGTGGGCGCGTCGAGTGTGAAGGGCAGCGCCGCGGCGACGGCCGCCGGTCCGGTGACCGCGTTCGCATGCGCGCCTGCCACGCCGGCCTTCGCCGCGGGGGCCGACAGCTCCGTGATCTTTGCGTTCGCCGGCGGCGTGACGGTCACGTCGCCCGGCGCGACCGGCCCGAAGGACACCTGGGTCGCCGTCAGCTCGAGCACCGGCGTGCTGTCGCCCTGGGCGTAGACCCCGAAGCGCAGGGGGGCGCCGTTGGCCGCGTCGAAGGCCAGCTCGGCCGATCCGAGGAGACCGCCGTCGTGCTTGGGCGAGAAGGTCACCGAGTAGGCCGGCGCGCCGCCGACATCGGTCGGGTTGGCGGCGGATACGCCGACCTTGCCCATCAACCTGTTGAGCGCGTCTGTGATCGTCTGGAGGGTCGGCGGCTGGTGGGCGGGTTGCGCCCCGGACGACTTGTCGCTGGGCAGCGTTCCCCGGTAGACGGTGTTGCTTGCGACGTCGAAGATCTGGAAGGCCGCCGGCGTGACGGTGATCTCCGTGTCGCCGGTCGACGCCTGCAGCTCGAGCCGGAGATCCCCGTTGCCGTCGGCCCATAGGCGGCCGTTCCCGCCGCTCAGCAGAGGCCCGGCTCCGGGAATACTCGACGTGTCGATGAGGTTGTTGGTGAACTGGATCTGCGCCGTCACGCCGTCGATCTTCGGTCCGTCGATCGCGTCGTGGATCGCGACGGCCAGTGTCTTGGCGGCTGGGATCGGGCCGCTCCCGCCGAGCGCGGCGACCGCCACGGCGGTGACCGAGCCGCCGAGGACGACGACGCCGGCGAGCACGGCGAGCAGCTTGCGAGTGGGGAGACGGCGGAGTCGGTTCACGTCGGGCCTTCCTGATCCGGGTGCTCTTCCAGACTAGGTCCGGTGTCTGACAATCCCCTGACAGCAGGCAGCTCGAGCGTGAAGCGGGCCCCGTCGACGAGGACGCGACCGCCATGGCGGGCGGCGGTCGCCGCGACGATCGACAGGCCAAGTCCCGAGCCGGGCCGGCCGGTCGCCGGCCCGCGCCAGAAGCGCTGGAAGGCGAGCTCGACCTGGGTCGGGTCGAGCCCGTGGCCGCGGTCGGACACGGCGAGCAGCGCCCGGTCTCCGGCTCGGCTCAGGCTGACCGCGACCGGCTGGTCGGCGGGACCGTGGAGGCGGGCGTTGTCGACGAGGTTCCGCAGCGCCCGCTCGAGGGCGCCGGGTTCGCCGCGCACGATGACCTCGTCGTCGATCGTCACCTCGACGAGCGTCAGCCCGTCGCAGACGGCGTCGACGACCTCGCTCAGGCGGACCAGCTCGATCGGGTGGGTCGCCCCGTCCTCGCGCTCGAGCGCCAGGAGGTCGTCGAGCAGGTGGGCCAGGCGGACCGCGTCGGTCTCGATGTCCCGGAGGGCGTCGGCATCCGCCCCGTGCCGGGCGACGTAGGCGGCGTTTCCGCGCAGCGAGGTCAGCGGCGTGCGCAGCTCGTGGGACGCGTCGGCCAGGAAGCGCCGCTCGGTGGTTCGTGCCCGCTCGAGCGACTCGAGCATCCGGTTCAGCGTGCTGGCGAGCTCGGCCAGCTCGCCGCCCTGCGAGCCGCTCGGCAGCCGGCGGGACGCGTCGTGGGTGTCCGCGATCTCGCGGGCCCCGTCGGCCAACCGGCGGAGCGGGCGAAGGCCGCGCTGTGTGAGCAGGGCGGCTCCGGCCGCGCCGAGCAGGCCGGCGGCCAGCGCGCTGAACGCGACCAGGGCCCGCAGCCGGTGGACGGTCTCGTCGATCTCCGAGGTGCTCGACCCGACGAGCACGGCACCCCCGCTGACCGGCCCGCCGGCGTCGGCGATCGGGGCGACATACTCGCGCAGCGGCTCGTCCGAGAGGTCGGCGTCCCGGAAGCTTCCCCGCCCGTCTGCGAGCGCGCTCGTCAGGGCGCTGCCACCGGGGAGGACGCGACCGCCGAGCGAGAGTGACCGGGCGTAGATCCGGCCGAGCCGGTCGACCACCTCGACCGAGAGGTCCCGGCCGCCGAACGGGGCCTCGAGGGCTCCGGGCGAGGTCAGGACGGCCGGGGCCTCGACGGCCAGCCGGGCGACGTCGGCCGCGCGGGAGCGGAGCGTCGAGTCGAGTGAGCTGTGGAGCTGGTGGTCGACCAGCAGGAGGACGCTCGCGCCGAGCACGGCAACCGCCCCGATCGTCGCGGCGGCGGCCGCGGCGATCAGCCTGGCCCGGAGCGAGAGCCGGGCGCGGAGCGGGGCCCGGCCGGCCCGATCAGCCGGCACGACGCGTCGATCCGCGACCGGGCATGCGGGCGGTCACCGGCCGAGCATGAAGCCGACGCCGCGGATCGTCCGGATCAGGGGCGGGTCGCCGAGCTTGCGGCGAAGGTAGCCGACGTAGCGGTCGACGACGTTCTCGACGGCCGCCCCCCGCCAGACCTCGTCGATCGCCAGGTCGCGGGAGACGACGGCCCGCGCATTGCGGAGCAGCAGCTCGAGCAGCTCGGCCTCGCGGGCGGTCAGCTCGATCGGATCCCCGCGGCGCGTCGCGGTCCGGGTTTCGGGGTCGAGCGTGAGGTCCTCGTAGGCGAGCGTCGGCCCGCCATGCCGACGGGTCAGCGCCCGCACGCGGGCAGCAAGCTCGGACGGGGCGAACGGCTTGACGAGGTAGTCGTCGGCGCCGGCGTCGAGACCGGCGACCCGATCGGCGACCGCGTCGCGGGCGGTGAGCAGGAGGATCGGCGTGACGACGCCCTTGGCGCGAAGCCGCCGGCAGACCGCGAGGCCGTCCATCCCGGGCATCGCGACGTCGAGGATCACGAGGTCGGGGAGACGGCGCTCGATCTCGACGAGCGCCTGCGGACCGTCGGCGACGCTGCGCACGTCGTTGCCCTCGGCCCCGAGCGTCCGCTCGAGCATCCGGCGGACCGGGGCGTCATCGTCGACGACGAGAACCTGCACCCGGCGAGTGTACGGCCGGGTCAGCGGGCGGCGGGCGCGGCAGGCGGGTGGGGAGCCTCCGCGCCTGTGATCCATCAACCAGTCGCGGAGGATGACGCATGGCTCATCTGCTTCAGATCGACTCGAGCATCCAGGGCGACCGGTCGGTGAGTCGCCGTCTGACCGCGCGGGCGGCAGACGTCTGGCGGGCCGCGCACCCCGGCGGGACCGTCACGTACCGCGACCTCGGCGCCGACCCGCTGCCCCACCTGGACTCGGCCGGCGGGCTCGCGCGGATCGTGGGGCCCGACGACCAGACACCGGCCCAGGCCGCGTCGTGGGCGCGGTCGCTGGAGGTCGTCGGCGAGGTGCTCGCCGCGGACACGGTCATCCTCGGCCTGCCGCTCTACGACTTCGGCCCGCCCAGCTCGATCAAGTCGTGGGTCGACCACCTCGTGGGACGGGGCCTGTCGATCGACGCGGCCACCGGGGGAGGGGCTGCTCGCCGGACGCGAGCTGATCGTCCTGGCCGCGCGGGGCGGCGGCTACGGAGCCGGAACGCCGCGGGAGGGTTGGGATCACGCGGAGGTCTGGCTGCCGCACGGGATCAGCATGACCGGGCTGGAGCCGCGCTTCATCACCGCCGAGCTGACCCTGGCCGAAGTGAATCCGGCGATGGCTGAGCTGCGACCCGTGGCAGCCGAGAGCCTGGCGGCGGCGGAGCGGGAGATCGACGAGCTCTGGACAGCCGTGGCGGCGTAGCATCCTCGCGTCGACCGGCGCCTCTCGTGGCGCCGGTCCGACTCGCCGTCGTCAGGAGATCAGGCGGGCTGCTTGACGATGCGGATGTAGGGCTTGGGGGTTTCCCAGCCGTCGGGGTACTGTTCGGCGGCTTGTTCGTTGGTGACGCTGCCGGCGATGATGACGTCGCCGCCGGGTTGCCATTGGGCGGGGGTGGCGACCTTGTGCTTGGCGGTCAGTTGGAGGGAGTCGATGACGCGGAGGACTTCGTCGAAGTTGCGTCCGGTGGTCATTGGGTAGACGAGGATCAGTTTGATCTTCTTGTCGGGTCCGATCACGAAGACGTTGCGGACGGTTGCGTTGTCGGCGGGTGTGCGGGCGGTGGGGTCGCCTTCGACTTCGGCGGGGAGCATTCCGTAGGCTTTTGCGACGGTGAAGTCCTTGTCGCCGATCAGGGGGTAGTTGACGGCGTGGCCTTGGGTTTCCTTGATGTCCTCGCTCCATTTGGCGTGGTTTTCGACTGGGTCGACGGACAGGCCGATGATCTTGACGCCGCGTTTGGCGAATTCGGGCTCGATGCCGGCGAGGTAGCCGAGTTCGGTTGTGCAGACGGGTGTGAAGTTGCGGGGGTGGGAGAAGAGGACGG
>DATCEH010000056.1:0-8029 GCA_036510225.1 Solirubrobacteraceae bacterium | reverse complement strand
GAGCGTGCCGTCGTAGGACCCGATGAAGACGGTCGGCCCGAGTCGTGGGACGTCGGTCACAGCGGGTGACGAGTAGACGTACGAGCCGGTCTGGTGGGCCCAGGCCAGCTTGCCGTTGGCCGCGTCGAAGGCATAGACCCGTCCGTCGGTGCTGCCGAGGAAGACCCGGCCGAAGACGACGGCCGCCGTCGAGTAGAACGTCCCCCCGCCGCCGAGCAGGCCGCCGCCGCCGGTGATCCAGACCCGCTTGCCGTCGGCCTGCCTGATCGCCTGGACGTGGCCCGAGTAGTCGCCGAAGTAGAGCAGCCCGTTGACCAGGGTCGGGCTGGCCTTGACCGCCCCGGGGGCGTGGTAGGTCCAGTTGACGACGCCGTTGTGTGCGTCCACGGCGTAGACGGTCCCGTCCTGCGAGCCGAAGTACAGCTCGCCGCGATCGAGCATCGGGGACGACTCGCTCCGGCTGGGGAGGTTTCGCGACCAGCGGATCTGGCCGGTGCTCTGGCGCAGGGCGACCAGCCGGCCGGCGGAGGACGTGCCGTGGGTCAGCAGGGTGACGTAGACGCTCGCGCCGGACGCGGCCGGCGACGACGCGGCGAGCGTGCCGAGCTTCTGCTTCCAGATCACCCGGCCCGTCGCGGCGTTGATCGCCCGGAGCAGGCCGCCGTCGTCGATCTGGAAGAGCGTGCCGTGGTCGATGACCGGGGGAAACTCGAGGAGGTTGCCGCCGTAGACGGTCCAGATCCGCCGGAACGGCGGGTGCATCTTCGCGGGGACGGGGGCTGTTCGCGAGTGGTCCTTGCCGTAGCCGTAGATCGGCCACGGGGGGTTGGCCGAGGCGGCGAGGCTCGGCTCGACCGGCGGCTTGGCCTGGAACTCGACGTGCGGGTGGAAGATGTTTCCCGGCCGGCGGAAGTGGTCGACGACGAGCAGGGCGCCGGCCGCGGCGATTAGCGTGAGGACGACGGCGAGCCCGATCAGGCGCCGGGTCCGGTGTGCCGGCTGCCGTGTCGGTTGCCGGGGGGCCGGCTCTGGTGTCGGTTGGTTCACGGGCGGTTGGCCGGCCCGGCGGTTGGGACCGGCCGGGGATCAGCGTGGGTGGCCCCGGCCTGCCGAACGAGGCGACCGGTGCTCGGATTCGGGCGGGTGCGCCGTAGCTCGAGCCGCCCGCCGTGGCGCCGAGCGTGATCCGTGCCTGGCCGAGAGGATCGTCGCCGGGTGGCACGGCGCCGGCGTCACGCGGGCACCAAACGCTCAGTGCGAGCGTGCGGGATGAGGCTAGCAGGCCGGGTCTCGGGCGTGTCATGGTTGCCGGATGGATCGGGACGCGTCGCTGATACTCGTCGCCGGGGCCCTGCTCGCCGCGGGGGTCGGCGCGTCGCTCGTGGCGAGGCGGATCCGCGTCCCGGCGCTCGTCCTGTTCCTCGGGATCGGGATGGCGATCGGGACGGACGGGCTCGGGTGGATCGCGTTCAACGACTACGGGTTCGCCCGGTCGATCGGGACGATCGGACTCCTCCTGATCCTCTACGAGGGCGGCCTCGCCGCCGGGTTCGGCGCGATCCGACCGATCCTGCGGACGGCGGTCTCGCTGGCGGTCGTCGCGACCGTCGGGACGGCGGTGATCGCCGGGCTCGCGGCGACCGTGCTGTTCGGCTTCTCGGTCAGGGAGGGCCTCCTGCTCGGGGCGATCCTCTCGGCGACCGACGGGGCGGCGGTCTTCGCCCTCCTGCGGGGCTCACGCGTCCCGGCCGGCCTGGCCCGGGCGCTGGAGGGAGAGGCCGGGTTCAACGACCCGGTCGCCGTCCTGCTCGTCCTGGTGATGATCAAGCTGATCGGCCAGCCGGGGTACGGCGTGGCGGACGGGGTCGTCTTCTTCGCCCGGCAGCTCGTCGTCGGCGGGGTCGCCGGGATCGTCGTCGGCCGGCTTGCCGCGGAGGGTCTCCGGCGGGCGGGGCAGGCGCCGGCGGCCGTGTCGCTGGTCGGGTCGCTCGCGGCCGCGGCGATCGCCTACGGGGCGGCCGGCGTCCTCGGCGGGTCGGGCTTCCTCGGGGTCTATGTCGCCGGACTCGTCGTCGGCGGGGTCGACCTGTCCGGGCGGCCGGGCGTGCTCGCCTTCCACGAGGGGCTGGCATCGGTCGCGGAGATCGGCCTCTTCCTGGCGCTCGGCCTGCTCGTCTTCCCGAGCCAGCTGGGCGGCGTCGCCGTGAAGGGCGTCCTCCTCGCCCTGGTGATCGCCTTCGTCGCCCGGCCGGTCGCGGCCGGCCTGGCGACCGTGGGGAGCGGACTGTCGGCCGGCGAGCGGGTCGTCCTCGGGTGGGCCGGCCTGCGCGGGGCGATCCCCGTCGTCCTGGCGACCTTCCCGATCATCGCGGGCGTACGCGGGAGCCTGGAGTTCTTCAACGTGGTCTTCTTCGCCGTCCTCGTCTCGGCCGTCGTCCAGGGGAGCACGGTCGAGCCGCTCGCCCGGCGACTCGGCGTGATCCGCGGCTGACGTCGGACGGGCCGGCACGTGGGGGCTGGGACGTGGGCGGGGCCGGCCGGGGCCGGCCGGTCGGGGCGGGGACGTGGGGGCGGGGCCGGCACGTGGGGGCGGGGCCGGGCGAATCGGGGGTATCCTGTCGGTGGCTTTGCGGGCGAAGTGTTGTGGTTGCACAGAAGCCTTCCAAGCTCCTAGGGCGGGTTCGATTCCCGTCGCCCGCTTGAGTAGGGCCACGGGGAGTGGCGCAGTCTGGTAGCGCACCCGGCTGGGGGCCGGGCGGTCGCAGGTTCAAATCCTGTCTCCCCGATCGCAAGAACCACCTGCAAATCGACGGTTTCTTGGTTTCTTACCCGGTGATCGAGTCTCTGACCGGCAGGGCATCAACGTCAGGGCACGCCTGCCGAGTCCGCGGCGTTTCGGAGTCGGGGTACTACGCGTGGAAGGAGCGGCCGCCGCCGGCGACGGCGCTGCGCCGCCTCTGGCTCGCCGGCGAGATCACCGACGTGCACCGCGCCTCAGGCGGCGTCTATGGCTCCGATCGGGTGACCGCCGAGCTGCGCTTTGGGCGCAGCGTCTTCGTCGGGCGTAACGCGGTCGCCGACATCATGTGCCGCCTGGGCTTGCGGGGCTTGCGAACGCGGCGGCTCCCGTGGGGCGCCAGGGTCGGCAATCAACGATCGATCGCTTGATCTCGCTGGGCGCCGCTTTGCGCGCGCCGCTCCGAATGAGCTGTGGATGAGGCCAGGACCGCAGATCCGCAGGCCGTGACCGCCACGACCACGGACCCGTCGAACCCGATGCCGATCAGCTTGCGCCGGGCGGTACCGCTGCCGTGGGGATGGCGTTCTCGACGAGGACTGCTGCGATGGCGGAGGCGGTGGAGAAGGCCGAGCTGTTGAGGACCCGGCTGCGGGCCGAGGCGCCATCCAGGAGCAGCGCCAGTTGCTCGCCGAGCTGTTCGGGGTTGGTGGCGCCGGCCTCGCGGGCGGTTTCGGTGAACCGCGCGGCAAGGGCCTGCTTGTAGTCGTGGGCGTATACGCGTGCCGGGTGGCCCGGGTCGTGGATTTCGACGGCCGCTGCGATGAACGGGCACAGCGGCGGTTGGATGTCGAAGGCGGCGAGGAGTCGTTCGCGGGGTTTGAGGTCGGCGCGGTCGAATACCTCGGGCAGGATGTCGGGATCGAATCGGCGGAGGTGTTCGGCGATCAGCTCGTCCTTGCCGGGGAAGTGCTGGTAGAGCGTGCGCTTGGACACCTCGGCCACCGCGCAGAGCTGGTCGATGCCGGTGCTGTTGATGCCTTGATCGCGGAACAGCTGTTGTGAGGCGCTGAGGATGCGCTCTCGTGCGCCCCTGCCGCGGCGCAGGCCTCGTGGCCCCTTCTCCAACTCCCTCATAGGCCTAGCGTAGCCCAATTGGTACCGACCGGTGTGCATAGCTTGCATTCTCCCACGATCACCTGATACGTTAACCACTCAGACCGGTCTACATAGCATGGCAACCAGCAATCGAATGGAGTAGCTATGGGAAAGCTCGATGGCATGACCAGACTGAGTGGAAAGACCGCCGTGATCACCGGCGGCGCCACTGGCATCGGCCGCGCCGCGGCAAAGCGCTTCATCGACGAGGGCGCCTTCGTCTTCATCTTCGGCCGCCGGCAGGAAGCGCTCGACGCCGCTGTGGCCGACCTCGGGGCCAACGCCCGCGCGGTGCAGGGGTCGGTCTCGGATCTGGCCGACCTCGACCGACTCTATGCGGCGGTGAAGGCCGAGCGTGGAACTCTCGACATCGTCTTTGCCAATGCCGGGGCGGGAAGCCAGCTTCCGCTCGGCGAGATCACCGCCGAGCACCTTGACGAAATCTTCGACACCAACGTGAAGGGTTCGATCTTCACGGTCCAGAAGGCGCTCCCTCTGATGGGCGAGGGCGGTTCGATCATCCTGACGGGATCGAGCGCCGGCACCACGGGCGCCCCGGCATTCACCGCCTACAGCGCGAGCAAGGCGGCAGTGCGCAACCTCGCGCGGACCTGGGCGCTCGACCTGAAGGGCACCGGCATCCGGGTCAACGTCCTGACGCCCGGACCGACAGCGACCGAACTAGCGAAGGAAGCGCTCGGCGAGGAAGGCCAGAAGGCCTTCGCCTCCATGAACCCGCTCCAGCGCATGGCCGAACCGGCGGAGATCGCAGCGGTGGCCGCCTTTCTCGCGTCGCCGGACAGCAGCTTCATGACTGCCAGCGAGGTCCACGTCGACGGCGGCCTAGCGCAAATCTGACGCACTACGCCGGCCGGTCACTCCATTCGATATTCGGAGCCCGTAGGGCGTGGCAACACAAAGGAGAACATATGAGCTATGCAATGATCGGCTTCGGCGACATCGGCCAAGCTCCTGCCAAGGCGTTTGCCCGAAGCGGCATCGAAGCATCCGTTGCAACCACTCGCGACCCGGACAGCTTTACATCTGATGCGGCCGCGATCGGACCCGAGATCATTCCCACAACACTCGGGGAAGCCGTCAAGGCCGACATCGTCTTTCTGGCTGTCCGTTACGAATCACACGGGGATGTCGCGAAGGCGCTGCCGAGCTGGAAGGGAAAGACCATCATCGATGTGACCAATGCCTACGGCGTGTCCCCTGAGGAACTGGGAGGACAGCCTTCCTCCACGGCCGTCGCGCAGGCCTTCACTGGTGCAAAACTGGTCAAGGGCTTCAACCATTTGGTCGCTGGCGTCCTTGACCAAGACCCGGCCGTGAACGGTGGCAGGAGAGTCGTGTTCCTGGCGAGCGAGGACGACGACGCAGCAGCGGAGATAGGTGCGCTTGCGGAAGATCTCGGTTTCTCTCCGATCCAGCTTGGCGGGCTTTCGGAAGGTGGACTGCTCGTCCAGGCGCGCGGAAGCACTTGGGGGCAACTGATCTTCAAGGACTTGGTCAAGTTTGACTGAGCCGCCGTGGCGAGGCACCTGCGCCTCGGGCCGTTCAGCGGCTCCCGCGGCGCTCAGCTTCGCGTTCTGCGCAGCCCGCAATCCGGCCGCGGCGAGAGCCGGCCTGCCCTACTACCGCTTCGCGTCGCCTCAACGCTTCTGAGCCGCGCCGGTGATGCTGCGCGTAACGTTGCCGCGCAGCGTCCGCCAGTTGGGTCGCGTCGATGTCGCCTGAGCTCGGGGTCCGGTCCAGCACGAACGGTGCGACGGCGTTGAGATACGCGCCGGCGCCGCACCTGCTTCGTCGCCACGCCGGCACTCTCGGTATGAGACTTCTGCTCTCCGCGGGGCTGTCGCACAAAGGGGTCCCGTCCGAGCCGCGTTTTTTGCGGACCCGGCACGAACGCCCGGCGACATCGACATCCTGGTCAACGACGCCGGGATCTCGATGTTCGGCCCGACGGCGGAGGTCGAGATGGCGGCGTACGACAAGATATTCGCCAGCAACGTCCGGGCGCCGCTTTTCCTCGTCGGGGCGTTGGCGCTCGGGCTGGTCGAGCGCGGCCGCGGCAGCAGCATCAGCTTGGGCAGCATGGCCGGCGGAGTCGGTCTCGCCGGCGGCGCGGCCTACGGTGCGACGAAGGCGTCGCTCGAGGCGATGACTCGCGCCTGGCCGGCCGAGTACAGCGCGAGCGGCGTACGCGTCAGCGCGGTTGCCCCGGGGCCGGTCTACACGCCGACGCCCCTGGGGCGCCGCGTTCATCACCGCGCTGGGGGAGACGACGACGCCGATGCGCCGCGCATCGCATCCCGAGGTCATCGCGTTCCTCGCGTCCGCCCGCGCGAACTACATCACCGGCGCGACGATCGCCGGCGACGGCGGACGCCGAGCGGTCTAGATAGATAGGCATGATGCCGTCTGGGCTCAAGCGCACGACGATCCCGACCACGTGAACCATCACCAAGGAGCCGGCCATGTTTGACCATGTCGCCCTTCGAGTCCCTGACCTCCCCTGTGCCGTTGGCGCCCTCGGTGCCGGGCTGCGAGAACTCGGGATCGAGCAGACTGCCGACACGCCGAGCTTCGCCAGGTGGGGGAACTTCGTCCTCATGCAGGACAACGACGACCGTCCGCCTACCCGGCGCGTCCACGTTGCTTTCATCGCGAAGGCGCGGGCCGACGTCGACCGCTTCTGGCAGGCGGGTGTCGACGCCGGCCTGGTCGATGACGGACCTGCGGGCCCGCGTCCGCACTACGCCGACGACTACTACGCGGGTTTTCTCAAGGACGCTGCCGGCAACGGCTTCGAAGCGGTTTACCGCGACGGCGATCGACCCCGCGGCAACATCGATCACGTCGCCATCCGGGCCGGCGATCTGGAGGCGTCAACCTCGTTCTACGCGACGGCGGGTGCGGCCGCAGAGCTGACGATCCGCGGCCAAACCGCGGAGCGCACGGGGTTCTCGGTCAGCGGACCCGGTGGTGTGTTCGGGGTGTTCGCCGGCGAGCCGACCGAGCACATCCACATCGCCTTCTCCGGCGACGACGACGCGGTGCGGAGGTTTCACGCCGACGCGATTGCGGCCGGCTATCAGAGCAACGGCGAGCCCGGCGAGCGGCCCGACTACCACGACGGGTACTACGCCGCGTTCGTGCTCGATCCCGACGGGAACAACATCGAAGTCGTCGACCACAACCGCTAGCCGCGCCAACCGGCGGGGCGTGCCAAGCGGTCTAGCTGCCTTCCAGCCGTCGTAGAGCCGACTTGCCAAACTACGCGGCGACGATCTGGGGGATCGACTCCGGACGCGCCATCGTGCTCAGTTTCCGTATGCCCAGTTGGCGTGGCTCGTTGAGAACCGGCTTATTGTCCATGTCGGCCCCGAGACCGAGGACGCCTGTGCGTGGTCGCTTCTCCACAACCCACAGCTCTCCTCAGCTTGGCCGAGCAGACACCGTGGCTTCTGTTGCTGGTGACAAGCAAGCGAATATGGACAGGTCGGCCTCGGCTGGGCAGACCCTGGGAAAGAGCGAGCCGAGCCTCTAACGTTGCGGCCTCGATGAGCGAGACCGACCCGACCGGCGCCGCGCCGGCCCGCCCCACGGTCGCCGGCGAGAGCGACGTCGCCTTCCCGCGCCTGACCGAGGCGCAGATGGCGACGATGGAAGCCGCGGGGCGGCGCGAGCAGGTGAGCGCCGGGCAGATCCTGTTCTCCCCGGGCGACCTCGACTTCGACCTGATCGTCGTCGCCAGTGGCTGCGTCGAGATCATCGACGTCTACGGCACTCCGGGTGAGCGTGTCATGGTCAGCTACGGTCCGCGCCAGTTCGCCGGCGAGCTGAACCTGATCACTCTCGAACCGGCGCTGCTGACCGCGCGCGTAGCGGCCGCGGGCGAGGCGATCTTCGTCAGCCGCGAGGCGCTGCGCGGCGTCGTCTCCCACGACACCCGGCTTGGCGACATGATCATGAACGCCCTGATCGGCCGGCGGGCGATCGTCATCGAAGCCGAAAGCGGCGCCCGGCTGATCGGCCACGGCGGCGACCCGGGGACGCGCGAGCTGCGCGAGTTCCTCACCCGCAACCGGGTGTCGCACCGCTTCATCGACCTCGACGGCTCCGACC
>DATCEH010000055.1:0-26355 GCA_036510225.1 Solirubrobacteraceae bacterium | reverse complement strand
GAGGTGGAGGAGGGGGACTCTCCAAGAGGTGGAGGAGGGGGACTCTCCAAGAAAAGTAGCTGACTGACTCAGGCAACTACTTCGCGATGAAGGTCTCGGCAATTCGGCATGTCCACCTCGGCCGCGCGGGGGGAGCCCGGTCGACGAGCATCCCGAACCCCCGGCGCCGCCCCGCACCCGGACCCGCACCCGCACCCGCACCCGCACCCGCACCCGCACCCGCACCCGGACCCGCCTCGAACACTCGTCCTCGACCGGCGGCGGGTGGCACGCGATATGGACGCATGTACGTACGATCCACGGAGTGACTCGCCGCGGTCGAGAAGTCGCCCTAAAGTCCCCGGCGGTTCCAGCCGATCGGGCGATCATGAGAAGACTCCCCGGCCTGCTCGGCCTAGCCACGATGATCGCCGTCTGGAGCGCGTCCGCCCTCCTGGGTACGGCCACCGCGCTCGCGAACACGAGCCACGCCGGCTGGCCGGCGATCAACGGAATGCTCCTGATCAACAAGTTCGACCAGGCTCGTCCGCTCGACGGCCGCCCGGGGAGCGACCCGTTCGACGGGACCGACTACAGCGCGTCGTGTCCGCTGGGCGTCATGCACTCCTACTGCGTTCCCGACGGGATCCCCGTCCGGTCGGTCGACGGCCAGAACAACCACGGGGTCACGTGCTCGGCGCTCGAGGCCGCCGAGGCGGAACTCGTCGCGGAGCTCCGGCTCCCGCTGCCGACGTCCGACTGCACGGTCGGCGTGACCGGCGCGGCTCTCGTCCCGCCGACGATCGGCCACAACGAGCTGCTCGGCGGTGGGGGCAACGACGTGATCCACGCCGGGCCGGCAGGCGACGTGATCTGGGGCGACTACAAGCCGGGCGACAACGGCCCGCACCAGATCGATCACCTGTACGGCGGCGCGGGCAACGACTTCATCTACACCAGCCACGGCCTCAACTACGTCGACACCGGCGGCGGCTACGACGTCGTCCACGCCCACTTCGGACACGGCGACATCCACTGCAACTCGGCCTCGGTGACGGTCTACCTCAGCCGGGCGGACCGTGCCCGGTGGAAGCTGTTCGGGTGCAAGCACATCAGCCACGACACGCTCGGCTACTGAGCCGGTCGGACGCAGACGCGGCCGAGAGGCTCACCGGGGCGCCTACCCGCCGGTCGTCAGGTCCCGATCGAACTGCAGCCGGCCGCTCGAATCGATTGTGTAGCCGGCCATGTTCGCGAGCGTCGTGTCACCCGTCGGGGTGATCGAATACCGGCCGAGGACGGAGTCGCGGTTGCGCAGGGCGAAGAACTCGCGGACGACCGCCGCCCGATCGCTCCCGAGCGGTCCGGCCGCGCGGATCGAGGCGAGGATCGCGGACATCGCCTCGTAGCCGTAGAGCGAGTATGCCGTGGCGGGCGTGCCGAAGGCCGCCTGGTAGGCATGGAGGACCTGCTGGGCGGCCGGCGGGTACTGGGCGAGCTCGAGCACCGGGCTCGTCACGTACGACTCGGGCGCGGCGGGCCCGGCGGCCGCGACGAACGCAGGGGTCGCGAGCGAGCTCGCGGCGAACAGCTTGACCTGGGGTCCGGCGTCGTGGAGGGCCTGCCAGAGCGCTTGCGCCCCGGGGCCGGGCGAGCCGCCGAAGACGACGGCGTCGGCCTGGGACGTCGCTCGCGCCGCGGCCTTCGCGTAGTCGCTCGGCTTCGTCCCGACGACCGTCGTGTCGAGCTGGGTCTGCCCGGCGATCGTGATCCCGCCGGCCGGGGCGTCACGGGCGACGATCCCGGCGATGTCCGCGTCGAAGACGTCGTAGTCGCCGATCACGTAGACCCGGTGGACGCCGAGCGCCTCCATGTAGTCGACGATCGCCTGGGCCTCGACCGCGTCGGTCGGCTCGAGGCGGGCGAACGTCCGCGGACCACCGGCCGGGTAGTACCGGTCCGGCTCGCCCCGGCCGTCGGTCGGCGAGTCGTCGGTCAAGCCGACGTACGTGCTGGCCGGGCTGACCTGGAGGACGCCGGTCTCGTTGAGCAGGGGCAGTGAGATCGCCGACGCGCCGGAGTCCCAATCGCCGATGTAGGCGATCGTCGTCGTGTCCTGGGAGGCCGTCCGCGCGGCGGCGAGCGTGTCCTGCGGCGTCCATGCTCCGGCCTTGGCGTCGGCGTCGTCGAGCGACGCGAAGCTGATGTGGAAGCGCCCGACGTGTCCGCCGGCCTGGTAGAGGGCGAGCTTCTCGCCGTTGACGATGCTCTCCTGCCGGGCCTGGTCGGGACCGGCGACCGGGAGGTCGGAGTAGACCGTCAGCGTCTGGTTCTGCGCGGTCGGGCTCGACCCGTTGGCCGTCGCGCCGCATCCGGCGACGACGAGGCCGCCGAGGACGGCAAGGGCGATACGTCCTGCCGATCGGAATTGGCGCAAGCCCGAGCTCCCGTGCTGGTGTCGAGTCCCGGCGGACCCTGACCAGATCCGCCCCGAGCGCCCTGCCGGTGACCCGGGCGGGCCGGAGCGCTCAGCGGGTGAGTCTATTGGCGACGCGCGCCGCCGGGCAGGTATCCCGCGAGGATCCTGAACGACGCGCCGACGAGGAGCACGACCATCGTCACGAGGAAGGCGTCCAGGCCCTTCCCGAACAGCGCCCAGAGGACGATCCAGAGGACCATCCCGAAAGTTGTGCTCAGAACCATGCCCATATCGCGGGCGTAGCTTAGTGGTTTCACGTCCGCGTTCGGCCGGTAGCCGACGGCCCCCGCCGGGTGATCTCGAGCGAGATCTCCGGATCGACGTCCCGGGCGCCGGCGAGCGCAGCGCCGAACGCCGTGACGAGCAGTCGGTGGACCTGTTCCCGGGGCATGTCGCCGGCCTGGACCCAGTCGAAGATCGCCGCGTCGAGGTAGCCGAGCCAGCCCTTGACCGCCATCCGGAGCGCCGGCCTCGGCTGGCCGTCGCCGGTCAGGGCCGCGAGCACCGTCGCGGTCGTCCGCGTCCGGAAGTCGTCGACCACGGTCTGGCCCTCCGACCGGATCGCCGTGCTCTGGATGAACCGCGCCCAGGCCTGGCCGTTGCGCTCGATCCAGCGCAGGTACGCGTCGAGAGTCCGCTCGAGCTGCTCGAACGCCGTCCCCTCCCCGGTCGACGCGACGAGTTCCTGCAACTCGGTCGTCGCGTCCTCGACCGCCGCCCTGAAGAGGGCCGTCTTGCTCGGGAAGTAGTGGTACACGAGAGCCTTCGAGACGCCGGCGGCCTCGGCGATCCGGCGCATCGAGATCTCCTCGAAGGCGTGCTCGGCGAACAACCGCGTCCCGGCGTCGAGCAGCTGGCGACGGCGTTCGTCGACCTGCAGCCGGGTGTATGCGGGCTCCCCCACGTCCCCCATCATACCGGCTTCTTGACCGACGGTTGACAAGCCGCCCGCCGCGCTCTACCGTTCCTATCAACCGATGGTCAACAAGGAGGGTGACGTGAGCGGATCAGAGATCACCGAGGGGCCCGAGCCCGTGCGTGCGCTGCGACCGATCGAGTTCCGCGACTGGGACCGGACGCCGGTGAGCGACCTCGTCGGTGGACGCGTGCTCGCCTGGCTCGGCGGGATCGCCGTGCTTGTGGGGATCGTGCTCTTCCTCGCCCTGGCGATCTCCCACGGATGGATCGGCCAGACGGCGCGCGTCCTGCTCGCCGGCGGCGCCTCGACAATCCTCGTGGCCGGCGGCGTCTGGCTGCGCGGCCATCACGGGCGAACCGAGGCGGCGACGGCGGTCGTCGGCGCCGGGACGGCCGGCCTGTTCGCGACGCTGATCGTCGCCGGCGACGTCTACCGACTCGCTCCGCCGGTGCTCTGTCTCGCCGGGTCGCTGATCGTCGGCGCGATCGCCACCCTGCTGGCGATCCGCTGGGCCGGCCAGGCGATCGGGGGACTCGGCCTCGGCGGGGCCCTGCTCGCGCCGATCCTTCTCGGCGCGCCGTCAGACCTCACGGTGGTCGGGATGCTCCTCGTCGCCGGCGCCTGCGCGACCTGCGTCTGCGCCCGCCGGCAATGGCCGTGGCTCGGCCTGGCGAGCGTCGTGATCTGCGCGCCGCAATGGGCCGGCTGGGCACTCGCCGACCGCTCGGCGATCCCTGAGCTGCTTGTTCTGGCCGGTTTCGGTCTGCTCGGACTCGCCGGCGGCGTCGCGGTCGGGCGGGGGTCGGGCAGCGGGGACGCGCCGCGCCTGTCGATCGCGTCGGTCTCGCTCAACGCCTGCCTCGCCGGCGTCGTCGGCTACGTCGGACTCGGCGCGGCCGCCGGCCACACGGCGTCGATCCTCTGGCTGGTCGGCCTCGCCGCTGCTCACGTCTGCCCGGCCGTAACCGATCGGTTCGGCCGGATCCCACGCGGGACCCGGCAGGTCCTGCTGAGCGTCGCGGCAGTGCTCGCCGACGTCGCGTTCGGCCTGACCGCGCACGGAATCGTCCTCACGATCGGGTGGGGCGCGCTGAGCGTGGTGCTCGCCTGGACGCTGCGGCGCGACCCCGACGACGCCGAGCTGGTCGAGCTCGGGCTCGGCGCACACATCGCCCTGGTCCTGATCCGGGTCGTCCTCGTCGCACCGCCGGACTCGCTGATCTCCGATCGCGGGAGCCTCGTCGGCCTGCTGTCGATCGGGACGCTCGCCGCCAGCGCGCTCGCGTCCGCCCGCCTCTCCGGCGGACGCCGTCCGGCCGGGGCGGCGGCCCTCGACGGGCTCGGCCTCCTCGCGATCGCCTACCTCACCGCCGGGGCGCTCGACGGCGCCGCCCTGACCACGGCCTGGGCCGTCGAGGGCCTCGCGCTGACACGGATCGCCGCGAGGAGTCGCGCCGCCGGCCGGGCTCCGTGGCTCGGCGGGCTCGCCTTCCTCGGGCTCGCGGCGGTCCACGCGCTCGGGGTCGACGCGCCTCCCGGGGGTCTCCTGACCGGCACCCACGACCTCGGCGCGGCCGCGGTCGGCCTCGCGGCCGTCGGCGGGGCGACGCTCGCCGCCGGGCGCCTGCAGCCACCGGCGAGCAGCACGCGGCGGACGCTGATCGGCGCGTGCGCGATCACCGGCCTCTATCTCGGGTCGATCGCCGTCGTGACCGCCTTCCAGGCCGGCACGGCCGACCGGGTCGTGAGCGCGCTCGACCTGCCGGTCCGCGAGCAGGCCCAGGTCGCGCTCAGCGCGCTGTGGAGCCTGGCCGGGCTGGCCGCCCTCACGGTCGGACTCCGGCACCGGCTGTCCGCCGTCCGCACGGGCGGGCTCGCCGTCCTGCTGGTCGCGGTCGTCAAGGTCTTCGCCTACGACCTGTCGACGCTCGACTCGATCTACCGGGTGATCTCCGTCCTCACGCTGGGCCTCCTGCTCCTGCTCGCCGCCCTCACCTACCAGCGTCTGCGTCCCCCGCCGCCTCCCGACCTGCGGACCGTTCACCCGAGCCAGCGCTAGCGTCTCGTCGCCGCGGCGTGGGGAACTCGGGAGCCGGCGGCCGAGGGATGGCTAAAGGCAGTCCGGCCCTCTGCCGATGAGACCGGGTGCGCACCGCGGCCCGACGGATACCACGCGCGTGCCGCCGGTCGTCGATCGTCGGGCTGGTCGGGGCGTTGGTCGGAGTCTTCGGCTCGCTCTGCCTGTCGGCTCCGGCCGCGATCGCCGCGCCGGCGACCGGGTCGGTGACCGTCGTCGGCGAGACGGGCAGCTACGTCACGGGGGGCCATGCGTATCGGTTCGACTCCGACTCCGACTCGGGGTCGGTCTCGCTGAGCGGCGCCGGCTATGCGAACGGGCCGAGCGTGGCCGTCGTCGAGGCGAGCGGCGACGGATCGAGCTTCTCGTTGAGCTTCGCCGCGCCGGCGGGCGAGACCCTGCAGACAGGTGAGTACGCGGCCGCGACGCGCTACCCGTTCGAGAGCGCCGGTCAGGCTGGCATCGACGTGTCGGGCGAGGGCGGGTGCAACCAGGAGTACGGGAGCTTCGATGTGAAGGACGTCCACCTGGACGCGAGCGGAGCCGTCGATCGCCTGTGGCTCGTGTACGAGGTCCGCTGCGAGAGTATGGGCGCGGCCGACGTGTTCGGCGAGGTCCGGCTGAACGAGCCGGCGACCGGAAGCGGTCCGTATTCGGAGCCGACCACCGTGCAGTGGCCGGGCATCGACCTCGAGCGCCCGGCCCGGGTGGTTCCGGTGAGGATCTTCGCCGGCCCGACCGACCGGACGGTCGCGAGCGTCGCGCTGACCGGCCCGGGGGCAGCCGACTACTCGATGCGACTCGACCAGTGCACCGGCCAGACACTGGCGGCGGGCACCAGCTGCGATGTCTTCCCGCGGTACGGCCCGACGAATCCGGGTGCGTCGCCGGCCGCCGAACTCGTGGTGAGGATGACGGACTCGAGCGTCGTCGACGTACCGCTGGGAGGCTTCGCGTACGGCGGTACGACGGAGATGGCCCTGGAGAGCGACCCGGGCGACTGGATCGGCGGCGGCGTGGACAGCTTCTATGACGAGTCGAGCGCCGACATCACGGCATCGGGTACCCGCGAGTCGGTGAGCTTCGCCGTGGCCGGGGACGACGGCTCGTACATGACCGCGGACTTCGTCCCGGGGAACAACGACATCCTCGTGCCGGGTGCGACGTACACCGACGCGTCACGGTACGGATTCAGCAACGAGGGAACCGGAATGGACGTCACGGGCAATGGCCGTGGGTGCAACGTCCTGTCGGGTGAGTTCACGGTCACCGACATCGACTTCGACCCGGAGGGCAACCTGCTCGACGCGGGCGTGACGTTCGTGCAGCACTGCGAGAACGGGACTCCGGCCCTCCGGGGAGCCTTCGAATGGAGGGCGCAGACTCCGGCGGTCCTGGCTCCCGGGATCATCTCGTCGACACCGCCGGTCAGCGTGCCGCCACCCGCGGCCGACGCGCCGACCGGCGGCGACCCGTCGCCGCCGGCGGCCACGCCGCCGAGCTCGAGCCCGGCGCCGGTCAGCGTGCCAACGCTGAGGCCGGCGGCCCAGACGGTGTCGACCGGGGCTGCGTCGACCAGTTCGGCGAGCGCCCGTCAGACGACATCCGGGTCGATCGCCTCGCCGCCACTCACCGAGACGATCTCGGTTCCGGGACACCAGTCGGCCAGGACGGTCGCGGCTTCGGGCCTGCGCGTGACGGTCACCTGCAGTCAGGACTGCGCCGCGTCGGTCTCGGTGCGCGGGGTCACGCGGGCGGGCACCGCCAGCACGACGACGCGCGTCAGCCTCCGAGCCGGGCTCCGCAGGACGGTGCACGTCCGTCTGCACGGTTCGTCGAGGCGCCTGACGTTGACGAGCAGTGCACGGCAGGCGGCGGCGCCCGGCGGTTTGGCGCCGACCGTCACCCGGCACCTCGTCCTGGCCTGATCGGGCGACGCCGCCGGCGGCCCGGCTGGGTGGTCTTCGACGGGTGGCAGGTGGCAGGTCGTTGGACGACCGGCACTTCCGGGCCGTCCGACCACTCGCCGGGGGCGACGCGTTCGGTCTGCTCCCGCGAGACGGCTGAGTCACCAGAGTGATCAGCAGCCGGACGGCTGAGTCACCAGAGTGATCAGGAGCCGGACGGCTGAGTCACCCGAAGTTGCTCAGGAGCCGGGAGCCTGCACAGCCGCGTGCGACTCGCGTGCGAGCGCCCGGGCGAAGCCGGCGACGAGCTCGCCGACGGCCGCCGCGGGATCCTCGGCCTCACCGGCAGCCCGGACCAGCCGGCTGCCGATGATCACGCCGTCGGCCCCGGCCTGCGCGGCCTGGACCCCCTGTTCGGGCGTACCGATCCCGAAGCCGAGGGCGATCGGCACGTCGGTGTGGGCGCGGGCGCGGGCGATCCGTGCTCCGAAGGTCTCAGACAGGGCGGCGCGCTCGCCGGTCGTGCCGGTCAGCGAGACGGCGTAGACGAAGCCGCGAGCCTGGGCGCCGATCGCGACGAGCCGGTCATCGGTCGTGGTCGGGGCGATCAGGGGAACGAGGGCGACGCCGGCGGCCTCGCAGGCGTCGAAGACGTCGGCGGCCTCCTCGTGGGGGATGTCGGGGACGATCAGGCCGCTCACCCCGGCGTCGGCGAGGGCGCCCGCGAACCGTGCGAACCCGCGGGCGAGGATCGGGTTGGCGTAGCACATCACGACCACGGGAACCGACTCGCCAAGCTCGGCGCCGAGCTCGAGAACGCCGTCGAGCGTGGCGCCGGCCGCGAGCGCGCGGGTCGCGGCCGCGTGGATCACCGGCCCGTCGGCGAGTGGGTCGGAGAAGGGGACGCCGAGCTCGATGATGTCGGCTCCCGCGTCGACGTAGGCCTGACCGATCCGCCGGGACGTCTCGAGATCGGGGAAGCCGCCCATCATGTAGGGCATCAGCGCGGCGGTCTTCCCCGAGCCGGCGAAGGCCCGGGCGATCCGCTCGTGGCCGGCGTTCACGCCTGGCCGAGGACCTCGGCGAGATCCTTGTCGCCGCGGCCGGAGAGGCAGACGAGGTCGAGCCCGCCACCGGGGTTCTCCAGCGCCCAGCTGAGGGCGTGGGCGGACTCGAGCGCGGGAATGATCCCCTCGAGCCGGGTGACCTCACGGAAGGCGGCCAGCGCGTCGGTGTCGGTGACCCCGACGTACGTGGCCCGACCGGTGTCGCGCAGGTGGGCATGCTCGGGGCCGGAGCCCGGGTAGTCCAGCCCGGCGGAGATCGAGTGGGCCTCGAGGATCTGGCCGTCGTCGTCCTGGAGGACCGCGGAGAGCGACCCGTGGAGGATGCCGGCCCGCCCGCCGACGGTCAGCGGCGCCCCGTGGCGCTTGGTGTCGAGCCCGTCGCCGGCCGCCTCGACCCCGATCAGCTCGACGTCGGGATCGTCGATGAAGGCCGCGAAGATGCCGATCGAGTTGGACCCGCCGCCAACGCAGGCGATCACCCGGTCGGGCAGCCGGCCGACCCGGTGGAGCAGTTGGGCGCGGGCCTCGTCGCCGATCGTCCGCTGGAGATCGCGGACGATCGCCGGGTAGGGGGCCGGGCCGACGACCGAGCCGATGATGTAGTGGGTATTCGAGACGTTCTCGACCCAGTCGCGGATCGCCGCGGAGACGGCCTCCTTGAGCGTGCGGGCGCCCGCGCCGACGGGCTCGACACGGGCACCGAGCAGCTCCATGCGCTGGACGTTGGGCTTCTGGCGGCGGATGTCCTCTTCGCCCATGTAGACGATGCACTCGAGGCCGAGCAGGGCGCACGCGGTCGCAGAGGCGACGCCGTGCATGCCGGCGCCGGTCTCGGCGATGATCCTGGCCTTGCCCATCCGCTGGGCCAGGAGGGCCTGTCCGAGGGCGTTGTTGAGCTTGTGCGAGCCGGTGTGGTTGAGGTCCTCACGCTTGAGGAAGATCGGCCGGCCGGCTCGCTCGCTCAACCGCCGGGCCTCGTACAAGGGCGTCGGACGCCCGGCGAAGTCCCGCAGCAGCAGGGCCAGGTCGACCCGGAACTCGGCGTCGGCCCAGGCATCGATCCAGGCGGCCTCGAGCTCAGCCAGCGCGGGCATCAGAGTCTCGGGGACGTACTGGCCGCCGTACGGGCCGTAGCGGTGGGCCAGCGACGCGGGAGCCGTGCTCACGCCAGGGGCCTCGGCGGGGTCAGCGTTGACCTTGAGTGATCGCATTGACACACCGTAGCGGCCCGGGTCACCTTCGTGTGAAGGCGAGGAGGGGTTCTCCGCGCCCGGACCGTGCTGCCCGGATCAGCGCGCCGGAGAACCTCAATCCGCGTCCAGGTGCCCGTGACTCTCGCGACCTGTGGGTCGGCAAGCAGCTGACTGACCGCTTCGTGTCCATCCTCGTCGGCCAGATATATGCGCGAGCGAGCACCGACGAGTCAAGGTAGGCGATCACCGGCGGTCGCGGTCTTCGTCGAGCAGACGATCGACCTGCTGGCCGAGACCGCGCGTCGACGCGATCGTCCGCTGGCGCAGGGCGGGGCCGACGGACGGAGCCGAGATCGTGCGGAGGATGCCCGCTCCCGCGATGAAGATCCTCTGGGACGCGGACAGCATCTGCTTCAAGACGAGTCACTGGTATCAAACGCGGCGCATGACATCCAGTGGTTGCAGGCTGTCGGCGCCGGGCGTCGAGACCGTCAGCGCAACCGATGTGTCGTCCTGCACGACGACCGGTTCGGCGGGGCGGGCGGCCGAGAAAAAGGCACGGAGCTTCGCTTCGTCCTTGACGCCGGGGCGAGCCTCGACCCCACTCGCGACGTCAACGCCGTACGGATCGGCGATCTCGATCGCGGCGCGGACGTTCGCGGGCGTGAGGCCGCCGCTCAGAATCGCGGGGATCTTCGATCGGCGCGCGGCGAGCAGCTCCCATTCGAAGCTCTGGCCGCCTCCCCCGCGGAGGCCGGGCGTGTGGCCGTCGAGGAGGTGAAAGTCGGTGTGGAAGCGCTCGAGGTCCTGGAGGGCGCCGGCCCCGCCGATCGGCGCGGCCTTGATCACGCGGGCGCCGGTCCGGCGGGCGACCTCCGCGCAGAACGACGGGCCCTCGTCCCCATGGAGCTGTACCAGGGTGAGCCCGAGCTGGTCGGCGAGCCGGCCGATCTCGGCGAGCGAGGCGTTGACGAAGACGCCGGCGAGCTCGACCCGGCGCTTGAGCGTGGCGGCGATCAGCTCGGCCTGGTCACGGGGGCAGTTGCGGGGCGACGGCGCATAGAAGACCATCCCGACCGCCCAGGCGCCGAGCTCGGCGGCCAGCACGGCATCCTCGAGACGAGCTACGCCGCACACCTTGACCTTCACGTTCTGCATATCCCACACCGTAGCGGCCGCCGGCGTCGGTACGTGTCGAGCGCGGGCATCACCCGCGCTCCCTCGAGCGCGATCTCCTCGATCGTCCACCCAGCCGTCGAGGTCACTCGCTCTTCAGCCTTCGCGACGAATCGTACGAGACCACCGGTCGCTCCGAAGGCGGCGTCAGCCGCCCTGCGTAATCAGCGTGTTCGGGCGGTTGGCGAGCTTGACGGGGAGGTTGATGTGCTTGCCGGCGCGGAGGACGCCGATCGTCACGGTGTCGCCGACCTTGTGGGCACTGATCAGGTTGGTCAGGTCGTCGCCGGTCGAGACCTTCCTGCCGTCGACCGAGACGATGATGTCGCCGCCGAGCTGGACCTGGCCGCCGTCGATCTGGGCCGTCACGGTCCCGGCGCGCAGGCCGGCCTTGGCGGCGGGCGAGCCGCTGGTGACGGCCTGGACGAGGGCGCCCGAGCTGACCGGGAGATTGAGGGCGGCGAGCGACGGATCGATCGTGATCGTCGAGATGCCGAGGAAGGCGCGGGCGACGACCCCACCCTTCTCGAGCTGGGGAATGACCTGCTTGGCGGTGTTGCTCGGGAGGGCGAAGCCGATCCCGACGCTGCCGTCGCTCGTGCCGCCGGTCTCGATCTGCGAGTTGATCCCGATCACGTTGCCACCGGCGTCGATCAGCGGGCCGCCGGAGTTGCCGGGGTTGATCGGCGCGTCGGTCTGGATCACGTTGTCGATCGAGAAGCCGTTGGGCGCGGTGATCTGCCGCTGGAGGGCGGAGACGACGCCCGTCGTCAGGGTCCGGGCGAGGCCGAACGGGTTGCCGATCGCAATCGTCGGGTCGCCGACCTGGACGTTGCTCGAGTCGCCGAGCGTCAGCGGGTCGAGCCTGAGGCCGCTGGGCGGGGCGACCTTGAGGACGGCGAGGTCGGTGCTGAGGTCCTTGCCGACGACGGTCGCGGCGACGATCTTCTGGTCGGCGAACTGCACTGTGACCTTGGACGCGCCCTGGACGACGTGGGCGTTGGTGAGGATCGTTCCGGCCCTGTCGATCTCGAAGCCCGATCCCGTCGCCTCGCCCTGCTGGGTCTGGGGGAACGGATTGAACGGGGAGCTGGTCTGCTGGGTGATCGTCGAGCGGATGAAGACGACGCCCGGCGCGGCGGCCTTGTAGATCTGGGCGGGAGTAAGGCCGGCCGCCTTCGGGCCCCCGGCGGTCGAGCCGGCGTCGCCTGAGGTCAGCGGTGCCTGCTGGAGGACCGTGGTCGTGCTCGACGGACCGCCGACACCGAGCAGGAGGAGGGCCCCGGCGACGATCGCTCCGCCGACCAGAGCGGCTGCGAAGGTGCGGAGCGTGGCCTTCATCGGGCTGGGATTCTGCGGGCCCGGCCTGAACCGGGTCTAAAGCCGGGGCGTGGGATTTATAAGCGTCTCGGAGCGGGTAGGCCAGGTATGTGACGACTAGGTCGACGCCAGGCGAAGCAGCTGCCGCCCGCGGCTCCCTGGTCGAGATGGCGACCGGCTTCGCCCGCGGCAAGCTGCTGTGCGCGGCGGTCAGGCTCGGCATCGCCGATGCGCTGATCCGACCGATGAGCGTCGATCACCTCGCGGCCGAGATCGACGCTGATCCGGGCGCACTCGGTCGACTGCTGCGAGCCCTCGCGACGATCGGGATCCTCGAGGGCACGGCGGCGGACACCTACGCCCTGACGGCGCTCGGCGGGCCGCTTCGCCGGGACGCGCCGGACTCCGTCTGGGCGAGCGTGGTCTTCTGGGCCGACCTGCTCGCCGACCAGTGGACCTACCTCGACGAATGCGTCCGCGCCGGCGAGCGAGAGGGCCCGGCGCGGGCACGCACCGCCGCGGGCGTCTCGTCGCGCTGGGCTCGAGAGCCGGAGGCGTCGGCGATCTTCCACGCGGTCTTCGCCGAGGCCGGACCCGAGGCCAACCTGGCCTACGTCGAGGCGTGCGAGATCTCGTCGGCCCGCGTGGTCGCCGACCTCGGAGGTGCCGGCGGCGGGCTCGTGTCGGCGATCCTCGGGGCGTTCCCCGCGCTCCGCGGCGTCCTGGCCGATCGCCCGGAGGCGCTCGTCGCAGCCAGGGAGCGTCTGGCGGCAGCGGGCCTGGGTGATCGATGCGAGCTCACAGCCTGCGATCTGGTCGAGACCGTCCCGGCCGGGGCCGACGTGTACCTGATGCGCAGCGTCCTGCACGGATACGAGGACCCCGCGGCCACAGCGATCCTCGAGAACTGCCGCGCGGCGATCGGGGCCGGCGGCCGGCTGCTCGTCATCGAGTGCGTGGTGCCCGACCGCGTGCAGCGGGCCGATCCGCGGGTCGAGGCGATCGCGATGGGTGATCTCAACATGCTCGCGGTGACCGGCGGCCGCGAGCGCACCCGCTCGGAGTGGGAATCGCTGTTGGCCCGCGCGGGTTTCGAGCTGGTCGAGGTCCGCCCCGTCGGCTGCGACCCGGCGAGCGGGCTGGCGAGCGACCAGCACAGCGTGATCGAGGCGCGTCCGGCGCAGGCGTGAGCGCGCGATCCGACGGTCGATCGCCGCTGCGCGAGTAGGCATTGCATAAGATCCGACGCGATGGAGTCGGCGGACGGTGAGCGTCGACCGCAGGTGCGTCTGGTTCGAGCCAACGGGAGCGCGCAATGAACGGATCTATGGGGCGCCGGGTCGCGGTTGGATGCGTCGGGTTGCTGGTCGTGCTCGTGGTGGCCGGAGTCGCCCGTGCGGCGCTGCCCTCGGTCGTCGTCAGCGAGGTCACGGCCCCGCTGACGAACAACATCGCCCACACCGGCGTCACCGAGACCGCCAACTGCTCGTCGGGCACACTCGTCGGCGGCGGCACGTACCTGCGCAACGCGTCGAGTCCGTCGACTCTGCCGACCAACGGACTCGTCCTCGGCGGCGTCGCGCCGTCGGCCGGCAGCTCTCCGGTCGATGTCCCGGTCGGCGCCGGCGGGACGGATCCGACTTCATGGCTCGGAATCGCGAACTTCACCGGCGTCGCCGAACTCGGCGACGAGGCCGAGGCGTTCGCCCTCTGCGCGACCGGCGGGACCGCCCACACGGTCGTCGCGACGCAGACGACGACCGCCGCCAACGCCACCCAGGAGGTCAACCCTCCCGTCCTGACGATCGCGACCTGCCCGTCCGGGACGACGCTGATCGGCGGCGGCGCGGTCACCAGCGGCGCCGGGCAGACCAACGACGGCGTGACGACCGGCAACAGCGGCAACCTCAAGCCGGTCGGCGACTACCCCTCCGACCACAACGGCGTCGCCGCCGTCGACGGCTCGACCGGCGCGACCTCGTGGACGGCCTACGGCGCGTCCGGCATTCCGGCATCGAGCGACGCCGTTACGGCGTATGCCTTCTGCTCGACGGATCCCGCCGCGCCGCCCGTCCAGGTCGCCCGCACCGACGTGTCGGGTCCCAACGGACAGGCCGGCACGACGCTCGACACGGCGTCCGCCACCTGCCCGACCGCGACGCGGCTGGTCGGCGGCGGCTACGAGGTCGACGAGAGCGTCGGCGCGACCGACGGCCTCCAGCCGCAGCAGGGCTACCACATGCGGGGCAGCTACCCGACGACCGACGCGACCAACGGCACCGAGGTCGCCAACGGCGCGGCGAACCCGACCGTCTGGACGGCGCTCCTCCAGGCCGGCGGCCAGAGCCTCCAGACCGCCAACCACATGAACCTCCGCGCCTTCGCGATGTGCGCGACGGCCCCGTCAGCGCCGGCGTCGCTCTCCACGCAGGCCTCGCCGTCGGTCGGCGTCGGCGGCGTGGTCACAGACGCGGCGACGCTGTCCGGCGGCACCTCGCCGACCGGGTCGGTCGCATTCGATCTCTACGGACCCGGCGACAC
The DNA here is from genome assembly GCA_036510225.1 of Solirubrobacteraceae bacterium. Lineage (GTDB taxonomy): Bacteria > Actinomycetota > Thermoleophilia > Solirubrobacterales > Solirubrobacteraceae > Palsa-513. Next base: position 11,697 of record DATCEH010000055.1, on the reverse strand, counting down.
CGGCTGCTCGAGCCCGGTCGCGACGTCGACAGACCCGATCTCCGGCGATGGGACCTACCAATCGGCGCCGTTCACCGCGCCCACCGCCGGAACCTACCGGTGGGTGGCGAGCTACAGCGGCGACGACGCGAACCCCGCGACGGCCGGGACCTGCGGGACGACCGGCGAGTCGGTCGTCGTGACGGCGGCCGCCCCCTCGATCTCGACGCTCGCCTCACCCGCGCTCGCCAAGACCGGGACGCAGATCTCCGACACGGCGACGCTCTCGGGCGGCGCCACGCCCGGCGGCTCGATCACCTTCAGCGTCTACTCGCCCTCCCAGCCGGCGTGCGCCACCGCGATGCGCACGTTCTCGGTCGCGGTCTCCGGAAACGGGTCCTACAAATCGCCGGCGTTCGGCGGCACGAGCACAGCCGGTACGTATCGGTGGATCGCCAGCTACGGCGGCGATGCCAACAACGCTCCGGTCAGCGGCCACTGCGGCGACTCCGGCGAATCGGTGACGATCATTCCGGCGACGACCCTCTCGACCGCGGCCGCCGGGCCGGTCACGATCGGCGGCCAGATCTCCGACACGGCGACGCTCGGCGGCGGATCGAGTCCGACCGGGACGATCACCTTCAACGTCTTCGGTCCCGGCGACACCGCCTGCGCGACGCCGCTCGCCACCTCCACGGAGACCGTCACCGGCGACGGGATCTACCAGTCGGCCACGTTCACCCCGGCCGCGACCGGCGCCTACCGGTGGATCGCGAGCTACGGCGGCGACCCGGCCGGCAACGCGGCGATCAGCGGGACCTGCGGAGCGACCGGCGAGACCAGCCAGGTCACGCTGCCGCCGGCCGGTGGCAGCGTCTACGTCGGCAACGGCAGTGGCGCGAACGCCGGAATCGCCCAGTACACGATCGCGACCGACGGGACGATCACGCCCAAGAACCCGGCGATCGCCCCCGGCAACCCGGAGGCGTCGATCACGGTCACCCCCGACCTCAAGTACGTGTACGGCGTCGCCAACAACACGCTCTCCCAGTACAGGATCGGCTCCGCCGGCGTGCTCGCGCCGAACACGCCGGCGACCGTCGCGATCGGCGTCGACGGCATGTCCAACTCGTTCAGCGTCGCCGCGAGCCCCGACGACCGGGACGTCTACGTCGTCAACGACGCCGGCAACTCCGGCGCCAACGAGGTCGCCCAGTACACGATCAACGCCGACGGCACGCTCTCACCGAACACCGCCGGCGCCAGCGTCCCGACCGCGACCAACCCGCTCACGATCGGCCTCAGTCCGGACGGGAGGTTCGCCTATGTGACCGACGACAGCGGACTCTCCCAGTACGTCGTCAACGCCGACGGCACGCTCTCCCCCAACCCGGATGCCGCGAGCGTCCCGACCGGTGCCAGCCCGTCGGCGATCGCCTTCAGCCCGGACGGCCGGTACGCCTACGTGACCGACCGCAACGACGACGCCGTCTCCCAGTACACGGCCAACGCCGACGGCACACTCTCGCCGGACTCGCCGGCCACCGCCCCAACCGGAAGCATGCCGTTCGGGATCGTCGTCAGCCCGGACGGCGGCAGCGTCTATGTCGCCAACTCACTGGACACGACGATCTCCCAGTACACGGTCAACTCCGACGGCACGCTCTCCCCGAAGACGCCGCCGACCGCCACGGAGACCGGCGTCGACGGGCCGTTCGCGGTCGGCATCAGCTCCGACGGTCGGGGCCTCTACGCGGCCGACAACGGGAGCAGCAACACCGCCCAGTTCGCCGTCGGCGACCAGGGCGCGCTGTCGCCCGACTCGACGCCGACCCTGCCGTCCGGCAACGACCCGGACTCGATCGTCGTAACGCCGAATCCGTCCCTCTCGACGGTCGCGTCCCCCGCCACACAGGTCGGCGACCAGATCTCGGCGACGACCACGCTCGCCGGCGGCTCGACGCCCACCGGCACGATCACCTTCGACGTCTACGGCCCCGGTGACACGTCCTGCTCGACGCCGCTCGCCGCTTCGACGGCGACCGTGGCCGCCGACGGCACCTACTCCTCGGCCGCGTTCACGGCGACCCAGCCCGGCGTCTACACCTGGACCGCGGCCTACGGTGGCGACAGCGGCAACGAGGCGGTCGGCCCGACGTCCTGCTCGAGCCCGGTCGGGATGGTCAGCGTCAGCGGTGCTCCCGGCGTATCGACCGGCACGGCCTCCAACGTGACCGGGACCGCAGCGGACCTCGCGGGAACCGTCACGCCGAACGGGTCGACCACCGCCTATGTCTTCGAGTACGGGACATCCCTCTCGTTCGGCGCGATCACATCGCCCGCGATAGCCGCGCCGGCGGACTTCGCCCCGCACGCCGAGACCGGGACGGTCTCCGGCCTGTCCGCCGGGACGACCTACTACTACCGGCTCGTCGCGACCAACGCCGACGGGACGACCTTCGGCTCGGTCGCGAGCTTCACGACGCCCGGCCCGGCCGTCGCGCCGGCGGCGATCACACAGGCCCCCGTCTCGATCGGGAACACCAGCGCCGCGCTCGGGGCCACCGTGAATCCCGAGGGCCAGGCGACCGCCTACACGTTCGAATACGGGACGACGACGAGCTTCGGCTCGATCACGCCCGTCGTCGAGCTCGACTCGGCCAACGCGCCCGAGACGGTGTCGAGCACGGCGAGCGGACTCGCCCAGAACACGACGTACCTCTACCGCGTCGTCGCCTCCAACGCGGCCGGCACGACGGTCGGCGTAGTCCGCAGCTTCACGACCGGTCCGGTCGGCCCCCCGACCGCATCGACCGGCTCCGCGACCGGCGTGACCGGCACGGCTGCGGTGCTCTCCGGCACCGTCAACCCCGACGGCAGCCCGACGGGATTTGCGTTCGAGTACGGCACGACGACACAATTCGGCTCGCTCAGCACGATCGACAGCACCGGCCAGAACGACGGCGCCCAGTCCGTCTCGCTCTCGCTCACCGGGCTGACCCCGAACACGACCTACGTCTACCGCCTGGTCGCCACCAACGCCAACGGCACCGCCGCGGGAGCGCTCGGAACGTTCACGACCGGACCTGGGACCTGATCGGCGCGCCGTCCCGGGCCCTGATCTGCCGGTCCTTGCTCGCCGGGGTTGCCGCGCTGCCGGCCGCGGCGATCCTCGGCCTGCCGGCACCCGCCGCCGCCGCCCTCCCCGCAGTCTCGGTGAGCGTCGTCACGACGCCCCTCGCGAACACCACCCAGCACACCGGCGTCACCGTCTCGGCCGGCTGCCCATCGGGGACGCTGGTCGGCGGCGGCAGCTACCTGCGCAACGCGACGAACCCGGCGACCCTCCCGACGAACGGACTGGTCCTCGGCGGGCAGTCACCGTCGACCGGCGCGGCACCGGTCGACGGCGGCCTCGCCGACGGGGCGACCGACCCGACGCACTGGTTCACCGACGCGAACTTCACCGGCGTCGCCGATCCCGCCAACCTCGACCAGGCGGCGACGTTCGCGCTCTGCGCGACCGGCGGGCCCACCCACACCGTCGTCGAGACCGCGACCACGACCGGCCCGAACGCCGCCCAGCAGGTCAGCCCACCGACGCTCACGACCGCCACTTGTGGCCCAGGAACACGACTGATCGGCGGCGGTGCGCTGACAAGCTCGCCGGACCAGGTCAACAATGGGACGACGGTCGGCAACACCGGCAACCTCAAGCCGCTCGCCAGTTACCCGTCGGACGCGGGCGGCGTCGCCGCGGCCAATGGCTCGACCGGCGCGACGTCGTGGACCGCGTACGGCTCGGCCGGGATCACCGCGGCCACCGACGCCGTCACGGCCTACGCGCTGTGCTCGACCGATGCGACGACCCCGCCGGTCGCGATCGCCCGCGTCGATGTCGCCGGCCCGGTCGCCCAGGCCGGCACGACGACCACGACCGGCTCGGCCACCTGCCCGGCCGCCACGCAGCTGCTCGGCGGTGGGTACGCCGCCGACGAGACGGTCGGCGCGACGCCCGGCCTCCAGCCCCAGCAGGGCTACCACATGCGCGGCAGCTATCCGACCACGGACGCGACCGGCGCGAGCGAGGTCCCCGACGGCGCGGCCGATCCCGAGACCTGGACGGCCCTCCTCCAGCTCGGCGGGCAGACGCTGCCGGCCGGTGACAGCGGCGTCCTCCACGTCTATGCGATGTGCGCGATGCCGCCTCCGCCCCCGAACTCCGCCGACCTCTCGGTCACGCTGACCGGCGCCCCGAACCCGGTCATCGTCGGTCAGCCGCTCACCTACACGCTCGTCGTCGGCAATGCCGGACCGGCCGCCGCGACCGGGATCACAGCCACCGAGGCGCTCCCGGCCGGCGTGACGTTCGTCTCGGCGAGCTCGACGCAGGGCTCGTGCGCCCAGTCAGGCGGCGCCCTCGCCTGCCCGATCGGCGGCCTGGCCAGCGGGGCGAGCGCGACGATCACCGTTGTGGTCATGCCGACCCAGGCCGTCTCGCTCGCCGCCGCGGCGACCGTCTCCGGCGACCAGCCCGACTCGAACACGGCCAACAACTCGGTGACCGCGACGACGATGGCCGACCTCGCGACTCGGGCGACTCCCGTGCTCACGGCCCAGCCCGGCGGCGGGACGCTCGGCGGGTCGATCTCGGATGCCGTCACCCTGACCGGCGGGTCGGCGCCGACCGGACTGATCAGCTTCGTCCTGTTCGGCCCGGGTGACACGAACTGCGCCGTCGCCCTCGCGAGCTCGACGGCGCCCGTCACCGGCAACGGCGCCTACGCGTCGGCGCCGTTCACGGCCACGAGCGCCGGCGCCTACCGGTGGGTCGCGAGCTACGCCGGCGACGGAGCCAATGCCCCGGCCGGCCCGGGCGCCTGCGGCGATCCGACCCAGACCGTCTCGGTCCGGGCGCTCCCCACCCTGACCACCCGCGCGCTCGGATCGACCGCCCTGGGCGGCGCGATCTCCGCGCAGGCGACGCTGGCCGGCGGGTCGGTCGTGACCGGGACGATCGCGCTCGAGCTCTACGGACCCGGCGACACCGCGTGCACGCGGTCCCTGGCCACGACGACGGCCGCCGTCTCCGGCAACGGGATCTACGGGTCGCGGCCGTTCGCGACAACCGTCTCAGGCACCTACCGGTGGGTTGCCCGCTACTCCGGCGACGCCCGCAACCTTCCGGCCGGGCCGACATCCTGCGCGGCTCCGGCCGCGGCGATCACGATCGCCCCCCGGCCGCCGTCACCCGTCAACTCGTTCGGCCTGACCAGCCGCACCGCGAGTGCCGGCGGACAGCTCAGCGTGGTAGTCAACAGCCCCGGCCGCGGCACGTTCCGCGTCGTCGCGTCGGTCCGCCTGCCGGCGTCCGGCACGCGCAAGGCCCAGACGATCCGCTACGGCAGCGTCGCGGCGACGGCCCGAGCCGCCGGACACCTCACGCTGGAGATCGCACCGGGCTCGCGCGCGAGGACGCTTCGCCGTCATCACACAAGGCTGACCGTGACGCTCGCCGTGACCTTCACGCCGACCGGCGGCAAACCGAGGACGCGGAGCGTTCACCTCACCGTGAAGGGGACCAGGAGATGACGCGCTCGCGCACACGAATCCTCAGGCTGGCCACCCCGGTCCTGGTCGCGGCGGGCCTGCTGCCAGCCGCTGCCGGCGCCGCGACCCCGCCGGCGCCGTCGACGTTCGTCGCCAGCGGCAACGTCGCCGGGCCGAGCTCGACCTTCTCGGAGGTCACGGCCGTCGCCGACTGCGGCGGCGCCCCCCTCACCGGCGGCGGAACCCGGCTGGCGCAGACCACGCAGACCGTGACCCACAACGGGATTCACGTCGACGGCGGCTTCCCGAGCATCGACGGAGCGACCCAGTCGCCCGACGGCGGGCTCACGCCGACCCGGTGGATCGCCGCCGGCGGGGCCGGAGGCGCCGTCCCCGACGACGCCCAGACGCTCGCCTACGGGATCTGCCTGGCCGCCGGCCCGACCGCGACACGGGTCGTCGTGGCCAGCACGCCCGGCCCGTCCGGGACCTTCCAGATCGTCCACGCGACGGCGACCTGCCCGTCCGGGACCCGCCTCCTCAGCGGCGGATCGCGCGCGACGCCGGGGACCGTCGGCAGCCTCAAGCCGAACGGGAGCTTCCCGAGCGACCCGGCCGGGACGCCGGTCCTCTCGGGAATCAACCCCGGCTCGTGGACGGCGACCGGCCTCAACGGCGGGGGCGGCGACCAGTCGAACACGACGTACGCCTTCGCGCTCTGCGCGACCGCCGGCCCGCTGCCGACGGTGACGGTCGTCCACGCCGAGACACCCGGTCCGGCGCCGGCCAGCACGCCCGGAGCGGTCACGGCGACCTGCCCGGACGGCACGGCCCTGCTCGGCGGCGGCGGCTTGATCAGCGACGCCTTCGGCCTGCCAGGCTCCCAGGGCGACCACCTGACCGGGAGCTACCCCAGCGACCCCGGCGGGACCCCGGTCGCCTCCGGCGTGGCCGCGTCGTGGACCGCGGCATCCCACACCGGCGGCGTCGCCTCCGGCAGCCTGACCCAGACCGACGCGTGGGCGCTGTGCGCGAGCTCGGCCGCCGCCCCGGCCCCGCCGAGCGGCCCGGCCGTCCCGGCCGCCGGCAGGCCGCCGTCGATCGGCGGAACGCCGCAGACCGGCCGTACGCTGACCGGGGTTCACGCGTCGTGGACGAACAACCCGACCGGCTTCACCTACCGCTGGCTGCGCTGCGGCTACGCCGGGAACGCGTGCGCGGCGATCGCCGGCGCGTTTGGTCGCACCTACAAGCCGACCAGCGCCGACATCGGCTCGCGCCTGCGGATCCGGGAGACAGCCGCCAACGCGGCGGGTCCGGGCACGCCGGCGGTCTCCCCGACGACGGCCGCCGTTCGCGCGACGCGGGTGACCATCGCCCAGATCAAGGCGCTCCTCGAACGGCAGATCGCCCCGGTCGGTCAGGCGACGAAGATCCCGGCGACCCTCGTCCGCGGCGACACCGTGCTCCCGTTCACCGGGCTCGAGGCCGGCCGTGCGGTCGTCGACTGGTACCTGCCGCCCGCCGCCGGCATGCACGCGGTGGTCGCGGCCCAGGGCACGCGGAGCTTCCCTGGTCCCGAGGCGACGACGATCGACGTCCGCCTGACCGCCGCCGGGAACGCCGCGCTGAACGCCGCGAAGACGCTCCGCCTCACCGCCACGGGTACCTTCCGGCCGACCGGTCGCACGACGGTCACCGCGACGCGGACCTTCGTCCTGACCCGCTCGGTCGCGGTCCGAGCCGCCGTCGCCCGGCTGCCCCTGAGCTTCGAGCCGAACGTCGGCCAGGCCGCCCCCGGCGTGAGCTTCGTCGCACGCGGCACCGGCGCAACCATCGAGCTGACCGGCACCCGAGCCGAGATCGCCGTCGCCGGCTCGAGCGCGCGCCGCACACCCGGCGTACTGTCGATGCGGCTTGCCGGCGCCGCCCCGGATCACCCGATCGCCGGAGCCGGCCTGCTTCCCGGCACCGTGAGCTATCTGATCGGCCGGGCCTCGACATGGCACACCCGTGTGCCGACCTATGCCCAGGTCGTCCAACCGTCGGTCTATCCGGGCATCGACGTCCGCTACACCGGCGCCGGCGCCGGGCTCGAATACGACTTCGACCTCGCCGCCGGAGCCGACCCGAGCCGGATCGCAATCGACCTGTCCGGTGCTGAGACGGTCAGGATCGACAGCACCGGGAACCTCCTGGTCGGGCTCGGCGCCCGGGAGGTCGTCCAGCGTGCACCGGCGATGTACCAGCTCGTCGGTCGCGCTCGGCGGACTGTTCGGGGCGGTTTCCGTCTGCTCGGCCCGCGCCGTGTCGGTTTCGACGTCGGGCGCTACGACCGGTCCGAGCCGCTCGTGATCGATCCGACGATCGACTTCTCGACGCAGCTCGTCGGCAGCGCACCCGGGACCGGCCTGGGGGTCGCGGTCGACCGGGCCGGCGACACGTATGTCACCGGCGAGACCAGCTCGGCCAACTTCCCGACCGAGCACCCACTCCAGGCTCGACCCGGGGGCACGACTCAGAACGCCTTCATCGCGAAGCTCGACCGCTCGGGCGTCCTGGTCTACGCGACCTACCTCGGCGGAGCCGGCTACACCTCGGGCCGGGGAATCGCCGTCGACGCCGCCGGCGACGCCTACGTGACCGGCGCGACGAACTCCACCGACTTCCCGACCACTGCCGGCGCGCTGCAGCGCAGCTACGGCGGGGGGCCGTTCGATGCCTTCGTCGCGAAGCTCGACCCTGCCGGGACCGGCCTCGTCTACTCGACATTCCTCGGCGACACCCACTACGACGAGGGCAACGCGATCGCCCTGGACCCCGAGGACCGGGCCGTCGTCACGGGCAAGACGGTCTCCCCGCAGTTCCCCGTGCTCCACCCGCTCGCGCCCCACACGTCGAGCGGCGCCTTCGTGACGAAGCTCAGCCGCGCGGGTACGCGGCTCGTCTCCTCGAGCGTCCTCGGCGGCACGGCCGCCGGCAACCATGGGGACTCGGGCTTCGGTGTCGCCGTCGACCGCGAGGGGAACACGTACGTCACGGGCGAGACCAACGACACCGGCTTCCCGACCAAGAGCCCGCTTCAGGCCGCGCCCGGCGGAGGGGCGGACGCGTTCGTCGTGAAGATCAATGCCGCCAGCACGCGGCTCGACTACGCGACCTACTTCGGTGGCTCCGGCGACGACGTCGGCCGGGCGATCGTGGCCGACGGTGACGGGAACGCATACATCACAGGTCTGACGACATCCCGTGACCTGCCGACGGCCAGCGCGATCCAGGCGATCGACACGAGCCCGCCGCCGGGGGCTTCCGCGGGGTTCGTCGCGAAGCTCGACCCGACCGGCAACGCCCTCGTCTTCTCGAGCTACCTCGGCGGCGGCGGGGACGACGGTGCCCCAGGCGGGGACGACGGCGACTCAGGGATCGCGATCGATCGGTCGCGCGACGTCTACGTGACCGGCGAGACGTCATCCACCGACTTCCCGCTTGCCAGCCCGCTCCAACGGACCCTCCACGGCCCGGGTGACGCCTTTGTCACCGAGCTCGACCGCAGCGGCTCGTTCCTGCGCTTCTCGACCTACTTCGGCGGCGGCGGGACCGATGCCGGCCTGGCGGTCGCAGTCGACCGGTCGGGCGCGATCCATCTGACCGGGTCGACCGACTCGACCGACTTCCCCCGGCGGGGTCGCCGCCAGCCAGGGCCCAAGCGCTACGCCGCTCCGGGAGACGGCGCCTTCGTCGCGGTCCTACGGCTCGCGGAGCGCTGAGCCGGCTACAGGTCGAGGACCAGGGCGACCGCGTGGTCGACCGCGCGCTGCTCGGGTGCCGAGAGCCGGCCGGCGAAGGTAACGAGACGTTCGACGTCGACGGCTCGGAGTTGCTCGACCATCACACGGGTCGACTCGCCGGCAAGGTTGATCTGAGGGCGAAAGGTCGCGGGCGCCGCGCTGCGTGAGGTCGGCGCGATGATCGCGGTCGACAGGCCCAGCAACTGCTCGGCCTGCACGATCACGGCGTAGCGCGGACCGACCTGTTCACGGCCACGGCTGGTCGTCAGGCGCACGCGGTAGATCTCGCCGCGGGTCATTCCGGCCACTCGGTGCCGGCGGCATCCATGTCTGCCATCACTGCGCGGCGCTCCCTGGCGTCCCTGACATCCGTCGCGAGCCGACCGACCTCTTCGGCCAGTGCAGAGCGCTGAACACGCTGGCGCCCTGCTTCCACCAAGGCGGTCCGCACGGCTTCGGACTCGTTGCGTCCCTCCCCCATCAGGAGCGCCAGGGCCCGCTCCGACGGCTCGTCCAACCGGGCGCGGACGACTCGTGAGGACATCGGCTCACCGTAGCACACCGTGTGCCACAGCTTTCCGGCGCAGCTTATATAGGTAACCGCTATGCAGGAATCTCTGATTATGTCGCCTCGGCATGATCCGGGCCTCTGTTCCCGCCGTATCGGTAGTCACGCTGCATCTACTCCAGAGCTAGGGAACGAGGAAGACCATGCCGATGTTGGAGCGCGAGGCGCCAGCAGCACCAGATGACAACCCGACGCTTGACGCGATCGAGACGATCCGAGCCGTGCTGATGGCCGCCGTGGAGAGCGACGACGGCGTCGGCGAGCTCGTGAAGGAGACGGATCCGCAAGACGGTCACGCCGCGGATCCCGAGGCACCGCCGGCCGTCCCAGCCGGGCCGTTCGGCCACGGGAAGATCCGTCTGCATGGCCGCGATTGACCGCTTCGAAGCGGCGTCGGCGCCACGGTGAGGCGTCAGGCCACCGCGCCCGCTGCTAGGCCGCGGTGGCGAAGCTCTCGACCGGTCCGGCCGTCGTGCCACCGGCGTTGGTCGCGACCAGGCGATACACGTAGACCGTCCCGGGAGCCAGGCCGCCGATCGGCAGCGAGACCGTCTGGGGCCCGGCGATCGGGCTCGCCTCGTCGACCGGGCTCAGCGCGCCGAAGCTCGTCGTCGTGCCGAACTCGAACGCGAACGTCGTCTGTTCCCCGAGCGCGTCGACCGTCCCCGTCAGCGTCGCGCCGGTCTGCGTCGCGGCGGACACTCCGCCGGTCGTGACGGCCGGTGGACCGCCCGGACCTGTGGTCACGCTCATCACCGACCCGGCGGACGTCCCCGACGCGTTCGTCGCCACGAGGCGGTAGTAGTAGTAGGTCGTGTTCGCCGTCAGGCCAACCGCCACCGCCGAAACCGACTCGGTGGACCCGGCGCTGTCGAGCTCGACCGGCGTCGTGATCGCACCGAAGCTGGTCGTCGTCCCGTACTCGAACGCGAATGCCGTCGCCTGACCTTCTGGGTCGACCTGTCCCGCGAGGGTCGCGGTGGTGTCGCCGATCGACGTCGGCCCCTGCGTGAGGACCGCCGGAGCGCTCGGCGCGCCGGTTGTCGTGAAGCTGGCCACCGCCCCGAACGTCGTGCCGAGCGAGTTCGCGGCGACGACGCGATAGAAGTACGTCGTGTTGGGGCGCAGGCCGGTGAGCGAGCCGGTGGCGGCGACGGCGCTCTGACCCGAGCCCGCGTCGACGAGACCCGTGATCGACCCGAAGCCGGTCGACGTGCCGTACTCGAAGACGTACGATGTCGCAGCGCCCCCGGGGCTGACCGTGCCAGCGAGCGTCGCGCCGGAGCCTGTGATTCCCGACGCGCCGGCCGTCGTGGCGGTCGGTGCCGTCGCCGCAGGACCGAACTGGGCGTAGGAGATCTGCTGGGTGGTTCCAACGCTCGTGAACGTTCCGCCGGCATACAGCGTGTTCCCGTCCGGCGTCAAGGCCAGGGCGTCGACCAGGCCGCCGTTCATCACCGGCGTGAAGGTCCCCACGTTGCCGGTGCTCGGGTCGAACGACGCGAGGAAGCGCACAGCCGTGGATCCCGCCGTCGCGAACTGGCCTCCTGCATACAGCGTGCTCCCGTCAGGCGAGATCGCGAGGGCGAGTGCGTTGAAGTTCAGGTTTGCGTCGAAGGCGGTCGCCACGCCGGTCGTCGCGTCGAATCCGGCGAGGCGATTCTCGGTGGTCGAGCCGTTGACGGTCGTGAACGTTCCGCCGGCAAACACCGTGGCGCCGTCCGGCGACACCGCCAGGGCGTCGATCGTGTTGTTCACGTTCGGGTTGAAAGCGGTAGCGACACCGGTCGACGTGTCGAACGCGGCGACCCG